>JBBPXZ010000075.1:0-12520 GCA_038200355.1 Pyrinomonadales bacterium | reverse complement strand
TTTTTGCTCCGTTGAAGATGTCGAACCGCCGCGCCGCGTCTGGCTTTTTGCGGCGATGATTCCGATGGCGGTCGATTGGTCGCTCGGCTATTTCGGGTTTTGGGCAAACACGCACCTGACGCGTTTTTTAACCGGCGCGACCTTAGGCACTGTCTGCGCGGTGTTTCTGATACCCGCTTTAATTGAGCTGCGACGGCTTTACTTTAACAGGAAAAATTAGAAAAAATAAAAAACTCAAAAGATGCTGGCGAACTGACAATGTTTTTGTCATCAAAGCGCTTGCCGGAAAAATATTTCTTTGACTAATTTGTAAAAGGAGCGCAGTATTAAAAATACAAATCAAACGAAAAAAGCGAATAAATTAAAAATGGGTTTTAATCAGGAAAGTGCTGTCAAAGGCGCGAAAACGGATTTGGCAAAACGGCTCGGCGTCGGTGAAAACGATATTGAGACCGTTTCGGTCGGCGCGAAGGATTTCCCCGATATGTCGCTCGGCGCGCCGGTCGCGGACGAAATGTCGGCGCAGATGATTTCCAGCGGCTGGACGATAAATTTAAGCGCGCGCGGTAAAAACTACGAATACCGCGCCGATAAATATCAACTGCGTCTGTGCGGTTTTAACGGAACAAATCACATAATCGAATCGTGAAATAAGGCGGAAGAACTATACTTTTCTGTCTTGTTATTACGTTCCAGGAGTAAAAAATAATGAATCGTCAGAATATTTGGATTCATATCACAATCGCCGCCATCGTCATTACTTTTGCGGGGATTTTGGGACAATTTAGAAATTGGGAATCAAAGCTGCGGTCTGCAAAAACCGTTTCGGACGTGAAATCCGCGCCGAAGCTGCTGACTGTAAAGCGTTCGGCTGAAGCCGGCGAGCCGGAAGTTTTCGTAAAGTTTCGCCCGGAAGTAACTTTGGCGGAAATCAACAAAATAACGAGAAAAAATAATGACCGCGTTGAAGACCGCATCGAAGCGGTCAAAGGCTTAACGTCAATCGACGACCTTGACGATGCCGACGCCGAAGCGGTTGCCGCGCAGTATGCGGCGATGAGTAATCTGGTTGTTTATGCCGAAGCAGTCAACCGTATCGAACTTGAACCGACCGAGGTTTTTCGCCCCGTTTCGCAAGCGGACGCGAACGCGTCGAGTTTGCCGGACGACCCGCTGTTCGGCGAACAATGGGCGCTCAACAACGCCGGACAAAACGGCGGAAAAATCGATGCGCATCTCGACGCGCTCAAAGCGTGGGCGACGACGCAGGGAAGCGGCGATGTCGTCGTCGCCGTCTTGGACAGCGGAGTCGATTACACGCACCCGGATTTAATCGGAAATATGTGGATGCGCCCCGACGACGTTCCGGCTTATAAAGACGGCGAACTCGGAAGCGTCAACGACTTGCGCGGTTTTAACGCCGCCGACAACCAGAGCGACCCGATGGACGACAACGGACACGGAACGCATTGTTCGGGAATTATCGGCGCGGAAGGCAATAACGGCGAAGGCATCGCCGGAATCAACTGGAACGTCCAGATTATGCCGCTCAAATTTCTGGGACGCGGCGGATTCGGCACGACCAAAGACGCCATCGAAGCGATAAATTATGCGATTGACCGCAAGCGCAATGGCGTCAACGTCCGCGTTATCAACGCCAGCTGGGGTTCGACCTCGAAGTCGAAAGCGCTCGAAGACACGATTCGCGCCGCGGGCGAAGACGGAATTTTATTTGTCGCCGCCGCCGGAAACAACGGCACGAGCAACGATAAAAATCCGCATTATCCGTCAAATTACAATTTGCCGAACGTTATCAGCGTCGCGTCGCTTGACCGCACGGATACCTTGTCTTCCTTCTCGAACTTCGGCGTCAAAACCGTTCACATCGCCGCGCCGGGCAGAGATATTTTAAGCACGTGGCTGGGCGAAGAATACCGCGAAGCATCAGGAACGTCGATGGCAACGCCGTATGTCGCGGGAACGGCGGCTTTGATTTTATCGATTGAACCGAACTTGTCGGTTGCGAAACTGCGCGAGCGAATTTTGAAATCGGCTGATAAAATCGATTCGGCAAACGGTAAAGTCGAAAGCGGCGGACGCCTTAACGCGGCGAAAGCCTTGTTAAATTAAATTTTTGCAAATCAAAAATAAAAAAGAGCTGATATAAAATTTATCAGCTCCTTTTTATTTTCCGCCCGGTTAAAACAAAGTCTTTTTCATTTCTTCGATTTCCACTTTTTCCGCCTATTTCATAAACTTGAGCTATGGCGGAAAACGATTTACTAAATTCCAAAAAGCAAACTCTGACCGGTTTAGCCCGCAGACTCGGCAAACTTCCGGGCGACAAAAAAATAGTCGCGCTCGAAACCAGCGCCGCGCTCGCGGGCGTGTCCCTGCGCGTGAGCCGCGAATTCGTCGAAGCCGTGCCGAAGGCGGCAAAGACTTTAAGCGCCGACGATTTACGCGCGTGGGGTGAAATGGGCAGAAGAATTGCAATGGCAAACGCCGATTCGGGCATCGGTTTCTTTTCCGAGGGCGTTGCGAATTTCAAAAAAGTTCCCGAAAAAGCGCGTTCGCTGACGTTTCAAATCTGCACGCGCCAGCTTGTTTTATCGAGTTCGATTGCACTCGAAACTTTCCGGCTCGTGCCGAATTTAGCGAAAGAGATTGATGACGACGAACTTTTTGTCGAGATTCTCGCGCTCGCCGCCGAAATCGCCAATCGTTCAGCCAAACACAGCGCGGATTTTTTACAGAAAACGCCGAAAATCGCCGAAACGCTCGAAGCTTTCGGCGAAGAAAAGCGCGAAGTTTCAAAAGCTGTCATCGCTCTCGCCGCGCATTTCGCTAGCCGAACCGGCGGGATGACGGCGGATTTGTGGCAGATTCTGCCCGCCGCGCTCGATAAACTTTCCGCCGCGCAAGCCGTTATTTTAATGCAAAAATCCGACGAGTTTCTCGAATTCGGCGGCAGCGTAACGCTTCATTTCACGAGCGCGGGCGGCGAGGTTCTTCGTAAAATCGAAGAAGTTTTTGAAGACTGGCGGCAGATTCTGCTGAAAGTCGCCAGGAACGGAAACGCCGTTTTAATTTCGTTTATTCGTTCAAGTCCGAAGTTTTTAACTAATATTTTAACTCTACGAAACAGGCACGAAGTCGCCGCGATTGCGCAAAAGGTTTTACAGCTGATTGACCGAATCGCCGAAACCGACGCCGAATCCGCGCTCGCGGCACTGCGTTCGAGTGCTGTGGCTTTGAGAAAAGTTTCGATTCCGCAGTTTGAAGAATGGATTGAAACGGGTTTGGAGAAAAATAAAAATTCGAGCGCTAAGGCGCGGCGCAGTTATTTCGCGCTCGAAACGCGCGGCAGCAACGCGCTTCTTCAGGAATCACAGGCGGGTTTGCCGCTCGAATCGGTGCAAACCGTTCTGCGCATTTACATCGAAGGTTTAACGGGCAAAGCCATTGAAATCGCGCCTTTAACGTCGATGCCGCAGCAATCGCGCATCGGCGACGGAAAAACGATTTATCTGCCGTCAAGCGTCGCCGAATTCGACGACGATGAAACGGATTTTCGGCTTTACAAAGTTCTCGCCGCGCACGCCGCCGGGCAAATCGAATTCGGAACTTTCGAGCGCGACACCGATGGTCTAAGAGCCGCATTTACAGAACTTACGGCGATTTACGAAGCGACTGCCGAACAAACGGACGCCTTTTCGCTCGCCGGTTACATCGAAGACGTGCAAAAGGGCGAACGTGCTTTGTCAGAAGAAGAAACGGCGAAAGCGATTAAAAAATCGAGAAAGAAACTGCCGAAAGATTCCGATTACAAAGCGGTTTTGCAGGCGTTCCCCGAACCGAATCTGGCGAAAAAGATTTTCGGCACAATGGAAAACGCGCGCATCGACGCCGCTTTGAGGCGAACTTATCGCGGCTTGCGCAAAGATTTGGATTTAATGCGGACGCTGCTTAAAGAAAAACGTCCGTTTATTTTCGATTTGCCAGTCAATCAGGTTCCGTTTGAACTGCTGTTTCAGATAACTTTGTGCGGCGGCGCGTCCGACGATTCGCGCAAATTTTACGGGCAGGTAGTTTCGGAAATCGAAACGGTGGTCGAGTCGTATTTATCGGATAAAACCGCGACCGTCGCCGACGCGCTTGCGGCGACGAGCCGCGTTTATGCGCTCTTTCAAACCATCACGCCCGAACAGTCACAGCCGCAGGAATCGGAAGAAAATCAGGAAAAAGGCGAATACGCGACGGAAGATAAAAATTTGGGCGAAGCCGTAACCGAAAATCAGGTGCGGCGCGAGGAAAAACCGAAAAAGGCGCAGGATGCGCGCGATTTATTTAACGCCTGGAACAGTCAGGACGACGAAGGCGAGCCGGAAGATTTGCAGGGCGCGGAAGCGTGGGCGCACAGCGATTTTCCTGAACAGGCTTTAGAAGCGGGCGACGTAGCTTTTTCATACGACGAATGGGACAAGGATTTATCCGATTTCCGAACCGGTTGGTGTCGCGTCATCGAGAAAAAAGTTCGGCAGGGCGACCGCTCGTTTGTCGAGCTTGTCCGCTCGCGCTACCGCGGCGTTATTTCTTCGGTTCGACATCAGTTTCAATTGATGAAGCCGGAAAACCTGACGAAAATCAACCGTGAACTGGACGGCGAAGATTACGATTTAAACGCGCTCGTCGATTACGTTATCGACCGCAAAGCCGACGGTCGGCAGTCGGAAAGAATTTACACGAAACGCTTGAGACGACAGCGCGACGTTGCCGTTTCTCTGCTGCTCGACCAGTCTTCATCGACGGCGCGGACTATCACGCGCAACCCGCTTCAGCCGTATACGCATCCGGGCAGACGCATTATCGAAATCGAAAAGGAAGGTTTGGTTCTGATGAGTGAAGCGCTCGAAGCGGTCGGCGATGTTTATTCGATTTACGGTTTTACGAGCGAAGGCAGGAGAAACGTCAAATTCTACGTCGTCAAAGATTTTAACGAAAAATATTCCGACGAAATCGAAAAACGCATCGGCGGCATCACGTTTCAAAACAACACGCGATTAGGCGCGGCGATTCGCCACGCTTCGGCAAAACTTCTGCGTCAGGAAGCGCGCACGAAATTGCTGATAATCCTAACCGACGGCAGACCATACGACCACGATTACGGCGATGCCCGCTACGCCCGCGAAGACGTGCGCGAAGCCCTGACCGAAGCTAAAACGCAGGGAATTACGCCGTTCTGCATCACGGTTGACAAAGATTCCGAATTTGAATTAAAGGATTTATACGGCGATGTCGGCTACACGATTATCGACGATGTTCTGAGCTTGCCGGAGAGAATGCCGAATATTTACAAGAGATTAACCAGCTGAAAAACGGTTGATAAAGGAGAAATTTTATGGAACAGGAAGCGTGGCTCTCCGGTATGCTTGATGACGTGCCGCCGTTGCTGATGCCCGCGGCGCACGCGCTCGTTCAGGCGGCGCGCGACATCGGGCGGGCGACCGAAAATTTAAATGATGTCGAGCTTTGGACAAAGCCGAACGGCGCGCCTCCGGTCGGCTTTCATCTTCTGCACGTCGCGGGAAGCTGCGGGCGTCTTTTGACTTACGCCCGCGGCGAAACGCTGTCGGACGAACAATTTGCCGCGCTCGCCGCCGAAGATAAGATTGATAATTCAAAAAGCGCGGTCGAACTTGCCGGAAAAGCGGTTGAGGAAATTGAAAAGGCTGTCAAAGAAATCAGTTCGACGCCGGTTGGAAGTTTATTTGAAAAGCGGGAAGTCGGACGCCGGAAATTGCCGACAAATGTTTTCGGACTGCTTTTTCACATTGCCGAACACACGCAGAGACACGTCGGACAAATCGTAACCACGGCAAAAATCGTCGGTGCGGCGAAGAACTGAACTTTTACGGTTATAAAAAACAAAAACTCGTTTTGCAGTTAAACGAGTTCGCCGAAAATAACAAAGTTGAAAAGGCAAAGCTAAAATCTGACGCGAATGCCGCCGCGCAAAGTTCTTTGCTGAGAATTAAGGCGCACACTTCCTTCTTCATTATTGATATTCGTCTGAAAATCCAACAGGTTGCGCGCATCGACAATTGCCGACGCGTGAATCGGCAAGCCCCAGTTCGGCAGTGATTGAGTTACCATAACGCTTAAGCTCGGGTCATAAACCGCCATTGTTCCGGCGAACGGGTCGATGGCAAAAACGGCTGCCTGCGGCGAAAGTCTGAAAATCGTTTTAACCTGTGTTCCGGTTTTCAAATCGACGTTGAACTGTCCGGCGAATGTTTGAAAAAAAGCGTTTTCAAAAATCTTTGAAGGATTTGAAACAGCCTCGCTCGAAAGTTTTTGTCCGTTTCCGAGCGCGTAACCGGCGGAAGTCGAAAATATGCCGTTTAACCGGCGCGTATAGATTATGCGAACGCCGCGAGCGCCGCCTTGCTGGTTAGCTGTAAAATCACCGAAATTCTCACTGCCCGAAGAATCAAACGCGAAACCGCTCAGCCCGACGCCGCGCTCGCCGGTCGTGTCGAAAAATATATCGGCTTCGATGTTTGAACGATTGTCGAGAACGCGTTCGATGCCGAATTCGAGACGACTGCTGCGATTCATCCGCGCTTTGCCGTCTTTAATCGTTAGGTCTTCGACGGCGACAGGCTCGCGGAAAAGAATCTGCGCGTCTTCCATTTCAATCGCCTGCTGCCAGCTTTTTTCCTGCGGCGCGCGGGCGAAGGCGGAACGAAAACGCGTTTTGGAATTTATGTCGTATTGGAAACCGAGCCGCGGCGTAATGGAAAAATCGCTGCCCGCGCCGACGAATTTCGAGTAATCGAAACCGAAAACCAAAATCACGTCATTGCGGACTTTCCATTCGTCGAGAGCTTGAAACGAAACTTGTCCGAGCGTTTCCCGCACATTGCCCGCTTTTCCGGCTTTTATTGTGCCGAGCTTTCCGGCGCTCGCGTTCAGGCGAATCTGATGTTTGTCGTTCGGGCGAAATTTCAGATTCGCTTCAAATCTCTGCGGCGCGAATTGATTCGTTCCGAGCTGTCCGGCAAAAACGATTTCCGCGTTCTCGCTTAAAGATTGAAGACGAGCGAAGTTAATGCCCGTGTAATTTCCTTCGCTCGAATCTGCGAAATATGTTTCGACAAACGATTGTCCGGCGCGGCTGGTTTTTTCTTCCGTCCCGGCGACTTCGATGTTTTGCTCAACCGCATTTCCGGCAATTGCCGCGACGGTTTCATTTTCGTCAACCGGCGCGCTTCCCTCGCGGTTCTGATAAATCGAGCGGCGCGACTGAGCGGCGCGGATTCGCCATTTTGAACTGTTTCTGTCGATTCTTTTTTCCGGCAGAGTGTTTCCGTTTCCCGAACGCTCCAGCCTGAATCCATAGACAAGCTCGGTCGAGCGATTGACTTCGACTTCCGAAAGCGTAACCGGATTAAACCCCTGCGCGACAGCTAAAATCGTATAAGTTCCAGGCAGGATTTTCGCGAGAAAACTTCCGTCCGACGCCGACATCACCTGCTTCAAAAGTTTCGACGTGCCGACGCGGAATATCGCGACGGTCGCGTCGGCAATCGGATTGCCTGCTTCGTCGCGCACGATTCCTTTGATTATGCCGGGAACACTGTTTTGTTTAACGACAGTTTCAGCGGGCGCGCCGCCGGCAAAAACCGGAGACACGAAAAAAGCGGAAAGCGCGATTAAAACCGACTTAAAAACGTTTTTTCTTAAAGAAATAAAAGAATACATTCGGAAACAGCAGCCTTTCTAAATACAAGTTTTGAAGGAAAAATTGTTTTAGAAAGTATTAAAACTTCTGATACGACAGAGAATAAAGATTTTTCTTACACGTCTGACATTTTCTTTCCCTTTTGCAAATGTGTCAAGCTCGAAACCGGAAACCTTGTGCCGGATTTGATGCGACGAACTTGACAAAGTTTGTCTCTCGGCTAGAATAAGTTTTTACGCTTTTCTAATATTTCGGGCGTAAAACAAATGCGGAGACGTGGCTGAGCGGCTGAAAGCGGCGGTTTGCTAAATCGTTGTAGTCCAAAAGACTACCACAGGTTCGAATCCTGTCGTCTCCGCCATTTTTATTTTAGATTTCAGGTTTTGGATTTTAGATTTGTCGCATCGGCTATCAACTTTTACGGTTTGATAGCTTTTTTTATTTTCGCGGCTCGGACTAAAAAAATTAATTCGATTCTTCCTTTGCGCTCTCTGCGCCTTTGCGGGAAACTGTTTTTTATGACAACCAGAGTAAGATTTGCGCCGAGTCCGACCGGCTATCTGCATATCGGTTCGGCGCGCACCGCGCTTTTTAATTATCTTTACGCCGGACACACGGGCGGAAAATTCCTTTTAAGAATTGAAGACACCGACGCGGCGCGCTCGACGGACGAATCGACGCGCTCGATTCTCGAAGGCTTAAAGTGGCTTGGTTTCGCGCCCGACGAAGAAATCGTTTTCCAGTCGAATAACGCGCCGAAGCATCGTGCGATTGCCTTGAAACTTCTCGCGGAAGGCAAAGCGTATCGTGATTTTACGCCGAAAGAAACGCGCGCCGACGGCAATATCAAACAAAGCATTGCCGACCGCGCTCGCCAAAATCAAGGCGAAAAAAATATGCGCGATAATCCGTTCCGCGATTTGCCGAAAGAAGAATCCGACGCCAAAGCCGGCGCGGGCGAGCCGTTTGCGATTCGCCTGAAAGTTCCCGAAACCGGAAAAACGGTTTTTGAAGACGCGGTGTACGGCACGCAGGAACGTGATTATAAAGAAACAGAAGACCTTGTTCTGCTGCGTTCGGACGGTCATCCGCTTTACAATCTGGCGGTCGTTTGCGACGACATCGAAATGGAAATAACCGACGTTATTCGCGGTCAGGACCATTTAACCAACACGCACAAACAAGTTTTGATTTACGAAGCGTTAGGCGAAACCGCGCCGCGATTCGCGCATCTGCCGCTGATTTTAGCGCCGGGCGGGAAAAAATTGAGTAAAAGAATTCACGGCGAAATCGTTTCGATGACGACTTACCGCGACAGCGGATTCTTAGCCGCCGCGTTTCGCAACTTTCTCGCGCTTCTCGGCTGGTCGGCGGGCGAGGAGCGGGAAATTTACACGCTCGACGAGCTTGTAGAAAAATTCTCGCTCGAACATATTCATAAAAACAATGCGGTTTTCAACTTCGACCAAAACAACCCGAAACACTGGACGGACGACAAAGCAATCTGGATGAACGCCGAATACGTCCGCCAGATGCCGCTTGTCGAGCTTCTGCCGTTCGTCAAAGCCGAATTAAAATCAGCCAAACTCTGGCGCGACGAATACGAGGACGAAGACCGAGCGCATTTCGAGCGCACAATCGATTTAATCCGCGAAAGATTTTTCACCTTGAAAGATTTTTCAAATCAGGGACGCGCCTATTTCAGCGAAGATTTCGATTTCGACCCGAAAGCGATTGATAAAAATTTAAAAAAGTTCCCCGATTTGCAGACGTGGCTCCCCGAATTGGCGGACAGACTGGAAACAATCGAAGATTTCACGCACGACAATCTCGAAGCCGTCGTCAAAAATTTCGCTGAAGAAAAAGGCGCGAAACTCGGCGTCATTATGAACGGCGCGCGCGCGCTTTTAACGGGTTTAGCCGTCGGACCGTCGATGCTCGCGGTGTTTGAAATTCTGGGAAAAGAAAAATCGATTTTGAGGTTAAAAAGCCGAATCGCCTGGAATTGATAATTTCCAACAAAAGATATGTAGGGGCGACGGCTTGTCCTCGCCCGCGTTTTGCTGCAGTCAACATTGAATTTACCGAAACATTTCGGGCGCGGGACTTTTCCGTCGCCCTGCGAGTTATGACCGAACAATCGTTAATCCGCGCCGCGAACATTGAAGACGTTCCGGCGCTTGCCGTTCTTATCAGGGAATTTGCCGCGTTTGAAAAACTTTCCGACTGGTGCGAGGTAACGGAAGACGATTTGCGGCAGGCGATTTTCGGAAAGGGAAGTCTTGTTCAATCGCTGGTCGCGCTGTCGGGAAATGTTTATGTCGGCTATGCGATATTTTTCCCCGTCTTCAAAAGTTTTCGCGGCGAGCGTTCCATTTTTCTCGAAGATTTATACATTACGCCGGATTCGCGCGGGCGGGGTTTGGGTTTTGCAATGCTGGCGGAAGTCGCTAAATATGCTAAAGCGCGAGGTTTCGCCAGAATGGATTGGCAGGCGCTCAAATGGAACGCGCCGGCAATTGATTTTTATAAAAATCTCGGCGCTGAAACGGATGATGAAAATTTAGATTTCCGTTTGCGCGGCGAAAGTTTTGACCGTTTGGCTTCTTAATCGATTCAAAAATGTTTCGCGGGCAAACGTTTCTTTACTCAAACTGCTTTCGGAATTCCTCAAACGTTTGCCGAAAATCATTTAACTCGCCGCGCATCGTTTCGAGTTCGATTTCGAGTTTTTCAATTCGCTGCGTTTGGTCATTTGAAATCAGATTCGCGGTTGAGACATTCGCGTTTTGCGCCGGAACTTCGCCGGACAAAAGATGCGTGAAGCGAATTTCCTTTTGTCCGGGCTGACGTTCGAGTCTTGTGATAAGCGGTTCTTCGCGCCGCGTCAGATTGTCGAGCGTTTCGCTGACTTCGCCGAGACCGGAAAATTCATATAAACGACTTGTCCGCTCGCGCAATTCTCCGACAGTCTGCGCGCCGCGCAGCATCAGAACGCACAAAATCGCCGTCTCAGGTTCGTTAATTTCATAAACTTCCGGCACGATGTGTTTGTATTTCGCCACGCGGCTCGCGGCGGCGTAAAAAACATAGACGATATTTTTCTCGCGCAAATGTTCGAGCGCTGTCGTTACGGTTTCTTCCGTAAAAGCGACGACCGGCTCGCGGTTGGTTTTCTGATTACACGCGGCGACCAGCGCGTTGAGCGTCAGCGGATAATATTCGGGCGTCGTCAGCTGTTTTTCAATCAGCGCGCCTAAAATTCTCGTTTCGACTCCGGTTAATTTTTCGGACATATTATTTTTACAGCTTAACGTATTTCGCGCCCGTTGTTGAGTGAACTACAATTTTAGACGTGAATATAACAGTTACGCGAACGGCGCGGGAAATCGAATCGGCTTTCGCCAGACTTTCAAAGGCGGCGCGCGTCGGCTGCGATACGGAAACGAGCGGTTTGAGCGCGAAAAACAGCCGCATCTTCAGCGTTCAATTCTCCGACGGCGATTTTAACGCGCTCGTTCCGCTGAGCGAAGGCGTCGATTTGGGACCACTCGCCGAAATTTTAGAAAATCCGAACATCGTCAAAATTTTCCACAACGCCAGATTCGATTTGGAATTTCTGAACGCTTACGGCTTCCGTGTGCAAAACATCTTCGATACGATGATTGCCGAAAAAATCCTGACACGCGGCGCGGGACAATCGGCAAATCTCGCCGAAACGCTTTATCGTTATTTCGCGGTTGATTTGGACAAATCGCAGCGCTCGAAATTCACGAAATCGTGGAACGGCGTCTGGACGGATGAACTGGTTCATTACGCGCTGTCGGATGTTGTTTATCTGCCGGAATTGATGCGCCTGCAAACGGTCTGGCTCGAAAGATTAGGTTTGACCGAAACCTACATTAAACAAATACGGAAAATTATTTAAGGCACGGACGAACGCTTTTGCAGGAAATTTAAGCCGGCAAAATTTCCGTCGGATTTTTTCTTCGTTTGTATTTGAAGAGAAAATCAGCCGCGCGGTTTAATTTTCTCGTCGAGCCAGTTGGTCAAATCGTCAACCGCTTCGATATGCACGGGTTTTCCTTTCCACGCTTTTATCGTCCAGATAAAAAGCATCACAATCGTCAGCGGATAAAAAATCCTATTGCCGAAATCCGCCAAATCGGTGATATGTCCGAGAAACTTCAGGATTGCGGCGACAGCCAAAATCGCCGCGTTGACGGCAAGTCCCTGCGCGGCGTGAAAACGAACTTTCGTTTCGCTTTTCGGAACGAGAAAAAGCTCGATAAAACCGGCAATCAAACCGATTTGAAACGGCAGATACGGCAGCGCGATTAAAACATTTTCCGGCAAGCCGATGCCCGTAACTTTTCGATTTGAAGAATCTTCAGCATCGGCGTTTAAATGTTCCGTCGAGAAATTCGACGGAACATTTTGACCGTCGTAGGGCGAAGAATAAGAAGCGAAATCTGCGGCATCGTCAAATTTTCTGGTTTGCTCCTCAGTCGGCGCGGCAAAGGGAAACCGCTGCGTTTCGGCGTTCAGATTATTCAAAGTTTCCGCCTCGCGCGCCTTCTGCGGAAATTCGGGGTCGAGCGGATTTGTATCGTATTTTTTCTTTGCCATCGTTTGTTTTTCTACGATACTGCAATCGGTTTGGTTCGGAAAAATTCAGATGTCAGACTTTTTAATCCAAATTGCTGCCACAATTGTTGATGTTGCGACTATAAACAAACCGATTGCAATGTAATCTGCATAATTTCTATCAAC
>JBBPXZ010000074.1:0-11740 GCA_038200355.1 Pyrinomonadales bacterium | reverse complement strand
GGGCATTACGAGTCTCGTCGGTCCGAATGGTTCGGGCAAAACGACGCTGATGAATTTGATGACCGGACTGCTCAAGCCGACGCAGGGGCGCATCGGTGTTCTCGGCACATCGCCCGACGCGCCCGAGGCGATTTTTCAAAAGCTCGGTTACTGTTCGCAGTTCGATTCGTTTCCGCGCGGCGCGACCGCCCGCGAGTTTATCGAATTCTATCTGCGCGTTCACGGCTACACGAAACAAATTGTGCGTGAGATGACCAACCACGCACTAGAACGCGTGTCGATGTTGGAAGCGGCAGACCGTAAAATTTCGTCGTTCAGCAAGGGAATGCGGCAGCGCGTCCGGCTCGCGCAGTCTATCGCGCACAATCCTTCGGTTCTCGTGCTGGACGAACCTTTGAACGGACTCGACCCGATGGCGCGCGCCGAGATAATTCGCCTGTTCCGCGAACTGGCGGACGCGGGAATGTATCTGATAATCTCAAGCCACATTCTGCACGAAGTCGATATGATGTCTGACAGCGTCGTGCTTCTGCACAACGGTTACGTAGTCGCCGAAGGCGCGGTTCACGGCGTGCGCGACGAAATCGAAGAACATCCGATTCAGATTCTGATTCGCTGCGACCGCCCGCAAATCTTAGCCGCGCGTTTGTTTGAACACGAACACACCGTCGAAGCGCGCATCCACGACGACCGGAACGGCTTGTTTGTTAAAACGCGCCGACCGGATGATTTCTATCTGCTGCTTAATCAAATAATCACCGAGCAGAATCTGCAAATCGAATCGGTTGCGCCCGTTGACGACGATTTGAACGCCGTCTATCAATACTTAATCACATCCGACGGAGGGCAAAGTTGATGAATTCAACCACTGAGATTAAAGAACAGCCCGCCGCAAATATCAATTCTGCAAATGTAAAGCCGGTGAATGTAAATGCGGCGAGAGCGTCTTCGTGGTCGCTGTGGACGCGGCAGACGCTGGCGGTAATGAGTCTCGAAATTAAAAAAAACTTTTTGAGCCGCCGCTCGTTTCTGCTCTACTTAATCGCTCTTCTGCCGCTCGTTTTGCTCGCCGCGCTCGCGCTCTTTCCGCCGCCGTCGGACGAACTTGAGAATTTCAGCGAATTAAGCAAGGTTTATTCGGTCGTCTACGGCGGTTTGATTCTGCGCACACTCGTCTTTTTCGGCTGCGCGTGGGTGTTTATGAATCTGTTTCGCGGCGAAGTGGTTGACCGAAGCCTGCACTACTATTTTCTTGCGCCCGTCCGGCGCGAAGTTCTTGTCATCGGCAAATACCTGTCGGGACTTATCGCGACCGTCGCGCTGTTCAGCATCACGACCGTCGGTTCGATGGCGATACTTTACTTCTGGCGTTTTCCGTCAGAATCGGCGCGATATTTCTTTGACGGCGCAGGCGCAAGTCAAATGCTCGCTTACCTGGGAATCACGATGCTCGCGTGTGTCGGCTACGGCGCGGTGTTTCTAATCGTCGGACTGTTTTTCCGCAACCCAATCGTTCCGGCTCTGCTGCTTTACGGCTGGGAATTTATCAACTTTCTGCTGCCGCCGCTATTGAAGAAGTTGAGCGTAATTCACTATCTGCAATCGCTCGCTCCGGTGCAGATGTCCGAAGGTCCGTTCGCCGTTCTTGTCGAGCCGACGCCCTGGTGGATTTCCGTGCCGAGTCTTCTTTTATTTACGGGCGTCGTGCTGTTTCTCGCCAGCCGGCACATCCGCCGTATGGAGATTAGCTATGCGGGCGATTAACCGAAAATATATGCGGATTGGTGAATTATCACCGCTGACAACGAAATCGATTCGGCACGTTCTGAATACGAGAAGCGCAACATTTTCACTCGCATCGTTTTTAGGATTAACCTTGCTGTTCTGTTCGTCCGGCTGCGCGCCGTCTTCTCCGCAGACGAGCGACGACAGCCAAAGTCCGTCTGCTTCGGCGACAAATGACTTGCCGGAGATTACCGAAGAGATAATCCGCGAACGGATTAATCGGGCGCGCGTCAGGCAAGTGCCGGAAGAGAACGGAGCCGCCGAGCCGATAACCTGGAGCTTCTACGAAGAAGAGCCGAAAGAGATAACCGTTGTCGATAAACAGACGGAAGGCGAGCGCGCGACGATAGTTCTGGACATCAAAACCAAATCGACTCCGGGCGCGCGCGAGCAGCGTTATCTCGCCGGACAAATTCGCACGAAGTGGAAGCTCGAAACCGGCTGGGCGCTGCGAACGTGGGAGATAGTCGAGACTGAGAATATATCGATGAAGTTCAAAAATCTTCCCAAGCCGTCCGCGCAAAATTCCAATTAATCGGATATTGATTGGGAGACGCGGGCGGGCGAAGTTATAATATGAATTTCAAGAACTGTTTTAAGGACGCGAAAATCTATGAAGAAAAATCAAATTGCTTTTTTTCTGGCTGTGGTATTGACGACTGTCAGCGCGGCTTGCGCGCAAAATAAATCGGATGCGGCGAAAACATCCGCTTCGATTTCGTCGCCGTGCGCGCCGCTCGAAACCCGAACGGCGAACGCGCCCGACCAGAAACCGGCTTTTGCCGGGCAGACGCGCGCGTGTGCGGTCAAATCCGGCGTGGCTTTTGAAGTTACGGTTCTGGCGAAAGGCTTGGACAAGCCGTGGGCGGTCGAGCCTTTACCGAACGGCGATTTTCTTGTTACCGAAAAAACCGGAAATATGCGCATCGTCTCGGCGAAAGGCGAAGTCGGGCAGCCGATTGGCGGATTGCTTCCAATCGGTGCGGGCGGCGTTTCGCCCGTCAGCGGACAAGGCGGTTTGCCGCCGATTACGGCGCGCGGACAGGGCGGACTGCTCGACGTGGCGCTCAGTCCGACATTTCAAAAAGACCGCACGATTTTCTGGAGCTTTTCCGAACAGCGGACGGGCGGCAGCGGCACGAGCGTCGCGCGCGGCGTTCTTTCAGAAGACCGCAAAAATCTCGAACAGGTGCGCGTCATTTTCCGCGCGATGCCGACTTATGATAACGGCTTGCATTTCGGCTCGCGGCTCGCTTTCGGGACGGACGGCAAACTTTACATCACGCTCGGCGAGCGATTTGATAAGACGACGACGCGCCCGCAGGCGCAGCAATTAAACAGTCATCTCGGCAAAATTATCCGCATCAACCCGGACGGCTCGGTGCCGGACGACAATCCGTTTGCCAAACAGACGGGCGCGATGCCGGAAATCTGGACGCTCGGACACCGCAACGTGCAGGCGTCGGCGTTCGACGAAAACGGTCGGCTGTGGACGGTCGAAATGGGACCGCAGGGCGGCGACGAATTAAATCTAATTGAAAAAGGTAAAAATTACGGTTGGGCGGTCATCTCTTACGGCGAAGAATATTCGGGCGAGCCTATTCCCGGCAACATCACGCAGAAAGAAGGTTACGAGCAGCCGGTTTATTACTGGGACCCGGTTATCGCTCCGTCGGGCGCGCAGTTTTACACGGGCGACGCTTTTCCGGCGTGGCGCGGCAGTCTGTTCGTCGGCGCGCTGCGCGGACAGCGGCTCGTGCGTCTTGTCATCAAAGACAACCGCGTGGTCGGCGAAGAACATCTGCTCACCGACCGCGGACAGCGCATCCGCGACGTGCGTCAAGGTTTTGACGGCGCTCTCTATGTGGTTACGGACAATTCAAACGGCGAGCTTTGGAAAATCGCGCCGAAGCGTTAAAAAGCGCGCGGGCGAGTTTGTTTGTCAGCTTTCAAAAAATGATTGAAGGCAAAATCTAAAAGAGAATCGGAAGACATACTTTCCGATTCTCTTTTAGATTTTCAACTCAAGTTAAATCTTTCCGGCGACTCCTCGAACAAAGTAAAACTTTTCGGGGAAATCAAAATCCCGCCTTGTAATTATCGTCTGCACAAGCGATTTCAAGTTATTGATTTATCACTTCGCCGTCGGCGTTCAGTTTAATTACTTCGCCTAAATTCAGCTCGCGGACGCCTTTTTCGATTTTGCTCAAATCGCCGACGACAATCCAGACGACCTCGCCGGGACGCACGAATTTCCTGGCGGCAGCGGCGAGCTGCGGCTCGGTCAGAGCGCGCAGATTGGCTGAATAATTCGACCAGTAATCGTCCGGCAGATTGAAATTAACCTGACTGATTGCCGCCGCTTCGAGCGCCGAAATAGTTTCAAATCTGCCCGCGAGGCGCGCCGTTATATTTCGCATAATGCTCGTAAATTCTTCGCCCGCGACGGGACGAGTTCCGGCAACATCTCCGATTTCCCTGATGATTTCCTGGATTGATTCTTTCGTTTTGTCGGTCTGAACGGGCGCGACGATTTGGAAAACGCGCTGCCCGCGCGCGCTCGTAACCAGCCCTTGCGTGCCGTAACTCCAATGTTTGTCGAGCCGCAGATTGCGGTTTAACCGGGAAGTCGCAATGCCGCCGAAGTTCGTCATCACCGGTTCGAGCGCTAAATCTTCCGCCTGCCCGCTCGCTTCGGTCAAATGCGCGGCGACGATAATCGACTGCGGCGCGTTCGGTTTATCTATCAGATAAATCTTTTTGCCCGCAGTTTTGGCGACGGTCAGAAGGTTTTTCTGCGGTGATGTGCCGGATTTCCAGACGCCCAGGTTTTCTTCGAGAACGGGAAGCAGTTTGTCCATCGTGATGTCGCCGGTAACGACGACGGTCGAGCTTCCGGGCTTGAACCAATCGCCGTGCCATTTCACCAAATCTTCGCGCGAGATGCCTGCGACCGATTTTTCGTCGCCCGACGCCGGTCGTCCGTAAGCGTGATTCGCGCCGTAGATAATCGCGGGCAGAACTCTCTGCGCCGCGCCGCGCGGGTCGGCTTTTTCCTGTCCGATTTGCGCGAGGCGGCGCTGTTTTTGAATGGCGAACTGGTCAGCCGGAAAAGCCGGATTCAAAATCACGTCTGCCATAATGCCGAGCGACGGGCGCAGATTCGCCGCCGTCGATTGCAGGCGGACGAACGACATATCGAGCGAGCCGCCGGTCGATAAATTCGCGCCCAAACGGTCGAGTTCGTCGGAAATCTGAAAAACGTCGCGGCTGCGCGTGCCTTCGTCCATCAGGTCAACGGCGAGCGACGCCGCGCCCGCTTTGCCAATCGAATCCGAAGCCGAACCCGCGTCAACCGCGAGCGCGACATTAACAATCGGCGTCGAATGACGTTCGAGCAAAATGACTTTCAAACCGTTTTTAAGCTGCGCGCGCTGAACGGCGGGAAATTTTACGTCCGACGCGCTGCCGAGCGCGGGCAAAATTTTTCTGTCAACGTCGCTTCGTCCGGCGGTCAGTTTCGGAAACGGTTTGACAATCATCGTGTAATGATTGGCGCGCAGCCATTTGTTCGCCGTGTTTTTAACGTCGCCGGTCGTTGCCGTCGCCATCGCTTCGAGGCGCGCGAGATAGAAATCCGGCGAGCCGCCGTAAGTCTGACTTTCGGCGAGAATGTCGGAGCGCCCGCCGAAGCCGCCGAGCCGTTCCGAGCCGCGTAAGAAATCGGCGAGACTGCGGTTTTGCACTCTTCGCAGCTCTTCCGCCGTTACGCCTTTCTCCAGCAGTTCATTCATAACCTGGTCGATTTCGCGCTCGACATCGGCGGGATTTACGTCCGGTTTAACCGAAGCCGAAATTGTAAAAGTGCTTCCGAGTTCGCTGTCGCCCACGCCCGCGCCGACATCCGTTGCGAGCTTCTTTTCGTAGACCAGACGGCGGTCGAGCCGCGAGCTTTTCGAGCCGGCGAGAATGTCGCCGAACAAGCTCAAATGCTGAAGCGACATATCTTTCCAAGCCGGCGCGTGATAAACGCGGTAAATTCTCGCCTGCGGCACGCGGTCTTCCATCTCGTCGCGGATGTTTCGGTCAAGCGTCGGAATCCACGTTTCGGTTCTCGTCAAAGCCGGTCCGGGCGCGATGCCGCCGAAATATTTGTTCACCAGTTCGAGCGCGCGTTCGGGCGTGATGTCGCCCGCAAGCGAAATGACGGCGTTATTCGGTCCGTAATAAGTGCGATACCATTCCTTGATGTCGTCCAGCGAAGCGGCGTTTAAATCGTCCATCGAGCCGATGGTTGACCACGAATACGGATGCGAAAACGGATAGATTTTCGCTCCGATTTCGGAAAAAACGCGACCGTAAGGTTGATTTTCGCCTTGCCGTTTTTCGTTCTGGACGACGCCGCGTTCGCGCTCCAACATTTCTTTTGAAATGTAATTGGCTAAAAACCCCATTCGGTCGGCTTCCAGGTAGAGCGTTCGTTCGAGCGCGCCGGTTGGAACGTCTTCAAAAAAATTCGTGCGGTCGGTGTTCGTCGTGCCGTTGCGGTTGTTCGCGCCGAGGTCGTCCATCGCTTCGCGGAATCCGCGCGGGTAATTTTCCGAGCCGTTGAAAAAGAAATGCTCGAAAAGGTGCGCGAAGCCGGTTTTGCCGCGCTTCTCGTTGCGCGAGCCGACGTGATACCACATATTGACGCCGACGACCGGGATGCTGTGGTCTTCGTGAACGAGTAAAGTCAAACCGTTGTCAAGCACGAATTTTCGGTGCTGAATCGAATACCGGGCGCGGTCGAACGCCTGCGGTTTCGCGGCTTTGTCCGCTGCCGACGGCGGCTGCGCCCTGATTTCAAGCGGCGCGAGTTGAAAGACGAAGGCGAATATAAGTATGACGGCGGCGGAAATTCGGTTTTTCATAAACTTAGTTAAAATAAACAACTGATTTTACAATATTGTCGGCGAAACGGATTTTGAAGCGATGCCGGATTTGAAAACCTTACGTTCAGAATCGCGCGAAGTTTCAAAAACAACTGCCAAGGCAATGGAAAGGCAAACTATCGGGTTAGATTCAAATCATCGGATTGTTCGCCAGCAGTATCCGATTGTGAGAACCTACCCGAAGTGTATAAACGGGTGTCGCGTTGTTCGCCGGTCGTTTTGTCGAAACGTCCTTTGTATCAAGTGGACGGATTGAATTACGAAGCCGCGCTCGCTTCCGGCGTCGATGTCAACACGATTGCGCGTCTGACCGACGACTGCAAAGCGGGCGTTAATAAATTTCTGAACAACTAAACGGACGCGCCGCCCAGACAAAAGGGAAAGATTTAAATATAAATCTTTCCCTTTATTATTTTGCATCGATGCTTCGTCAATTTAATTGTTGCGGGCGCGGCGCACGTCGCGCCTGTATTTATTCGCGCGGCGGTTCAGCTTGCGTGCTTCCTTCGGGGTGATGTAGCCGTCGCGCGTCGTGCGGTGTCTGAGCCGGTTGTAGCGCATTTGTTCACGGGCGAGACGCCGCCGTTCCTGCGGCGTAATCGCCCTGCGCCGGTAGCGGCTGTTGTACGGCGACGTGCGGTTCACAGTCGTCGTCCGATAAACCCGAACCGTCTGCCAATGTCCGTTGCGATAAATGCGGCGCGTCGTATAAGTCTGCGCGTTTGCCGCCGCCGGCAGCATAATCACGCCGAACGCCAATATCATAAATACTGCGAAAATCTTTTTCATTACTTTTAAACTCCTATAAATTTTTATTGCCGCCGGTCGTAATCGTAAAGTCCGATTCGCGCCGGCATAGCGGAAAAACCATAAAGGTTTCGTGAAACAGCGGGAGAGCCGATACAGATACCGTTTTGCAATGAACGTGCCAGCCCGTTTTGAAAATCAAAAATAATCGCCCGACGCCCGCCAGCGCGCCGCGAAAAGCCGATTGGCGGCAACCGCCGACAAAACCGCCGTCATATCAAAACAATACGAACAGTCCGCAATCAAAACATAAATCTCCCGATTTGCGTTACGAAAAACTCAAATCGGGTCAGCCACATTCAACCACGACTCGTGTTTCGGCGTGTTGACAAACTCGATTCGCCTCAGGATTTGCCGCGCTCTGTCCGCCGGCAGCATTTCGTATAACGGAATTTCATTGAGTTTTAGCTTTTAACTTTCGGGTGTAATAAATACCGGATAAATTGACGGAGCAAAAAATTTATTGACTAATTGCCGAAAGCAAATCAATATAATGGCAAATCTTTGATTCACAATAAAATTTATGATGTTTGCCGCTCGTTTTTACTCGATTGGGTTAGCGTATTCGATATTGTTTTCGATTGCGAATGTTCCGGCTTTTGCACAAGTGCCGCCGAGTCAAAATCTCGTCCTCAATCAAACAATTGAGCGCGAAATAAAAGGCGGCGAATCGCAAATTTACACCGTGCAAATCGACGCAAATCAAACGGCGCGCGTCGAGATTGAACACAAAATTGCAGACCTTGCACTTATTGCATTTAAACCGGGCGGCGAGAAATTTATCGAAACCGATTCGCCTGCGGGAATGACAGGCAAAGATTGGATTCTCGTTACGGCGACCGGTGCGGGTGAATATAAAATTGCCGTCGAGCCGACGAGTCCGAAAGCCGCCGCGGGAAAATACGTTATCAAATTAACGGAGATTCGCCTGACCGTTGCGAAAGATAATCAGGCGAACGAAGCGATGGCACAAATCAATAAACTTTTTGAAAAAGCTGGAACTTTGCGCTCGAAAGGACGGGAAGAACGCAGGCAAGCGGCGGACGCTTACGCGCAAATCGCCGAACTGTCACGCATAAAAAAAGATAAAGTTTGGGAAACGGTGGCGGTTGTCGAACGAGGCGACGTTTTGCGACAGCTCGGCGAATTGCAAGCGTCGGTCGAGTTGACGGAGACGGGCTTGCGGCTCGCGCGCGAAATCAAAAACCGCGAACACGAAGGTTCGGCACTCAACAATCTAGGCGTTATTTACAAGGAACTCGGCGATTACGAGAAAGGCGTTTTGTATCTGACCCAAGCACTCGACATTCAGCGCGAGACGAACGACAGAGGCGGCGAAGCGATTGTTTTGAATAACTTGGGAAGTTGTTATCTGCTCGGCGGCGATTTGGCAAAAGCCGAAGAATTGTATTTGCAGTCAATCGTTTTGCGCCGCGCTGTCAAAGACCGGCGCGGCGAAGGCAATGTGCTGAATAATCTCGGTCAGGTCTACGACCGGCTGGACAATAATGCCAAAGCAATCGATTTTCTCCAGCAGGCACTCGTTATCCGGCGCGAACTCGGCGACAAAACGGGCGAAGCGGTTACGCTGCGAAATTTGGGAAAAAGTTTTCGCGCGCTCGGCGATAAATCGAAAGCCGCCGAGTATTACACGCAGTCGAACAATCTGGCAAAACAGCTCGGCGACAGGCGCGTCGAAGCCGAATCCGCTTACGGTTTGGCACTTGCCGAACGCGAGCGCGGAAATTTGGCGAAGGCGATTGAAACCGTCGAAAGCGGTCTCGCCCTTATCGAGCAGACGCGCAACGAGCTGGTCAATCTGGAGCTTCGCGCCGTTTATTTTGCGAGCGTTTTGCAGTATTACGAGCTTTACACCGACTTGCTCGCCGAACGCTACGAGCGCGAGAAATCGGAAGCTGATGTTGCGCTCGCTTTGGAGACGAGCGAGCGCGCACGAACCCGAAGCCTCATCGAATTGCTCCGCGAAGCGCGCGTCAAAATCAAACAGGGCGTTGACGTAAAACTGCTGGAAGAAGCGCAGGATTTACAGGAAAAACTCAATCTGCAATATCGCCGCCGAACTGCCGCGCTCGCGCAAAAAGTCAAACCCGAAACGCTCGCCAAAATAACGAACGATATAAATACATTGACGGGCGAACTCGAAGCCGCGCAGGTGAAAATCCGCCGCGAGAACCCGCGCTACGCCAGCTTGACGCAAGGCGCGACCGTTTCGGCAAAAGACATTCAAAATCTTCTCGACGACGAAACGGTTCTACTCGAATACAAACTCGGCAATGCGCGTTCGTTTTTGTGGGTCGTCTCAAAAAACTCGATAAAAATACACACGCTTCCGGCGCGCAGCGTGATTGAGAAAACAGCGCGAGAATTTTATGACGCAATCGTTTCGCGCGATAAAACGAAAGAGAATTTGACGGCGAAACTATCAGAAGAACTTGGTCGAATGTTGCTCGCGCCTGTTGCCGCGCAAATCGAAGGCAAACGACTGGCAATTGTCGCCGACGGCGTTTTACAGTTTATTCCGTTCGCTGCTCTTACAGGTCAAAAGTCCAAAGTCCAGAATTCAAAGTTATTGGTTGAAGAAAATGAAATCGTCGTTCTGCCGTCGGCGAGCGTGCTGGCGGAATTGCGGCTCAATTCCAACAACGCGAAAACGCCGGAAAAAACAATTGCCATTTTCGCCGATCCAATCTTTGAAGCCAGCGACCCGCGCCTTTCTAAAACCTCAGGAGCGATTACCGTAAAGACCGACCAACTGAAACAAGTTTCGCGCGATTTTAATTTCGGTGAAACTCTGCCGCGCCTGCTTTCTTCGCGCGAAGAAGCTCGAAACATTTCTAAATTCGCGCCGAAAAATCAAGTCGTTTCAAACGTGGATTTCGACGCGAGCCGCGAGAATGCGACGAGCGAGAGTCTTTCAAATTACCGCATTCTGCATTTTGCGACGCACGGGCTTCTCGACACGGCGCGCCCGGAATTGTCCGGTCTTGTCTTTTCGCTTTACGACAAAAACGGCAATGAGCAAGACGGTTTTTTAAGTCTCAATCAAATTTATAATTTGAATTTGAACAGCGATTTGGTCGTGCTGTCGGCGTGTCAAACCGCGCTCGGCAAAGACGTAAAAGGCGAAGGCTTAATCGGTCTGACGCGCGGATTTATGTATGCGGGCGCAAAGCGCATCGTGGCGAGTTTGTGGAAAGTTGACGACGCGGCGACCGCCGAATTTATGAAACGCTTCTACCAAAATCATTTACAGAAAAACCTTGCGCCCGCCGCCGCTCTTCGCCAGACGCAAAACGAGATGCGGCAGATTCCGCGCTTTCGCTCGGCTTATTTCTGGGCTGGATTTTCATTGCAGGGCGATTGGAAATAAAGTGAAAAACTGCTTTTCACTTTTCGCTTTTTCATCTACACTTAGCTTGATTTTCGTCAATCTTTTTACTTCCGCGAAAAAGGTTAAGTGCAAAATTTACTAACTCAAACAGGATTCGACAAATTTCTCGCCGCGCTCGACGCTGAAGACCGCGAACGGGCGGGCGCGAAGTATGAATCTCTGCGCGCGCGGCTCGTCAAATTTTTCGAGTGGCGCAACTGCGAAATACCGGACGAATTGACCGACACGGTTCTCGACCGCGTGATGAAAAGAATCGAAGCGGGCGAGCAAATCAAAAACGTCGGCGCGTATGCGGCAACAGTCGCGCAGTTTGTTTTCAAAGAAGACTGCCGCAGCCGCGAGCGACTTTTTCAGCCGATTGACGAAAATCCGGCGATTGAAAATTTGATTGCGAAAGACGCAGCGGTTGAACCGGACGACGCGAGCGAGGCGCGAATGAATTGTCTCGAAAAATGTCTGGCGGAATTTTCCGCCGAAAATCGCCGTCTTGTTACGGCGTATTATGACACGGACGAACGCACGATGATTGCGGCGCGCAAGCGTCTCGCCGATTCGCTCGACGTATCGCTCAATATTCTGCGAATTCGCGTCTGCCGTTTGAAGGCGAAATTGGAAGACTGCACGAAAAATTGTTGTGGGAGAGATAAAGGATAAATCTAACTTTTATTCTTTGAAACACGCAGGTCAAAACCTTGCACTTTTAGTGCAAGACTTTCAGTAATTTCCGCTAAAATCTATTCGAGGCTAGCGAAAGATGAAAGAGAACCGAAAAGGCTCGCATACAAAAAGTAGATTGACCGCG
>JBBPXZ010000073.1:0-12081 GCA_038200355.1 Pyrinomonadales bacterium | reverse complement strand
TGAAAATCGGCGTGAATGGCGTTTGCATACATTCTGGCAAGCGTCGTTTTGCCGACGCCGGGCGTTCCCCACAGCACGAAAGAAAAAATATGACCTTGTTCGATGGCGGCGCGAAGCGGCTTTCCCGCGCCGACGAGATGCTTCTGCCCGACGAATTCGTCGAGTGTTTCGGGTCTGATTTGGTTGGCTAATGGCTGCATAAGTTCGATTGTATCAAAAAGAAAAGCGCGTCCGCCGATTGTAACGACGCGTCCGACAAGTGCAATGTCGCGCCCGATAAATGTAATGTCGCGTCCGACACTGGCAATATCGCATCCGACACTGGTAATAACGCATCCGACACTGGTAATGTCGCACCCGACACTCGTAATAACGCGCCCGACATTCGTAATGTCGGGCGCGACATTTGCAATATCGCGCCCGACATTACGAATGTCGCGTTCGTCAACCGTAACGATTTGTCTGCCGACTGTAACGACGCGTCCGCTGATTGTCAAACCTCGCCGTTCTCGTGTAATGCCTTGTCCTTCAAGTGTAATAGCGAGCGGTCAGAGTTATTCAACGCTCGAGAATGTCTTGAAAGACCCGTGCGTCTTCGGTCATTCGGACATTGTTGAAGAAAACATAGGCGGTTTTGTCATCCGGCAAAAGCGCGGCGAGTTCTTCGAGTTCGTCCGGTTCGTATTTGTAGCGCCAGCCGCCGCGCCCGTGCAGCCGGTAATAAATTTTATCGGGCATCGTCGTGATATGCGAAAACGGGTCAACGACGTGGCGCAAATCGAACCGCCCGCAGATGTCTTTGATAATCGAATTCGTCCAGTCAGCGCCGCGCGGCTCGAAGGCGAAATCCAGCTTGCCGCGCTCGATTGAATCGAAAAATCGTTCGAGATTTTCGAGATTTTCGGCGTATGGCTTAAAGCTCGCCGGACATTGAAAAAGAACCGTTTTCGCCTTTAACGCTTCGGCGCAGGCTAAAGTCGTTTCCCACGCTTCGCGCACAATCGCCGTCGGCTGAAATCGTCCGGCGGCAGCGCGTTCGGTTTCGGTTAATTGGCGTTTCAAGCGTTTATACGTCGGACTTTTCGCTTCGTGCGTGATAAGCTGCCACGCTTTGACCGCAAATTCAAACATTTCAGGAACTTCGCCGCGCCATTTTTCAAGAGTTTTTATCTGCGGCGGCTGGTAAAACGTCTGCTGCACTTCGACGCACGAAAACTCCCGCGAGTATTTATCTTTCGTCATCCCGAAACCGCACGTTCCAACCAGTATCGTGTTTTTCATAATCGATTGTAACGGCTCGCCCCTACAGTTTAAGTAAATCGCCGTCATTACAATATACTTGGAAAAATCGACATAAAGAAATAAAATCAATGCCTGCTCTTGTGAGAGCGGAGAAAGATTGACGGAGTTATAAAGCAATATGCAAAGTTGGAAAACCTATCTTCTGCCGGTCGCGGCGGCTGTCGGCATACTTTTTACGGCTGTCTTTCTATATTGGAATTCGGTTTTGCCGCAATTAACCGTTTATGCGCAGCGCGAGCGCGTGGTCGTAACTACGGATTTGAAATCGGCAACCGCTGTTACGCAGGCAAACGCGGGGACGGCGAATGTCGAAAATCAGCCGAAGCCGCTGTTGATTGTCGCGCCGGTGTCGGCGTCCGGTTTGAAAACGGCGGCGGCTGAAAACGCGCGGCTTCAATATAATCTGCGCTGGGCGTTCGGCGGAAAATCGCAGTTCGGCTGGTTTATTTACGTGCCGCTGATTCAGCAGACGACGGGCGCGGCGACGGGCGCGGAAACCGCCGAATTCGCGGGCGCGGTTGCGATTTGGCAGCAGCAGTTCGGACTGCCGACGACGGGAAAGCTCGACGGCGAAACGCTTTATAAAATGGTCGAATACTGGCAGTCGCGGCGCTTAAACGACAGCACATATCCTGCGCCGAATCAATTACTAACCGCGCCCATCGCCGAATTTTATGACCCGACGCGCTCAATCGAGCTGCTCAAAGTCGAGCGCGAAACCTACGCCGCCTACAAGCGAATGGTCGCGGCGGCGGCAAAAGACCCGACGCTTAATTTAAGAACGACGAACGCGAGCCAACTCGCTCCCGAAGAAAAGTTTCTGAAAATAGTTTCCGCCTTTCGTTCCCGCGAATATCAAGCGATACTGCGCAGACAGTCGCCGAATTCGGGACGCGCCGGACTCGCCACCAACAGCCCGCATTTTACCGGACACGCGCTCGACATCTACGTCGGCGGCGAGCCGGTCATCACCAAAGATTTCAACCGCGCTCAACAGATTCAGACGCCGGTTTATAAATGGCTGGTCAAAAACGCCGAAAAGTTCGGATTCTACCCGTATTACTACGAGCCGTGGCACTGGGAATACGTCCCGAACCGGCTGAAAACTTACACCGAACCGACAAAATAAAATTTAAAATGTTTTTAGCCGCGAATAACACAAATAACGCGAATAAGAAAGAAGAATAATTCGTGGTATTTGTGTTATTCGCGGCTGATTTATTTTCCGGGAAGTCTTACTGAGAAGCTTTACGCGAGCGCAAACCGCCGTTGCCGCGTTTCGTGCTGCGAGCGGGCGCGGCGTTCGTGTTGATGCCGCGAAGGACAACCGGCATTACGCGTCCGCCGCTGGTTTCGCGTCCGGCTTTGATGTTTGCTAAGGAAACGACGAACTGTTTTTTAGCGACGGCGCGCGCCATTATATTTTCGAGTTCCCTGTCAGAGATATGTTTTGAATCGACGCCGCTCGATTCGATTTCGGCGCGCAGATTTGCAATCGTGTTCGTTTTGCGCTCATAAACGTCCGGGTAAATATGCAGTTTTCCGGCTTCGACAACCTGCGTGTCGTATGTAATCTCGACGGGAATCGCCGGGGCGACGTCCACGTGCAAAGTTTTAAGATTGGTTTTCGCGCCCGCGATTTGCTTTGCCGAAACGGGAAGCGAGCGCGCCGCGACGATTTTTTCCGCCAAATCATACAAATCCGGTTTGAGCATCCGCACGCAGCCGTGCGAAACGAGACTGCCCAAATCGCCGACGCCTTTCGCCTGGTGAATCAGAAAACCGTCGCCGAGCGGAATTTTCAGTTTGCCTATCGGATTGCGCGGGTCTGTCGGTTTGATGACTTCGTGAACCTTGACGCCTTTGCTTTCTCTAACCCAATCGCTGTCAGGCGGAATCCACGTCGGATTCCAGATAACGGCGGACGCTCTGCGCTGACCGATATAAATCGGGTGGTCTTTCATACCGACGCCTACCCAGTAGGTTTTAACTTCCTTGCCGTTTTGCCAGAGCGTCAATTGAAACGCCGGAACGTTGACGGTAATTTTCAAATTGTCGCCGTCGCCCGCAATGAGCGCGGTTTTTTCAATCGTGCCGCCGGTAAATTTGTCCGAGCGCGCCGATTCGCGCTTTGCGGTTTGATTATAATTCTGCGCCGAAGCCGCGCCGGTAATCGTAAAAACCATCAACAGCGCGGTAAATATATTTTTTTTCATTGAGTTCTTCATATTGCTTTTTTTGATGCGGTCAGCGTCCGAAATCACGTTATGAGTTTTCCCCCGCCGCAAACGCATATTCAAGATGATAACACGCGAGCGGGCGTTGTTCGCCGACTTTGCGCGTTTAATATTATTTGACTGATTCGGTATTTTCGCGCAGAAAATCGAGCAGAACCAGCTGGACGATTTGCGCGCCCCAGCCGTTGAAATTAAAATCGAAACCGTGCTGCGCGTATGACATAAATAAAGTTTTATGCGGCGCGTTTGCTTGTTTCAGTCGTTCGCCGAGCAAATCCATATTTTCGCTTCTGACGAGCTGGTCTTCGCCGCCGTGAATTAAAAACGTCGGCGGCGTTTTACCGTTCACGTGCGAATCGGGCGAGGCGAGCAGAAATCTGTCGCGCATCTCGCCGGATTCGTGCGGGTTGCCGCCGATAAACTGCGCCAGCGTTTTTTTGCCGTCGATGACGCGCTCGTTTGCCGGATTATCAAAGCTCCAAATCAAATCGACGGGCGCGTAAAACGAAACGACGGCGCGAACTTTTTCATCGGCGGGCGCGTTTTCAGTCGTTTCCGCGTTCGGACAACTCGGCGGAATTCGCGCGTCGTTTGCCGAATAAGCCGCGAGCAGCGCCAGATGCGCGCCCGCCGAGCGTCCGAGCAGAACGATTTTATCGGGCGAAATCTCGAACGTCGGCGCGTGTCTTTTAATCCATAAAACGGCGCATTTTACGTCGCCGGTTGCCGTCAGGTAATTCGGCTGCGGCGCGAGCCGGTAATCGATGTCGAAAACCGTATAGCCGTTCGCCGCGAGCCAAAAATTCCACGCGGGAAAATCGCCGCGCCCGCCCGCGTTCCACGAACCGCCGTGAACGACGACGACGCCCGCGCCGTTTTTTTGAATATCGTCCGGCGGCGAATAAACGTCAAGCTCAAGCGTTTGTCCGCCGACATCCGCAAAGGCGAAAGTTTCTTTTTCGATTCGATTTTCATCGCCGCTTTTCCAAAAACCTTTTGCATACTGATTTAACGAAAGCGAAACGTCGTTTTCCCGCGCCGCCGAAAGCGCGCTGAAAAACGGGTAAAGCGCGATTGAAAGCGCAGTCGCGCCGGTGAGAGCCGACACCAATTTAATTTTTCCGCGCCCGTAAATCAGTGCGCAGACGATGCCGAAAACGGCGAGCGCGCCGAATGCGAAACTCCACTCGCTCGCCGCGACCGAAAAAAGCCAGACATTATAAGACAGCGCGGGAACGATTATCCAGATGACCGACGCGAGCGCGGCGAGCGACGCGGCGAGCGATAAAGCATTTAATAATCGATGTTTCGGGCGCGTCGATTCGCCGATTTGTCGTGTTTCCAATATTTCACCCCGAAGTTTTTCAGAAGTTTGTTTATAATAACAAAACGCGCCCGCAAAAATGCGCTTTCCGTTCAAAGGAAAATCGTTTTTCACCGGGAGCGCGGGCATCTTGCCCGCAGTGAACGCGTCAGAGCGTTCGCAAAGGTTTAGATAGAAATCAAGTTTTTGACCGATATGCTTTGAGCGCGCTGCTGCGCGCTTTGCGGGCAGGATGCCCGCGCTCCGACCGCACTCCGACTGTTATGCGATTTTTTTTATTGCTGTTTCTGTTTTTAAGCGTTTCGGGCGCGGCGCGGGAAACGTGTGATTTGAAGTTAAGCGACGCGCCGGATTTTTTTAATCTGAAGCTCGGTATGACGCCGGCGGAAGTGAAAGGCGTTTTCGGCAAAAGCCTGAAACTGAAAATCAGAAAAGAAGGTTCGTTTTTTCAAAACTTTATCAAAAAACCGCCGCCGTCGTTTCTGCCGAACGTGCGCGCCATTTACCTGCGATTTTACGATTACAAACTTTATCAAATCGAGATTTTCTACGAAGGGAAAAACGATAAAGCCGAACGCGACAATCGGGCGCTCCGCCAATTCGTTCGCGTTTTGTCGGCGAATAAGAATCTGCCGGACGAGTTTCGGGAAAATAAAAAAGGTGAATTACAATTACAGTGCGCGGAATTTTCGCTCGTCGCCGACAATGTTTTAAATTTGCGAATCGAATTGACTGACGATGCGACACGCGCCCGCTTTGAAGAATCCGAGCGGCGGAAAAAGCGTTGAAATCGCCGAAAGAAGCGTGTCTTTCGGCGGCTAATCGTGCTAATTTAAGTTACCCGTTATTAAATCTTAAAGAATCTTGCCCGCGAAACACGCGAAAAGCACGAAAAGGGAAATAGAAAACACCGGATTTTTGCGGTTGTTTTAAATTCAACAGCCTTTGCGGACAGATTTTATTGAGCGGCAAAGCTTAGTTGATTTGAGTTTTTATGGAAAACGAAGAAAACCAATTAAAAAATGAAGTCGGCGAAATGCGCCGGCGGCGCGAGACGATGCCGGACGGCAGGCGTTATATTATTTTCTACACGTTCGGGGACGAAGAAAAAACCACACGAAACGAGGTGAAAGAAAATGTCTGAACTGCGCTGGAATCCGCTTTTGGGCGAATGGACGGTAACGGCGACGCACCGCCAGGACAGAACCTTTTTTCCGCCGCCCGGATATTGTCCGCTGTGTCCGACGATGCCCGGCGGTTTTCCGACCGAAATTCCCGAATCGACTTACGATATTGTCGTTTTTGAAAATAAATTTCCGAGTCTTCAGCCGAATCCGCCCGCGCCCGCCGTCGAAGGCAGCGAGCTTTATCCGGTGCGCCCGGCGCGCGGCGTTTGCGAAGTCGTCGTTTATACGCCCGAACATAATTCAAGTCTCGCGCAGCAGCCGGTTTCTCAGATTTATAAATTGATGCAGGTCTGGCAGGACAGATTCAGAGATTTGAGCGGTCTGGATTTTGTCGAATACGTTTTCATTTTCGAGAACAAAGGCGAAGCCGTCGGCGTTACCCTGCCGCACCCGCACGGGCAGATTTACGCTTACCCGTTCGTGCCGCCGCGCATTGCGCGAAAGGTCGAACAATGCCGCGACTACAAAGCGAAAAACGGCAGGAATCTGATTGCCGACATTCTAAAAGACGAGAAAAAAGACGGACGCCGCCTTGTCGCCGAAAACGAATCTTTTACGGCGCTCGTTCCGTTTTTCGCCCGTTATCCGTATGAACTGCACATTTATCCGAACGCGCGCGCCGAAGCCTTAACCGATTTTTCATTGAAGCAACTAGAGGATTTAGCAAAAATATTCAAGCAGGTTTTAACGGCGTTCGACAAACTTTTCAATGTCAGTTTTCCGTATATTATGGCGATGAACAATCGCCCGTCGGACGGCGCGGATTACGGATTTTTCGATTTTCACATCGAATTTTATCCGCCGATGCGAACGGCGACGAAGCTGAAATTCCTTGCGGGCAGCGAAGCCGGCGCGGGATTGTTTATCAACGACACTTTGCCGGAAGAAAAAGCGGCGGAACTGCGGGCGCTCGTCGAGCCGATTATTTAAGAATGTAGTGAAAAATTTATAATGGCAATAAATCTCGAAAATCTACGCGCCGAGTTTCAAACGCTTTACGGGTGCGAGCCGCGATTTTTTCGCGCTCCCGGACGGGTTAATCTTATCGGCGAGCATACCGATTACAACGGCGGCTTCGTGCTGCCGATGGCAATCGAACGCGAAACGATTGTCGCTGCTGCCGTTCGTCAGGACAGAAAAATTCTGGTTCGTTCAATCGAATTAGACGACGCGGGCGAAATAAATCTCGACGCGCCCGAACAGAAGATGCGCGGCACCTGGCTCGATTTTATCGAAGGCGCGGCGCGTGTTTTGGAGCGCGGTGAAAACGTAAAACTGCGCGGCGCGGATTTGTTGATTTCGTCCGATGTGCCGCACGGCGCGGGACTTTCTTCTTCGGCGGCGCTGGAAATTTCCGTCGGGCTGGCTTTGTCCGAGGTTTCCGGTCAGACCGTTGACAAAGTTACGCTCGCGCTTGCCGGACAAAGCGCCGAACACGAATTTGTCGGCGCGAACGTCGGCATTATGGACCAGTTCATCTCGGCAATGGGAAAACGCGGACACGCGCTGCTTATCGACTGCCGCAGTTTAGAATCCGAGCAGATTCCGTTTGCGCCCGGCGATTTGGCGGTTGCCATCTGCAACACGAACGTCAAACACGAACTCGCGTCTTCGGAATACAACGCGCGCCGCGCCGAATGCGAAAAAGGCGTGGAAATTCTACGCGAATTTCTGCCCGGAATTACACAGTTGAGAGACGTTAGCGTCGCGGATTTTGAAAGATACGAATCGAATCTGCCGGAAGTTATCAGAAAACGCTGCCGCCACGTCGTTACGGAAATCGCCAGGACTTTGAACGCCGCCGAAGCGCTGAAGAAAGACGATTTTGCGGAATTCGGGCATTTGATGTGTCTGTCGCACGAAAGCCTGCGCGACGATTACGAAGTAAGCTGTAAAGAATTGGATTTGCTGGTCGAAATCGCGCGAAGCTGCGCGGGTGTTTTGGGCGCGAGAATGACCGGCGGCGGCTTCGGCGGCTCGACGGTGAATCTGGTAAAGCGTGAAAATCTGGCGGCGTTTGCCGAAAAAATATCGATTGAATACAGAAAACAAACAAAAATCGAAACGGATGTCTACGTTTCAAACGCGGCGGACGGAGCAAATGAGATAGCGGTCGGCGCGTAAAAAGCGTTTTATTTTTATGGAAAAAATCGAATATAAAAATTTGCCGAACTGCATTCGTCTGGCGAACGGCGACATCGAAATCGTCGTTACGACCGGTGTCGGACCGCGAATAATTAAATATTCGTTCGTCGGCGGCGAGAACGTTCTGGGCGAGCATTTCGAGGCGAAAACCGAAACCGCGCTCGGCGAATTTAAACCTTACGGCGGGCATCGCCTGTGGATTGCGCCGGAAAATATGCCGAATTCCTACGCGCCCGACAATGCGACGGTTGAATATGAATTCGACGCGGCGAAAAATTCGATTCGGCTCGTTCAGCCGATTGAAACGGTAACGAAAACGCAAAAGGAAATTACGGTAACCTTAGACGAAACGGGAAGCGGCGTTACCGTTCATCATAAAATTACAAATCGCGGCGATAATGAAATCGAAATTGCGGCGTGGGCGCTGACGATTCTGCGCGGCGGCGGCGAAGCGCTGATTCCGAACGAGCCGTTCGCGCCTTACAGCGGCGAAAATCTGCTTCCCGTCAGAAATTTAACCGTCTGGTCTTACACGGATTTTACCGATTCGCGCTGGAAATTCGACAGGGATTTTATTCGCTTGAAGGTTGATTCTAAAAAGTCCGAGCCGCAGAAAATCGGCATTTTGAATAAACAAGGCTGGGCGGCGTATCGTTATAAGAATCTGCAATTTACAAAGCGTTTCGACTTTCAGGAAAACGCCGCGTATCCAGATTTGAACTCGAACACCGAGCTTTACACGGCGGGCGATTTTGTCGAAGTCGAAACGCTTTCGCCGCTTAAAACCGTTGCGCCGAACGAATCAATCGAACACACGGAACGCTGGGAACTCGATTTGTTTTAACCAACCCGGAAGCGCGGGCGTCCTGCGCGCCTTTGAACGCTTTTGACATTCGCAAAACTTCAGATTAAATTTCGCATTGAATTTTGGTTGAGCGTTTTTAGATTGCTCTCGCAACCTTTGCGGGCAGGATGTCCGCGCTCCCGGTTTTAATTATTCGTCAACATAAGAACCGGAGCTGAGCAGTCCGGGCGGAACGAGCAGCTCGCCGGTTTGCGGGTCGATGATTCCGTTGGTTTCGTCTTCGATGCTCGTCGCCTGCGTGTAAATATCGCCGGCAATCGGGCGGCGGCGCATTTCGCGTTTGAAGACTCGGATTCTGTCGGCGCGTTCGTCCGGCTGTCCTTCGGTCGGTCCGCCGTAATTGACGAAGCCGAATCCGCCCCATTCGCTGATGACGAGCGGCGTTTGTCCGCTGTAGAAATACGGGTCGCCGACAATCAGCGACTGAGCCGCAACGCCTTTGGTTTCTCCGGCGACGAGACGGTCTAAAACGGAAGTCCACGCCGCTTCGTCCGGCGTGTAGACGTGAACGCTCAACAGGTGCGAGCAGAGTTTTCCGCGCCGCGAGACGTGATTCCAGCCGTCGTTATCGACGACTAATAATTGCGGATAGTAAAGCCGCATATAATCGAATGTATTCGAGATGTAGCGGCGCGTTTCGGCATTCGTCGTAATGTCTTCCGCGCCCCAGTCTTCGTTATACAGGCTCAGGATGACGATTGACGGATGCGACACGATAAAAACCAACATTCTTTGTAATTCTGCCCAATGATTGTCGCGGCTGACTTGAGTCGAGCTGTGCGGACTTGGAATTTCAACCCACAGCATTAAACCGATTTCGTCGGCAATAGCGTAAATGCGCGGGTCGATTCCGGCGATATGCACGCGCACCAGATTGCAGCCCAGCCGTTTCATCGCCAGCAAATGCCGCCGCATTTCCTCAAACGTCGAAATGCCCGGCTGGTATAAAATGCCGTCGAGGTAAATCGGCTCGTTATTAAGATAGACGTGCCGACCGCGCGCGCCGATTTTACGCAGCCCGAAATGCGTTTCGATGCCGTTGATAATGCCGTCCGGCGCGACCAGTTCCGCCGATAAATGATACAGATTCGGCGCGTTCGGCGACCAGAATTCCGCGCCGTGAATTTCCACCGGCACACGCTGCTGCTTTTCGCCTTCTTCGAGCGTTAATTCAAATTCGGCTTTAATCGTATTCGCCGCCGCGTCGCCATTGTTTTTGCCCGGCGGCGTAACCGTCAGCCGCAGCCGGTAAATGCCCGCCTGATGAACGCGCGTCGTCAAGTCGAATTCGACCAGTTTATCGCGCAAACTGCTGATAACGCCGAGACGCGAGCGCAGGCGATTGCGCCCGACCTGTTCAATCCAGACGCTTCTGACCGCGCCGGAAATCGTCTGATACCAGATGCCGCCTTGTTTATAAACGCGCGACGCCTGTTTGCCGCGCGGAATCTGCGAGTCAATCGTATCGGCGACGCGAATCGTTAGACGATTTACCGGCTGAAGCAGCTCCGGCGGCAGCTCGTAGGAAAACGAATTGTACTCGCCCAAATGAACTTCTTCGCCCTCGATGGTCTTCAGCGCGACGCCGTTAAGCCACACGCGCGTCTCGTAGCCGCACGCGCCGAAGGTAAGCTGCGTCAGCTTGTCGGACGATTTTTGCCACGCTTCCGGCACTGAAAAATCGCGTTCGTACCAGGCAATGGCTTCGTCGCTCGTCGAATAAAGCGCGTGCGTCTCCTTAGCGTCTTTGGCGGCGGCGAGATGCGATTCCATCGAACCGGGAAACGCCGCCCGCTCCGCGTATTCGTGCCGCACGAACCAGTATTCTTTCAGCCCTCGGTCGTCAACGTCGAGCGCGAACCGCCATTCGCCGTCGAGCAGCTCGAACGCCGTCCGCCGCACAATCGAGCGCGGCAGCGGATTGATGTTGTCGAGAACCGCGTCCGCCGCGTCCGTCTGTTTCAAATCGTCGTTTGAATTTGTCATAGGGCAACTCGTTGCCAAAATTCTAACCGCATCAGCCCGTTATGGCTACCGGAAAATAACAAATTTCGCAGTTGAAAATTTTAATTAATTTGAAAAGGTTTTTGAAGAATTAAGAATTACAAAACAAAAGAAGCGAGTGTGCCGAGGGTCGGACTCTAACGGCTCATTAACCTCAATGTTTGCAGGAGTTTATTTTTCAATTTTTTAAAACTATCCACTTTTTATCCAACCCGCTTTCGGCACCGGCAGATAGCGTCATCAATCCTGCTTGAGAAAGCAGCTTCAATATACTACAAAAATCTTTTTGACAGAAAATGTGCTTTCAACTGAAACCGCCCCCTTCTTACCCGTCGTTGAAAGGATTAACCTCTCATTGCACCGCTCAATTGCACCAAACCAAAAATCCCATGTAATCGTCAAACCCCTGTAGACAAACGCCTGCTTGATTTTGATTGCACTGTAATTGCACCGGCATTGCACCGTTTTTCCATATTTCTTCCTTAAACAACATGGGTGGAACTCACAAAAAATGTGAATTGAATTTTGTTGCCGTTCGCTATTCGCGAATAGCAAATGTGGAAATCAATGCTGATGACGCCGCCGATACTATCTGCTGTGTCGAGCAACCGCCGACAACCCGCCGACGGTCAAAAATTATCGCTTCAAAAGGCTGTTTCGCATTGGAAGTCAATTGTTGGTTTGAGAAAAGATTATCCGCTTGGAAATCAGTTTTTATTATTAATATTTCATTGAATTTTTGACAAACCTAAGCTGATTAGGCTTTATTTGAACGTGCCGCGCGTGCTGTTTCAATACAGAGAGTTCAGATTTATGATTTACCTGAATGACCATAAACCGATGCCTGTCCACGTTTTTCATCAGAACGGCGAGGCGGCAATAAACTTTGCAGTCGCGCCTTTATTAAGAGAAAATCGCGGATTGAACCGCAATCATCTGCGGCGGGCAATGAGAATAGTGCGTGAAAACCAAGCAGTTTTACAAAGCCGCTGGAGAGAAATAAATGGATAAAATAAG
>JBBPXZ010000072.1:0-54626 GCA_038200355.1 Pyrinomonadales bacterium | reverse complement strand
GACCGACGGTTTAATCGCCGCCCTTGACCTTGTTCAACTCACCGACGACCGCCGTTATTTCCCGCCGTATCAAGCCGTTTTCATCGCCCGCCGCGACAAATCGGAAATCTTAAACGAAACTTTTGAACGATTAAACAACGCTATTTCGACCGAAGAAATGCGCCGCTTAAATTACGCGGTTGACGGCGACAAACGTGCGCCGAAAGACGCGGCGAGTGATTGGATAAAACAGAAAGGTTTTTGATAAAGAAAAGGATATTATTTGAATTCGGAATTGTGGAATTTAGTTTTGTCTTGCTTTGAATCAATGTAAAATAAGCCTCAAAAACGATTCTTTGAAAGTAATCAATAACCAAATGAAAATGAAACAAATTGTGTTGGCAGCATTCTTTTTGGTGCTTTTTGCAAGTCTAGCTTTATCCCAAACGACTGACGCGAAATCTCAGACGGCTTCGCCGAATTTGTTGGAAAAAATCGACTTAAAGTTTAACTTAACCGGAACACCGAAACCGGAAGATGTTGGCTTCGATGACCGCAACAGCAGTTGGAAATTGACATATCATCTGTTGCTCTCCAATGAAAAAACAGTTACCGATTTAATATCTAAAGCATACGCAAACTGTGGGGAAAACGTCGCCAATAATCAAAAATGCGTAGCGAGAGCTAACAAAAAACTTGATAAGCAATTTAGGAAAACCGCACTCTCTGTTTCTCGCGGCTCGTTTAAAAGAAACTCGCTTTTATTAGAAACGAATCGCCAAATACTATTTCCCGTAAAATTTATGCCCGACGTAATACGTATTTTTAATGACGCGGCGCAATCTACCGAAAATCCGGTGTTTATTCTACGTATCAAAAGCAGAGTGTCAGCAAAAACTTCAACTAAACAAAAAGTCAGATACAAAACTTCAATCAGGTTTCAATATCCACTCAAATTTATACGGAGCGATGGCTCGTTCGATTTTTATAACATAAATGTTTTCGGCGCGTCAGTCGGTATCAACAAAGAAAGTGACGGAAAATTTTCATATTCGATTTACAGACAATAAATTTACGATATGTAATGCGTCAAAAGCATCCGCGTTTGAAATGGATTTTGTTTGCTTTTCAAACAGTTAAAAATTATTTCCTTTAAAAACGAAAAAGTAGTTGTTTTCAGTAATTTAAATTATAAAATTATCGAAAATCTCGCAACATTGCTATTTCGCCGTAAATAGTGCATTATCTCAAATAACAGTTCCTTCTCTCGTTCATCGACGGTGTTTCGTATCTATTAAAAAATTTTACAAGGACGTTTTGGATAGTTTGAGAGTCGGAGAAAATTTAGTTAGAAGCTGCTTCCTTTTTCGGGAGCGTTCACACGCAAGACCTTCGCTGCCAACCGTTACATCTTAGGCTTACTTTCGTTGAAAAACTTCTTTATTCTTTCCGAAGCGTTCGGGAAGAAAAGAGTTTTGTTTTGCCTGCACACATTTTTTGCCGTCATTTCGGAGCTTGAAATTTTATACGCGGGAAATTTGCAAAAGTCGGTTTTAGAAAAAACCAAACCGCTTTCAAAACGTAAAATTTTCGCTTTCATTTATACAAAACAACCGCTCCCGAATTGTTCGGTTCGAGCGACACAAAAACAGAAAAGGATTTTGATTATTATATGAGTTTTAGAGAACTTGGCTTGCATCCCGGTTTAGCCGACAGATGCGAGTCGCTCGGCTATGAGACGCCGACACCGATACAGACCGGAGCGATTCCGGTAGTTTTAAACGGCGACGACATTATCGCCTGCGCCGAAACCGGAACGGGAAAAACGGCGGCGTTTCTTTTGCCGCTTATTCAGAGATTAACAGAGAAAAAGCCGAAGGGAACTTCGGTTCTGGTGCTTGCGCCGACGCGCGAGCTGGCGTTACAAACCGAAGCGGCGTGCCGCGATTACGCGCCGAAGAAAATTAAATGCGTCGCGCTTATCGGCGGGACGGGTTATAAAAAACAAGCTGACGGTTTGAAAAGCGGCGCGGACATAATCGTCGCCACGCCCGGCAGGTTAATTGATTTCGTCGAACAGGGCGCGGTGAATTTTTCGCAGCTGCAAACGCTCGTTCTGGACGAAGCCGACAGAATGCTCGATATGGGTTTTCTGCCCGCGATTAATCGGATTATTAAAATGATTCCGGCGGAACGGCAAACCTTGATGTTTTCGGCAACGATGTCGAAAGAAATCGAAAAAATCAGCCGCACGCTTTTGAAAGACCCGAAATATGTCGAGGTTAGCCAGCGCGGAACGGCGGCTGCGACTATCGAGCAATCGGTTTATCCGGTGGCGCAGCACTCGAAAACGGTTTTGCTGCTCGACCTTATGGAACGCGAAAAATTTGAAAGAGTTTTGATTTTCACGCGCACGAAACGCGAAGCCGACCGGCTTTCGCACATTCTCGAAGCGCGTGAACACAGAGTTGGACGCCTGCACGCCGACCGCTCGCAGTCACAGCGCGAAGCGGCTTTGAAAAGTTTTAAGGACGGCAACACGCGCATTCTTGTTGCGACCGACATCGCCGCTCGCGGAATTGATGTCGATTCGATTTCGCACGTTATCAACTACGACGTGCCGGAAGCGCCGGAAGATTACGTTCACCGCATCGGACGCACGGGACGCGCCGGAAATACGGGACGCGCTATCACTTTGGTTACGGCAAACGACGAGCCGTCGATGCGCGCTATTGAAAAGCTGACCGGACAGCCGGTTGAAAGAATTTTACTGCCGAATTTCGGCGGTTCGACGGCGACGAAAACGCCGATTAAACCATTTCTCGGCGGCAGACGCAGCGTTCGCGCCGCTCGCACCAGATAATTTATATAAAAATAATAAGGAAATTTAAGTTATGAAAAAAGAAAAATTTGCAGCGGGCGAAACGGTGGAAAGATTGTGTTCGGCTTGCGACGCCGACCAAAATCACACGATTGTAACGGTGACGAAACAGGGAATGATTACGAAATTGTCGTGCGACGCTTGCGAAACCGTCAGCACGTTCAGCCGCGACGTTAAAACATCGACTTCGATGAACAAAACCAAAGCCGGCGTCCCATACGACCGCACGAAAAAATACCGCAAAGGTCAATCGATGGTTCACACCACTTTCGGTCAGGGCGAAGTTATGGCGATTATCGAGCCGCACAAAATTGACGTGCTGTTCGGCGACCAGGTGCGTCGCCTGATTCACGCGCAGGCATAACCTTTAACAATTGACTTTAAGAAAAGAGCGCCGGTTGAAAGTCCGCGCTCATTTTTCCGCTAAATGAAAAAAGACGATGAAAAATTCATCGTCTTTTTTGTGTTTCCGCTTGTTTTAATTTTTCCGTTCACTTTCTGCCGCGAAAAATAAAGCCTAAAAACAAACCGACCGCCGCCGAAACCAAAATTGTTTGTCCCGGTTTCTTGCGCGCGTATTCTTTAGCTTCTTCGACCAGCTGCTGCGGGTCTTTGCCGTCAAGTTCCTTCAGTTTATCGCTGACCTGCGAAAACTTTTCCGTGGCGAAAACCTTCGCTTTGCCCGCCGCGTCCTGAAACTGCTGCCCGTAATTCTGCGCCTGCGTTTTAAAATCGCTCATATATTCGTTTCCTGTCGTTTGGTCGTTAATTGGTTCGGGTTTGATTAGCCCCTGATTATTCGTTTCCGTTTCCGTCATTTTCATATTCTCCTCATTAAAGATTAAAAACTTACAAATAAACCGACCTTAAATTCCGAAAATCGATTTCGGCTTTGATGTCTGTTTCCTTCCAAAAGTTGATACGAAGTTTTTGGCGGGAAGTTCCTGTTAATCGGTTCGCATAAAATATGACAAAATCGCTGCTGATTTACGGCGCGCGGCTTGAAGTTACTTAAAGGCGAATAATGTCGAAGCGCGTTTTCGGAAACAATTAAGAGCCGGAAACAAAACCGGGAAAAGAAATAAGACAAGGACAAACACGGATATGAAACAGCAAATACAAATTACTATTTTTTATCTTGCCTGCGTTAATCCGTTTAATCGGCATTCGCCCGCGTCCTGTTCCTGAGTTTTAATCTGGATTTTATCTCGTTTCCAAATCGTATTCGCGCAGTCTTCGGTAAAGCGTCGATGATGAAATTCCCAGAAGTTCCGCCGTTTTGCCGCGATGCCAGCCGGTTTGCTCCAACGCTCGCAAAATCTGCTGTTTTTCGATTTCGTGCAGCGCGGCTGGCGCTGAATTTTGGAAAGCGTTTGTCGTGCCGCTGTCTTTCGCGCTGTTATAGCTGACCGAAACGCTCGGCTCTTTTGTTTTATAGACGACTTCGGGCGGCAGTTCTTTAGTTGTGATTCTGCCGTTATCGGCAAGCAGCGCGGCGCGTTCCAGACAGTTGCGGAGCTGACGAACATTTCCGCTCCAGCTGTATGAACAAAGCGCGTCGAGCGCCTGCGGCGCAATTTCGGGCGCACCCGCGCCGGCGATTTTTTGCAGAATGTGGCGGGCGAGCGGCTCGATGTCTTCGCGGCGTTCTCTAAGCGGCGGAATGTGAATCTCGAAGCTGTTGATGCGATAAAGCAAATCCGAACGAAACGTGCCTTCGGCGACGGCTTGCGCCGAATTACGGTTGGTCGCCGCCACTAATCGCACGTCAACATCAACTTTTTTGACACCGCCGACGCGGAAAAACGAGCGTGTTTCCAGGGCGCGCAGCAGTTTCGACTGAAGGTGCGACGGCATTTCCATTACTTCGTCGAGAAATAAAGTGCCGCTGTCGGCGATTTCAAAAAGTCCTAATTTTCTTGCGCGCGCGCCGGAAAACGCGCCGGCTTCGTGTCCGAAAAGTTCCGATTCGAGCAAACTGTCCTGCAAAGCGGCGCAGTTTAAATCGACGAAAGTTTTGCCGCTGCGCGGGCTTAAGCGGTGAATCGCCTGCGCGACGAGTTCTTTTCCCGTGCCGGATTCGCCCGTAACCAAAACGGACGTGTCGGAATGGGCGACGCGCTGAACGAGACGCAGAATCTCTTTCATCTGCGCCGATTGAGCGACAATTTCCGGCATATTCTGATTTGACCGCTCGATATGCGCCCGAAGCCGCTGATTATCTACTTTGAGTTTTTGCTTTTCGGCGGCTTGGATGACGAGCGCGCCTAATTCGGTGATGCGATAAGGTTTTGTCAGATAATCGTAAGCGCCGAGCTTCATCGCTTCGATTGCCGATTCGACCGTCGCCTGTCCGGTCAGCATTATTACTTCCGGCGGATTTTGTGTCCGCTCGCGCATTCGTCTGAGCAATCCGATGCCGTCAAGACGCGGCATATTTATATCGCACAGCAGAACATCGAAATCCTGTTCTTCAAGCAGTTTCCACGCCGCTTCGCCGTCCGCCGCCGTCTCGACTTCGTGTCCCTGACGCGTCATTTCCTTCTGCACGACGAGCCGCAGATTATTTTCATCATCGACTACTAAAAGTTTTGACATAAGTTTATAGAGTTTGTAGAGTTCGTAGAGTTCTGAGAGTTTGTAGAGTAAGTAGAGTAAAAGAAATTTCCTTCAACTCTATAAACTCTACAAACTCTCAGAACTCTCAGGAGCCGCAACTTTATTAGGGAGAAACATCGTGAACGTCGTGCCGACGCCAATGTTTGAACGAACGCTGAGACGCCCGCCGTGTTCGGTGATAATGCCATAACAGACGGCTAATCCGAGACCCGTTCCTTTGCCGACTTCTTTGGTTGTAAAGAACGGCTCGAAAATCTTCGATAAATCTTCGGCGGCGATGCCGACGCCCGTATCGCTTACTTCGACGACGACGCGGTTTTCCTGACCGTAAGCGCGCAGTGTGAGTGTTCCGCCGCCGTTCATCGCGTCGATGGCATTGGTCGAAAGCGCGATGACGACTTGCTGTATTTGTCCTTCGTCCGCTTCGACTAGCGGCAAATCAGCGTCCGCTTCGATTTTTATTTCGACGCTGCTGTCGCCGCGCCGCTGGTGATACAAAAGTCTGGCGGAAGATTTCAGAATCTCGCCGACATCGATTGGAAAACGATTGCCCGCGCGCATTCGTGAAAAATCGAGCAGTCCGGTCGTGATTGATTTGCAGCGAAAGGCTTCGCTTCGGATAAGTTCGAGATAATCGCGCAAGTCCGCCACTTCGACCGATTCGTCAAACGCGCCTTCGCTCACTCTGGTTTCCAGCGCTTCAGCGCACGCGGAAATGGTCGCCAGCGGATTGTTTATTTCGTGGACGACGCCCGCCGCGAGCCTGCCGACGGCGGCGAGTTTTTCGGCGCGTCCGGCGGCGTGAATCGCCTCGACGCGCATCGTTACGTCTTCGCCGATTGTGATAACGTGCGTAACTTCTTTGGTTTCCGCGTCGGTCATCGGAATTTTGCTGACGAGCCAGTGTCTGGTCGAGCCGTCGTCGTTAATCGTGCGCTGTTCGATGCGCTCGATGCGTCCGGTCGAGAAGGCGCGCTCGAATTCCTGACGCAGTTTTCCGTTCGGATATTTGGCTAAAATCTGAAAAACGTCGCGCCCGATAACCGCGTCGCGCGCCATTCCCTGATTGCCGATTTCGCGGTGGCGATTCCACGTAACGATGCGGTAATTGCGGTCGATGACGTAAAGCGAAACGGGCAGAGCGTCAAGAACCGATTCGGTGAACCGTCGCTGTTCTTCGCGCGCGTGATTTATCGACGTATTGATGGCGGCTTCGTAATGCGCCGAAAGATTCAGACTCATCGCCGTCATCTGAGTCGCCGCGTCAATCAAGCGCCGTTTCGTCTCCGCGCAATCGTGTTTTTTGCGAAAACCGACGACCAGAGCGCCTTTGACGACGCCGTTGATATGCAGCGGCGAAACGTATTCGAGTTCGTGCGTTTCGCCTTTGAGCAGAAATTCCGGTTCGTTTTCCTCGCTTGAGGAAATTTGCGGCGGCAGAATTTCCAGCCATTTCTTAAATCGGTTTTTTTGCAGAAAGCCTGATTTCGCTTCCGTATTCTCCGGCGTAAAGGCGCAGGTAATCAAACCGATGTGTTCAAGCTCGACGACGACGGCGCAAATCTCGGCTCCGGTTTCCTTTCGGACAGCTTCGGCAACTCGCAAAGCCGCTTTTTTCGGGTGAACCGTGAACAGCAGACTTCTGCCCAGCTCCGTGATAAATTTCAGTTCGCGCGACGACTCCGAACTTCTCCCGGCGGAAGAATAAGTTTCCGGGTTACTTTTTATTTGCTTCGGAGCTAACATTTTGGTTTTATTGCTAGTTTGACAAACTTGCTTGCCGGATTTGTCATCTCAAGAGGCTGGTTGATTTCAGGATGTGAAAGGTTTATTAACTTCCTCACTAATTAAAAAAGATTTTTAACATTTTGTCAACGGTTTAAACACGTGTTTTAACCGTTATATTTGACAGCCGGTTAAATTGACCTAAACTTAAAAAATCGTTATGGAAAAAGCATCATCGCAATTGAAAAAAAACTGCCTGACAATCGTTTTGTTCGTCTTGTTTTTCGCGGTTGTTCCGGGAAGCGCGCGCGCGCAGGAAACTACGGTCGATAAAATGGTGGCGACGGTCGGCAACGGTTTCGACACGGAACTTATAACTTATTCGGATTTACTGTGGCAGCTCGCGTTGATACCGAACGCGCCGCTCTCTCCGCCGAGTTCCGAAGATTTGAACCGCGCACTGCAAATCCTTATAAATCAAAGGCTTTTCGCGCTCGAAGCCGAACGTCTGCCGCGCTCGACGCCGAACAAAGAAGAAGTCGACGCTGAGATAAAACGTGTTCTGGCGCTTTTTCCGTCAACGTCCGAGTTTATTAAACGCTTGAATCTGGTCGGATTCGATTCGGTCAGTGACGATAATTTCGAGCGAATGATGGCGCGGCGCGTTTCGATTGAAAAATATCTCGATTTTCGGTTTCGTTCCTTTGTCGTCATCACCAGCGAAGACGAAGCCAAATATTACCGCGAAGTTTTCACGCCGGATTTTCGCCGCCGGAATCCGGGACTTTTAATGCCGTCGCTGGACGAAAGACGCGCCCAAATCAATCAAATTCTGAGTGAACAAAAAGTTGCCGTCGACATCGAAAAGTTTCTCGACGACGCTAAACGCCGTTCGGAAATCGTGGTTTTAAGCGAAGTCTGAAAATCTTCCCGCGCAGATTCAATTTACCATTTCAAACAGTTCATCGACGTTCGGCAGCGCCGTTCTCGCGCCCAGCTGACGGCATTTGAGAGCGGCGGCGGCGTTTGCCATTCGTGCCGCGGCTTCAACCGATTCGCCTTTTATTAAACCGTAGAGAAGCCCGACGCGAAAGGCATCGCCCGCGCCCGTCGTATCTTTGCAGCCGTTCGGCACGGCGAAACCGCCTGTTTCGATAAACGTGTCTTCGCACAAAATCAAAGAACCTTTTTCGCCCAGAGTCATTCCGGCAATTCGGCAGCCGAAACGTCGTTTTATTTCGCGCAAAGATTCTCTGCGGTTTTCGATGCCGACAAGTTTTTCGGGAAATTCGGCGGAAGAAACAAAAACGTCAACGTGCGGCAAAAGTTCTTCGACGCCCGCGAAAATATTGTCTATGTCAATCGAGACGATTGCGCCGGCGGCTTTTGCCGCTTTCGCCAATCTTAAACACGCCTGCGCGTCGTGCGGCGTAAAATGCAGAACTTTTCCGAGTTCGGCGACTTCGACCGGCGCGTCTTCGGCGGCATAAGCGAGAAGCTCGTCCCGTTCCCAGATAACGGTTCGCTCGCCGTTTCGCCGGTCGATAATGATAAATCCGATTTGCGTTCGCGCGCCCTCGATTTGTTCGGCGTATCGCGTATCGACGTGTTCGTCGCGCAAAGTTTGAAGTCCGAAATCGCCTTCCTTATCATTGCCGAATCGACCCGCATAAGCCGTTTTTAATCCTAAACGCCGCAAACCGACCATCGTCGTCGCTGCTTCGCCGCCCGCCGACTGAACATATTCGGTTAGCCGAATCTTTGAATCGAACGGCGGATATTCCGGCACGACGATTAAATAATCGACGGCGTTCGTGCCGAAACCGATAACGTCGAATTTTTTATTTTCAGTTATTTTGAAAGGAAATTGCATATTTAAGTCGTAACCGTTAAGTTGGTAATATAACTTTTACCTGTAACCCGCGACAAATAAACATTAAGTTCTTTATCAAACAGGCTTTTGCCAAAGCGTTTGTAAAAAAGTTAAATTGAAAAAATATACACGGAATTTCAATTCGGATTTCGCGTGTATATTGCAGTAAGTTTTTTAAATATTATCTGGAGAAAAGAAAAATGCCGACAACAGCTTGCCCCGAATGCAGCGAAGACGTTTATGTAGATGCCGACTCGGAACAGGGCGATATTATCACTTGCGACGAATGCGGAACGGAATTGGAAGTGGTCGGTCTCGACCCGATTGAACTGGATATTTACGAAGCGAGCGATAAAGACGATATTGCCGCCGACGAAGAAGAATTCGAGTATTAGAGACCGCCGTTTCGTCGTCGTTTATCGCGGTGCGGAAATCATTTGTTCAGCGTTTGGCTTCGTAGCCCGGACGGTTTTGTTTGATTTGGAAACCGTCGGCGGCTTCAATCCGAATCTCGCGGAACCCGCCGTTTCCGCTCGTTTCCGCCTGCGGGTAAAACGCCAGAACATACGACGCCGTAATTTCTTCGGCTAAAGCCTTAAAGAGCGGCTCGAAACTTTTTTCGGTTACGTAAAAGGTGCGCCCGCCGGTTTTCTCAATCAAACCGCTCGCATCGAGTAATGTCGGCAGCGGTTTTTTATCTGTCTGAAGGCGCGAGTAAGACGGCAGAATCACAGAATAAACAGTTGTCTCCGCACTGTTTGCGCGTTCGATGACGGTTTTCGGCGAAACGGTGTCGCCGACCGGAAATCCGTCGGTAATTAAGACGACGGCGCGTTTTGGCGGTTTATTTTTAGCGCCGGTCGGCGATTTTTTTTGAAGCAGACGAACCGCTTCATCAACCGCGTCGTAAGCGTGCGTCGAAAGTCCTTCCTGGTCGCGCATTATTTTTTCAAAAGTTTTTTCCAGCCTGTCGGGTCGGTTGGTGAACGACTGCAAAGTTTTTACTTCCATTCCGAAGGTCATCACGGCGAAATACGAATTGTAATCGGCAAGCCGTTTGACAAAGCCGCGCATCGCGTCGCGCAGCCGCAAAAGCTCATTCTGCGTCATACTTCCCGACACGTCGAGCGCGAAAACTATTGAAAGCGGGCGGCTTTCGTCGTTTCGTTTTACCGGCTCGAAAAAATCGACGGCGCGCTCGACGCCGTTTTCAAAAACCTTAAAATCCTTTGCTTCGAGACCGCGCACCGGCTTGCCGTTTTTGTCCGTAACCGTAACTTCAAAAGGAACTAATTCCGTTTCAATGCGAATAACGTCGTCGCCGGTCTGTGAAAAAACCGAAATGCAGAAAAGCAAAATCAGCCCGCCGGGACGGATAAGGGAAAACAGATGCGTTCGCTTTATAAATTTTAATAACCGCATTCGCTGATTCTCCGAAATCTTCAGAAACGATTGTCGCCCGTTAATCTAAAACCTCCGAACGCGCGCGAAGATTTGATGCAGAAAAGATTAAGGTCTTTCCTGAGTAACCCGGAAAGATGTTCGTCGTATAAAAAAATCCGCGATTTATAAAAACATTGATTTTTCAGTGTCGATTAAGTTAAAGTTGTAACTCGGAGCTTGTCTTCAAATTCTTTAGTTCGATGAATTAAAACTTGTTTATTGAAAAAAACTCTGCTTTCATCTCTCGCGGTCAAGAGTGTCGGTCAAAACTTCTCAATCGCCCGGTTTTGAAAATCAGCGACATCGAAATTACGGTTTATCTATGAAACATTTAACGGCTGTTTTTGTTGCCTTAAAAACTTCAAAACACTGTAACGACGTTTTTACAAAATGACTTTAATCGTTCAGATTGACCTGTCAGATTGAATGAAATTATAGCACGCCCGACAGGACTTAAAGTTTTTTCTTAACATTCGCTTGATTTTTGCCGAGTATAAATATGGCACGAAATTTGAGATACGGAGAAGCGGCGGTTTTTGTCTTTCGCCACTGACAGACTTCAGCTCCCCGGCTGAATTATAAAAATAATCGACGCGGTTTAGAAGGCTTAAAAATATGTTTTTGGAGAATATCAAAGTAAAAGAATTCAACCTCTCGGATTACAACCCGCAAGCCAAAATTTTCTGGTGCGTAATGTTGTTCGCGAGCTTCGCCGTGTTCGCCGCGAGTATCTACGACTGCTTTTCATTTTCCGCCGCGCAGTTTGCCGTCGTGTTTGCGACACTGGTTGTCGCGGGCTTGACCGGGCAGTATCAATTTTCGATTCCGAAAACAAAAGTAAAAATTAAGATTCGGGAAATTTTAATATTCTGGACTGTTATCTGGCTCGGCGTTTCAGCAGGCGTTTTGGCTGCCGCTGCCGCTTCGGTCGTCGGCTGTATTTCCGTTTCAAAAAATAAAAAACACGGTTTTTACAAAGCAGCCGTCAGTATTGTCGCGGCTTTTACCGCCGGACACGCTTTTTATTTTTATTTGAATTATGCCGCCGGATTTACGGAAAACGTCGCCGCCGGTAATTCGCCCGCGTTCATTTGGCTCTTAAGCGCCGCCGTCATAATGGCTTCGGTTCATTATATTTTATCGACGATTCTCGATTCGCTATTCGTTCAATCCAAAGATTCGTCCGCGCCTTTTCAAATCCGGCAGAAAAACCTTTTTTGGACGGCGGCAAGCTGTGCGGTCAGCATTTCTGCTGTCTTTATGCTGCATTTTGCTTTCCGGCAGTTCGGCTTGGCTTTCGGTCTGGTCGTTTTGCCGCTGGCTTTCCTTTCGCATCTCGCTTACCGCATTCACCTCGCTCGTCTGGCGCAGAAAACGAAGGAAATTTACGAAGCCAGCCGCGTTCATTTGGCAACGGTCGAAGCATTGGCGACGGCGATTGACGCGCGCGACCAGGTGGGCATCGGACACGTTCGCCGCACGCAGATTTACGCCGTCGGAATCGGGAAAGTTTTGGATTTGTCGGAAAATGAACTCCAGGCGCTCAACACGGGAGCGCTGCTGCACGACATCGGAAAATTAGCCGTTCCCGACCATATTTTGAATAAACCCGGCAGACTGACGCCCGCCGAGCTGGAAAAAACCAAAATTCACGCCTCGGTCGGCGCGTCTATTTTAGAGAAGGTAAATTTTTCGTATCCGGTTATTCCGACCGTTAAATATCATCACGAGATGTGGGACGGCAGCGGTTATCCCGAAGGTCTGGCGAAAGAAGATATTCCGCTGACGGCGCGGATTTTATCGGTCGCCGACGCTTACGACACTTTGCGCGGCGCGCGCCCGTATCGCCCGGCGGTTTCGCGCGAAGACGCCAGAAAATTTCTTGTAAGCGGCGCGGGAACACAGTTTGACCCGAAAATCGTGGATTTGTTTATGCGAAATCTGCATCGGCTCGAAGCCGAAATCGAGGCGCAGGGATTTTCTTATGACCTCGATACGGAAAGCACGCTGCAAAACTTTTACGACGACGACGACGACCAGAATTACGTCGAGCAGATAAAACGCGCCAACCGCGAAGTTTTCACGCTCTACGAACTGGCGCGGGTTTTCAGCTCGTCGCTGAATCTCGAAGACACGCTTTCGTTATTCGTCCAGAAAATCGGCGAGTTCGTGCCGTTCGATACGTGCGTCGTTTATCTTTCGGAAGAAAACGGCGAATTTGCAAAAGCGGCGCACGCTTCGGGCAAAAACAGCGCCGTGCTGAGCGAGAAACGCGTCAAAGCCGGCGAAGGCGCGACCGGATTCGTTTTGAAAAAACGTCAGCCCGTCAACGACATCGACCCCGGTTTGGATTTTACCTTTAACCAGATTGAGCTTGTTCAGGAATACGCCGGAATGACTTCGCTGCCGCTGCTCGCCGAAGAAAAAATGGTCGGCGCGGTTTCGCTTTATTCGTGCGAAATCGAAACTTACGAAGAAGAGCATCTGCGTCTGCTTGAAGCGATTTCGCGCATCGCTTCGGACGCCATTTCGACGGCGCTCCAGCACGCCGAGACCGAATCGAGAGCGCTGACCGACCCGATGACCGGTCTGCCGAACGCCAGAAGTCTGCAAATCCAGTTTGAAAAGGAAGCGGCGCGCGCCGGGCGCAAAGAAACCACTTTTCATCTGCTGATGCTCGACCTCGACGGATTTAAAGCCGTCAACGACACTTTCGGACACAAGGCGGGCGACAAATTATTGAAGGAAGTTTCAAAAGTAATGCGCGGGCAATTGCGCGATTACGATTTTCTGGCGCGTTACGCCGGCGACGAATTCGTGATTATCGCACCGGAAACCTGCCGTGAAGACGTTGAGGAATTGTGCCGGAGAATCGAAAAAGCCGTCTTCGATTTTACCCTGCCGATCGACGGCGGAGAAAGTTTCGCGCGTGTCGGAATCAGCGTCGGCGCGGCTTGTTATCCGCGACAGGGAGAAACACTCGACCAGATAATCGTCGCCGCCGACAAGGCGATGTATGCGGCGAAAAGCTCGCGGCGCGAAAAGAGAAAACAATTTTCGACCGTAAAAGCGGAATCGCCGGTCAAATCAACCGAAGAATCGTTTAGCGACAATTTTATCGTCGAACTCGACGAAAGCCATATAATTTCTTCATCGGCAATCAACTAGAAAAAGAGTTTAAGGTTCAAAGTCAAATGCAGTTTTCGACTTTGAACCTTAAACTTCTTAAAACGCCTGTGCAAAGCGAAAATGAATCTGTCCCTGTTTTAATCGCAGAACGGCGGCGGGCGGCGGCGTCTGCGGAATCAGGAATTCCGGCGGGTTAAGCAGATAACCGTAATCGACGGCAAACTCGCCGCCGATTGGCGTTTTAATTCTAAGTCCGAGTCCGACCGTATTAGACCAGACGGCGCGCAGGTTTTGCCGGAAAATGTCGTTCGTAACCGCGTCGGGCGTTTTGAAAACGTCTTTTACGCTGCGAAAGACGTTGCCGCCGTCGTAAAACGGAACGACGCGAACGCTTGTCGTCAGCGGAATACGCGCTTCTAAATTGACGATTGCCAATGCGTTTCCGCCGAACGGAATCGTGAACGGATTTAACGTTACAATCTCGCGCTGCTGGTTGCGGAAAATTCCCTGCGGCGCGACGACGACACGCGGTCCCGCGCCTTCAAATTCAAAGCCCCGAAGCGTGGTCGAGCCGCCCGCGAAAAATCTTTCGCTAATCGGCAGAATACCTTCGAGTCCGGGAAACTGGCTCGAAAAATTTCGGTCGCGCGAAAAAACACCTGCCAAACCGAGAATGGCGCGTCCGGCGAATGTCGTATTTTTCAATTGCGGCAAAGTGTAATAAGTGTTGTAAGAGCCTTGAAATTTGTGAAAACCGATATTAGCGCCGAGCGCGGGCAGCGAGAAATTATACGCCGCCGTGAGATAACTGCCGCGCGTCGGGTCGCCGGCGCTGTAACGGCACGGCTCGCCGGGGTCGCCTTTAGCGATGATTTCAAGCAGCGTGTATTTAATCGAACAACTTTCACGCGTGTCGAAGGCGAAGTTTAAGCCGAGACCGGAAGTTCGGACTTTGGCGTCGGGCAGCAGCAAATCGCGGATTAAAAGACTTTCGACGTTGAAAATACGCACGTCTTCATACTTATAGCGCAGAAACAGGATGCTTCTGTATTTTTTGCTGACGGTGCGGCTGGTTTCCGCCGAAAGCGTGAAACGGTTAATGGTCGGCGAGCCGGCTTCGTTGCCGAATTCGTCAATCGGGTTGCCGTCCTCGTCGATTCTCTGAACTATTCCGCCCGTTCCCTTATCGAAAGACGTGCGGAAAAATCGCGTAACGGTCGAATCGCGCTGATACTGAGCGCTGAAGATGAGCGGCGCGAAACGATTTTTCCCGTCGGGCATAAAGCGCGGATTGAGATAATCAATCTGGATGAGCTGCTGAAGGCGACTGAGCCGAATGCGCGCGCCGCCCTGCTGAAGTTTGCCGAACAGATTGGAATGGCGAATATCGACAAATCCGTTCGCACCGATGTCGGTCGAAAAACCGCCGCCGTATTGAAGAAGCCGCGGCTTTTGTTCTTCGACGTTGATGATAATATCGCTCAGGCGTCCCGTGCCGTCGGCGGTCGCGCCCGCCGGTTCGGGCTTAATTTCGACGAGGCTGAACGCGTCCGTGCCGTATAAATTCTGTTCGCTCGCGAAAATATCGGTCGCCCTCAAAACGTCGCCGGAGCGTAAATTTATCGCCTTTAAAATCGCGTCGCGGTCGGTCATTTCATTGCCGTTTATCAAAATGCGGTTGACGAAAACTTTGCTGCCTTCGTTTTGCAGATTGTAAATGACTTTAACCTGTTCTTCGGCGGCGTTGGCGTCCGTCGGCAGCTCGACGAGCGAATAATTTACCTTAGCGTCGTAGAAACCTTCCTGCGAATAAAATTCGGCTAATCGACGGACGCCGTTTCTGGCGCGCGCCCGCGAAAAGTTTTTCCCGGCTAAATCAGGCAGTTTGGAACGCAGAACCGTTTCGGAAATAGCCGTGTTGCCTTTAATCTCGACACCGGCGATGCGCGTCGGAATTCCTTCATCGACGACAAAAGTAATAAGCAAATCTTCGCCGGTCGGCGAAACGCCCTGCCGAACTGAAACCGTGTTTCGGCGATAACCGAGTTCACGAAGTAGAGACTGCAGCGTCAGGCGGTCGTCTTCGAGAATCTCGCTGCTGGTGTAGCCGCGCCCGTAACCGAAAAACGGTATAAAGCCGAGCGCGTTGGCTTCCCTGGATTTTAAAACGCTCTGGACGTTTTCAGTCGTGAATGTATAGCCGCCTTCGATTGGAATATCGTCCGCGCCTTCGATGCGAATATCGACGAGCTTTAACCGGCGGCTGAGGTCGGCTTTATAATTGACATCGACCACGCGGTCGGTTAAATCCGCGCCCGTCAGAGAGCCGCACAAAACTTCGGTTTGATTGGCGGTCGAGCTGGCTTCATCTTCGGTAAATTCCGGTTTGACCGAACAGAGCGCCGTAACTTCGGCAAAGAAATAACCTTTTTCCTGGTAATAATTTCTCAGACGGCGCGAGCCTTCGATAATCGCCGCGTAGTCGAGCGTTCCTTCGCGCTTGATAGATAAAAGTTTTGTCAGCGTTTTGTCGCTGATTTTTTTCTCGCTTCCCGTATCGACCGCGACATTGACGACCGCTCCGACCTTGCCCGTCAATTCGATGGCGACGGAATTTTTCTCGCGGTTATAAACCACGCGCGGCTCGGTCAAATCGGGCGCGAGATATTTTTCTTCGCGGAGAGCTTTGCGGATTTTGGCAACGTCCGATTCGAGCATCCGGCGCGAAAACGTTTCACCTGTTTGAAGCTCAAGTTTTTCACGCGTTTTTGTCTCGACCGCTTTATCGAATCCGGTAATGTCAATATTAAAACTTTCGACCGTCGCCTGTGCGTTCGGCGCGACGTTAAATGTTACGGCGACTTGAGTTTCGTCTTTTATCGGCTGTTGGGAAACCGTAACTTCGGCGTTGAAATAGCCGCGCTCGCGCAAGTAATCCTGAATTAAATCTTTGTTATTGTTCAGCGTCTGCTCGGAAATCGCCGTTCCCGGATTAAGCAGATTCAGCCGCAGCAGAAGCTGTTGTTCGGTTACTTTTTCGCCCGTCGTATTGCCGATTTGAACGTAGACCTTCTCGGCTCTGGTTTTGCGCCGGATAATGAAGCGCAGATTAACGCCCGTTTCTCCGCTGTCGGTTGCCCGCACGGTTGTGGAAACGATTTTGCCGGTTCGGTAAAGCGCGTCTATCGCGTCGCGCACCCGGACGAGCGAATACGTTTCGCCGAGAGCATTGCGCGCTACGAGCCGAAATTGGTCTTTGGTCGAATCGTCCGCGCCGGCGCGTTCAAAATCGATTTCGACATTCGTAATTCGGCGGTCTTCGTATCTGCTTTGCGCGGAAACGGCGAGCGTCGAACAGTAAGCGGCGAGCAGTAAAAAAAACGCGAGCGAGCGGAAAACGGCAGACGACAGCCGGACGCCGCCGGTTCTCGAATTTTCCGCTTTCCATTTTCCATTTTCCATTCGATTAAAATCTCTTTCTGAAGCGGACTTCAAAACTAAAATTATTATTGTTTCTGGTAACGTTGCTCAAAGAACGCTGTTCGTATTGAGCGACGAGCGAAAGGCGATTCGAGACTCGGTATTCGAGCGCCAGAATCTGATTCTGGTCGCCCGAAAGATTGGTCGAATACGTTACCAGAAGATTTTTATTTACCTGTCTGCCGACCGTCAGACGCGCCGACGGATTAAGCCGCTGACCGGAAACAATCGGGTCGATTTCAAAACGGTTCAAGCCGAAAAGTTTGTCGGTCGCTTTGCTCAAAGGGTTATTGATAAGCTCGTCGGTCAGAATTTCCGCCGCCGTATTGATTCCCGATTGCGCGAGCGTCGGAATTCCCGTGTCGCTATTCGCCAGGTTGCCGGTCGTAATCAGAGAAATAACATCGCCCTGCGGCAGCGCCGGACTCGACCTTACGGTCGCGTTGAGCGTTTCGGTGTTGTTTAATTCACCGATTAAGTTGACGATAACCGTATAGCCTCTGATTTCGGTTTCAGCCTGCAAATTGACAAACGGCTCGATTGCCGTATTCGGCGGAAATTCGACAACCGCGCGCTGAATTTCGTATCGGTCTTTGCGAAAGAAAATCGTTCCGCGCTCGGCGGTAACTCTGCCGGAAACAATCGGATATTCCGTGTCGCCCGTAACGCGCAGCATCGCCGAAGCAGTCAAATCCGCCAGATTATTGCGCACAACCAGCGCGTCGCGCCCTTCGATGCTTATATCGAGATTCGGAACGCCGATAAATGACGATGACGAACCACCCGAACTGCCCGAAGAACTTGCCGACAGCGAGCCTTCGCTCCGCCCGCTGATAATGTCTCCTATATCAATATCCTGCGTATAAATAGTGCGTTTCGCCACGATTCTTCCGGCAATTAACGAACTCATCACGCCGCTCTCGGCGCGTCTGCCGCTGAATGTAATTTCCGCGTCTCCGGTAGTAATAAAATCAGGCGGCAGCGGCGCTGTAAAATTGTTTCCCGTAATGTTGAGCCGGAAACCTTCGAGCTGCAAACCGTCGAGCGTCGCGCCGCCTTCGGCTGTAATTCTGCCGCCGCCTAAAAATCCGGTTAAGTTGTCAATCTGCGCCTGATTCGTAGTAAATAAAATGCGCCCTTTAATGCGGTCGAGCGACAATCTTTCCGAGCCGATAAAGGTCGAAACGCCGACGTTCTGCAAATCCGCCGTGCCGTTAAGCCGCGCCGAAGCGTTGACGCCGGTCAGACGGACGGCGACGCCTGCGAAACCGTTGACGAACGTGTTTTTTGAAAGTGCGTTCAAAACGCTCAAATTTACACGCCCGTCAACTGTTAAATTGTTAATGCCGTCGTCGGTCAGCGCCTTCGAGCCGGTAACGACGATATTTGTGCCGCCGCCCGCAAACTTCGCGTTTTCAACAATTATCTCTCTCGAAGTGAACCGCACGGCAACCGGCTCGGTCGCAACGAGCGGCGTCTCGCCGATAGCGAGCGCGAACTGGCTGAACTCAGCCGCGCCGCGCAGATTGTCGGTCGTAAATCCGCGCTTTCCGTCCGCGCCTATGCCGTAAAGATTGCCTTCGAGAAAAACTCTGCCGGTTAATTGTCCGCTAATCGGAACTTCTTCAGGCGGACGAACGAGCGCGATAAACGGCGCTAATTCGGTCTGATTAAACGTTGTTTCGATTTTGGCGGGCAGATTTTCGTCGCCGAAATTGATGCTCGCCACAATCGCCTGCGGCTTGCCCGCAAAATTCGCCGTTACATTCGCGTTCAAAACCTGATTGACCGTATTCCCGGCAAACGTAATATCGCCCAAACCGTTTTCATTGACGACAACGCCGCGCCCGACACCGTTAAAATTTATGTTGTAAGTCGAAAAATTCGATGCTTCGCCCGTCGCTTTCGCCGTCAAATCAACCGTTCCGTTGATATTTGAAAAATTCGCGCCGTTCGGAATAAACGGACGAACACGCGCCAGCGCGATGTTTCTGCCTTCGACGTTGATGTCGAAAACGCTCGAATCAGTTCGATAATTTCCGTTGGCGTGAAGAAATCCTTCGCCGAATTTAGCTTCAAAATTTTCGAGGTTGACGAGCGTTCCGGCAAACGTCGCCTTCGCGTCGAAACCGTCGAACGGCTCGCCGTTTATCGTGCCTTTGCCCGATGAAATATTCGCTTCGCCCTGTAAATTGCCGGGAATTCCCGAAACGTTTATCGTGCCGGAAGTCTGCGCCTGAAAATCATTCAACTGCGCGGGCAGAATTCCGCCGGGCAGAGCGGCAAGCAGATTGCCCGTATTTATATTATTTAATTTGGCGTCAACCGAGATATTATTCGTGCCGACGCTCGGAATGTTGACGTTAAAAGCGAGATTTCCGCCGCTCCGTTCCTGCAAAACGCCGTCGCGCAACTCGATTCCGTTCGGCGAAACAAAAAGATTTGTGGCGAGCGAGCCAAGATTGCGCCCGCGCACAATAAGCGAATCAATCGATGCGCGTCCGTCAATCGTCGGGTCGGACAAATTTCCGGTTACATTGGCGTTGAAATTTAAGTTTCCGCCAAACTGAACTTGATTTGAATCAAGCTGCGCTTCGAGTTCGGGCGAAATGTTCAGAACCCGGATGATACGCTCGATTTCGCTGGCGTCCGCCGAATTCAGCGCGATATTTAGATTTGAATTGCTGCCGCCTAAATCAAATTTTCCGGTCGCGTTGACCCCGCTTTTTTCCGTGTTCAGATTTGCGTAATCGACGTTAAAAAGTCCGTTTGTTGCCGTCAGTCCCAATTTTCCGTTTAACGGCACAAGCCCGCGCTCGCTCGTTCCGGCGTTTGCCGCGAAATCGGCGGTTAAATTTCCGCTGGCGGTTTTGAAATTCGTTCCGGCAAAAGTCAGATTCGCCTTGCCGGTCGCTTTTCCTTCAACCGGCACGACGCGCCCGCCCTGCAAAGCAAGCAGTTTCGATAAATCGAGATTGGAAAATTCGGCATCGACGCGCGATTGATTACGATTATTCAGAGCGATTACCGCGTCGCCATTTATTCTGCCGTCCATCACGTCGGCGGTTAAATTATTAAGCGCGATTTGATTGTTCTGAGCGACGACCGACGCGCGCGCCGCGCCTAATTTGACGCTGCCCAAAACGCCGCCGCCCAGGCTCATATCGGCGCTGGCGCGATACGCGCCCGACGGTTCGAGAATGAAAACCGGCTTAGAAATTTTGACGTTCTGGAGATTTCCGCCTTCGGGCAAAGCCGATTTCGTCAGCGCGACGTTTCCCGCGTCAATATCGCCCGAACGAGCTTCGATTCTGCCTTGTCTGATTGTCAGGCGAACGCCCGCGACGCTGACGCTGCCTAAAGTCGCCGCGTCGGTTTCGACTTTGGCGACTTTCAAGTTGTCGGAATAAACTTCGGTCGTGCTGCCGCTGTTTTTAACATTTACGCCCGAAGCGGTCAGCGCGCCGACGTTTGCGCCTCCCGCCGTTAAACCGTCCGCCTGCACGCTTCCGGCTTGAATGTTTGTCGCGCCGTTTTGACTTTGAACGGCGAGATTTCTCGCATTCAGATTTCTCAATCGCGCATCTTTTGTCTCAACCGTTTGAGCGCGAAGATTTCCGGCATTGACATCGGTTCGACTGCCGCGATTTGTAATTTTTACGTCGCCCGCGTTGACGCCTTTGACGGTTGCATCGGCAGTTTGAATCGAGTTGGCGCGAAAGTTACCGGCGTTTATTTCCGTGTTGTCGCCGCGTTTTGAAAGTTTCAGATTGCCCGCATCAGCGCCCGTAATCGTTGCGCCCGCAGCTTTTACGACACCGGCGCGAAGATTCGGCGCGGATACGTCGGTGCGGTATTCGTTGGAAAATATTTTGACGTTTCGCGCCTGCAAAGACTGGACGGCGGCGTCCGGCGAGTTGAAATTTCCGGCGCGGACAGCTCCCAGATTTGCGTTTAACTGTTTGTCTTTGTATTCGCCGACGGCATCGGTTACATAAAGTCCGGCGATTGTTCCCAACGGCGATTTTGCCGCTGCCGCCTGCAATTCTCCGAACCATTTGAAATCGCTGCCCGTGCCGCGAATGTTGCCGATAAGCTGAAGCGCGTCGATTTGAAAATCTTCAAACGTCAGCATTTCGGCAATCGCTTTGCCGTTGGCTTCATACATCGAATTTTCGCCCGCGACCGTTCCGGCTATGTTCAAACCTTTGAGGCGAATATTGTCGGCGGCGAGCGCGTCGGATTTGATGTCGCCTTCTATTCTGTATCGTTCGCCTTCGCCCGTAACGTGTCCGCTGAAATTTCCGACGCCGCGAATCGCCGTTCCGAGCGGTAAAATACTCGAAGTCTGCGTTAAATCGACGGTCGAATCGATATTAAAATCGTAAATCAAGCGTTCCCAATCGGTTAATTTTCCGCTCAAACTCGACTCGCCGAGCGGCGACGTTAATTTAAATTCGGCGACTTCCGCGCCGTAATTGTCCACGATTCCTTTAGCGGAGATGTCGATTTGCTCGACTTTGCTTTCGTCATAGACAAAATTTGAATCGGTCGAAGTCAAATCGAAATTGTAGCGTTTCTGCTCGTCCGGCACGGCGGCGTTTTCCGGTTCGAGAAAAAACAAGATGTTTTTAGCGTCGCCGGAAATTTTATGCTGCGCGTCGCCGAAGTGAACGATTCCGTCTTTGACTGCAAACTTCGCCGATGTGTATTTGAAATTAACGCGTGAGCCGGCTTGGTCTTGAATGAGATTCAAATTCGAGAAATTCGATTTGCCGTTTTCGTCGAATTTCACAAACGCTTCGACGCCGTTAATATTTGTCGTGTCAACACTTATGTCGCGGCTTAACTGCCACGCGTAAAGATTCGTAACGGTTAAATTCAAATCGGCGTCTTTGATAAAAAACAATTTGTCGCCGGAAACTTTGTCGTTAAAAGTTGCGTTTTTAAGTTCGACGCGAAGCGGCGCGATGCCGACGCGGAAAACGTCGGCGTCGAAAACGACGCCGATGTCGTTCATTTTGGCGACAAACTGCGCTTTGATGTAATTGTCGAAATAACCCGTGCGGTAAAGAACGACCGACGTTATACCGACGAGAAGCAAAATCAGGGCGAGAAAGCCGAGCGAAAAACCGACGCGGCGGCGCGTGATAAAGCCTTTATGCTGAACCGTTTCGGGCGCGGAATCTTCCGTCGTTTCGGGCTGTTCGACAATTTCACTCGACTCTTCGGTTTTATTTGTATTTTCTTCTGGCATTAAAATTAAATCGCAATTTCTTTTATGTTTTTATAATGGAACGGTTTCGACGATTTCCAAATCAAACGCTTCGATGGCGGCGATGCGCGGCGGATGATTCGTCAGCAGACGGATTTTTCTAACGCCCAAATCATTCAGAATCTGCGCGCCGATGCCGTAATCGCGGAAATTGCCGTAGCCGGTTTCACGCCGCGCCGCCGAGAAATCCAAATTTTTTTCCTGCATCAATTTAAAGGTCTGCAATTGATGAATCAAATCGAGATTGTGTTCGCGTTGTCTGAGATAAAGAATCACGCCGCGTTTGGCGAGGGAGATTTTTTTGAGCGAAGACTGAATTGCCTGAGACGCTTCGCCGAGTTTTGAACCGAACATCGCGAACGTAATATTCTCGGTTTGGACGCGCACCAAAACAGGTTCGGTTGTCTGCAAAAAGTCTTCGCCCAGCGTGATGGCGACGTGTGTTTCGCCGTTGACGACGTTTTCATAAACAAAAGCGCGAAAATCTCCGTGTTCGGTCGGCAAAGTCGTTTCGACGACGCATTTGACGAGCGTTTCCTTCTGGCTTCGGTAACGCACCAAATCGGCAACCGAAACGATTTTCAAATCGTGTTTTTTCGCAAACTTTTCAAGTTCCGGCATTCGCGCCATTGTGCCGTCGTCGTTCATTATTTCACAGATAACGCCCGCCGGATAACAGCCCGCGATTCGGGCAATGTCAACGCTCGCCTCGGTTTGCCCGACGCGAACGAGAACGCCGCCGCGTTTTGCGCGCAGCGGAAAAATATGTCCGGGACGCGCCAAATCCGCAGGTTTCGAGTTCGGATCGACGGCGGTTAAAATCGTTTTGGCACGGTCGGCGGCGGAAATTCCGGTCGTTACGCCTTCCCGCGCTTCGATTGAAATAGTGAACGCCGTTCCCATACTCGACGTATTTTCCTGAGTTTGCGGCGGCAGATTCAATTCGTCGCAGCGTTCTTCGGTCAGCGGCAGACAAATCAGCCCGCGCGCGTTCGTAATCATAAAATTGACGATTTCCGGCGTAACTTTCTCCGCCGCGCAAACCAGGTCGCCCTCGTTTTCGCGGTCTTCGTCGTCAACTATGATTATCATTTTGCCGCCCGCAATATCGCGCGCGGCGTCTTCAATCGTGCTTAAAGGCATCTTCGATTCGGGATTTTAGATTTTAGATTTTAGATTTGCTTCGGGTGCAATTTCTTAAAGACTTTGATTTTAACGGAAATACGAATTTTTAGCGAACAAAAAATCAATTACAAATTACGAAATTACGAATTACGAATTTGAAAAATTAAATTACCGCCTGCCGTTTACCATTTACCATTTACCATTTACCATTTACTCCGTGTCTTTTGAACTGAAACTCGCCTGGAAATATTTTCGCGCCCGCCGCAAAAGCCTTGCGCGTTTTACGTCAATTGTAGCGATTGTCGGCATCGCGGCGGGCGTTGCGAGTCTCATAATCGCCCAATCGCTGGCGCGTGGTTTCGCGGACGAGATGCAGGAAAAAATTTTGGTGAACACGGCACACATCACGATTTTTTCGAGCGATAATTCAGAAATCATAAATTGGCGGCAAATAACGGAACAGCTTGAAAATGCGGGAAACGTCAGGGAAGTTTCGCCCACAACGTATGCAGATGCAATAGTCATCGGCGAGGCGGCGACGAGTTACGCGGTTCTAAGAGTCCAAAGTCCAAAGTCCAAAGTCCAAAGTCCAAAGTCCGAAGACCAAAAATCGACAACCGACATTTCAGTGGGCGCGCGCCTTGCCGAAAAATTGAACTTGAAAACGGGCGATAAAGCGGAAATTGTAACGCTCGAAAATCAGGACGCGCCGACACGAACTTTTCTACGAGTCGGCGGTGTTTTTCAAACCGGACTTTACGAATATGATTCGACCTGGATTTATGTTACGCCCGAAACTTTCGCGTATCTTGCAGGAAAGAAGGAATTTACGCCGACGATTTTGAGCGTTTCGGTTCTGGATATTTACGCGGCGAATGAAACGGCAGACAGAATTCGCGCGTCTTTAGGCGAAAATTTCAAAGTCGTCGATTGGCAGGAAGCAAATCAACCGCTTTTCGCGGCTTTGAGTTTGGAGCGAAAAGCAGCGTTGGCAATAATTTCGCTGATAATTTTCATCGCGGTTTTGAACATCACGACGACGCTGGCGCTTCTGGTCGGCGAAAGGCGATTCGACATCGCCATTTTGCGAACGTGCGGCGCGAAAACTCGAAGTTTGATTTTAATTTTTTTATTTGAAGGTTTATTTCTTGGTTTTACCGGAATTGTTTCGGGCGTAATTTTGGGCTTGCTCGCCTGTTTTGCGGGAAATTATTTTAGAATCGTCAGCTTATCCGAAGAAGTTTATTCGCTCCGATACATTCCGTTTCACCCGAATTTATCGAACATTCTGCTGACAATTTCAATCGCTTTTGTTTTGTGTTTAATTGCCACCATTTATCCGGCGTTTCGGGCAAGCCGCGTCAAACCACTGGAAAACATACGAAATTATTAATTCAGCTTTGCGAGCGAATCTTTGTTTTGTCGAAAAAACGCTTTTGCGATTTCGATGCGTCCGCCGCCGCGAATTTCTTTTGCCGCCAATCTTTCGACCACTGAAGCGAGCTGTTCAAAATCGCTTTCTACCAGATTTTTCAAATGCGGGCATCCTGCCCGCAAAGATTGGGGGCGCTTCTCAAATTTGAAAAAGTCCTGTTATAAATACTTTTGAAAATTGTTTCGACGTTTTTATCTTATTGCCGCCGTCTCTCTGTGGTATAAAATTGTTATCTCGTCGCGGACGTTAAAAAATCAATATGAAAAATTTATTAAAAATTTCACTCGTTTTAATATTCTGTTTGCCGAATTTTGCCTTCGCGCAAACGAAACAGAAAATATCTCTGCTTTTATTTAACGGTAAAGTTTTTACGGCTGATGAAAATTATTCGACTGCCGAAGCCGTCGCGGTTGACGGCGAGAAAATCGTCGCCGTCGGAACGTCGAAGGATTTGAGAGCTAAATATCAGGCGTCGAAGGAAATCGATTTGCAGGGACGACTTGTAACGCCCGGATTTAACGACGCGCACGTTCATTTTCTGCGCGGCGCGCTGTCCCTGCTTGATGTGGTTTTGACCGACACGAAAACGCTCGCCGAAGCGCAGGGCAAAATCGCTGAAAAAGTTAAAACCGCAAAAGCGGGCGAATGGATAATCGGGCGCGGCTGGGACAACACGGTTTGGACAAAAGAAGGAAAGTTTCCGACGAAAAACGATTTGGACAAAATCGCGCCGAATAATCCGGTTTTTCTGGCGCGCGTTGACGGACACGTCGGCTGGGTGAATTCGGCGGCTTTGCGATTGGCGAAGATTGATAAAAATACGAAAAATCCCGAAGGCGGCGAGATTGAGCGCGACGGAAACGGCGAAGCGACGGGAATTTTGAAGGAAACTTCGCAAGGTTTCGTTGCCGGTTTGATTGCCGAACCAAACCAGGCGCAGATGCAGAAAGGCTTGGAACTCGCGCTCGATATGGCGCGGAAATACGGCATTACTTCGGTGCAGGACAATTCCGGTTTCGAGACGACGAAACTTTACCGCGAATTTCTGCGGGCTGATAAATTAACCGTGCGCGTCGCCGAATGGCAGGATTTTGAAAATTCGGTTGACGAGATAAAACGCCAGCGCGCCGAGTTTGCGGCTTTTAATGACGACAAAAATCGTTTGAAATTGACCGCGCTGAAAGGCTACGTTGACGGGACTTTGGGTTCGCGCACGGCGTCGCTGCTCGCGCCTTATTCGGACGACGTTGGAAATTCGGGAATTCCGCGCCGCACGCCCGAAGAATTGACGAAAATGATTGTCGAGCGCGACGCGGCGGGTTTTCAGATTGCGCTTCATGCGATTGGCGATAGAGCGAATCGAATGGCTTTGGATGGATTTAAAGAGGCTCAAACGAAAAATGGTTTTAAATTTGAGGGTGAAACGCACGGCGAAAGAATGAGAATATTAACCAGACATCGTATCGAACACGCGCAAGTTGTTTCGCCGTCTGATTTCGAGCGTTTTGAAGAACTCGGCGTTATCGCTTCAATGCAGCCTTCGCACGCGATTTCCGATAAGCGCTGGGCGGGCGAACGGCTCGGCGAATATCGCGTTTTGGGCGCGTATGCGTGGCATTTGATGAAATCTTACAACGTGCATATTCCGTTCGGGACGGATTTTCCGGTCGAATCAATCAATCCTTACAACACGCTTTACGCCGCCGTTTCGCGCCAGGACGCGGAAGGAATGCCCGTCGGCGGATGGCAGCCGCAGGAAAAACTTTCGATGGCGGAAGCGATTCGCTGTCATACTTTTGAAGCGGCTTACGCAGAATTTGCGGAGAACGTCAAAGGCGAAATAAAGGTTGGAATGCTGGCGGATTTGGTCGTGCAGTCGAAGGATTTGCTGACGATTGCGCCGAAAGAGATTTTGACGACCGAGCCGATTTACACGATTTTCAACGGCAAAATCATTTACGAGAAGAAATAAATTTGGGAGCGCGGACATCCTGTCCGCAAAGATTGCGCGAGCAATCTAAACACGCTCGATAAAACCCGACGTTGAATTTTATCTAAACTTTTGGAGACGCTAAAACGCGTTCTATTAGCGGGCAGGATGCCCGCGCTCCGACGGTTGCGCGCAAATTTTACAGGTTTGAGTTTTCTACAGAATGCGCGGCGCGAGTTTTAATATTTGATTCGGCGTAACCGGCGTTTGCATACGAAAAGTTGCTTCGTCCGGCGAAATGCAACCGAAAACCTTTCAACTTTTTTATTATTTTTACCGTTTAGATTGACTTTAGGCGGCTTTTTTAATTGCCAATATTAATTTCTTATAATAGGATAGCCTGTAAAGTTTTATACTTTATTTTAATTTATTCAGAAACAGAGGAATCACAATGAAAAAAATCACATTAGCTGCATTAGTCGGAATCGCCGGATTAGGTTTAATCGGCTGCTCGCCGGCTGCCAACACAACCGCGAACGTCAAAACCACGAACTTAAACTCGAACACCGCCGTCGTCGTTAATTCAAACTCCGCTATGGGTATGAATGCCAATATGGGTATGAACTCGAATATGGGCGCGAGTATGAGCAACCGCTATAACTCGAATATGACGCGCGCGGAATACGATAAAAACGAAGCCGATTATAAAGCGGACCAGGCGGGAAGCACCATCGGACAGGGCGCGGACGACAAATGGATTTGGTTTAAAACCAGAGCCGCGCTGACGACGACCAATGATTTGAGAGATTCGACCATCAACGTCGATGTCGTTAACGGCGTCATCACTTTGAAAGGCACGGTTGCCAGCAAAGCGGAAGTCGATAAGGCGGTTGCGGCTGCCAAAGCAATCGAAGGTCAGAAAGGCATCAAAAACGAGCTGAAGGTAAATGCCGCCGATTCGATAACTAACCAAACGACCGGCAACGGTATGACCGACGGCGACAGAAAAACAGCCAACTCGAATAGATAAGAGTTTAAGCCGGGTTATCAAATAAGCCTGCCGTTTATCTCGAACGGCAGGCTTTTTCCTTTTAACATTCGGGCGACGAAGTTGACGGGAAATATATTTCTTTCGAGTTGTGAAAACGCCGGATTTACGTTATATTTTCATTTCCGCCTGCGGAGGATTAGGCTAATTGGTAAGTCAGTAGTCTTGAAAACTACCGCGAGTAATCGCTTGGGGGTTCGAGTCCCTCATCCTCCGCCACTTACATTTTTTAGATTTGCGATTTTGGATTCGTCCCGAATCGCATTTTTTATTTTACGCGCCGAAATTTCTGTTTTTGTAAAATTTTTGTTGCTTTAATTTTGGGTTTCGGTATAACCTTAATGAAAAAACTGAATGAAGATTCATTCATAATCAATCATCCAAAATCGTATGTCCCGTCTAAATCGCACAAATGGTCAGGCGCGCGCCGCCGTCTCGGATAAACGCGAAGCGATTCTCCGCGCCGCGATAAAAGTTTTCGCTCAAAAAGGTTATTTCAACTCGAAAGTCGCCGATATTGCGGGCGCGGCGGGCATTGCCGACGGCACGGTCTACCTTTATTTCAAAAGCAAGGACGAGATTCTGCATTCGATTTTCGACCGCGCGATGGAAGAATTTATTGCCGAAGGGAAAAGGGAAATAGCCGAAATCGACGATGCCGCCGGTCGTTTGCGCCGGATTGCCGAACTTCATCTCGAAAAGCTCGGTGATGACCGTGATTTGGCGATCGTTTTTCAAGTCGAGCTGCGAGGCTCGACCAAGTTTATGGAAGAATTTTCCGCCGCCGGATTCGCCGAATATTTAAGTATTATTCATAAAACAATTGAGGATGGACAAAAATCGGGTGCTTTCCGCGCGGATTTAAACGCGACCGTCTGCTCGAAAATTCTTTTCGGCGCGCTCGACGAGATGGTAACGAACTGGATTTTGTCGAAAAACACGTATCCGCTCGCTCCGGTCGCGGACGAAGTTTTAAAGGTTTTCTTTGGCGGAGTAATCAGCAATGCCGATTGAGACGAACAATAAAATCAAATCCGCCGCCCGTTTTCCGATGTCTGCGGACGCGCCGAAAACGCTGGCTGAAATTTTTTCCAAAAGCGCGGAAAAATACAACCGCGCCGACGCCCTCAATTATAAAAAAGACGGCGTTTGGCAAAAAATATCTTCGGCGGAAATGCTCTCGCGTGCCGAAAACATCGCGCTCGGCTTACATTCTCTGGGAATCGGCAAAGGCGACCGCATCGCGCTGCTGGCGGCAAATTCGCCCGAATGGACGCTGACCGACGCCGGTTGTCAGATGGCGGGCGTCATCGACGTTCCGATTTACACGACGCTCGCCGCAAACCCTGTCTGCTACATCGTCAACGATTCGGGCGCGAAAGTTTTCTTTTTGCAGAACGCGGAAACCTACGAGCGCGTTAAAGAAATTCTGCCCGAATGCAAAACTCTGGAAAAGCTCGTTTTTTTCGAGGCGGCGGACGATTTGCCCGAAAACGCGATTTCGCTCGAAGACCTGGAGAAAGCGGGCGCGAAACTGAAAACGGAAAATCCCGGTTTGCCGAAAGCTCTCCAATCGGCAATCGAGCCGAACGATGTGGCGACGCTCATTTACACGTCAGGCACGACCGGCGAGCCGAAAGGCGTTATGCTCTCGCACGCCAACTTAATCGCCAACGTCATAAATTCGAGCGCGAATTTTTCCTTTTCGTCAAAAGACGTGCCGATTTCCATTTTGCCGCTCTCGCACGTCTTCGAGCGTTCGGGAATGTATATCTACGTCTGGAGCGGAATGGCGATACATTTCGCCGAATCGATTGAACTGGCAGCGGATAATCTGCTGGAAGTGCGCCCGACGATATTCGGCGGCGTGCCGCGAATTTTCGAGAAAGCATACGCCAAAGCCAAAGCCAAAGCCGCCTCGTCGAGTCCCGTAAAGGAAAGAATTTTCGATTGGGCGATTGAGACCGGCAAAACCTACGCCGTGAAAATCGAAAACCGACGGCGCGTTTCGCGCCTGCTGGCGGCAAAACACAGCATCGCCGATTACATTGTTTTCTCTAAGTTCCGGCAATTTTTCGGCGGCAGACTGCGCTTCTGCGTTACAGGCGGCGCGGCGATTTCCGATGAAATCACGCTGATTTTTAACGGCGCGGGTGTGCGCCTTATGCAGGGCTACGGTTTGACGGAAACTTCGCCGGTCGTTACAACCAATACGCCGATGCTGTCGCGTCTCGGAACGGTCGGCAAACCGATTGATAACGTCGAGGTTCGCATCGCCGAAGACGGCGAAATCGAGGTGTCGGGCGCAAACGTAATGCTCGGCTATTACAACAAGCCGGAAGCGACAAAACGCGCCTTCACCGAGGACGGCTGGCTCAGAACCGGCGACATCGGCAGCATCGACGCGGACGGCTTTTTGATTATCACCGACCGTAAAAAAGAACTTTTCAAAACTTCCGGCGGAAAATATATCGCGCCGTCGCCGATTGAGCAATTGATAAAAGGCTCGCGCTTTGTCGGTCAGGTCGTCCTTATCGGCGCGGAACGAAAATTTCCCGCCGCGCTCGTCGTGCCGAATTTCGAGCAGCTTGCCGGTTACGCCAAACACAAAAATCTCGACATCAAAACGCCCGCCGAATTCTGCGCGCATCCGAAAATCGTTAATCTTTTTGAACGACAAATTTCTGAACTCACGCGGAACCTTTCACAGTATGAACGAGTTAAAAAAATCGTTTTGCTCGAAAACGAACTGACAGTCGAGAACGGCGAACTGACGCCGACTTTGAAAATAAAACGCCGCGTCATTGACGAAAAATATCGTGAGATTATCGAGAAAATCTACGCTGACGCTCAATAAAAAGAGCCGCGCGATTGTTTTCAATCGCGCGGCTTAAAATGACTGTTTCCAACATATTAACGCAATACGGTCTGCGGCAAAATGCCGGCTGTCTGACGCACACTTCCCATCGCAATATCGAGAATGATTTGCCCGATGCTTTTCTTTGCTTTACCGACTTCTACAATGTCGTAAGGCATAAGCATAACGTCTTTTTGCTGTCCTTTTCTAATCAAATCGTAATTAACGGAAATTATTTCTTTGCCGTTTGAATTAGCCTGCATACGCTGAATTTTTATATCTTTTACTTTCGCTTCCGTTCTGACGCCGCCGACTCTGGCAATCGCTTCCGACAAAGGCAAGCCGCCTTCCGGCAGTAAAAGTTTGCCCGTTGAGTTGACTTCGCCGATCACGAAAACCGGAAGCGCTTCTTTAACGACGATAATGTCGCCCGGATAAATAATCGGATTGGATTCTTCGCTGCCCTGCTGCACGGTGTTCAGACTGTAGATGCGATAGGGAAAAGTCGGGCTGCCCCCGTCCTGCGAAGCTAAAGCGGCATCTTCATACTTTTCATCGCACATCGGCGGCTGAGTGTGGAAAATCTGAATTGTACCGCCGGCTTTTTCGTTATCAACGCCGCCGGCAAAAGCGAGCAGTTCAAGCAGTCGAGCTTTGCGCGTGAGAATTACTTCCTGAGGCTTTCTCACTTCGCCGTAAATGGTTGCGGGCGGACGACTTTTGCGTTCGGTAACACCGACGCTGACGAGCGGGCTTTTCAGATATTTCGACAAAAGTTTCAACACCTCAGCCCGCAGTTCGGTTTCCGTTTTGCATTTCGCCATTATGGGTCTGTCGAAAAACGGAACTTGAAATTTGCCGTCTTCGTCAATGGTCGCCGTAAAATCGAACTGCGGTTCATTTAAAACTTTTCCGGCGATAACGTCGCCCGGACCGACCAGATAACCGCTTTTCTCAAGACGCGGAGCGTTCGGATTGCCGAGCGTTTCGGTTGGCAGCGCGCCGCCGTGAACTTGTCCGAAAGCGCTTTGAAGCAAACCGAACGTTAGACAAAGAGCCGCTAAAAATTTGTTATTCATACAATAAAACCTTTTCTATAAAATTATAATTTCTTATTCAACATTGAAGGATAGCTTAACCGGGCTTTTGATTCAACCTTTTGCCGAATCGGTTGCCTGTTATAAGTTTGAAGCCGGGTTTAAATCTCAAACCGGGCGAAGGTCGAATTTATTTTTAATAATTGTTGTTTATCTCGAAGTTGACAGCGTGAATTTTGCCGAGTAATTTCAAGTTAAATCCTTTTCTTTTACCGAACAATGACAAATCAGCCCGAAAAGAGTCGAAAAAACGAACGTTTTTGGTTTCTTCTGCGCCCGTTCCAGCTTCTTGCCGATGTCGCGGTTTTGAGCGGCGCATTTTTTCTCGCGTATCTTTTCCGTTTCGATTTCGATATTCCCAGGTATTATTTCGACAACGCGCTTGACCAGATTCCGTTCGTCGTTCTCGTCCAGTTCGCTTCGCTTTTCGTCGTCGGTGCGTATTCGATAATCTGGCGCTACGTCGGTCTCGAAGATATAAAAGCGTTCCTCAAAGCCGCTGTAATTTCCGCAATCGTGCTTGTTTTATTCAGGCTTCTGCTTTCGCCGGAGCGTTTCATCCGATGGCAGGTTCCGCTGACGATTATTCTGATGGACACGTTTTTCGCGTTCGCCGGACTTCTCGGTCTTCGCGTTTTGCGGCGTTCCTTCTACGAGTTCGGCGAAAAGGGAAATTTCCAAATCGGCAGGCGGCGCAGGATTCCCAAATCCACTTTAATCGTCGGCGCGGGCAGACTCGGCGCGGCGACTATCAAGGAAATCGGCGGACGAGCCGATGCCGAGCTTGACGTGAAAGGATTTATCGACGACGACCGCTACAAAAAAGGCGGCAGCGTCGGCGGGAAAAAGGTTTTGGGAACGACCGAAGATTTGGCGCGGCTGGCGGACGAGCTGAACATCGACCAGATTGTGTTGGCAATCGACGGGGCGAAAAGCCGGGAAATCCGCCGCGTGCTTGATATTTGCCGCGCCATTCCGGTTCGCGCGCTGATTGTGCCGAGCTTAAACGAAATCGCGCACGGGCGCGTTTCCATCAATCATATCCGCGACGTGCAAATCGAAGACCTGCTCGGACGCGAACCCGTCGAATTGGACGATAAGAACCTGCACGATTTTTTGAGCGGAAAAATCGTAATGGTAACGGGCGCGGGCGGCTCAATCGGCTCGGAGCTGGTCAAACAGATTACCGGCTTTAATCCGGTTCTGCTCGTTCTGGTCGAGCGCACCGAATTCGCGCTTTTTCAAATCGAGCGCGAGCTGGCTAAAAATTTTCCCGAAACGAAATTCGTCCCGCTTCTGGCGGACATCGGCGACGCCAGACGAATGCGCGAGATTTTCGGCGAATACCGACCGGAAGTTGTCTTTCACGCGGCGGCGCACAAACACGTTCCTCTAATGGAGATAAACCCGACCGAAGCGATAAAAAACAATATCTTTGCAACTCGCTTAATCGGCGAGCTGGCGGGCGAATCCGGTACTAAAAATTTCGTTTTAATTTCGACCGACAAAGCCGTCAACCCGACTTCGATTATGGGTGCGTCGAAGCGCATCGCGGAAATCGTCGCGCAGAATCTGAACAACATTTACCCGACAAATTATATGGCGGTGCGTTTCGGAAATGTTCTGGGTTCGACCGGCTCGGTCGTCCCGATTTTCCGCGAGCAGATAAAAAACGGCAAAGCCATTACCGTTACCGACCCGAAAATGACCCGTTATTTTATGACGATTCCCGAAGCCTCGCAGCTGGTTTTGCAGGCGGGCGCAATCGGGCGCGGCGGCGAGATTTTTATTCTCGATATGGGCGAGCCGGTCAAAATTCTCGATTTGGCGGAAGATATGATTCGGCTTTCGGGGCTTGAACCGTATGAAGACATCGACATCGTTTTTACGGGCGTCCGGCAGGGCGAAAAGCTTTTTGAAGAACTCGAAATTACCGGCGAAAATCTGCTGAAAACCAGACATCCGAAAATTTTCATCGGAAAAATCGGCACATACGAAAACAAGGATGTCGAAAATATACTAAGCAATTTCGGGCAGGCGGTCGAAGAAAACGACCGCGTGAAAATTCGCGATTTGTTCAACCATTTTCTGCCGGAAGCGAAAATCTCCGAAGAAAAAGAAGTCGCTTTTACGGTAAAAACCGGCAAACCGAAAAATTTAATCAATCCGCGCGCTTCCGCGCTCGAAAATCATCTCCAAAAATCTTAGAATCAAATTATGGCAATTTTAGTTACCGGCGGCGCGGGCTATATCGGCAGCGTCGCCGTTGAAGATTTACTGGCAAAAGGCGAAAAGGTCGTCGTTCTTGACAATCTCGTCTACGGACACCGGCAGGCGGTCGATTCGTCCGTGCCTTTTTATGACGGAAACATCGGCGATAAAAACTTAGTTTCGCAAATAATCCGCGAACACCAAATCGACGCGTGTATGCACTTTTCGGCTTTCGCATACGTCGGCGAATCGGTCGAAAAACCGCAGATTTATTACGAAAATAATTTCGTCCAGACGCTTTATCTGCTCGACGCGCTGATTGAAAACGGCGTCATAAAAATTATTTTCTCCTCAACGTGCGCCACTTACGGCGAGCCGCAGTATGTTCCGATTGACGAAAAGCATCCGCAGTCGCCGACGAGTCCATACGGCTGGTCGAAGTTTATGGTCGAGCGGGCGCTGATTGATTACGACGCGGCTTACGGCTTGAAATTCGTCGCGCCGCGTTATTTTAACGCGAGCGGCGCGACGATAAAACACGGCGAACATCACGAACCGGAAACGCATTTGATTCCGCTCATTTTGCAGGTCGCGCAGGGGAAGCGTGAATTTATATCGGTTTTCGGCGACGATTATTCAACGCCCGACGGCACGGCGATTCGCGATTACATACACGTTTCGGATTTGAGCCAGGCGCATATTCAGGCGCTCGAATACTTGCGCGGCGGCGGCGAATCGCAGTTTGTAAATCTGGGCATCGGCGGCGGTTTCTCGGTTGCCGAAGTCATCGACGCGGCGCGCAGAGTTACCGGCAAAAATATCGAAGCGCGCATTGCGCCGCGCCGCGCCGGCGACCCGTCGCAGCTTGTCGCCGACGCCGAAAAAGCGCGCGAGGTTTTAGGCTGGAAACCGCAGTTCCCCGAAATCGAAAAAATCATCGAAACGGCTTGGACGTGGCATCAGAAACACCCGAACGGGTATGAATAGGTGTCAGGTGATAGGTGATAGGTGATAGGTAAAGAATTTTGGTTTTAACTAATACCTGACACCTGACACCTGTCTCAAAAGGGAGAAATTTTTGAGCGACATAATTCGTTTCGGCGTCAGCATCGACCAGGATTTGCTGGAAAATTACGACCGCTTAATCAGCGAGCGCGGTTACGCGACGCGTTCGGAAGCCCTGCGCGACCTTATCCGCGAGTCCTTGATTCAACAGAAAATCGATGTCGAATCCGAGACCGAAGTTTTGGGAAGTTTAACGCTCGTCTATGACCATCACGCCAGTAATCTCGTGCAGGAAATGGGCGAAATCCAGCATAAATTTCACTCGCTCGTGCTGTCGGTGATGCATCTTCACGTCAGCCACGACGATTGTATGGAAGTCATCGCGCTGCGCGGCGTCGCCGCCGAAATCGTCCGCCTCTCGAACGGACTTCTCAGTCTTAAAGGCATCAAAAACGGCAAATTGTTTTTAACTCTGCCGTCGTCGATTATTACCGATTCAAAATAATTTTTGTTAAATGGAATCCGAATTTATCTTTGAAGCGAATTGTTTTTATAATCTGGTGTTACTAATTTTATTTCCGTGCTACCCAGTGTTATATTGTTTCTTGTTTTAGTTTAATCGCGGCATCAATTTAGAAAAATCTGTGTTCAATTCACTTTTATCGTTATGGAAAACCGCAGTTTCATTAAAGCGCGCAATTGTAAAAACAGCGCCGGGAGCTTTATTAAATTGATTTTTTTAATCGGCGTTTTGTTTAATTTCGCTGTTTTTTCTCAGAATCCGAGCCGGACGTTTTCCGGCGTAGTCGTCAATCAGCAGTTTGAACTCGCGCCGAACGTTTTGATTGAAGTGCGGACTTCGGACGGCAAACTGCAAACGGTAACGGACGCGGAAGGCGCGTTTTCGCTCGAAGTTCCGGGCGACGAGCCGCTTTCTGTGAAGTTTTACGGCAAAAACGTCAACGCCGTAACCAGAATTTTTGCGCCTGCGGACACGCTTGTTAATTTGCAAATCAAAATTTCCTACACGGTCGCGGCGGTTAACGAAAGCGTTACGATTCAAGCCGACAGCCTGACGCCGGAAATCGACCGGCGAAACGATACGATTTATAAAAACACGCTTTTCGGGCGCGACGACCAGATTATTCAAGGTCTGAACGCCGGAATTAACGCCGGACAGCACGAAGGCGGCGGAAAATCTCTGGAAATTCGCCGTTTCGGTTTCAATCTCGACCACGGCGGAGTGAATGGCGGCGTGAAAATTCTGGTCGATAACGTCCAGCAAAATCAGGCGACGCAGGGACACGGGCAAGGCTATCTGGGAAGTTTGAAATCTCTCTCTCCCGAATTAGTTGACGGCGTTTCGATTATCAACGGTCCGTTTTCCGCCGCTTACGGCGATTTTTCCGGCTTGGGCGTTGTGCAGATAAATTTGAAGGAATCTCTGCCGCAGCAATTTACAATGCGCGTTCAGGGCAGCTCGTTCAACACGTTTCGCGGATTTTTCGCCTACAGTCCGAACTGGAAAAACACGTCGGCATTTATCGCGTATGAGCCGAGCTATTCAGACGGACCTTTTATCAACAAACTGCGTTATCGCCGCGATAACTTTACCGGAAATCTGACTTATAAATTAGACGACACGCAATCATTCAGCGTTAAATTCAACGCCGGACGCAACAATTTTTTTTCTTCGGGACAGCTTCCGCTCGACGAAGTTTTTGCCGGACGACTCGACCGTTTCGGATTTATCGACCCGGAAAACGGCGGCAAAGTTCAGCTCGGAACTGCCGGAACTTATTATAAAAAAGAATGGAAATCGGGCGCGACGTTCAAAGCCGACGCCTTTTTAGGGCGTTCCTTATTTGATTTATTTTCAAATTTTACATTTTCTCTGCTCGACCCGAAATACGGCGACGAAATTCAGCAGCACGATTCGCGGCTTCAGGAAGGAGCGAACGTCCAGTATTTGCAGCCGTATAAATTTTTCGGGCGGCAGGCGCTCCTGACGGTCGGCGCAAACCTGCATTTCAATCAAATAAACGTCGGGCTTTACCCGTCGATTAACCGAAATCCGAACCGCAAATTTTTGCCGGATAATATTGACAACCCGAATGTTCTTTACACTTCTGCACACGCTAACGTCAATAATTACGCCGGTTACGTGCAGAACGGAATCGATTTTGCAAACGGACATCTGCATCTCGAAACGGGTTTGCGCTGGGATTATTTCAGTTTCGATGTCAACGGTTTTGAGTTGAGCGATGTGCGGCGCGATTTAATCGGCAAAGAAGGCGCGTATAAATTTCAGCCGAAACTTTCGCTTGTTTTCTCGCCGTTCGAGAAATTTCCCGTCTCTTTTTACGGCAATTACGGGCGCGGAATTTCTTCGCAGGACGCGCGCGGAATCGTTCGCAACCCGCAAGCTCCGAAAATATCGACGACCGATTTTTATCAAACCGGCGCGGCGTATAACTCGAAATTGTTTTCGATTGCGCCGAGCTTTTTCTTTATCGACCGCTCGAACGAGCAGGTTTATATTCCCGACGACGGCTCAATCGAATTTGCCGGACGCTCGCGTTCATACGGTTTTGAAGTCAGAGGCTCGACGCGTCTCAATCGATATTTGAGCTTTAACGGCGGTTTGACGCAGGTTCTGCGCGCCTTTTATCCGGGCGAATTTTCGACGCCGACAAACTCGCGCCGCCGCATACAAATCGACAGCGCGCCGCACACGGTCGCCAACGGAAGTTTTGTTTTGAGCGAGTTAAAAGGCTTTAATTCGTCGTTAAACTGGCGGCACATTTCGAGTTACCGCTTAGACGGCGAAGACGACGCGATTCGCGCGAGCGGACACGATGTCGTCGATTTTTCGGTTTCCAAACGACTGAAAAAATGGATGGATTTGAATTTCTCAATCGATAATCTTCTCGACAAACGCTATTTTGAAACGCAGAATTATTTTGAATCTCGTCTTTTGACCGATGCTCCCATCGGCGTCAGCGCCGAAACCGGCGAAAACATTTACCCGTCGCGCATTCACGCCACGCCCGCTTATCCGCGCACTTTTAATATCGGCGTAACATTTCGGTTCGGCGCGAAAAATTAGGAGATGTCTCGAAAACACTTTTTGCTCTCCTTTGCCGCTTTGCGCCTTTGCGGGAAGCTATAAAAATATCCCGCAAAGGAAAATCGGAGCGTTTTTTGCCGAATCGCTGTTTTTGAAATGACTTGCGGATTTTTCTAATTCTAAAAAACCGGGCAGCGCTTTATTTTATCGAAAAGCTGAAATGTCCATTCCGAAGCGTTCTTTGACGTATTCTTCCTGCGCCTGGTTGACCGAGCGCAGATTCTCCAGACGGCGTTCGGCTTTTTTGACGAGCGTTTTGGTTCGTTCAGCCGTTTGCTTAATCATATTTCTGCCTTCGAGCATTTCCGCCTGAGATTTTTCACGCAGAACGTAAAGCTCGGAAAGTTCGGCTTTAGAGCGTTCTTCGCGCAACTCTTCGAGGCGATTTTTTACCTGATAAATCTGCCGAATCGCGCGAACTAATCGGTCGCCGGTCGAATCGCCGACAATTAAATCGGGCGAATCGCGGAAATCTTCGACTAATTTATTCAAACGATTCTGATCGCCCGCCGAATACGCATCATTTAATTTCGCCATCAAATCGTGGCGTTTTTCTTTTTCTTTTGCGTCGAGCGCCAAATCGGGATGAATGATTTTCGCGAGATTGTGGTAAGCCTTTTTCGCTTCGGTTGTCGGCTGCTGTTTGAGCGAGCGGCTTTGGGCGTTTTCCGCATTTGCCGCTGATTCCTCGGCGCGTTTTCGTAATTCTTCGGCGCGTTTTTTAATTTCTTCGTCGTCGGGAACGAGCTTTACTTCCTCTTCGGCAATCTGCGCTTCGATTTCGTCCAAATCGGCATAAAGCCTGCCGACTTCTATCGTATATTGTGCTTCAAACTGTTCAAGTCCGGCGCGCATTTCGGTTATCGTCGCCTCACGCGTAACCAGTTTTTCTTTCAGGCGTTCAAGTATGCGATGCTTTTTACCTAATTCAATTTCTTCCGGCGCGGCAATATTCATAACTTGAAAATTTTAACATAGAAGATTTTAGCCGCAGAGAACACAGAGAAGCACAGAGATTCTTATAGTAATTCAAAAGTTTTTTGCTCTTTGACTCTGTGAACTCTGTGTTCTCTGTGGCTAATCTTCATCTTCGATAATCTCGAAACTCGTCGTAATTTCCGCCGTCGGGCGAACCGTCGCCGCAACCGAACAATATTTCGTATCGGAAAGTTCGATTGCCTGCCGGACGGCTTGCTCGGAAACGTCGCGCCCATACACGATATGGTGAATGTGAAAACTGTTAAAAGAGCGCGGATGCTCGTCGCGCCGCTCGCCGGTGATTTCCGATTTGTAGCCGCTGATTTTCTGACGCTTTTTCTCTAAAATCGAAACGACATCGACCGCCGTGCAAGCCGCCACAGAAACCAAAAGCATCTCCATCGGCGTCGGCGCGGATTTTCTGTCCGCCTTCGTGTCAATCGCCTGCGCGTGTCCGCTCGGTGTTGTGCCGATAAAAAACTCGTCGCCCGCATACCTGATTGTCGCCTTGTAAATGTTGTCCGCCATACCGAATTTTCCTCCTGTGCCGAACGCTCGAAACGAGTAAGATTTGCGAAATTTTAACACAGGTTTTGAAAACGGATGTTTTAATTTTGCGCCGGAACAACCTTTTGGTATCGAAAATGCTTCAAAACCGACGATAATAAGGGAATTTAGAAACTTACCGCAAAGGTTTTCCAGCTACAAAGGAGATAAAAGATGAACGGATTTCGCAGGATTTTTTCGATTTACCCAATAATCGGCTTAGTGATTTTCGGTTTTGCGGGATGGTCTGCAAACGCGCAGGGCGCGCGCAGCGAACGCGAATCGCGCCGCCTCGTCCAGAGTCTGAACGCGAAGATTGAGGATTTTCGCTACAGGGCGGCTAACGAATCGAATCGCGTTTCGTCAGGCAATCGGAACACGGAGGATTTGGAAAACGGGCTGCAAAACCTTCGGGAAAAGGTCGGCGAATTTCAAGGCAGGCTCGACCGCCGCCGCGAAAACGCCGCCGATGTTTCAATCGTTTTAGACACGGCAAAAGCTGTTGACGACATTGTTAATCGCAGCCGTCCGAGCAGCCAGACACAAGAGGACTGGAAGACAATTCGCGCGCTGCTCGACCGGCTGGCGGCAAATTACAACGTCAGCCGGCGCTGGGACGGAAACGAAAATTCCGGTTATCGGGGCGCTTCGGGCGATAATCGTTTTCCCGACGACAATCGCTACCCGACCGGCAGCCGTCCCGCTAATAATTATCCGCCGCCGACCGGCTCTTTTAATTATACTTTGACGGGAACTTATCGCCTCGACGCTTCGAGGAGCGAGAATACGGACGAGATTGCCGACCGCGCCGTCGAAAAAAGCGATGCGCGAAATAATCCCGACGCGCGCCGCGACCTCTCGAACAAGCTCGAAGCGCCGGAACAAATCGCCGTCGATACGCGCGGCAGTCAGGTCAGCCTCGCTTCAAGCCGCGCCGCCGCCATTACCTTCGCGGCTGACGGGCGCGACCGCACCGAGAAAACCGCCGACGGCAGAACACTGCGCGTCCGCGCGACGCTGCGGGGACAGGAATTGACCGTTTCGAGTCTCGACGGCGACACCGATTATACGGTCGTTTTCACCGCGATTGATAACGGCAAATCGATGCGCGTTACGCGCCGCATCACGACCGATTATTTGAACGAAACCGTTTTTGTCGAAAGCGTTTATCTGAAAATCGATTCGGCGGCGCGTCTCGATATAAACAACGATTCAAATTACCCGAATGATTCAAACGCCTCGAACAGCTCGTATTCGAGCAGCGATTCGAGCGACAGCGCCGGTTATCCGAACAATTCAAACAATTATCCGAACAATCAGCCTGCGCCCGTAAGCGGTCGAACCGGCGATTTCGTCGTGCCGAACGGAACGATTTTAACCGGCATTCTGCAGAATGAAATATCGACTGAAGTTTCGCAGAACAACGACCGTTTCCGTCTGACTGTCAACGCCCCGAACGAATACCGCGGCGCAGTCGTCGAAGGGCGCATCTCCGGTTTGACGCGTTCGGGAAAGGTTTCGGGAAACTCGCAAATCACTTTTAATTTTGAAACGATTCGGCTGCCGAACGGACGCACTTACGACTTTGCCGGATTTCTGCAAAACGTAACCGACGCGAGCGGCAACACGGTCAAAGTCGATGCCGAAGGCGCGGCGCGCGGCAACAGCCAGACAAAAGAAACCGTCAAGCGCGGCGGCATCGGCGCGGGCATCGGCGCGATAATCGGCGCAATCGCCGGCGGCGGACAGGGCGCGGCAATCGGCGCGATTATCGGCGGCGGCGCGGGCGCGGGTTCGGTCATCGTGCAGGGCAAAAACGACCTCGAACTGAAAGTTGGTTCATCAATCACCGTCCAGGCGTCTTCGCCGATAAGATAAGTTTGTTATGGTTTGACGGCTTTCACCCGCGAAGAACGCACAATTTTTTTCTGTTCGCGCCGCTTTGCAGATTATATTTATCAAATAAAATTACTCCGAGTAAATAGCGCGGTAAAAATAAAGAAAAGGCTGAAAGTCGTATAAACTTTCAGCCTTTTCCTTTTATCGTTGCTTTTACTATTAAAAGTCCTCGTCCTCGCTGACGGTTAAATCTATCGCGGCTTCGTCAAAGACTTCTTCCGGTTCGAGACTTAAATCATCGAGAGTTGCTTCGGCTTCGTCGTAGCCTTCGTCCGTGTCGATTCCGGGAATGTCAACCGGAATCGGGAAATCCAAGCCGCCGGTCGTTAAAGGGAAATCGTCCAGTTCCTCTTCCTGCTTCTGGTTCATCGTCGGGTCGTAATCGACTTTGACGTTGCGGTAAATCTTCATTCCCGTTCCCGCCGGAATCAATCGTCCCATTATGACGTTTTCTTTCAAGCCGCGAAGATAATCGACGCGCCCGGAAATCGCCGCTTCGGTCAAGACGCGGGTCGTTTCCTGGAAAGACGCCGCCGAGATGAACGAATCGGTCGAAAGCGACGCTTTTGTAATTCCCAAAAGCAGCGATTCCGCACTCGAAGGCTGTCCGCCTTCTTCGGCGACGCGTCGGTTTTCGTCTTCGTAGCGGAAGCGGTCAACCTGTTCTTCGAGCAGGAAAGTCGTGTCGCCGACATCTTTGATTTTTACCCAGCGAAGCATCTGACGAACGATGCATTCGATGTGTTTGTCATTGATGTTAACGCCTTGAAGTCGATAAACTTCCTGAATCTCGTTGACGATATATTCCTGAAGCGCTTCGTTTCCGAGAACACGCAGAATGTCGTGCGGATTGAGCGGTCCGTCCATCAGTGGTTCGCCGGCGCGAACGTGGTCGCCTTCCTGAACGTTGATGTGCGTTCCGCGCGGAATGTCGTAATCGCGTTCTTCGTCGTCGTCGCCGGTAATGATGAGCTTGCGTTTTCCTTTTGAGATTGCGCCGAACTTAACCGTTCCGTCGATTTCCGACATCATCGCCGGTTCTCCGGGGCGACGCGCTTCAAACAATTCGACGACGCGCGGCAAACCGCCAACGATGTCTTTTGTTTTAGTCGTCTCTCTCGGAATCTTGGCGATAATATCTCCGGCTTCGACTTCCTGACCGTCTTCGACGTGCAGGTTGGCTCTGATAGGCATTTGATAAGTTTTCAGAACTTTATTGCCGTTGCGGATTTCAAGACGCGGCTGATGTTTTTCATCCGAATCTTTAACCACGAGGCGTTTCTGTCCTGAAACTTTATCGATTTCCTCTTCGAGCGTTTTGCCTTCCTTCAAGTCCTGAAACTTAATCGTTCCCGAAACTTCCGACAGAATGGCGAACGTGAACGGGTCCCACGTTACGAGCATATCGTCTTCTTTAACCTGCTGACCGTCTTTGACGTGCAGATGCGCGCCGTAGACGATTTGGTAACGCGCGACTTCGCGCTCGCGCTCGTCAAGCAACGCGATTTCCGATTGGCGGCGCATCGAGATTAATTCTCCGGCGCGGTTGGTAATGACCTTCATATCGCCGAGATACTTAACCGTTCCGTCCATCGCCGCCGCGTGTTTCGTTTCCTGTTCGAGACGCGCCGTGCCGCCGACGTGAAATGTTCTCATCGTCAGCTGCGTTCCCGGCTCGCCGATTGATTGGGCGGCGATAACGCCGACCGCTTCGCCGATTTCAACCGTTCTGCCCGTCGCCAGATTTCGACCGTAGCATTTAACGCAAATACCGCGACGCGATTCGCACGTTAAAGGCGAGCGGATTCTAAGCCTTTGCAGACCGGACAATTGAACCTGTGCTGCCAAATCTTCGTCGATTTCCTGATTCGCCTTAACGATGGTCGTATTATCAACCGGGTCGATAATGTCGTCTAAAGCCGTGCAGCCAACGATGCGGTCGCGCAAAGATTCGACTTCTTCACCGTTGCGAATAATCGCTTCGGCGCCGATGCCTTTTAATGTTCCGCAGTCTTCTTCGGAAACAATAACGTCCTGCGCTACGTCAACAAGACGACGCGTCAGGTAACCGGAATCAGCGGTTTTCAGCGCCGTATCAGCCAGACCTTTTCGCGCGCCGTGCGTCGAAATAAAATATTGCAGAACATTCAAGCCTTCGCGGAAGTTGGCGATAATCGGCGTTTCGATGATTTCGCCCGAAGGTTTCGCCATCAATCCGCGCATACCGGCGAGCTGTCGAATCTGCGCTTCCGAACCGCGCGCGCCCGAATCAGCCATCACCAGAATCGGGTTAAGCTCGCGGCGTTCGTCTTCGCGGGCGTGCATTGCCAGGAACATTTCCTTCGCCACTTTATCGGTTACGTCCGACCAAATCGCCGTAACTTTGTTGACGCGCTCCATATTCGTCATCGTTGCGTCTTCATACTGCTGCTGCAATTTATCGACTTCGGCGCGGGCATCTTCGATAATTCCTTTTTTGCTCGCGGGCGTAACCATATCGTCGATGCCGATTGAAACACCCGAACGCGTTGCGAAAAGGAAACCCATCGCCTTCAAATCGTCGAGCAGAATGACGGTTTGTTCGTGTCCGAGACGCAAATGACAGAAACTGACGAGCGACTGCAAGCCTTTCTTTTTCAGCGTTCCGTTGACGAACGGCAAGCCGTCGCGTGTGAGGCGTTCATTCAAAATAACGCGTCCGACGGTTGTTTCAATCAGACGGTCAACCGGACGGGAAATCCCTCGCATCACGTCCTGCGTGTTATGTTCTTTGGTCAAATCGATTAAATCGTTTTTCCATCGAAGTTTAATTTTCGTCTGCGTTTCGACCGCTTTGGCGTCGAGCGCCAGCAGAACTTCCTCAATCGAGTTAAACGATTTGCCTTCGCCCTTCAAACCCGGACGGTCGAGCGTCAAATAATAGCAGCCCAGAACGATGTCCTGTGAAGGAACGGTAATCGGCTGTCCGCTCGCCGGACTTAAAAGGTTGTTTGAAGCGAGCATCAAAACCGACGCTTCAATCTGCGCTTCAGCCGAAAGCGGAATGTGAACCGCCATCTGGTCGCCGTCAAAGTCGGCGTTAAAAGCCGTGCAGACGAGCGGGTGAATCTTAATCGCTTTGCCTTCAACCAATACAGGTTCAAACGCCTGAATGCCGAGACGGTGAAGCGTCGGCGCGCGGTTCAATAAAACCGGATGCTCGCGAATGACTTCTTCCAAAATATCCCAGACAATCGGCTCCTGCCGCTCGACCATTTCGCGCGCCTGCTTGATTGTCGCGGCGTGCGCGTCTTTTTCTAATTTGTTATAAATAAACGGTTTGAATAATTCCAAAGCCATCTTCTTCGGCAAACCGCACTGATGCAGTTTCAATTCCGGTCCGACGACGATAACCGAACGACCCGAATAATCGACACGCTTTCCGAGAAGATTTTGACGGAAGCGACCTTGTTTTCCTTTGAGCGTTCCGCTTAAAGATTTTAACGGACGATTATTTGCGCCGCGCAGAACGCGACCGCGGCGACCGTTATCGAACAACGCATCGACCGCCTCTTGCAGCATTCGTTTTTCGTTGCGAACGATAACTTCCGGCGCGCGCAGTTCCATCAATTTTTTCAAACGGTTGTTACGGTTGATAACGCGGCGATACAAATCGTTCAAATCCGACGTTGCAAAACGTCCGCCGTCAAGCGGAACTAACGGGCGAAGCTCCGGCGGAATAACCGGAATCACATCCAGAATCATCCATTCGGCTTTGTTGCCCGATTTCAAAAATGAATTTGAAACCTTCAGGCGTTTTGAATATTTCAGCTTTTTCTGCTGTGAAGTTTCTTCCTTCATTTTGCCGCGCAAATCTTCGACCAGTTCGGGAATGTTGATTTTCATCAGCAAATCCTTAATGGCTTCAGCGCCCATTTTGGCGACGAATTGATGCGGATATTCCTGCATCAGCTCGCGATAACGCTCGTCGGTCAGCAAGTCTTTTTCCTTGAGTTCCGCCACATCGCCCGGGTCAACGACGATATAAAGCTCGAAATAAAGAATCTTTTCCAAATCGCGCAAAGTAATGTCTAAAAGATGTCCGATACGCGACGGCAAGCCTTTGAAAAACCAGACGTGCGAACACGGGGACGCGAGTTCGACGTGTCCGAGACGTTCGCGGCGGACTTTCGATTGGGTAACTTCGACGCCGCATTTATCGCAGACGACGCCGCGATGCTTCATTCGTTTGTATTTTCCGCAGAGACATTCCCAGTCCGATACGGGACCGAAAATGCGCGCGCAGAAAAGACCGTCGCGTTCCGGTTTGAAAGTGCGGTAATTAATCGTTTCCGGCTTGGTAACTTCGCCGTGCGACCAGGATTTGATTTTTTCCGGCGACGCCAGTGAGATGCGAATCGCCTCGAAATTCGGTGTTAACTGCGTTTTATTTTCGTTTTGAAACTTAAACATAATTCTCCAAGAGAGTTTGCAGAGTTCGTAGAGTTTTTAGAGTTTATAGAGTAAAAGACAAATTTCTTCTACTCTACACACTCTATAACTCTACAAACTCTATGAACTAATTAATCCGCTCCTACAACTTCACCGACGCCCGCCGTCAGCGCCGCTTTGTCGATTTCGTCCTCGCTCAAAAGTTCGACATCGAGACACAGCGACTGCAATTCGCGCACTAAAACATTGAACGATTCGGGAATGCCCGGCTCGAAATTCGATTCGCCTTTGACGATGGTTTCGTAGATTTTCGAGCGTCCGGCAACGTCGTCTGATTTACAGGTTAAAAGTTCCTGTAAAATATGCGCCGCGCCGTAGGCTTCGAGCGCCCAGACTTCCATTTCGCCGAAACGCTGCCCGCCGAACTGCGCTTTACCGCCGAGAGGCTGCTGCGTAATCAGCGAATACGGTCCGATTGAACGGGCGTGAATCTTGTCGTCAACCAGATGCGAGAGTTTGAGCATATAAATGTAACCGACCGTTACCTTCTGCTCGAACTGCTCGCCCGTCATTCCGTCGTAAAGTCTGGTTTTGCCCGACAGACCGACCGACGGCGGTATGCCGAGTTCGTCGTATTTGTCGTTGGCAAGCTGGATATATTCCTTGATTTCCTTTTCGCTCGCGCCGTCAAAAACCGGCGTCGCAAAGTGAAGACCGAGAACCTTTCCAGCCCAGCCGAGATGCGTTTCCAGAATCTGACCGACGTTCATACGCGACGGCACGCCGAGCGGATTCAAAACAATATCGACCGGCGTTCCGTCCGGCAGATACGGCATATCTTCTTCCGGCAAAATGCGGGCGATAACGCCTTTATTTCCGTGTCGTCCAGCCATTTTGTCGCCGACGCTCAATTTTCGTTTCATCGCGACGAAAACTTTCACCATTTTGATGACTCCCGGCGGCAGTTCATCACCTTGTTTGAGCTTGGTGATCTTTTCCTCGTAGATGTCGCTCAAAATATTGATTTGACGCGTTGTGCGCTGTTCGTATTCCTTGATTTCGCCGGTAACGTCAATTGTTCCGGCAGAAACTTCGGCTTTGCGAAGCAGTTTGATGTCAACGTCTTTCAACATTTCACGCGTTATGGTTTCGCCTTTTTTAACGAGAATGCCGTCGCCGCCGCTCAAATCTTTGGTCAACTTTCGTCCGTCGAAAAGCTCGAAAATCCGCTCGTCGCGCTGCTCGCTTAAAATACGAATTTCGTCTTCGAGATTGCGGCGTAAATCTTCTTCTTCCAAACCCTCGATGTCCAAACTGCGCTCGTCTTTTTCCTGACCTTTGCGCGTGAAAACCTGAACATCGACAACCGTTCCGTCAATTCCCGGCGGGCAGGTCAACGACGCGTCTTTTACGTCGCCGGCTTTTTCGCCGAAAATGGCGCGCAGGAGTTTTTCTTCCGCCGTCAACTGGGTTTCGCCTTTCGGCGTAACTTTTCCGACGAGAATCGAGCCGGGTTTAACCTGCGCTCCGATGCGGATAATGCCGGATTCGTCTAAATCACGCAGCATATTTTCGCCGATATTCGGAATGTCGCGCGTAACTTCTTCGGGTCCGAGTTTCGTGTCGCGCGCTTCGATTTCCAATTCTTCGATGTGAATCGAAGTATAGTAATCTTCTTTGACTAGACGCTCCGAAACCAGAATCGCGTCCTCGAAGTTGTAGCCGCGCCACGACATAAACGCCACCAGCACGTTTCTTCCCAAAGCAAGTTCGCCCCTGTCGGTGCAGGGACCGTCGGCGATAACCTGACCTTTTTTGACGCTTTCGCCGACTTGAACAATCGGACGCTGGTTGATGCAGGTGTTCTGGTTTGAACGCTTAAATTTAACAAGCGAATAAATGTCCGCCGTAACTTCGCGCGAAATCATACCGTCAACCTGATGGTCGGCTTTGACGATAATGCGCTCAGAATCGACGAAATCGACGACGCCGTTACGTTTTGCGATAACGACCGCGCCCGAATCGCGCGCGGCGACCGCTTCCATTCCCGTTCCGACAAACGGACTTTCGGCGCGGAGAAGCGGAACTGACTGACGCTGCATATTTGAACCCATCAGGGCGCGGTTGGCGTCATCGTTTTCGAGAAACGGAACAAGAGAAGCCGCAACCGAAACAAGCTGTTTCGGCGACACGTCCATATATTGAATATCGCGCGGCGAAACCGTGATGAATTCGCCTTTATGACGCGCCGAGTTGCGGTCGCTGACAAAGTTTCCTTTTTCGTCCAACTCGATATTCGCCTGTCCGATAGTGTATTTATCTTCTTCCCAGGCGGTCAGATAAAACGGAAACGGCTCGAAATCGGCGTGGCGCTGACCTTCTTTAAGATTTGCGTTCGCTTCTTCGACGGCTTCGAGCATAACGTGTTCGTTCGGCTTAAAAACCGTGTCGCCGCCGTTGTGAATCTTGACGTATTCCATCGCCCGACCATCTTCGACTTTGCGATACGGCGATTCGATAAAACCGAATTCGTTAATGCGCGCAAAGCACGAAAGCGACGAAATCAGCCCGATATTCGGACCTTCCGGCGTTTCAATCGGACAGATTCGTCCGTAATGCGTCGGGTGAACGTCGCGGACTTCAAATCCGGCGCGTTCACGCGACAGACCGCCGGGTCCGAGCGCCGAAAGTCTGCGTTTGTGTGTAATTTCCGACAGCGGATTGGTCTGGTCCATGAACTGCGAGAGCTGCGACGAGCCGAAAAATTCACGAACCGCCGCCGTTACGGGTTTGGCGTTGACCAAATCGCGCGGCATCGTCGTGAACATATCCTGCTGAATGGACATTTTTTCTTTAATGGCGCGTTCCATTCTTTCAAGCCCGATGCGAAATTGATTTTCAAGCAATTCGCCGACGGCGCGGACGCGGCGATTTCCCAAATGGTCAATGTCGTCCTGTCCGTAATTTTCGCTGTCCTTTTTCATACGAAGCAGGTAATTGACCACTTCGTAAAAATCTTTGGCTTCGAGCAGGAAATTATTCAAATCCTGACGTTCCGGTCTGCCCATTTTGATGTTGAACTTTAAGCGTCCGACACGCGATAAATCAAAGCGTCGAGCGTCGAAAAACATTCCTTCAAGCAATCTGTAAGCGGTCGGCACGGTCGGCGGGTCGCCCGGACGCATTTTGCGGTAAATTTCCAAAAGAGCGTCAACCGGCTTTGTTATCGCGTCTTTTTTCAAGGTCTGCAAAATAACGTTGCCGATAGCGTCTTTTTCTGGAAAGAAAACCGAGAAATTCGCCACGCCTTCTTCGATAATCTGCTGAAGCTTAGCGGTTGAAATTTCGTTGTTCGCTTCGAGAATAACTTCGCCGGTTTCGGTATTGATAACGTCGTCGAGCGCAAATGCGCCTTCAAAATCGGCTATGGAAACTTCGACTTTATCAACGCCGAGTTTTCGCAGTTCGCGCAATGCCGCCGCCGATACTTTCTTGCCCGCTTTTACAATCGGCTCGTCCGCGCCCTTAATGTCCGATTCGGCGCGCATTCCGTTCAGATTCGTTTCGCCTTCCGGTTTAACGCGCACGAAAATTTTGCTTTTTTCGACAACTACATCGTCGGTCGTATAAAAGCGGCGCAAAATATCCGCGTTTGAAAATTCAGCGTTTTTAACGACTTCTTCCAGAATATTGTCGGAAACCGTTTTCATATCAATCTGCGGATTGAGCCACAAGCCGAGAGCGCGCAAAAATACGGTCGCAACGATTTTTCGCTTGCCGAGACGCGCGTGCAGAATGCCTTTCTGGTCGTATTCAAACTCAACCCACGAGCCGCGATACGGAATAATTTTCGCTAAAAACGTGTCGCGGTCGCCTTTGAAAAATACGCCGGGCGAACGGTGAAGCTGCGAAACGATAACGCGTTCCGTGCCGTTGATGATGAATGTTCCGTTGTCGGTCATCAGTGGAATTTCGCCGAAGAAAACATCTTCTTCTTTAATGTCGCGGATTGTCGAAACGCCGGTTTCCGCGTCTTTGTCATAAACCGTCAGGCGAATTTTTACTTTCAGCGGCACGCTGTAAGATGTTCCGCGTTCCTGACATTCCTGCTGGTCGTGCTTGTGTTTCAAACCGACCGGTTCGCCGCAGTTCGTGCAGAGTTTCGGGCGCACGACGTTGAAAGTTCCGCAGTTGTTACACAGAACTTCCGCCGGATTAAACGGGTCAACTTTGATTTTGGCGCTGCACTCTTTACAATTTGCGCGAAGATGTTCCAAGCCTTCCAAATTCCCGCATTTGCACTGCCAGTTGCCGATTTGATATTCGACGAATTCGAGCGTCGCCGTTTGGCGGAAATCGGAAACCGGAAAAATCGATTGAAAAACTGTTTGCAGACCGACCATATCGCGTTCTTCGGGAATCAAATCCATCTGCAGAAAGCGATTGTATGACTCGCGCTGCACTTCGATAAGATTCGGAATGCGCGCTGATGTATAAATTTTTGAGAAATCTACGCGTTTCGGCGCCTGGCTCGTTCGGCGTCCAAGTCCGTTGGTATTTGTTTGTAGCGGATTAAGAATCATAATTTTATGTATTCAGGCTTTTGGGAAAAAAAACTTGTTGCTTTAAAAAGTTTTTGTTGCTAATATTCCATTGATTTAATAATCTCCGGCAATTTTTTCAAATAAAGACGGCAAATGCGGTCGAGGGTAAAACTTGCCCTGACCGCTTAATTCTTAGCAGTATTGCTGAAATATAATTTTTTTTGAGGATGTCAAAACCGACACCGACTCTCCAAACTGTCTGCGAGAAATGTATCTCTAGGAATCCGGGAAACTCAATAAAATAAAGAATTTCAAAACTGTATAGATAATAGATGGCAAGTGTGAAAGTTTAGTTGTCCTTTCACACTTGCCTGTTTAGTTTAACAATTAAGTTATTTAACTTCAACCGAAGCGCCCGCGTCCGTTAATTTAGTTTTAATTTCTTCGGCTTCGGCGGCGGATACGCCTTCTTTGATTGCCTTCGGCGCGCCGTCAACCAACTCTTTGGCTTCTTTCAAGCCGAGACCGGCGACGACTTCGCGGACAACTTTGATGACGTTGATTTTCGCGCCGCCGGCAGCGGTCAAAATCACGTCGAACGTATCTTTTTCAGCTTCCGCCGGAGCAGCATCGCCGCCGCCAGCCGGAGCTGACGCAACCGCTGTCGCCGCCGCTGCGGAAACGCCGAAAACTTCTTCCAATTCCTTAACCAATTCCGATGCTTCGAGCAGCGTAATGCCTTTTAAATATTCGACTACTTCTTCTTTTGAAACTGCCATAATAATTATTTTCCTTCCTCTTAGGGTTCTTTATAGTTTGTTAAATCGTTGATTGCTAACAATCAACGGCTTTTAATTGTCAGCCGGAGAACCCAACGGGACGCGCCTTAAAACTTTTTTGCATCAAACTTTTTGACGCGCGTCCGAGCTGTCGAAAGCGACCTGACAAATCGCTCTGCTCGTTTATCCTTTGGTGATTTCGGCTAGAAAAAACTTTTTTGCGTTATTTATTCCGCAACCGGCGTCGTTTCGTTCGCTTCCTGCGAAATTTCCGGCTCGCCGCTCGGTTCGGACGCCTGCGCCGCGTCTTGATTTTCTACTGTTCCGGCGTTTTGTTCGATTGCCTGCGCGGTTTCTTCCTGTTTCGGCTCGACTGATTTCGCCGCGCCCTTTTGTTCCGCCGGAAGCTCGCCGATTTGTTTGATAACGACGGCTAAGTTACGCGGAACGGCGTTGATAACCGTAACCAATCGCTGCGCCTGCGCGTTGATGACGAACAGCAGCTTGGAGATAAGCTCCTCTTTCGACGGCAGACTGGCAATCGCTTCGACCTGACTGAGATTAACGACTTTTCCCTCGACGACGCCGACCTTGAACGAAAAAGTTTCGCCGTTGGCTTTAACGAATTTTGAAACTGTTTTCGATAAAATCACCGGGTCTGTGTCAGTCCACGCAATCGCCGAAACGCCTTTGAAATGTTCGTCTGCGCTGGCATACTGCGTACCGGCGACGGCAAGACGGGCAATCGTGTTTTTGACGACTTTATAATTTGCTCCCGCGCTTCGCAATTGTTCGCGTAATTCCTGGTCTTTGTTGACGGTTACTTTGTTAAAGCTGATAACCATCGCCGATTTGGAACTGCTCAACTGCTCGGTGAGTGCGTTTAAATCTTTTTGTTTTTGTTCTCTCGTTTTCATATTTCTCTATTTTTCGCTCCTCACACATTTATGCAAACGACGCTTCGTCAAGTAAAACACCCGGACTCATCGTCGAAGCCAGATTGATTTTTTTCAAATAACGACCTTTAGCGGTCGTCGGTTTGGCTTTGATGACGGCGTTGATTAAAATTCTTAAATTTTCCTGAAGTTTTCCGTCGTCGAAGGAAACTTTTCCGACCGGCGAGTGAATGACGCCCGTTTTATCGACGCGATATTCGACTTTTCCGGCTTTGGTTTCTTCGATAGCTTTTTTAACGTCCATTGTAACCGTTCCGGTTTTCGGATTCGGCATCAGCCCGCGCGGACCTAAAACTTTTCCCAGAGTTCCGACCGAGCGCATCATATCGGGCGTGGCGATAACGGCGTCGAAATCGAGCCAGCCGCCTTTGATTCTATTGACCAAATCGTCGCCGCCCGCAAAATCCGCGCCCGCTTCTTCGGCTTCACGAACTTTGTCGCCCTGCGCGATAACGACGATAACTTTCGCCTTACCACCCAGACCGTGCGGCAGAACAATCGTTCCGCGAACGAGTTGGTCGGCTTTGCGCGGGTCAACTCCGAGCCACATCGTCAACTCGACGGTTTCATCGAAATTAGCAAAAGCAATTTCTTTAACTTTCGTAATTCCTTCTTCTAATGTGTGTCTTTTATTCGGCTCAACCTTCTCGAGAGCCGCGAGATATTTTTTACCTTGCTTTGCCATTTATTTATAAAGGTTCAAACGAAATGCTTTTTAATTTTGCGCGTGTGCGGCGCAAACATTTCTCCCTTTCAATCAAAACATCGGAAAAAGATTTGTTTATCCTTTATCCTTGAGCCTTTATCCTTCGATTGTCAGCCCCATACTTTTCGCCGTTCCTTCGATAGTGCGAAGTGCGGATTCGGCGCTGGAAGTATTCAAATCGGGCATTTTGGTTTTTGCGATTTCTTCGAGCTGCGCGCGTGAAATCGTGCCGACTTTTGCTTTATTCGGCGTTCCCGAACCTTTTGCAATGCCTGCGGCTTTACGAATCAAATCGACGGCGGGCGGCGTTTTCGTTTCAAACGTGAAAGAACGGTCGCCGAAAACAGTTATGACAACCGGAATTTTCATATCCGGGTCGGCGTTCGCCGTTTTCGCGTTGAACGCTTTACAAAATTCCATAATATTGACGCCGTGCTGTCCGAGCGCCGGACCGATTGGCGGCGCGGGATTAGCTTTTCCCGCTGGAATCTGTAATTTGATATAACCTGTAATCTTCTTAGCCATAATGATTTACGATTTTGAGGAGCGTTTTCGCTCAACTCAAAAATGTCCTCTATTTATAATTATTCTTCTTCCGCAAACGTAACTTTTTCAACTTGCAAAAATTCTAGTTCGACCGGAGTCGAACGTCCGAAAATCGTAACTGTAACTTTCAGCGTTGATTTTTCTTCATTTATTTCTTCAACTTTTCCGGTAAAACTGGCGAACGGTCCCGATTTTATGCGAACGACTTCGCCGAGTTCATAAGAGAATTTCGGTTTCGGTTTCTCCGCTGCAACCTCTACGTTATGAACGATTTGGTCAACTTCCAGCTGCGTTAAAGGCGTCGGCGCTTTACCGCCTAAAAATCCCGTAACTTTCGGAGTCGATTTTATCGCGTGAAATACGTTATCGGGAATGCGCCCCTGTTCGTTGCATTCTATCTCGACTAAAACGTAGCCCGGATAGAACATACGCGAAGATTCGATGCGCTTGCTGCCCCGCATTTCGACGACGGTTTCTTTCGGCAGTAAAACTTCGGTAATCTGCTCGCCGAGTTGCAAATCGCGGATGCGCGCGTTGAGACTTTCGAGAACCTTGTTTTCGTGACCTGAATAGGTGTGGATAAAATACCACTGCTTCATCTTTCGATTTCCTTATATCCCGACAATTTTATTGATTAGCCACGTCAGCGCGCCTAAGGTATAAACCCACGCATAGTCAATCAAAAAAAGATAAACAGCAAAGAATATGACGACGATTATCGTAACAATCGTCGTGTTTTTAACGTCATCGGAAGAAGGAAATGAAGTTTTGTCGAGTTCTTCGCGCGTGTGCTGAATAAACTCGCCGACGCTTTCCTTTCCGTCTTTGCCCTTATTATCTAAGGTGTCAATTGCTTCTGACATTTAGCTCCTTAAAATTGTGTTTGGCAGGGGTACCAGGACTCGAACCCGGACCTACGGTTTTGGAGACCGACATGCTAACCATTGACACCATACCCCTTTGAATTAGTTGTGAGTGCAGAGTGGTGGGGGGGGGGGG
>JBBPXZ010000071.1:0-26850 GCA_038200355.1 Pyrinomonadales bacterium | reverse complement strand
CGAAATCCAGAGAAATTATTGAAAAAGGAAACCGGGCAAAATGGTTTCGGCGAAAGGGCGGAAAAGCGAGCGGTTTTTATTACGTTGATAAAGACGGAAATCGAATAAAAGACGAGCGGCATCTTGACAGAATAAAATCGCCGGTAATTCCGCCCGCGTGGAAACTGGTGCGCGTCGCGCCGACGCTTTCGCCCGCGATTAACGATTAAAAGCAAACGCCGATTACAAATTCGCCGTCAAAGAACGGACACGCCGCGCCGTTTGAATCGGTTCGGCTTTATCCGCGCTTAATCCGCGATAATAATTTGCGCGGGAACTTTTACATTTCGGCGTTTTTTGATATGTAATCGTCTCAATTTATGGTAAAAGTTTATTACATCGACGAATTTGTCCGCCTCTTGAGTCGTAAATTTGAGAGGAAAATCACTTAACAAAAAGGAATTTTATCAAAATGAAGCGTTTTTACTTGGTTTTATCAGGTTTGTTTATTCTTGCTGCTTTCGGCGTAACTTTTCAAATAAAAACCGAGGCGCAAAGCTCGAACGGAGTTAATTTTGTTTCGCAGAACATCGTTATCAGCCAGTTTTACGGCGGCGGCGGACTTGCCAACGCGAAATACACGCACGACTTTGTTGAATTGTTTAATCGCGGCAACACGGCTGTCAGTCTGAGCGGCTGGTCGGTGCAATACGCGTCGGCAAGCGGTTCGGAATGGCTGCCCGCGTCTCTGACAAACGTAACGCTTGAGCCGGGTCAGTATTATTTAATTCAGTTTGCGTCGAGCGGAACGGTCGGAAGCGCGCTGCCGACGCCGGATGCGATTGCTCCGGCGGTTACGAATAATTCCGGCAACACCTTTATTCCCAACATTTCCTCATCGACCGGAAAGCTCGCGCTCGTTAATTCGACCGCGAAACTTCCCGCCGTAACCTGTCCGACCGGCGAGGCGACGGTTATCGATTTCGTCGGTTTCGGCGCGTCGGCGACTTGTTTCGAGAATACGAAAACAGCTGATATAAGCGCGACGACCGCCGGAATCCGCAACGGCGGCGGCTGTGTCGAAACAGATAATAACGGCGCGGATTTTACAGTAGCCGCTCCGACGCCGCGCAATACGGCGAGCCAGAAAAACGCCTGCACCGGCGGCGGTACGACAATTTCCGCGACCGGCTCGGCTAATCCGAATTCGGTTTCTCCGGACGGAACGGTAATTTTAAGAGTAGCCGTTTCGCCCGCGACCACGCCGCCCAGCACGGGCATTACGGTTACGGGAAATCTAACGAACATCGGCGGTTCGGCAACTCAGGCTTTTTACGACGACGGAACGAACGGCGACCAGACGGCAGGCGACAGCGTTTATTCTTTTCAATATACGATTCCGGTAAATCTCGGCGGCGGCGCGACGACCGTTTCGACAACCGTTTCCGACGCGCAGGGAAGAACGGCGACGCCGACAATCGGAATAACGATTGCCGCCGCGCCGACCAACGACGACCCGCTGCTAATCGGAAATCCAAGCGGCGCGACGAGCGATGTTGCCAACGAAAATAATTACTTGATGGTTAAGCCGCAATATACGCTTTCCTACAATCGAAGCAAGGGCGAAGCAAACTGGGTCGGCTGGCGGCTCGACAGCAGCTGGATTACCGGCGCTGCCGACCGTCAGGACGATTTTCGTCCCGACGACCAGCTTCCCGCCGACTGGTATCACGTATTGCCCACCGATTATACGGGACAGGGCTACGACCGCGGACATATGACGCCTTCGGGCGACCGCACGCGCTCGATTCCCGACAATTCGGCGACGTTTTTAATGACCAATATACTGCCGCAGCTTGCCGCCAACAATCAGGGACCGTGGAACGATTTTGAAAATTATCTCCGCTCGGTCGCTCAGGCAGGAAACGAGCTTTATATCTTTTCGGGCGGCGCGGGCGTTGCCGGAACGATTGCCGGCGGAAAAGTTACCGTTCCGCAGGTTACGTGGAAAGTCGTCGTCGTTATTCCGAACGGCGACAACGATTTGCAGCGCATCAGCAAATCGACCAGAACCATCGGAATCATCGTTCCGAATCAGGGAACTGTCGATATTCGCGCGCCGTGGCGCAATTTCAGAGTTTCGGTCAATCAGGTTGAAAACTTAACCGGCTATGACTTTTTCTCGAAAATTCCGAAAAATACGCAGGAATTAATCGAACGCAAAAAGGACAGACAATGAAATTAAAAAACTACAGTCAGCCGTCAGCCGTCAACCCGTTTCGCGCGTTCGCGAATCTTCGCGCGGTTCTGTTTTTTCTGCTTCTCGCCGTCGCTCTGCCGCTTACCGTTGCGGCGCAGAAGGAACTGACAATCGGCGCGGCGCAGGGCGATAAAAACACTTCGCCGTTCGACCGGCAAACGGCGCGTCTCAGCGGAATCGTTACGGCGCGGCTGAAAGGCGGTTTTTTTATTCAGTCGCCGGACGATAAAACCGACGGCAATCCGGCAACTTCCGAAGGCATTTATGTTTATACAGGCAGCGAGATGAACGGCGGCGAAGCGGCGATTGGAAATCTCGTCTCGGTTTCGGGAACGATTACCGAATTTCGTCCGAAATCCGAACCCGACAGTTTGCCGCTGACCGAGCTTTCGATGAAGAAAGGAGTCGATACGGTAAGTGTCGTCTCTAAAAACAACGCTTTACCGAAACCGATAATTTTGACGGCGGCGGATTTTAAGACGAACCAAATCGACCAGCTCGAAAAATATGAAGGAATGCGCGTTCAGATTGACGCGCTGACGACGGTTTCGCCGACTGACGGCAGAGTTAACGGCAAAAACGCGACGGCTGTTTCCGACGGTATTTTCTTCGGCGTTTTGAAAGGGACGCCCAGACCTTTTCGCACCGCCGGAATGGATGTCTATGATTATTATTTCTCGAAAGACAAAGACGAATTAAAGAAGAATTTCCCAAAACTTCCGCTTTTCGATTCCAATCCGGAAGTTTTGCGCATCGACAGCAATGAGCAGTTGGGAGCGCAGACAATGGACGTAACCAGCCGCGCCGAAATCAGAAATCTCGTCGGCGTGATGCACTACGGCAAACAGAAATATACGATTCTGCCTGATGCGGGCGCGAAACCGGAAATCTCGAACCTGATAAAATCTACGCCTTTGCCCGCGTTGAGCGACAGACAATTTTCCGTCGTCGGAATGAATCTGGAAAACTTTTTCGATGATGAAGACGACCCGTCGATAAAAGAAGACATTGTAACGCCCGAAGGCTTTGAAAAAAGACTGAAAAAGATATCGCTCGCGGTTCGCGATTATATGCGTGTCCCCGATGTCATCGGCGTCATCGAAGTCGAAAGTCTGCCGGCGCTCAAAAAACTCGCCGGGCGAATCAACGCCGACGCGGTTGCGGCTAATCAGCCGAATCCGAAATACGAAGCGTATCTGACGGACGGCAACGACGGGCGCGGAATCGATGTCGGCTATTTAATTAAATCTTCGCGCGTTACCGTCGTTGAAATAAAACAGATAGGAAAAGACGCGAAAACTGCGGGCGCGAAGGGCGACGAAAATCTGTATGACCGTCCGCCGCTCGTTTTGAAAGCGACGATTAACGACCCGAAAACCAACCAGCCGTTCGCCTTTACGGTTGTCGTCAATCACTTGAAATCGCTGCTCGGCTATGAAACCGAACGCGTGCGGTTGAAAAAGAAAGCGCAAGCCGAAGAATTAGCGAAATTCGTGCAGACGCGTCAGAAAGCCGACCCGACGGAACGAATCGTTTTAATCGGCGATTTCAACGCCTTTCAATTTCCCGACGGCGTTCTCGACGTTATCGGCACGATTAAAGGCTCGCCCGCGACCAAAGAACAGGTTTTGATGGCTTCCGAAGATTTGGTCAACCCGGATTTAACTAATCTTGTCGATTTGATAAGAGAAGACCAGCGATATTCGTATGTCTACGACGGCAACGCGCAGACGCTCGACCATTTTCTCGTAACCGACACGATGAAAAAACATCTCGCCGGTTTCGGTTTCGCCCGCTTAAACGCCGATTTCCCCGAAACATATCGCGGCGACGCGACCCGCGTCGAGCGTTTTTCCGACCACGATCCGGCGATTGCTTATTTTTCATTCGACGAAAAAGCGGCGGCGAAATAGTAGAGTGAAAGAATAATAGTAGAGTGAAAGGATAAAGGATAAGGGATAAATAAGAAATTGTTTCCCTTATCCTTTATCCTTTATCCTTTCTTTATACGCCTGCACTGATTCCGTCGCGCCCGCGTGCATAATTTCCGGTTTGTGGTAGCGCCAGTGTTTTTCAAATTCGTCGTCCGTCATCTCCGGTTTGGTTTCGCGCTCCTTCGCCTTCAGAAAATTTTCGCACCATTCGCGTATTTCCTGATTTCGATTCAACGCCGTTCGCGCCCCGTGCATCATATTGTCTCGTTCCATTTGTCGTTTCTCCTTGTTGACGGCAGATTTTCGGTATAAAAACTTTTTCGCATAAAACTGCGTAAAATAAAAAACTTAATGTTTCGCTTCTGGAGTTTTTCGTGAAAAAAAATCTACTCGGTTTAGTATTAATTTTATCGTTCTTTAGTTTCAATTTCGCACAAACCACGCTCGATAAGCAACCGCTTGTTTCAAAACCGGCGACGATGGCGAAAACCGCTTTGCCGAAAAGCATTGAAGTTCCGTTCGTCAATCGAGTTTTGCCGAACGGTTTGGAAATCATCGTTTTAGCCGATAAAAGCGTGCCGATTGCCACCGTCGAGCTTGCCGTCCGCAACGGTTCTTTTACCGAACCGCCGGAATTAAACGGCTTGTCGCATCTTTACGAACATATGTTTTTCAAGCCGAATCAGGCGAGCCTGCTTTATCGGTGCGAGCTTGCTCTGCAAATCGGCAATTCAAATTATTACGACGGCGCGCGGTGCGGCGAAACGGTAAAACTGAAACCGCAAATCGGCAGCGTCGCATATTTAAATGACGCCGAACAGCTCGATATTTACAACGGCACGACGCGCGAGGAAGTCGTCAATTATTATTACACGACGACCAGCCCGTATCTGCTCAGCGCAATGCGTTTAATCAACGACGCGGTGCGTTTTCCGACCTTTAAGGAAGAAGAATTGGCACAGGAAAGACAAGTCGTTATCGGCGAAATCGACCGCAACGAAGCCAACCCGTTTTTCTACCTCGACCGCGCCTTAAAGGAAAAACTTTTTTATAAATATCCAACGCGCAAACAGCCGCTCGGCACGCGCGAAACGGTTCTGTCGGCAACGACCGATAAAATGCGCCTCATTCAATCGCGTTATTACGTGCCGAATAATGCCGCTTTAGTTGTTACCGGCGATGTCAGCGCGGACGAAGTTTTTAAGTTAGCCGAACAAACATTCGGCGGCTGGGAGCGAAGAAAAACCGACCCGTTCGCCGAATTTCCGCTCGTCGAACATCCGCCGCTGCCGAAAAGCGAAGGCGTCGTCGTCGAGCAGCCGATAAACAGCGTCGTCGTTCAGGTCGGCTGGCAAGGTCCGTCAATCGGCAAAGACGACACGGCGACTTACGCGGCTGACGTTTTTTCATACATTCTGGCGCAGCCCGATTCACGATTTCAGCGCGCGCTTGTCGATTCGGGTTTAGCCGTCGATGCGCAAATCGGCTATTACACGCAGCGAAACGTCGGACCGATTCAAATGAGTTTGATTACGACGCCCGACAAAGCGAAAGCCACGCTCCGAGCCGCTTACGCCGAAATCGCGCAGTTCGACAAACCCGATTATTTCACCAATGAAGAACTCGAAAACGCTAAAACGATTCTCGAATCGAGAGATTTGTTCGACCGCGAAAAGCTCAGCGATTACGCGCACACGCTCTCGTTCTGGTGGTCTTCGACCGGAATCGACTATTTTCGCGGTTATTACAAAAATTTGCGCGCCATTTCCCGCGCCGATACCAATCGCTACGTAAAAACTTATATTCAGGGCAAACCGCACGTCGGCATTGCGCTCATCTCGCCGGATGCTCAATTACAGGCGAAAATAACGCCCGCAGATTTGATAGGAAAAAAAAAATATTATGAAAGTTGTCAGTTGTCAGTTGTCGGTTGTCGGTAAAAATTTGTTCTCGGTAAGTTTGCTGATTTTATCGTTTGTCGCCGCAAATTTCGCGCAGACGGCAAAGCCGAGTATTGCCGAACAAGCCGCACTCGTTACCGAATTCGACGTAAACGGCTTAAAGGTTCTGGTTAAACGGCGCGTCAGTTCGCCGACGGTCGCCGCCGGATTGTTTGTGCGCGGCGGCGCTCGCAACATCAACGCTCAAAACGCCGGAATCGAAAGCTTTATGCTCGAAGTGGCTTCGGCGGGCAGCAAAAATTTCCCGCGTGAAACTTTGCGGCGCGAATTAGCCAGAACCGGAAGCAGCATCGGCGCGGGCGCGACGAACGATTTCAGCGTTTTAAGTCTCGCTTCGACCCGTCAGAATTTCGACCGTTCGTGGGAGATTTTTACCGACCTCGCGCTTAATCCGACGTTCGCGCCGGAAAATATCGAACAGGCGCGGCAGGTAATTATGACCGGCTTAAGAGAGCAGGAAACCGACAACGACAATTATTTGCAGGTTCTGCAGGACAGAATAATTTACGCCGGTCATCCGTATGCTACTCCGGTTCGGGGGACGATTGAGACAATCAGCCGCTTTTCCGCTAAAGATTTGAGCGATTATCACCGGCGAACAATGCAGACTTCGCGGCTTCTGCTCGTCGTCGTCGGCGACATCGACCCGAAGGATTTGCAGACGCGCATCGCGGCGACATTGGGGAAACTACCGCGCGGCGATTACAAGGAAGAACCGTATCCGGCGCTCGATTTCTCGAAACCGACGCTCGACGTAACCGCCAGAACTCTGCCGACCAATTACGTGCAGGGCATTTTTAACGCGCCGTCAATCAGCAATCCCGATTATTCGGCGATGCGCGTCGCCGTCGCCGTTCTGCAAAGCCGCGTTTTTGAAGAAGTCCGCACGAAACGTCAGCTTTCCTACGCGCCGAACGCCGAACTCGATTCATACGCGGCAAATACCGGAAACATTTACGTTACCGCCGTCGATGCTAATCAAGCCGTCAAAGTAATGCTCGACGAAGTAAATAATCTAAAGACGCGGAACATCAACCCGGAAATAATCAACAGCATCAGCGGACATTTTCTGACGATGTATTATTTGGGGCAGGAAACCAACGGCGCGCAGGCTGCCGAGCTTGCCAGATATGAGCTTGTCGGCGGCGGCTGGCGCGGCGCGTTTCAGTTTCTCGACAAAATCCGCGACGTAACGCCGCAGGATATACAGGCGGTTTCAAACAAATATATGAAAAATATCCGCTTCGTCGTCGTCGGAAATCCGCAGGCGATTGACCGCGCAGTTTTTCTGAGAAACTGACGAGGTATCGCCGCAAGTTTAGCCGGCGTCGAGTATAAATAAACGTGATTTGTTCGCGCCCGGAGCGCTCAATTGCGGGCAGGATGCCCGCGCTCACGGTTTTACTCCGACGCGCGTTTGATTATAAAATTTATTTCGTAAAAGGACTGATTAAAACTAAAAATGAAAAAATTATTATTCGCTTCTCTTATCGTTTCGGCATTAACTTTCGCCGCATTCGGACAAAAGACCACGACGACCGTGAGACCGAAAGTCGTAACCGTTACAAAAACGGAAATAACGCCGGTTTCGACCGCAGGCGAGAAAGGCGTGCGCGCCGCTTTCGACCGTCTCATCGAAGGCATCCGGCAGTCGGACGCCGACAAAGTGATGAGCGTTTATCAAAATTCCGACAATATTCTTTTCTTCAACAATAACGGCACGGCGACAATCGGCTGGGAAAATATGAAGAAAAACCGTGAAGCGTCTTACCCGAAAATCAAAAACGTAACGCTTGAGACGACCGGCGTGCGCGTCGAAATGCTCGGCAAAGACGCCGCTTACGTTTCGTGTAAGTGGAAGCAGACACAAGAGTTCGACGGCAATCTCGAATCGGCTTCCGGCAGAATGACTTTAGTTTTTCGAATGATTGGCAAAGACTGGAAAGTCGTTCACCTTCACACGTCCCCCGACAATCCACCCGCGACTCGTCCGGTTTTTCCGTCTGAACGCGACAGTCAATAAAAGGATTTTTAACCGCGAATAGACACGTGCATTTCACGAAAAGTAAGATTAGGTTTCAGGAAACAGGTTTTAGGATTTAGAAAAATTCTCAGCCTGAAACCCAACACCTGTTTCCTGAAAATTATTTCTTTTGTTCGTGAAATGCACGTGTTTGTTCGCGGCTAAATCCGCTCGAAAATAACCTGCGCAATCGCGTGGTCTGACGTATGCGACATCGACAGATGAACGCGGTTCGCGTCCAGACTCTCTAAAATCCTTTTCGCTTCGCCGCAAATTTCCAGACGCGGAATGCCGTTTTCGCCCGATAAAACTTCAATATCGTGCCACGTAATCTTCCCGCGCCAACCGGTTTGCAGCGCTTTGAGACACGCTTCTTTCGCCGCAAAACGGGCGGCGAAAGACTGTGCCGCCGCGACGCCTTTCGTTTCGCAGTAAGCGCGTTCGTTTTCAGTGAAAACTCTTTGAACAAAGCGCGGCGTTCTCGCCACGATTTCGCGTATGCGATAAACTTCAACAATGTCTATCCCGATGGAAACAATCATTAGTCCAAAGTCCAAAGTCCAAAGTCTAAAGTCCGAAGACGAAAGTTTAACCGAAAAAGGATTTTACTGGCGAGAGCGCGGCGTAAAAGTTTTAATCTGCCGGGCGCTCGAAGAAAACGGTTTCGTCAACGGTTTTTCGACGCGCCTCGGCGGTGTCTCGCCGTTTCCCGCAAACGATTTGAATCTCGCCGGTTTCGGCGAAGATACGGACGAAAATATTTTTGAGAACCGGCGGCGATTTCTCGAAGTTTTCGAGCGGAATTTTCTGCTTTCGACCGTCTGGCAGGTTCACGGCGACGCTGTAAAAGTCGTTAAAAATTTGACCGACGCGCGGGACGGAAACGGGAAATACGACGCGCTCGTCTGCAATCTGCCGAATATTTTAGCCGGTATAAAAACCGCCGACTGCGTTCCCATTTTAATCGGCGACCCAAAAACTAAAGCGTTTGCAGCTATTCACGCAGGCTGGCGCGGAACGGTTGAATCAATCACCGGAAAATCAATCGAAAAAATGGGCGTCGAATTCGGAACGAAACCCGAAGATTTAATCTGCGCAATCGGCGCGGCGGCGACGTGCGGAAATTACGAAATCGGTCAGGACGTAATCGACGCTTTTCGAGAAAAATTTGCGGACGCGGAAAAGTTTTTCACCGCGACGCGCCCGAATCACGCGCTTGTCGATTTGCATCTCGCTAATAAAGAACAACTTACAGCTGCCGGAGTTCTGCCCGGAAACATATATGTCGCGCCGTTCTGCACGATGGAGAGAACCGATTTATTTTTTTCGTATCGAAAAGAAAAAAAACTTTACGGCAAAACCGGACGCCTGATGTCGGTGATAGGTTTGAAGAATAGTTAGCCGCGAACAAACACGCGCATTTCACGAAAAGTAAGATTAGGTTTCAGGAAACAGGTTTTAGGATTTAGAAAAATTTTCAGCCTGAAACCCAACACCTGTTTCCTGAAAATTATTTCTTTTGTTCGTGAAATGCGGTGTTTGTTCGCGGCTAATTTCTTACTTAACTTTCGCCGTCAAGGTGATTTCCTGAGTTTTCGGCGGATAGCAGACTTCGTTGCTGCACGTTTGATAGCGAACCGTGGCGCGGACTTTGACGGTCTTTCCCTTGTAATTTGCCGGAACGTTCAAATTGAAATTAAACGCGTTGCGACCTTCATAGACGTTCAGCGCATCGTCGGAAAAGCCGAATTTGCGCGTTCTGCCGCGCGGATAGCTGACGCCGCCGACTTTCGCGCCCATTGCCGTAACTTTAACGACGGTCGGAATCGCGTATTCGCTGCCCGGACGATTCGAGTTGGCGTGCAAGCCGTCGGGAACATTCATCACGATTGTGCCGCGCGCCGAACCTCCGCGCCGAACCGCGCCGATTGAACCGTCGATGCCGACCGCCTGCGCATTGACCGATAAACCGAATACCAATGCGAAACCAAGCGATAAGATTGCGGTAAATAAATGTTTTTTCATAATGTTTTTCTCGTTCGATGCTTTGCCGTCGGGCAAAACTGATTTATTTCAGGCGAAACCCGTTCACCATTTCGTTTATTTCGTGAATATGGATTTCCCTGTAATCTTTCAAAACCGAAACTTTCAGAGTGAAAGTTTTTTTCAGTTTCTTACTTTCGACGATTTTCCAGAAATCAATCGCCGGAAAATCGTTTCCGCGTCCTTCGGCTTCGAGCAGGCAAATCTTTTCGCCTCCGTCGCTGAAAACTCTTTCCGACAAAATATCACCGGCTGTTTTTCGGACTTTTTCGCATTCGGCGGCAAAACTCAATTTGTCCGTAACGGTCAAAAACGCCTCCGACTGCCTGGTGTTGCGCATCTTTTTTTCGCCGTAATCGCGCGAATACGCTTCAAAGGCAAAACCGGAATCGCTTTCGACCGGCGTCATAAAGCCGCGCGGTTTTATAATTATAAACTCTTTTTTTTCAACGCGTTCCGGTTCAAACGCCTGTGCCGCGCTTCGTTTTATCTTCGTCGAAACAAAAACCATCGCGGCGACAACGACCAGACCGACAATAAAGATTTCCATAATTTTTCAGCGTGCGATTTGAACCAGATTCGGGGCGTCTTTTGCCGCCAATTGCCCGCAGGCGGCGTAGATGTCGCGCCCGCGCGGGCTGCGCAGGTAAGCCGAAACGCCTTTGCTTTCTAAAATGTCTCGAAAACGCTCGATTTGTTCGCGGCTCGACGCCCGATATTCGAGCGGCTCGGCGGAATTATGCGCAATGAGATTTATTTTCACCTTTTGCAATCCGTAGCGATTGACCAGATTTGCCAGCGCGCGCGCCTGCTCGTCCGAATCGTTGACGCCGCCGAGCAGAACGTATTCAAAGGTAAAACGCTCGCTTTTGCGCAGAGATTTTTCAAATTCTTTCGCCGCCGCGAACAATTCTTCGATGTTCCAGCGTTTATTTATCGGCATTAATTTGTCGCGCAGCTCGTCGTCGGGCGCGGAAAGCGAAATCGCCAGATGCGGACGGTTTTCGAGTTTAGCGAATTCGTAAATCTTCGGCACGATTCCGGCGGTCGAAACGGTTACGCGATTCGGCACGATGAAAAGTCCGTCCGCTTCCGCCATTACGTCGAGCGCTTTTATCAGATTTTCAAAATTAAGAAACGGCTCGCCCGCGCCCATTCCAACCAGATTCGTGCCGTGCGGCGCGTCAGAACCGACGCCGTAGACGTCATTTAAGACAACGATTATCTGCTCGACGATTTCGCCTGCCGTCAAATTTCTAAGCAATCCCAATTTTGCCGTCAAACAAAAATCGCATTTGAGCGGACAGCCCGACTGCGACGAAAAACAAATCGTGTCGCGGTTTTCCGTCGGAATAAAAACGGTTTCTACCGGAAGATTATCGTGCGTTTTCATCAGAAAACGGCGCGTGCCGTCTGTCGAAACATAGCGCGATTCGACTTTCAAAGTCGAAGCCGTCGCCTGTTCGTTTAATTTTTCGCGCAGCGCTTTCGGCAAATCCGTCATCGCTTCAAACGACGAAAGCCGCCGCTTGTGCAAGCCTTTGAAGATTTGCGCGGCGCGGTATTTCGGCTCGCCGAAATCTTCGGCAAACTCTATCAGCTCATTTTTTGAAAGCGCCGTCAGGTGAATTTTTTCGCTCATTGCAATTATTATTTTAGCTTAATTTCGGAGCAAACGCGCACCGAAGGCTTTTTTATAGTTTATGTTAAACTTTTTGAAAAAGCCGTTTTCGCGCAAAATCTTATGAATAATAAAGTTATTAAAGGCGGCGTCGTCGCTCTCGCAATCCTTGCTTTGATTGCGTTTCTCTGTTTTAAGTTGGGAAAAAGTTTTTTCGGCGACGCGCCGCCGGAAAATGCGAATATAAACACGCAGACCGCCGCGCCGCCGACTCAAAGTTTGCCGCCCGATTCGCCCGAACAAGCCGCGCAGATTTATCTCGCGTTGGGAAATCCGAGCGGCGCGACAAACAGCGCGGCGAATTCTGATAATTATTTAATGGTCAACAAGGCTTACGCGCTTTCCTATAACAACTCGCGCGGCACGGCGAACTGGGTTTCGTGGCGCATTTCGGAAAGCGATTTCGGCGCGACCGACCGGCAGAATAATTTTCGTCCCGACCAGAATCTGCCGCCGAATTTCAAGCGGGTAACGCCGACCGACTATGCGGGAAGCGGTTTCGACCGCGGGCATCTGTGTCCGAGCGCCGACCGCTCAAACAGCACGGAAGCCAACGGTTTGACGTTTTTAATGACGAATATGATTCCGCAAACCGGCGATTTAAATCGAAATGTCTGGGAAGAACTCGAAACTTACTCGCGCACACTCGTTAAAAAAGGCAATGTCGATTTATACGTCGTCGCGGGCTGTTACGGCGAGAAAGGAAAGCTGAAGAAAAAAGTTTCGATTCCGACCAATTGCTGGAAAATAATCGTCGCCGTTCCCGAAGGCGCGAACATTTCGGCAATCAATGAAAACACGCACGTCATCGCCGTCGATATGCCGAACACGACCGGAATCGCAAGCAACGACTGGCGCAAATATCGCACAACCGTGCGCTCAATCGAGCAGAAAACCGGCTATAATTTTTTATCGAACGTGCCGCAGAATTTGCAGAACACGCTCGAAACGCAAATGGAAAACAAATAAATGGCGGAACACGTTTTAACCAGAAAGCTGACCGTAAATTTACCGATTGAAAAGGTTTTCGACTTTTTCGCCGACGCCGGAAATCTCGAACGCATCACGCCGCCGGAGCTTAATTTTCAAATCATCAGCGCGCAGCCGATTGATATGAAAAAAGGCGCACTGATTGATTACAAACTAAAACTGCGCGGTCTGCCGATAACGTGGAAAACGGAAATTTCCGAATGGAATCCGCCCGTCTCGTTTATCGACAGAGCTTTGAAAAGTCCGTATAAGCAATGGATTCACCGCCACATCTTCACCGAAAACGCGGGCGGCGAAACGGATATTGAAGACATCGTGCGCTATCGTCTGCCGTTTGAGCCGTTCGGCGATTTGGCGCGTTGGTTTGTGCGGCGCGAGCTTGATTATATCTTCGATTACCGGCAGAAAGTCGTCGCGGAGATTTTACAGGCGAAATGAAGAAGAAATATTTAGCCGCAGATAAACGCTGATGAAATCAGCGTTTATCTGCGGCTAAATTGTATTTAAAATTCAATCCAGTCGGTCGGGTCTTTATGATATGAAATCGTAACTTTCGTTTCGCATCGGAAAAGTTCCGGGCGCATTTGCAGCGCCGATTGCGCGGTTAAACGTGCCAGATGCGGTTCGTTGGCGCGCTGTGAAAGATGCGCCAGAACAATGTGCCGCGCCGCGCCGTCGAATTCGGCGGTCAGCCAGTCGGACAAGTTTTCGTTCGATAAATGTCCGGTGCGCGACATAATTCGCTGTTTTAATTCCCAACTGTAAATCGGGCAGGTTTTCAGCATATCGATACTGTGGTTCGATTCGATGACGATGGCGTCGCAGCCGCGCAGCTTTTCGTTGATGAGCGTTGTAAAACAGCCCAAATCCATCACGGTCGCGATGCGGATTCCGTTGTGTTTTGCAACGAAGCCGAAATTGTCGGCGGCGTCGTGCGGCACGCAGAACGGCTCGAAATCAATGTCGCCGATGCGGAAATCCTTGCTCGATTCAATTGAAACGGTGCGATTTTTTATCACGTCCGAACGCTTTTTCGCTTCGTTGTCCTGGCGGCTCGTGTCGCGCAGATAAGCGTCGCGGGTTTCGCCGGAAACGAAAACCGGACAATTTACCGTCTTTAATAAAACACGCAGACCGCCCGCGTGGTCGCTGTGTTCGTGCGTGATTAAAATCGCGTCCAGACAATTGTAATCGACGCCGACGAGCGCGAGACGGCGCAGAGTTTCTTTGGCGCTGAGACCGGCGTCAACCAGAATTTTTGTTTTTTCCGTGCAGATTAAAACGGAATTGCCCGTCGAACCGCTGCCGAGAACCGTGAATTTCATTTTCTTGTCGGAGCGCGGACATCCTGTCCGCAAATGAGCGTGAAAGCGCAAAAAAAAGGTTCGATAAAAATCAAAATTGAAATTTACGAAGTGTTTTTAGATTGCTCGCGCCGGTCTTTGCGGGCAGGATGCCTGCGCTCCCGGTTTGCTCTCAATTATTTATCTTCAATTGTCGGACGTAATGCCCGTCCGACAACACGCGTTACGAGCGAATTCGGCGCGAGCGTTCCGAAAACCGAGCCGACGTAATTTTTCCAGCCGGAAACGACGGTTGATTTGCCGCGCTTAACGCCGCTTAATGCAGCTTCGACAACCGCTTCCGGCGTTTGCATTCCTTTCATCGCAAAAGCTTCGGCATTGGCGGCGTTGAAAAAATTCGTGTCGGTCGGACCCGGACAAAGCGCCGTAACCTGTATATTATACGGGCGATTTTCTTCGGCAATCGCTTCGCTGAATGATGTAACGAAGGCTTTCGTCGCCGCGTAAGCCGCCATAAACGGAATCGGCTGAAAGCTCGCCGTCGATGAAACGTTGATAATAACGCCGCTTTTCCGCTCGCGCATTCCTCGCAGATAACGATGCGTCAAAGCGACGAGTGCCATAATATTGAGGCTTATCATTTCCAGCTCGCGCCTCAGTTCGAGTTCGGCAAAATCGCCCATCGAGCCGAAACCGGCGTTATTTATCAGCCAATCGACTTCGAGATTGTGTTTTTCGGTTTCCTCAAACAGCCGCGCGTCGGCGTCGGAATCAATCAAATCGAGCGCGACGTAATGCGCTGTAATGCCGTGTTCGAGCATCAACTCGTCGCATAATCTGGCGAGTTTCGCTTCGGTGCGCGCAACTAAAACAAGATTGTGTTTCGCCGCCGCGAGCCGCCGCGCGAACACTTCGCCGATGCCGCCCGACGCGCCCGTGATAAGCGTAACTTTCATAAACTTTATTTCAACCGTAATCTTATAAATACTGTCTTCGCGGCAATTTACGGTCGTTGAGAGTTCTATTTGCTTCAGATGCGAGTAATCGAATCGCCGAATCGGTTTTTCGTTTGTCAATAATCATTTTGCTGAAAAAGATTTTTACCGTCAAACTTGTCGATTCGATAACCCGGAGTTTGCTGTATAATTAACTCGATTTGCCAATCAAATAGATTTTAAGATTTTTTGCCCGCGATATGAAAGACCTGCTCGTAAAAAACGATAATGACGGCGGAGAATCTTCAGCGCTTCTAAAGGCGCGCGAGCTTGTCTTAAAATACGGCTGGAACTCGACTTCATATCAGATTATCAATCCCGGAATCAAACACTGGTTTTCCGCGCGGAACGACGCGGTTGTCGGTTTTGTGTCGTGCGGCGGAATACGTGTCGTCGTCGGCGCGCCGGTTTGTTCTGAAAGCCGTTTGCCGGAAACCGCCGCCGAATTTGAGCGCGACGCGGCGGACAAAGGCGAACGAGTATGCTATTTTTGCGCCGAACAAAGACTGGAAGCTGTTTATGATAAAGACTTTAACCACAAAAAAATACTTCTCGGCGCTCAGCCGGTCTGGACGCCGCGCAACTGGGACGCTGTCGTTTCAAAACATAAATCCCTGCGCGCGCAGTTAAACCGCGCGCGAAATAAAGGCGTTTCGGTTACAGAATGGTCGAATGAAAAAGCCGCGGACAATCCCGCGCTGCTCGAATGCGTGCGCGAATGGCTCGCCGCCAAAGGTTTGCCGCCGCTTCATTTTATGGTCGAGCCGGATACGCTTTCGCGCCTGTTCGACCGCCGTGTATTTGTCGCCGAACACGCGTCTAAAGTCGTCGGATTCGTGATGTTGTCGCCGGTCGCCGGTCGCAACGGCTGGCTGTTCGAGCAGTTCGTGCATCGTCCGGGCGCGCCGAACGGAACGGTCGAATTAATGATTGATGCGGCAATGCGGGCGGCAGCCGAAACGGGCAGCGATTACGCGACGCTCGGACTCGCGCCGCTTTCGACAAGAGCGCCGGTCGCGCCGTTTCGCAATCCGATTTGGCTGCGCATTCTGCTGGCGTGGCTTCGCGTTCACGGACGGCGTTTTTACAATTTCGACGGTCTCGACGCTTTCAAAGCCAAACTCCAGCCGGAAAAATGGGAGCCTGTCTTCGCCATTTCCAACGAGCCGCGCATCTCGCCGAAAACGCTTTACGCCATCGCCGGCGCTTTTTCCGAAAACGCGCCTGTCAGTCTTGTCTTCAACGGTTTGCGAACCGCGCTTTCAGCCGAAATAAAATTGTTTAAGAACCGCTTTAATTAAAATTCTCAACTGAGAGCGCGGACAGGATGTCCGCGCTCCGGCTTTTTCTTTCGCGTGGCTAATTTTGCCGTTTATCGTATAATCACAAACATTATTTAATAAATCTTCAGGAAAAATCGAGGAAAATCAATTGACTGCAACGGGCGCGACATTAGGCGAGATAGCCGAAAACTTACACGCGAAATTCAGCGGCGACGGCAATGTAAAAGCGTTTGACGTAACGCACGATTCGAGACAGGCGCGCACGGGCGGCTTGTTTGTCGCCGTGCGCGGCTTGACGCTGGACGGGCATCGTTTTATCGACGACGTGATGCGGCGCGGCGCGGTCGGCGTCGTGTCCGAATTGGAAAAGCCGGAAAATTTCGCGGGCGCGTGGCTGCAAGTCGAAAACGCCCGCGAAGCGTTGGCAAAGGCGGCGGCGATTATTAACGGCAATCCTTCGCGTGATTTAAAGCTCGTCGGAATTACGGGAACGAACGGAAAAACGACGACGACTTATTTAATGTTCGCCCTTTGCGAAGCGAACGACGAAAAAGCGGCAATGCTGACGACGGTTGAATATCGTATCGGCGACGAATCAGAACCGGCGGTTCGGACGACGCCGGAAGCGAGCGACACGAACAGATTTCTGCGTCGCGCCGTCGATGAAGGCTGCGCGACGGCGGTAATGGAAACCTCTTCGCAGGCAATCGATTTACACCGCTGCGACGATTTGCGTTTCCGCGTCGCCGTTTTCACGAATCTGACGCGCGACCATCTCGATTATCATCTGACGATGGAAAATTATTTCGATGCGAAGAAGCGTTTATTCGACGGGCGAATTGGCGAAAAACCGGCTTCGAGCGTCGTAAATATCGACGACGAATGGGGCGCGAAGCTCGCCGAAGAACTCAAGGCGAACAATCAAAAAGTCGTAACTTTCGCGCAGAACAATCCGGCGGATTTGACAGCGGAAAACATCGAAGTTTCCCTGATAAAAGGAACATCCTTTGATTTGAAAACATACGGCGAAACCCGAAAAGTAACTTCGCCGCTCGTCGGCAGACCGCACGTTTACAATATGTTGTCGGCAACCGCCGCCGCGCTCGAATTAGGTTTTGAAATGGACGCGATTTGCAGAGGTTTGGAAACGTGCGTCGGCGCGCCCGGCAGGTTTGAACGCGTCGCGCACGACGGAGATTTCGCCGTCGTCGTCGATTATGCTCATTCGGACGACGCGCTGCTGAATACGCTGCAAACGGCGAGAGATTTGACGACGGGAAAAATCATCACGGTTTTCGGCTGCGGCGGCGACCGCGATAAAACAAAACGCGTGCCGATGGGCAAAGTCGCGGGCGAAACGAGCGATTTTGTGATTGTTACATCCGACAATCCGCGCACGGAAAATCCGCTGCAAATTATCGCCGAAATCGAAGCCGGATTAAAACCGACAAGCTGCCCGTACTCAATCGTTTCGGACAGACACGAAGCGATTCATCGAGCGATTAAACGCGCCAAACCCGGCGATGTCGTTTTAATCGCGGGCAAAGGACACGAAACTTATCAAATCATCGGCAATCAAAAATTTCATTTCGACGACAGAGAAATCGCCCGCGAAGCGCTGGAAAAATTGAAGGAAAATTCGTAGTTTTTACCGATTTTCAATTTTTCTGAAGCGAATCGATAAATTTTTCGAGAAAATCTTTCTGCGCGTCCGACAGTTCGATAAAACGGGCGGCGAAACCGATTTCCAGTATATGATTGGCGACTTCGCCCCAGAACTGAACCTTCATTCCGTCCGACAAAGGCAGAAAAATCCTGACGTTTTCGCCGTCTTCGACTTCGCCCGAACACAGCACGAAACAGCCGTGCGCGCTGATGTCGCCGATTGTTCCCGGTTTTCTGCCGATTAAGCCTTCCCATTCGACATCGATAGCAACGTTTGCCCGCTCGACGGCGCGCCGGTCTTTTCCGCTTCTTCTTTCGTTTGTCATATCGCTCAGTTGTCAGCCGCCGGTTGTCGGCGAAAGATTTATTAAACTTCCGTGTTCGGATTCGCGGCTTTCGGGTTTCTCGTCAAATAATAATAAACGGGCAATCCGAGCAAAATCAGGAAAATTCCCGTGAAAGATTGCGCCGGACTTGTCCAAATCGTATTTATTAAAAGCCAGCCCGCAACCAATAGAAACAAAATCGGCACGACCGGATAACCGAACGCTTTGTAAGGTCTTACGGCATTCGGATATTTTTTGCGAAAAACGAAAATTGTAGAAGTTGCAAATGCGTAAAAAATCCACGAACCGAAAACAACATAATCGGTCAGAGTATCGAACGAACCCGATAGACACAAAAGGCAAGCCCAAATTCCCTGCACGATTAACGCGCCGACAGGAACGTGAGTTGCCGAAAGTTTGCCGAGCGATTTAAACATCAAACCGTCCTGTGCCATTGCATACGGCACACGCGCGCCCGTCAAAATCGAAGTATGCAGAGTTCCGATTGATGAAAGCATCAAACCGACCGTAAATAATGAAACGGCAAATCCGGTGGCGAAGGTTTGTAAATCGCCGCCGAAAAATCTGGAAACCACTTCGTTGGCGACTAAACCTTTTTCGGGAACTGACGCAATCGCCGTTGGGTCAAGCACGTAAAAATAAGCGATGTGGATAAATACATATAGAAAAATGATTAAAATTGTTCCGCCGATAAGCGCCAGTGGAATATTTTTTTGCGGATTTTCCACTTCGCCCGCTACCAAAGTTAAATTGTTCCAACCGTCGTAACCCCAAAGTGCGCCGAGCATCGCGGCGGCAAAACCGCCTAAGAATGTATAATTTTCCGCTCCGTATCTAACCGCGTCTTTAACTCCTTCGCACGTTCCGCCTGAGTTTATCAAGCCGAAATGTGAAAATGTTCCGCCCGTTACCCAGACAAACGCGCCGATTCCGACAAAGAAAATTAAAGCCACTTTCACGATTGTCAAAACAGTAGCAATCTGCCCGCTCAGAATAACCGAAGCGCAGTTTATCGTGGTGAAAATCACTATCATCATCACAGCTACTACTTGGAGCGACGTAATTTCAAATCCGTAGCCGAAAAGATTCGTCTGCAAAAGTGCCAGGTCTAATTTGTTATCGAGAAAAGCGTTTAAACCCTTTGCGAAAACGACGGCGACGGCAGCCTGCGAGCCGGTTTTGGCGATGAAAATCTGCATCCAGCCGTAAAGAAAGCTCCAGACGCGCCCGTAAGCGTCGCGCAGAAAGACGTATTCGCCGCCGGCTTCCGGTTTCATCGCGGAAAGCTCGGCGTAAGTCAGCGCGCCGGCGAGCGACAAAATGCCCGCCGCAATCCACGCCGCGATAACCCAGCCGGGCGTTCCGACATTGCACGTCATCACGCGCGCTTTGAGAAAAACGCCCGTGCCGATGACGTTTCCGAGAATTATCGAAATCGCCGCCAACAATCCCAGACCGCGAACCAAACCTAATTTATCGACCGAATCTGACGCCATAATTTTTGCTTTGGATATTGAAACCGATTAGAAATGACTTGCGCAATATTACGATAAACCGCGAATTTTACCAAAACAAAATCTCCGGCAAAACTCACTTTTCCGGCTTTATTTGTCTAAACGGCGCGATTCGTGGCTAAATCGTCGTATGCGCGAAATCAAATTTTCAGCCGACGATTTAACCGATGCCCTGCTTGAAATCTCCGTTGAAGCTCAGGTTTGTCTGCTCGACAGCTGCGGCGCGGGTCATCTCGATTCGCGTCTTTTGATTGCGGGCGTCAATCCGGTTGAGACTTTTCAAATCACAAACGAAAATCCGTCCGACACGCTCCGGTTTCTCGATGAAAAGTTATCGCAGCCCGATTCAGCCTGCATTTTTACCGTTTCCTACGATTTCGGATTAAAGCTCGAAAATATCAAACCGCGCCCGAAAGAATTTTCAAACTTTCCCGAACCCGATGTTTTTCTAGCCCGTTTCGACTGTCTGATTCTTCACGATTACAGGAAAAACAAAACGTATCTCGCCGGCGACGAAAATAAATTCGACGAACTCGAAAAACTTTTCGCCGACAACTCCACAAACTCCATAAACTCTATAAACTCTATAAACTCTATAAACTCTACGAACTCAGTAATAACTTCAAATTTTACAAAGCAAAACTATATCGCGGCAGTCGAAAAAATCAAAGAATCAATCAGGCGCGGCGACACATATCAAACGAATTTAACACAGCAAATACGCGCGCGTCTGCCGGAAGATCTAACGGCGCGCGAAATTTTCCGCCGCCTGCGGGCAAATAATCCCGCACCTTTTGCCGCTTTTATCAAGCGAAACCACGATTTTGTCGTCAGCACGTCGCCGGAAAGGTTTGTTCAGGTTCAAAGTTCAAAGTTTAAGGTTCAAAGTCCGATAATCTCCGCTTCTCCGATTAAGGGAACGCGACCGCGCGGAAAAACTTCGGAAGAAGATTCGCACCTTAAAAACGAGCTTTTGGCGAGCGCGAAAGACCGCGCGGAAAATGTGATGATTGTTGACCTTTTGAGAAACGACATCGGGAAAATCTGTGAATTCGGCAGCGTTGTCGTAGAAAAGCTGTGCGATTTGGAAACGCACCCGACGCTTTTTCATCTCGTCTCGACAATCAACGGAAATTTGCGCGAAAACGTGAAATTCTCCGACATAATCCGCGCCGCGTTTCCGTGCGGCTCGATTACCGGCGCGCCGAAAACCAGCACGATGCGGATAATCGACGACATTGAAACCGCCAATCGCGGTCTTTCGATGGGCGCAGTCGGATATTCGATAAACGGTTCAAAGTTCACAGCCGAAAGCCCAAAGTCCAAAGTCCAAAGTCCAAAGTTTAAGCGCGGCATTTTTCATTATTTTGATATGAATGTAGCGATTCGGACAATGGTTGTGCGCGGGCGCGAAGCAGTTTTCAATGTCGGCGGCGGCATCGTTATCGACAGCGTTGCGGAAGACGAATACGCGGAAACCTTAATCAAAGCGCGCGCTTTATTAAATGCTTTGAACGCGGGCGATTGGGCGAAAAATCAACTCGAATGAAAAACGATTACTCGTCTTTGCTCAATAATTTCGTCGTGTCTTCGGTTATGCTCGGCTGAACTAAATCATTTGTATCGCGCCAATTCGCTTTTGCGGGCGGAGCATACGCCGAAGCCGGAATCGACTGCTGCGGCGGCAGCGCGCCGACATTCGCGCCGTCCAGATTATGACGATTGAAATTGTTTTCGACCGGCGCTTGAAAAGCGAAATTTTTCGTCTCGCGGCAAAGGAAAAAATGCGCGGCGAGCGCGATTAGAAGTCCGCCGAAAATTCCGATAATCGCCGACATTCCGGCGAGTTCGTCCGCGTCGAGAATACCGAAGAAAGGCGTAACTATCAGCACGAAAAACAGACACCAGAAAAGACTGAAAATCAAACCGTTGCGCCGCGTAAAGATTTTCTTCTTTCCGCCGAGCGCGGCAAACCGCGGCAGAAAACCGTCGTGCGCGAGAACTTCGGCGACGAGCGCGAGCGGCAGACCGCATCGCGAACAAAATTTTGTTTCTTCCGAAATCTGCTGTTGGCTGCAACGTGGACAATACATTTTTTGACTCCGAATAAAGACAGGATTTTTAAGACACGGTTTTTAACGATTCAGGGCGCGAAATTGTTCAAACTCAAATTTTTCGGTTTATAAATTCGGAATTTTTTCGTTTGAAAGCATTTGCAGAACCGCGAAGGCGCGACCTTGAAAATGTTCGGCGCGGGCGACGGTTTCAAGCAAAATATCGAAAATCGTTTCGAGCTTTTCGGGCGCGGGGATTTCCCGCCGCAAATCTTCGTCCGAATTGAAAAATGCGAAGCCTTTTAAACGGGTTTCTTCGACTTCCGCCAGATATTCCAAAATCTTCGCGCTCGTCAATAATTCTTCGGGCAAAGTCCATTCAAACGGGTCGTCCCACAATTTCGCCGTGATGCCGCCGAACGTCTGCTCGACTTTGGCGGCGCTTCGCAAAACAAGTTCGCCGCAGGAAAACGACGCAAAAGATTGATTCGACCGAATCGGCGATTGATAAATTTTGCCGGGCGGAATTTTTTCGACAATCTCGCGGGCGCGTCGGTCGAGATTCAAAAACTGCCGGTCAAAAGAATTTAAGAGTGTCTTCATACAAAATAAAAAAAGCGGGCGAATTGGATTTTAACCGTTTCGCCCGCCGGATGTCATTTTTCCGCTTCGTTTATTTGCCCTTAAATTTGCGGTCTTCTTCGAGCATTCCGAGTCCGTAATTTTTGCCGCCGTAACTTAAGCCGTTTTGAATCTTACCTTTAACGCCGATTTGCGCGCCCCTGTTCGGAACGACGTTTTGCGTGGCAATCCACATCGAGCCGCTGCCGTCGTCGATTTTATAGACGCCGCCGCGAATCGGCGTGAACGGCACGGAAACGCCGTAGCTGTCGCGCACCGTTCCGGCAATCGCCACGTCTTTATTGAGATATTTCGACGGATTCGCCTCGATGTCCGCGATGCTCACGCGTTCGGGACACGCGAGCGTGAAAATCCCGACGGTCAAAACCAAACCGAACAAAAACAATTTCGTCATCTTTTTCATCTTTTTCTCCTTGTTTTCTGTCTAAAAATTTCGGGAGAGAAACTTGTCGCAAGCGTGCAGATATACAGATTAAAACCACACAGAAAAAGTTTGCCGTCGCCGATTTATTTATTCGTCCGGCGCGTTTTGCCGTTTCAGGCATTTTAATTATGCGAAAAACTTTTGACTTTGCGCCTGATAGAAGTTAGCTTTTCTTAGGTTTTTTTAATTTCTTCGCGGAAAAATTTCAAATGAACGCAGCCGAATCGGTTTTTACAAAGGAAAAACTTTCGTTTACTTCGAGCATCGCCGCCGACGTTTGGCACGCTAAGCCGAATGCCGAAGCCTACGAATGGTGGTATTTCGACGCCCTGAGCGAAGACGGGCGCGACGCCATTGTGATAATTTTTCTCGACAATTTTATTTTTTCGCCGCAATACAACCGCTCGGCTCAAAGTTCAAAGTTCAAAGTTCAAAGTTCAGGGTCGGAAAACCAATCTAAAATCCAAAATTTCCCTGCCGTCGCTTTTACGTATTACCGCGACGGAAAGCCGAAATACCGGGCGATGAACGAATTTTCGGCTGACGATTTTTCGGCGAGCGCGGAAAAGCCGTTTTGTAAAATGGGCGAAAACTCTTTTCACCTGGAAAGCGCGCCTTACGGTTCGGGCTACGCGCTGTCAATCGATGTCAGGCTCCGCAAAAATTGTCGTTTGAAGGCGCATTTTGAATGGCTTTCGATTGAGAGTAACTTTCTGCCCGAAAAACCGATTTCCGTCGCTGACGCGCACAGCTGGAATCTGGCTGTCCCGCGCGCCGACGTTACCGGCAGAATCACGGTTTCAAGCGCGAAAAGCAAAACCACCGATGTTGTCCATTTTCGCGGAACGGGTTATCACGACCACAATTTCGACAACCGCTGGCTGCCCGAAACCGTCTCGGAATGGCAATGGGGACGCGCCCATTTTGCCGACACGACAGCGGTTTTTTACCGCTACAAGGAAATCCGCGAAGAAAAACCGGCGACGAAAATTTTCATCGTTCAGGACGGAGTTCTGCGAGAAAAAGATTCGATTTATGAAGAACAAAATTTATCGCGTGATGTTTTTGGTTTGAGATACGCGAAAAAACTAAGTTTCGCGTCCGAAGACAACACGCGCCTCGAAATCGAACAAACGAAAATCATCGATTCGAGCTTTTTTTATCTGAGGTTTTTGAGCGAAATGACTTTGACTTTAAGCGACGGCAAACCGCGCAAAACTGTCGGAATAACCGAATATCTCCAGCCGAAGGCGTTAAAATACCGCTGGCTCGACTGGCTCGTCAATATGCGAATCGGGCGCAGCGGAAAGGGGTCGTTTTTGCCGTAAAACGGTAATCAATTACGAATTACGAAACTACGAATTACGGAAATTGATTAAAATCTAACAACTGCAAATTTGAAGCGACTACTTTCGCCGCGTCTCTTTAAGTTTTTAATTCGTAATTCGTAATTTCGTAATTCGTAATTTAAGCTCACTTATTAGTGAGCTTTACAGCCGTTCCGTAAGCTAAAACTTCGGTTGCCGTGTCCGAAAATTCGGTCGCGTCGTAGCGCATACCGATAATGGCGTCCGCATCCATTGCCTGCGCGTGCGCGACCATTCGATTGAACGCGTCCATTCGCGCCGCTTCGCAAACCTGCGCGAATTCTTCGATATTGCCGCCGACAATTGATTTTAAGCCGCCCATAATTCCCTGCCCGATGCTCGGACTTCTGACGACGATGCCACGCACGACGCCGAGATACTGCACGATTTTTCCCATTTCCACTTCGTTTCCGGTCGTAACAATCATTATTTTTTTTCTCCTTTTAATCTTCAAGCAGATGAACGAGTAAGCCGTCGCGCAGTTTCGGCTCGAACCAGGTCGATTTCGGCGGCATAATCTGGTTCATATCCGAAACGGCGAAAAGCTCGTCCATCGTCGTCGGGAACATCGAAAAGGCAACTGCAGCCGCACCTTCGTCAACGAGTTTTTCGAGTTCCGCGACGCCGCGCCTTCCGCCGACAAAGCCAATACGCTCGTCGGTCTGCACGTCTTCGATTCCGAGAATGGACGCGAGCAGATAAGTTTGCAGAACGCTGACATCCAATTTTTCGACGGCATTCGGTTCTTGTGTAAATTCGACGGCGAAACGCAGTTTATACCATTTCTTATTCAAATACATACAAAATTCGCCGTGCGTTTTCGGTTCTTTTTCAATCGTTTCGGCGACAGCGAAATTATCGCGGAGACTGTCGAAAAACTCCGCTTCGCTCAAGCCGTTTAAGTCTTTGACGACGCGATTGTAAGCTAAAATCTGCAAATCTTCGGACGGGAAGATTCCGGCGGCGACGAAATTATAATCTTCCGCGCCGGTGTGATTCGGATTAGCGTCGCGCAGGATTTTTCGCGCAAGAAGCGCACTTTCGATGCGGTGATGTCCGTCGGCGATATAAAGCGCGGGAACTTCGGCGAAGGCATCGACGAATTCATCGGTCAGAGCGACGCGCCAAACCGTTTGTTTAATACCGTCGGCGCAGTAAAAATCGTAAATCGGCTTGCCGCGAGACGCTTCAAAAATCAGGGTTTTAATAGTTTCGGTATTGCGAAAAGCGAGAAAGATAAGTCCGGTCTGCGCTTCTAAAGCAATCATATGTCGGGTGCGGTCTTCGACTTTATCGGGGCGCGTTTTTTCGTGTTTTTTGATGATTTCGAGTTCGTATTCATCGAGCGAGCAGCAGGCGGCAACGCCGGTTTGCCGGTGCGCGCCGGTTTCGAGACGATAAACATAAACGCACGGCTCGGCTTCGCGGGCGAAGATTTCTTCGGCAATGAACTTTTGCAGATTCTGCCGCGCCCGCTCGAAAATTTCTTCCTGCGAAGGATTCGCGTTTTCGGGAAACTCGGCTTCGGCACGCGTAACGCGCAGAAAACTGAGCGGATGTTCTGCGATAAAATCGCGCGCTTCCTGTTCGTAAACAACGTCGTAAGGCGCGCAGGAAACCTGCTCTGCTTTATCAGGCGCGGGGCGCAGAGCGCGGAACGGTTTAATTACTGCCACAAATTCTCCTCCGGTATTTTAATTGGAGCGCGGACATCCCGTCCGCAAAGATTGCGAGAGCAATCTAACCTTTTAATAAAACTTGACGTTAAAAATAATCAAAAGTTTGTGAACGCCGGAGCGTTCATTGCGGGCAGGATGTCCGCGCTCCGACTTTATACTTTTACGGCAGCCTTCCCTGATTTGTTATCTCGTCCAATTTTTTATTATCTTCTTCATTTTGTTCGAGCATTTGATTGGCAAGTGCCTGTTTGTCGATTTTCCAAACGCCTTCTTCTCTGACGAACGGCACGATGTCCCAGCTTCCGAACGAATTTTCGACTTCGATTGCCGCACGGTCGCCATCGATTTTTTCGTTGCGAAATTTGAGCTGTTTCTGATTTTCACCGAACAGCGTTTCGTTTTTGACAACATCGTCGAGCGTGCGATTTTGCGCTTTTGCTTCCTGTTCCGCCATTTTCAGCGAAGCGTCCGAAAGCAGGAGCTTCATTGCCGTCGTGTCTTTTTTCTTGATGGCTTGCGTGTAAGCTTTAAGCGTTTCGAGCGGCGTCGAAAGGCGCGAGCCTTCACCGCAGGCAAATAAAAAACAGGTCAGAAATACGATTGCGAACTTGGAAATAAAACTCATTTTTGAATAAACGGAAATAAAATCGTTATACTAAAAAGCTAATAGTATAACTCAAAACGAGAGGGAGCGAAAAAACAGGT
>JBBPXZ010000070.1:0-7178 GCA_038200355.1 Pyrinomonadales bacterium | reverse complement strand
GGCTTCGTAGCGCGGCATATGAATCGCCACGGTTTTTAAGCCTCTGTCTTTATATTTCGCTTTTAATTCCTGAAGTTTCGGTATGTTTTCCTTGCAGATTCCGCAGCTCGTCGCCCAGAAATGAACGAGCGTCGGCGAGCCTTTGACATAATCGTCGGCTGTGTCCTGCAATTCGTTTAACCATTCGGTCGCGCCTTCAAATTTCGGTATTGTGTCTCCAATTCTCATCGGCATAATTTTTTATAACCTCTCAAATACTATGTTTATAAATGCGGTAATCAAGCCTTTTATAACCGAAACTTTATAAACAGTTTCCGACATAAAAGACTTTTTGTTTGACGCGGACAATTTTAGGTTGTTTGCGCCGTTTCCGTTTTTTCAGAATTCATTTTGATGCCTTCGGCGACGCGGCGTCCGTAATCAGCGTCGGCTTCGGTGAAATTATTAATCATTCTGTCCTGGATGTCTTTATCGCATTGGCTCAAAGCACCGACGAGATTGCTAATCAACTCGTCGCGTTCCCAATCTTCAAACGAACGATAGCGTTCGCCTGCCTGTTTGAAATTGCACGGGCGGCTGATGCCTTGTCGCACAATGTTTCCCTGCACAAACGGCGTGTGGTCAATGACGCCTTCGGGTTTCGGCGTTTGTATTAAACCGTCTTTGCTCGAAGGTTCGTAGTTGACGTGCGGATTTTCGCCTGCTTCCACGCCGTCAACGTGATACGCCATTTGCCCGTCGCGCTGGTTTGTCGCAACTTGAGTTTTCGGTCGGTTAATCGGCAACTGCAAATAATTTGCGCCGACTCGATGGCGCTGCGTGTCCGAATATGAAAAGGTTCGACCTTGCAGCATCTTGTCATCGGAAAAATCCAAACCGTCAACCAGAACGCCTGTTCCGAACGCGGCTTGCTCGACTTCGGCGAAATAATTTACAGGATTTCTGTCTAAAACCATTCGTCCGACGGGCAACATCGGAAATTTGTCTTCGTCCCACGTTTTCGTGTCGTCGAGCGGGTCCCAATCTAGTTCGGCGTGTTCGCCGTCCGACATAATCTGGACGCGCATTTCCCATTCGGGAAAATCGCCGCGTTCGATTGCTTCGTATAAATCTTCGGTCGCGTGGTTGAAATTTCCGATTTTATCAGCTTCGGCTTGCGTCAGATTTTTGTAGCCGTCCTTCGGCGCGAAATGATATTTGACCAGCACGCCTTCGCCCGCCGTGTTATACATTTTGTATGTGTTGACGCTCGAACCCTGCATCTGCCGGTAATTTGCCGGAATTCCCCACGGCGAAAAAAGCCACGTAATCATATGCGTCGCTTCGGGCGACAAACTGATGAAATCGAAGATGCGGCGCGCGTCCTGCCGATTCGTAACCGGGTCGGGCTTAAAAGCGTGAATCAAATCGGGGAATTTTATCGCGTCGCGGATAAAAAAGATTTTTAAATTGTTGCCGACCAAATCCCAGTTGCCGTCTTCGGTGTAGAATTTTATCGCAAAACCGCGCGGGTCGCGCAGGGTTTCCGGCGAATGTCCGCCGTGCGTAACGGTCGAAAAGCGCACGAAACAGGGCGTCTGTTTGCCTTTTTCCTGAAACAGTTTGGCGCGCGTGTATTTGCTCGCCGGCTCGTTGCCGATTGTTCCATACGCTTCAAAATAGCCGTGCGCGCCCGCGCCTCTCGCGTGAACGACTCGTTCGGGAACGCGCTCGCGGTCAAAGTGCGAGATTTTTTCTAAAAACTGGTAATTTTCCAAAACCGTCGGACCTCGATCGCCGACCGTGCGCGAGTTCTGGTTATCGTATATCGGATGACCCTGACGATTCGTCAAAGTCGGCTGTTCGCCGTTTTCGTTTCCGGCGTCTCCGTCTGTTTTGTCGTTTTCATTCGCCATAATTAAAAAACTCCTCCCTAAATAATAGAAAATAAAAGGACGAGCGGCTTTCCGTCTCGTCCTTCGCCTTAAAAAACTACACTTTCAAGTTTTCCTGTCCGGGCGTCCAATCAGCCGAGCAAAGTCCGCCGGTTTGCAGACCTTGAAGAACGCGCAAGGTTTCGTCAACCGAGCGTCCGATGTTCAAATCGTGAACGACGGCATACTGCAAAACGCCTTCCGGGTTGATGATATACAAACCGCGCAGCGCTATTCCTTCGTCTTCGACTAAAATGTTGTATTGACGCGCCAATTTGCCGCCCGTGTCCGACGCCAGCGGATATTTCATATCGGCGACGCCGTTCTGGTCGCGCGGCGTTTTAATCCACGCGCGGTGCGAGTGAACCGAATCGGTCGAAATGCCAATAACTTCAGCGCCGATGCCGTTTAGCTCGTCGATTCTGTCCGAAAAAGCCGTCAGTTCCGTCGGGCAGACGAACGTAAAATCGAGCGGATAAAACATTAAAATCAGCCATTTGCCCGCGTAATCGGAAAGTTTGACGTTCTCGCCGAGCGTTTCCATATTTTTGGTTGAAGGCATATCAAAATCCGGCGCCGGCTGTCCGACTTTCGCCGTGATTGGTTCTTTTGCTAATGCTGTTGCTGCTGTCATATAAATTTATTATTTCCTTGTTTATTAATTATTTACATTCGGGACACAAACCGCGCAAAGTCAATTCCAAAGATTCGGGTTTAAATTTTGAAAATTGCGCCGCTAATTTTACGATTTCTTCCGGCAGCTCAATTTCCATATCGACGAGTTTGCCGCATTGTGTGCAAATCGCGTGGTCGTGTCTGGAAGTTATCCGGTCGAAACGCGCCGCGCCGTTGCCGAAGCTGATTTCCGAAATGTGTCCGGCTTCCTTCAAAAAACGCAGCGAATTATAAACCGTCGCAAACGAAATTCCCGGAAGACGCGATTTGGCGCGGTCGAAAACTTCGTTCGCCGTCGGATGCTGTTCGGCGTCGAGAACGACATTCAGCACGACTTCGCGCTGTTTCGTTAAACCTAAATCTGCGATGTTTTCTATTGCGTGTTTCATTGTCCTGAATTGTATTTAGAATAATTCTAATTCTAAATGATGTCAAGTTTCGTAATATTTTTCGATTTTAGAGTTGGATTGGAACAGCGATGCTTCAGCGCGAAAAACCGCGTAAATGCAGTGAAACATTTACGCGGCTTTTGACGGATTAAGATTCCTGAGTTGCGGCTTTCGATTCGTCGGGAGCGTTGATGTATAAAATTCTGGTGCAGCTTTCGCAGGTGATGATGCGGTCGCTGGTTTTGAGTTCGACCTGCATTTGCGGGCGAAGTTTCATAAAACAGGCGCTGCACGAACCTTTGACGACTTCGGCGACGGCGATTCCGTCGCGGCTTCTCTGCGCGAGGCGGTTGTAGACCGAAGCCATCTGCGCGGGCAAGGTAACGAAAACTTCGTTTCGCTTTTTTGTTTCCGACTCAAATTCCTTGCGGTCTTTGCCGATTTCTTTGTCGAATTCCGCCAAAGCCGCGTCGCGGTTCGCTTCTAAACTGTTTATTTCGTCGCTGCGCTCGGCTAGAACTTTTTCGACTTCTTCGATTTCGGTCATTTTTTCCAGAACCTGCGTTTCGAGGGCGGCGACTTGTTTTTGCAGCGCATCGGTTTCGCGCATTGCGGTTTCGTATTCCTTTTGATTCTGCGAATTTTTTAAGTTGCGGTCGGCGCGTTCGATGTAGGTTTTGGTTTCGGAAATTTGTTTTTCCAGAGCGGCGCGTCCGGTTTGCGCCTTGTCGCGCTGCGCCTGTATCTCCCGAATGGAAGAAGCGTGCTGTTCAAACTCCCGTTCGATGCCAGCACGCTTCTGTTCCGCTCCGTCGATTGCTTTTTTTAATTTACGGATGTTCGTGTCCGTTTTCTGTAATTCGATTAACTTCTCAAGTTCTGATTTCACTTCGGAAAATCTCCTGTTAAAACAACTTTTATAGGAAAATTTTCACACATTATCCGTTTGCTTGCAACAATCGAAAATATAAAAAGGATTACGAATTATTGTTTTATAACCTCGAAGCAAAGTTTTTTCGCCGCCTCGAACCGATTAGAATCGGACGGTTTCTTCGGGCGCGTCGCTGCCTTCAGCCGTTCTCCATTCGTCGTGTGTGTTGTAGAAATTGCAGTCGAATTTTGTTAAATATTCGATTTTTATTCCTTCGATTTCCTCCGGCGCGTCCTCGAATTTAACAATCGCGCCGCAGCCGATAACTTCCGCGCCCATTTCCCTGACGATTTTAGCGGTTTCTTTGATTGCCCTGCCGGAGCGGATAATATCATCGACGATAATACACGGATAAACTTCGCTGTCCTTTAAGTATTGGCGAAACTGGCGAACGCCGCCTTCGACTTCCGCCCAGTAAATCTGCTCCGCACCGAGAGCTTCGCGCACGGCGAAAGCGACCGGAATGCCGCCCGGACTCGGACTGATAATCGAAATTTTCGGCAGACGGCTCGAAATCGCCTTGTTCATCCGAAACTTGCGGCTTAAGCCGACCGACAAAACGCGCGAATTGTCGTAATAACGAAAAGCGAGCGGCATCTGAAAATAATGCGACGCGTGTCTGCCGCTCGGATAAACGAAATGTCCTTGACGATACGCGCCGGTGCTTTCCAAAATCTGCATCACCGATTCTGACGTGGGAACCAAATCAATCATTTTAAATCTCCTTTTTTAGTCGAAAGTAATTTACCGCCGATTATACGACAAATTTTGATTGTTTTGAATTTGAGAATTTAATCAACCCGGTTATTTTGCCTGCTTTCGAGTAATTCCAGAATATCGGATTTTTGTTTCTGGTTTAGCTCCTCCGGCATATTTTCCACACGAAACCACGCGGCTGCGTTAATTTCGCGGCTTTTCACCCGCGCTTCGCCGGTCGCTTCGGCGCGAAAGAGAATTTCGACGTGCCGGTTTGCGGTTCTTACCCGAAGCAGTCGAATGTTTTTTAATTCCAAGCCGGTTTCTTCGCGGATTTCGCGGCTGACGGCTTTTTCCGGCTGTTCGCCCGCTTCGATAAATCCGCCCGGAATTCCCCAATTTGAAAAAGGGCGCAGAACGTGGTCGAGAAGCAGAACTTCGCCCTTCTCGTTGGTAACGATTGCCGCTACTGAAACCGTAAATTTCTGCTGTGTCAGGCGAATGATTTTTAATCGCACGCCGGGCGTTATTTTTTTCCAGATTATACCGATTATTTTTTTTATCATTCTATAAAATTTTTTGTTGAAAAGCGCATCTTAGTTCTGATACAATCGTCTTATTAGTTCAATGATGTTTATCAGTCGAAAACATTATTTGTGAGATTCCCTCAATCTCCCGTCAAATCAAAAGTCGCAGCTTAATTTTCTAATCATATAGTTACTTTTGTTCGGAGGCTTAATGTCGCAGAAATTTGCCCGCAGTAAAACTGTATTGCTCGCCGTATTTTTCGGTTTCGGATTCGCCGCCGCCGCCCTCGCGCAGACCGGAAATTTACAAACCGACCTGCAAAGCTCATTCAAAAAATTTAATCTCGTAAAAGCCAACAATAAATCGACTTTGCAGAAAGCCGCAATTGAAAACCGTCTGACGCTTCGGACTGCCGAAAGAAATTTCGAGCTGGATTTGACGCCGAACGACTTACGTTCAGCGCGGTATCGAGCCGAAAACACGACTATTGACGGTATTCAGGCGCTGGAGAAAGATGTCGTTACTACTTTTAAGGGCAAAATTTCCGGCGAAGAAAACTCGACCGTGCGCGTCTCGATTGACGAATCGAAGATGGAAGGATATTTCATTTCAAACGGCGAGATGTTCGCCGTCGAGCCGGCGCGGAAATATTCGCGGGCAGCCGGCGGCGGAGACCTCGTTATTTATCGTCCGGCGGATTTGATAAGTTCGGAGACCTTTTCCTGCGACACGGACGTTTCCTCAAAAATCGAACAGGGCAAAGAAATGCTGGCGACCAACGGCTTTCAAAGCGCGCAGGAAATGCGCGTTCTCGAAATTGCGACCGAAGCCGATTTTGAATTTGTAACTCTGCTCGGCAGCGCGAATAAGGCAAACCGGGAAATTCTGGATATTTTGAATATGGTTGACGGCGTTTATCAAGCCGAACTCGGTTTAACGGTAAGCGTCGTTTATCAGCACACCTGGACAATCGCCGACCCGTTCATTCCGGCGACGACAAACACGCTGCTCGTTTCGTTCAAGGATTACTGGAACACGAACCTTCCCGCCGCGCAGATTCCGCGCGACGCGGCGCATCTTTTTTCGGCTAAACTGACGGTCGCCGGACAAGGTTTGTCTTATGTTGGCGTCGTCTGCAAAGCTCCGGCTTTCGCTTACGGTCTGAGCGGCAGAATCGGCGTCGCGCCGGTCAAATTTCAGTTGACGGCGCACGAAATCGGACACAATCTCGGAGCAAGCCACGTTGACGCAGCGCAGAGCTGCGGCAATTCGGTGATGAATCCGATTATGACCGACGCGACGCCGTTCAGCTTCTGCGCCTTTTCGCGAACGGAAATAGCGAATTTTGTCGCCGTCAACGACGGCTGCTTAAGTCCGCAGGTTATTATTAAAAACAAATTCGATTACGACGGCGACGGCAAAGCGGATGTTTCGCTCTTTCGCCCGTCGGATAAGGTTTGGTATATTTTGAATTCGTCGGGCGGAGTCGGCTACACTCAATTCGGATTAAGCACGGATAAAATAACTCCCGCCGATTACGACGGAGACGGCAAAACAGACATCGCCGTCTTTCGTCCCGAAAACGGTTACTGGTATATCTTAAACAGTTCGGGCGGCGTCCGTTTTATGCAGTTCGGATTAGCCGAAGATTTACCGATGCCCGCCGATTACAACGGAGACGGACGCGCCGAGCTTGCCGTCTTCCGTCCGTCAAACGGTTTGTGGTTTATTCTCGACCCGAAAGTTGACTCTTACACGGTTACACAATTCGGAATGAGCGGAGACAAACCCGTCGCGGCGGATTACAACGGAGACGGACGAGTCGAACTTGCGGTTTATCATCCTTCAACCGGAATATGGTTTATTTATAATTCGGATACCAAACAATACACAGGCACACAGTTCGGAATATCGACGGACAAACCAGTTCCGGCGGATTACAACGGAGACGGAAAAACAGACATCGCCGTATATCGTCCAAATGAAGGTAACTGGTATATATCGACGCCGACAGGAAACGGATATACGGTTACACAATTCGGACTC
>JBBPXZ010000069.1:0-15106 GCA_038200355.1 Pyrinomonadales bacterium | reverse complement strand
TCGGCGGGAATCGCCGTTTCCTTTTGAACATTCGATTCGAGATTAAAGACGGTTTGAATTTTCGTCTGAGCGCTCGCCGAAATCGCGGCGGATACGAAAATAATAAAAGCTAATGCCGCTGGTTTTACCGATTGTATTGTTTTATAAAACATAATTTTGTCCTCGAAAGATTTTATCGACTAACAGCCGGAAGTCGCCGTTTTGTTTCAAAAAAGATAAAAATGGTTGTCAAAAGAAACAGCCTGACTGTATTATACTTACTAAATCTTAAGAACCGAAAATTTTCCGCCTTTCCGATTAACTGATGGATTCATCTCTCAAAACCGAAGAAATCGCCGCCGACCCGTTTGCCGCCGATATTTTCGCGGGCGTCCGCCTCCAAAACGAGAATTCGGCTGAAACGGATGTCGGGAAATTGAATCTTTGGAGCGAACATCTGCCGGCGGCGGCGCTGCCTGCAACTGACTGGAACAAATTATTAAACGGTTCAGCGCCGGAATTTTCCGAAAAATTAACGCGCTCTCTGGCTGATTTGCTGACGCGGCTTTTGGATTTGCCCGACGAAAACGCGGTCGAAATCGTCTTTTCGGTCAATCGCGAAATTAACGCCGCCGAAGATTTCGCGCCGGAGAGCGGAAATTCTTTCTGGCTGACAATCGTCGTCGAGGCGGGCGACGCGGAAATTTATCTGGAAATCGATAACAATTTCGCCGTTTCGCTCGTCGATGTAATGCTCGGCGAAACAGCGGCGGGCGGCGCGCAAATAAGAGAACTGACGCGGAGCGAAACGGCGGTCATCGAGTTTTTGAGCGTAAATTTAACGCACGAAATCAATCTGATTTTGCAGTCGCCGCTTTTCAAATTTCGTTCTTTGAGCAGCAAAATGCCCGGATCGCTCCGGCAGAAATCGGATTTACAAAATCCTTCGCTGCTGGTCTCCGCTTTTCAAATCGTTCACGAATCGCTGCCCGCCGTCGTCAACTTGTATCTCGCGCCCGAATCGCTGCGGGCTTTGCAGAAAGACGAAAACCGGCTTTTCAACAATCGCCCGCGCCTGATAAACGGGCGAAATCTGCAAAGTAAAATCGAAAGCCTGCGAATGCGCCTGCGATGCGGCACGTCGGAATTGTCGCTCGCCGAGCTTGCCTCGCTTGAAAACGGTGATATTATTCTGCTCGAAAATCACAATTTCGTCATCGGCGGCGGAAATTTGGACGGATACGCCGAATTTTTTTTAGGCGACGGTGAAAACGCGAAAATCGCCGGTCAATTTGCCGAAAATGATTTCGGTTTCGATGAATTCAATGAAGAAAATACGACGGTCGATAAAGATAAAACCTTGATTCGGCGGTTAAACGTAAAGCGCGGCTGGCAGTTTGTCGTCGGGCATCTGACCGAAATCGAAAATCCGGTTTCATCTGAAAAATCTATGACGGAAACAGAGGAAAATTTTACGGACGAGACGGCGGCGGCGGCGACGGACGAAGCGGCGGCGGACGAAACAAACGGTCTGGCAATCGAAAATCTCGCCGTTACTCTGCGCGTCGAGCTTGAAGCCAGACGACTGACAATAGCGGAAATCGCCAATCTGCGCGAAAATCAAACGCTCGAACTCGGCATCAGCCCGACCGACACGGTTAATATTTTGATTGACAATCAGCGCGTCGGGCGCGGCGAGCTGGTCACCGTCGAAGGTCGGCTCGGCGTTCGTATTACAAAACTTCTACGGTAAATAATTGTGAATCATTTTTTATTAAATTTTCTTCTCTGGCAAAATATTCAGCCGATTCCGTCGATGGGCTGGCTCGAAACTTTCTGGCTTCTGGTGCAGACGGCTATCGCGCTGGCGCTCGTCTGCGGTTTGGCGATTCTGATTTTTCGCTATATTCTGCCGCGTCTCAATGCCGTTTCCTTTAATAAAAGCATCGTCTCGGTCGTTGACGGCACTTCGCTCGACGCGCGAAAGCGTTTGATTGTCGTTCAGGTCGCGGGAAAATATCTGCTTCTGGCTTCCTCCGAGAGCGGTGTGCAGATGATTAGCGAATTAAACGGCGCGGCGGTCGAAGAAGCCGTCGCCGAGCTTGAAAAAACACGCGGCGAAACTAAAAAAGATTCGTTCACGCAGGTTTTTGACCGTTTTAAACAAAAATAGAGGGCAGCAAATATGCACACGGCGAAAAACATTTCGGAAGACAAATTCTATAAACGGCGCGCGCCGGGCAGTTTTTTTCTGAGCATTTTAATCGGGCTTCTCTCGACATTCGCGGTTTTGGCGCAAACCGAAACGCCCGCGCCCGTCGCGCGCGCGGCGAACGACGGAACATCGAATCCGGTCGTGCTGATAATCGTGATGGGCGCTATCGCGCTTGCTCCGTTCGCGCTGATTATGCTCACGTCGTTCGTCAAAATCTCAGTTGTTCTGTCGATACTGCGCAACGCGCTCGGCACGCAGCAGATTCCGCCGAACCAGGTGATTACGGGTCTTTCGCTGATTCTGACGATTTTTATTATGACGCCGGTCGCCGAAAAGATGTATGCCGAAGCGGGCGATTTCGGCAATTCGGAAGCGATTTTTTCCGAGCGTTCGGTGAGCGAGATTTTTGAAGCCTCAAAACGCGGGCGCGAGCCGCTGCGCCAGTTTCTGGAACGGCACGCGCACAAAGAAGACCGCGGTTTGTTTTACGACTGGGCGCGAAAAATCGCCCAGCGCAACGGCAATAACCCGGACGATATTAAATTCGACGAATTTCGCGTTCTGATTCCGTCGTTCGTTACGAGCCAGCTAACCGAAGCCTTCAGCATCGGGTTTCTGCTTTTCATACCGTTTTTAATTATCGATTTGGTCGTCGCCAATATTTTGCAGGCGATGGGAATGTTTATGCTCTCGCCGACGATTATTTCTCTGCCGTTTAAATTACTGCTGTTCGTCCTGATAAACGGCTGGGTGATGTTGATAAAAGCCCTGGTTCTCGGCTATGCCTGATGTTTGAGAAGCTGTACGAAAGCTCCGTCAGCGCCGGCACCGCGGCGGAAAATAATTTGCCCGCGAAAGAGGCGAAAAGGCGCGAAAAAGAAAACTTAATCAAAGGGTGCTGAATGCGTGTTTGTTTAATTCTTCTTTTTCGTGTTCTTTCGCGCCTTTTCACGGGCAGATTGTTTCCGAACAGGCGCTAAGACGATAAAAGACTGGCGGCGCGACGGTTAAAAATTGTCTGTCGTAAATCTTCTTCAAAAAAAGTCGCCGCGCCGGCGGCGTTCAGGACTTTTTGGTCGGATTCGCCGGGCGCGTTTTTTTGAATGCCGCTCGTCGAAGCGGTGAGAAAAATCTGAGCGCCGGTCGTAATAACCGAAACGAGCGTGTTGACGCCGAGCGAGCGCAAGCCGCTGTCGGTTAAACCGACGACAACGCTGGCGGCGAATCCGAGAACTTCGCCGACGCTTTTTTCGGCGAGCGGAACGATGCAGCCGACCGTCGCGCCCATCATCGCGCCCGTCGCACCGGCGGAAAAGCCGAAACCGATGTTTGTTGAATCGATTTTGGCGGGCGCCTCAGCCTGATAACGCGATTTGCGGTATTCATCAATCGTCGTCAAAGCGCCGTTTATCAGCGCGCCCGCAACGTTTCCTTCATTTGTCCGCTTCAATACGTTCTCGCTCCGATTGGCATTTTCAAACGCCGCCTGATTCGACGCGCGCGCTTTTAACCGGTCGTTCGGCAAATTCAGCGCTTTCGGCATAAAATCGTCCGGCTGATTTTGCGGCACAATCTCCGCCGCGACATCGGTCAGCGGAAGCATTACCTGAATATTTTGGTAAAGAGCCAGACTTAAACTGAGCAGCGCGGCGCTTTTCGCGTTGAGCAGAACCGCTCCGTTTGTAAAAATCGCAGCATTTTCAGGCAGCGCGATTCCTTCGCCGAAAAAATCGCCGCCCGGTGCGCCTGAAATCGTCTGCGGCAGCGAAGAATTTAAATTTTTGCCGTTCAGCAAATTCATAATCGAACGCGGCGAGATTTCGACGTTTTTACCGTTGAGCAAACTTATAATCGCGTGCGGCGGCAGCTCGACGTTTTTGCCGTTTTGCGACAGAAACACGCGGACGGGGAAATCGCCGCGCCTGTCGAGCGCGATGCCGCTGCCGACAAACAAATTGTCCGCGCCGAACGTCCGGTTAATCTGGTAGCGCGCCTCGAAAACATTTCTTTCGCCCGGCGGCAGCGTGGCTAAAAACGTTTCAAGTCGCCCGCCGTGCCGTTCCATCTGCCTGAACAATTCGCCGTAGCGCGAAACGGCGCGCGGCTCGGATTTTCCGTTGACGTAGGTTTCGACGACGCGGATTTCCGACATCTGCCGCACATTGTCCCAGAATTGTTTCGGCTTATCGCGGAAAGTGGCTAAATCCCTGTGTTCCTTAGCGGTATTAACAAGGCTGTCCCACGTTTGATTTAATAAATTTTTCGCCTGTTCGGGTTGATGTTTGTTTAAACTTTTCGCCTGTTCGGGCAGATACGTATTTAATGTTTTCGGTTGTTCGCTTCGATGTGTATTTAAATCTCTTGTGTGTTCCGGCTGATGTTTGATTAAATTTTTCGTTTGTTCCGTCAAATGCGCGCTTGAATTTTTTGCCTGCTCCGTCGTCGGGCGTGTATTTAAATTTTTCGCCTGTTCCGTTAGATGCGCACTTGAATTTTTTGCTTGTTCCGTTAAATGCGTGTTCGCGTTTTTCGCTTCATTCGTTTGGTGTTTATTCGCTTGAGACGGCTGAGACGGCGCATTCGGCAGCGGTTTTTCGCCGCTCGAATGCGCTTTTGTTTGTGCCGGATTGCCGCGATGATTTTCGGCGGACTGTTTTTTATCACCGCCGGAAATTATTGTCGTCAGATTATGCTTTAAATCTTTCGCCTGCGCGTTCTGCCATTTTTTGTCGAATAAAAGCGGCGCGTTCTGTTTCGGATTTTCGCGTTTCGGCAGTTCCGACTGCGGCGCGGAATGAACTTCGCCGGACTTTTTCGCCGCGCCCGGAATCGACGGCAGATTAGCGCCGTTTAACCCTTTGATTTGATTTTCGTTTCCCATCGCGTTTCCGTATTCGTCTGTCTGAAATAAGTTATCGGCAAAGCCGCGAAAAAGTTTCCTCTTCCGGCAAAATTATACGCCGCTCAAGCGCATACTCTGGACGATTTTCTGAAAACGCGCCAGATGCTGACCGAACGCGGCGGCGGTTGCCGTGCAGGTAACGATAAAAATTTCTTCGTCAGCCAGAACGAAGGTTTGCAGCTGCTGGAGATTTAAGCCGTGCGCGGCGATTTTCTGGACGATTTGCACCGCCGGCTGACCGTTGATTGTAATGTTTTGCTGTTCGACGATTTTCAAGCCTTCGACTTCCGACTGCGTAACGGCAAACTGTTTGTTTGCATAATCTTCGACGCTCGTTTCGCTATCGACGAATTCTTTGGTGATAACGACGTTCGGCGCGAATTCGTTCGGCGAAACCGCGGCGACGAAACTGATAATCGAGCGGTCCTGCCAGTCGTCGGGAATGTCCAGATTAAAATTGGCGGCTGTGTATTGCATATTTTCAGCTGGTCAGCGCGGCGGGCTGGCGCGCGCCGAGATACGAGTCGAAATTTTCTTCCTCGAATTCGGTTGAAACCGGGCGCATCGAAATTCTGCCGACCGGCTGAATGTTCAATTCCGACGCCAGTTCCTGATACGACAGGACGGTCAATTCGGGAAATTCGAGTTCGACCATTTTGCGGACGAAGCGGCGGACTTCGGCATCGGTGATTATCACGGGTTTCTGCGCCGTCGGCGGCAGAATTTCGATTTCGCGCCGGATTGCTTCGAGAATGTCGTGCGCGATGTTCGGGTCGAGCGACAGATAAGTTCCGGTCGAAGTTCGGCGAATCGCGCCGCGAATCACGTCTTCGATTTCCGGGTCGAGCATATAAACAAACAGCGTTTCGCGGATTCCGGCGTAGCGAAACGAAATATAACGCCGCATCGCGCCGCGCACGTATTCGGTTAACTGCGTCGCGTCTTTTTCGACTCTGCCCCATTCGCTTAAGGCTTCGAGAATCGATTTTATATCTCGTATCGAAATTCCTTCCTGCACGAGCCTTTGCAGAACGTCGTTGATTTGCGGGACGGACAGCGTTTTCGGGACGACTTCTTCGACGAGTTTGGGAAGTCCGCGAGCGGCGAAATCTAAGTAAGCCTGAGTTTCCTGTATGCCGACGAATTCGTGCGCGTAGCGCTTCATCACACGCGATAAATGCAGTGTTATAACTTCTTCGGGCTGCCAGACTTTCAGACCGGCAAGCTCGGCGAGCGAACTTTGCCCGGCTGGAATCCACGCGCCCGGACGCAAATCAGCCGGATTGCGCACGTCTTCGCCGTCGAGTCCGAAAACTTTTATATTTTCAGCTGAATCATTGACATAGACCGAATCGGGGCGAAGCGTGCCGTAGACAATCGGGACTTCCTTGACGGCGATAAAATACTGCGTTTCTTCTAAAGGCGCGTCGCCGCTGACGTGAACCGACGGCAGCATCACGCCTAAATCGTAGTAAATCGCCGACCGCAATTTCGGCAGTTCTGCCCGGAATACCGCGCCGCGAGCGGTGTTTTTATCAATCAGATGCGTGATGCCGGAGCTGACGACGATTGCCAGCGGCACGGCGAACGTCGGCTGTAAATCGTCCTGACCGGAAGCCGCTCCGCCGGCTTTTTCGGCGCGTTCGGCTTCGAGTTCGGCGAGCTGGGTTTGACGACGGTAGACGAAATACGCCGCGCCGCCGACAATCGTGCCGACAATCATCAGCGGAAGCTTCGGCATTCCGGGAATAATCGCCAAAGCCAGCAGCAGACCGGAAGTAATCCACAAGGTTTTCGGGTTGCCGAGAAGCTGTTCGCCGATGTCCGCGCCGATGTTGCTCGGTTCGTCGCCGCTCGAAACTCTGGTTACGACGATACCGGCGGAAAACGTAATCAGAACCGACGAGATGAGCGCCGCCAGTCCGTCGCCGACCGTCAGCATCGTGTAGACGTGCGCGGCTTTCCCGATTGGCATGTTTTTCATAAAAACGCCGGACGCCAAACCTGCGATAATATTTATAAGACCGATGATAATCGTCGCAATCGAATCGCCTTTGATAAATTTCATCGCGCCGTCCATCGCGCCGTAAAGCTGCGATTCGCGCTGAAGTTCCGAGCGCTGTTTGCGCGCCGCGTCCTGTGAAATCAAACCCGAACGCATATCGGCGTCAATCGACATCTGTTTGCCGGGCAGCGCGTCGAGCGTAAAGCGGGCGGCGACTTCGGCGACGCGTTCAGCGCCTTTGGCGACGACGATAAACTGGACGACAAGAATCATCAGAAACATCACCGCGCCGATAATCAGATTGTTCTGCGCCGTCGTCTCGCCGAGCGCCTTGATAACGTCGCCCGCGTCGCCGTGCAGTAAAATAGCCCGCGCCACCGAAACGCTCAGACACAGCCGGAAAAGCGTCGTGATAAGCAGAATCGTCGGGTAGGCGGTCAGCTGCAGCGGGCTGGAAATATAAAGCGACGTGCCGAGAACGATAAACGAAATCGCCAGGTTGAAAACCACCAGAATGGAAATTACCGGCGTCGGAATCGAGAAGAAAAACGTGCCGATTGCCAGCATCAAACCGATTGGCAAAAGCAAATCGCCGTGTCGCGCAATCACTTTCAAAAAATTGCCGCTTTTCAGGTCTTGTGCAAATTTACCGATGGAGAGTTTTGATGTTGCCATAAAATTTACGCGCTCAAGTGTCGTTTTCGGCGAATGAAAAATTAAGGGAACGACGAATTTTTACATTTTACATTTTCAGGAAAACGCGATTTCGAGAAATAAAAAAATCAGCACCGCGCCGATAAGCGTGCCGATAATCATCGCTGCGACTTCAAATAAACTGAAATAATTGAAATATTTTCGCTCCAGCGGCGAAACCGCCGGTTTTGCCGTCCGCGCCAGCGCCTGATTGTCCGCCGCGCCCGCGCTTTTCGCCGCCAGACCGCCGAACCGCGTGCTGTTTGAATCGACGCGCGCCGACAGTAAAGATTCGAGCGCGACGAGCGAACTCGGCTCGTGCAGAACGAGCGAGATTTTCGCCCGCGCCGGAAAACTCACGCGGTCGTCGTTTCTTAAACGCCGTGTCGTTTCGACCGGCTCGTCGTTGACGAAAACCGAATCGCGGCGCTGCGATTCGAGCAGAATTCCGCTCCAGTCCTTGCGCGCGACCGCGTAGAGCGTCGATATTTGCCCGATTGCAAAAGCGATGTCGCCACCGGCGGTTTCGCCAATCGGCGTTTCGGCGTCTTCGAGCGGCACGTGAACCGTGTCGCCCGTTCCGTTCTTCTGTATAAAATAAAAACTGTCTTCCTCGGTTCGCAGCGTGTTGAGAACGTCGGCGAAACTGCGCGGAGCTTCCGTCTGCGTCGGAGCTTCTTTCGAAGATTCGGTTGTTTCGAGTAAAAACGACGAAAATTGCGTTTTCCCGCTCGCCTCGTTCGCGCTTTCACCTGACGGAAACGCGTTATTTACAATATTTTCGGTATTTTCACCTGTCGGAAAACATTCGCCGTCGATGACCGAAATAACGTAATTCCCGATTTGAATATCGTCGCCGTTCGCCAGTGGCTCGATTGCTTCGCGCCGCAGAGCGACATCGTTCAAGCGCGTTCCTTCGCTGCTGTTGATAAGCGTCAGGCGCGCATCTTCACGCATCACGACGAGCTGTTCGGGCGCGGCTCCGGGCAAAACCAGATTGTTCGCCGCATCCTTCCCGATTGTGAATATGTTTCCGTCAAAAATATATTCGCCGATTACCGGATTTTCTGTTGTGTGAGTCTTTGGGAGACTTTGTTTTAAGACAAACTTGGTTGCCATATTCGGGAAATATAATTTGAGTTCAATATCTGCCAACGACGTTTTCTCCGCGCATATCGTTGACAGCTCTTTTTACGAAGTAATACTATCACAAACAAAGCCCGATTATTAATAAAATTCTAGGACGACGAACAAATGAAACGCATTCAGGCAGAACCGGCGGAGCAGTTGACCGACGAGGAAAAGGAAACCATCAAATCGCTTTTGCGCTATCCGTCGCTCGAACGAGTTTTCGACCCGAACGAGCCGCACAATCTCGCCGAAACGAAAAAGAAAATGCAGTCGAACATCGGCGAGCTTGAGCGAATTATTCGCGGCGGCGCGAAGGCGGACGCCGACCGCGCCGCAAAAATCGTCGCGGCGTATCGGACGACGATTAATTTTCTGGACGAACTCGAAGTCATACGCGGCAATCAAGCCCGATAATCGACCTGCATTATTTGCGGGAAATGATTTTTTCAAAAAAAATCAAAAAACAGGAAACTTTTTTTCAAACTTGCCGATAACAACATTATGCAAAGCGGCAAACTTTAATTTATCAGTGGCGGCGGTTAAATTTTCTTCAGGAGGACAAAATCAAAATGGGTGACCCAATTATCAATTCAACGACAGCGCCGGTTCAAACGGTGAATACGACCGTTCCGGTTGTTCAGCCGAAAAAATCAGGCGGTTTCGGACGTATTTTAGGCGGTATTTTAGGCGGCGCGGTAAATCTGGTCGCGCCGGGCTTGGGAAGTATTATCGGCGGAGCAATCGGCGGCGGTCAAAGCGGCGCAAGCACGGCTGATATGCAGTCGATGATGAATAATCAGATGCAGCAGTCGATGCAGCTTTTATCGGTGCAGAACCGCGTCCAGTCGCAGACGCAGGAATTTACCACGATGTCGAATCTGCTGAAATCGAAACACGACAGCGAGATGTCCGCCGTAAATAATTTCAAATCTTAAGCCGGCGAATTTTTGGCTAAGCTTTTTTTCTCGCGTGAAGTCTCGGCTCGTCTGTGGTCGGGACTTCCGCGCTTCTGGAAACTAGGGTTTTCGGTCTGACTAATCGAGGCTGGAGCTGACAAATGAAAGTTGAAACGGTTAAAACATCGAGCGACGAGTTAAGAGTAATGCTCGAATCGGGTTTGGTTCTGCGCGAAGCCGGAAGGCTCGATGAAGCCGAAAAGATTTTTCTGGGCGTTTGCGAAATCGTGCCGGATTCAGACGTGCCGCTCGTTGCTCTAAGCTCGATTGCGGCGCGGCGGAACGATTTCGACGAAGCTCTGCGCTTGTGCGAAGAAGCGATTCGGCATCAGCCGTCAAGCCTTTTTGCCCGCGTTAATCACGCCGAAGTTCTGCTCTATCAGGAAAAAACCGAAGAAGCCGTCGCCGAGCTGCGCGAGATAGTCGAAATCGACCCCGAATCGCCGCACAGCCGCACCGCTCAGTCGCTCCTGAATGTCGTTAAGATGGCTTCCGAAGCGGAGTAAGAAAGATTTTTCGGGAAAACCTTTATATACGCGGGCTGCGCGTTTGCCCGCGTAACTTCTGCTTTACAAATCGAGCTTATGAGCGGTGAAACTTTCGGGTTCGCCGCTTTTTTTTCGGGAAACTATTTCGGTAAATTACCGATAACTTATAATGAACGTGTAAATTTCAGGGGATAAACACAATTTTACGTCGGTTGAGATGTCGAAACCGGAGACGAAAATGGGCGAAATCAAGCGGCGATTTTTGTATAATCGGAATGGCTGGTGGTTTGATGAATGGATAAACATATTAAAATTTTGGGCGCGATTTATATTTTTATCGGCGGTTTGCTGGCGCTGTCGGTAATCTCGGTTCATCTCCGAATATTTTCGAGCGGCGACTTTTTTGATTATTCGGTGATGAGTAAAGATTTCGGGATTTCGAGATTTTTTGGAAGATACGTCGAACTGCTCAATCTTTACGGCATCGGGCTGGCGTCGGTGATTTCGGTTTTGCTGACGATTCTTTCGAGTCTTGCCTTCGGCATCGGAATCCTGCGGCGCGGCAGCTGTTTTTGGGCGGCGTATCTCGGCTTTTTGCTGGCGCTGGTCGGCGTCATCAGCACGGCGCTCAGCTTTTCCACTGACAGAATTGCTATTTCGCTGCTGCAAATTTTATTGTCCGCCTACACGTTTTGGGTCTTGTCGTCCAAAGAGATGAAAAGGCAAATGACAGGCGCGTAAAAAGATTGCCGCCGTCGAAAACTTGTTTGCGGCTGGCGCGTTTCTGTTGAAGAAAAAATGATTTCGTGAAAATTTTAGTGGAACAAAAAGAACGGTTGGATTAAAATTTTAGTTGCGAAACTTAAATAATGAAAGTAAATAAATCAAAATCGCCGTTTGTCAGCGGAACGGACGCGCCGGACGAAAAAGACATTGCCAAAGCGATAAAGGGCGGCAATTTCGCCGAAACATTCTCCGCGCTTGAAGCGGCGGCGGCTGAAAATGCCCAACCGAGCCAGGCGACCGCGACGCTCACCGAAATCGCTGCTCAATACGATTTATCGGACGAGGAAAACCGGCAGTCGGCAGTCGAAGAATCGGCGGAATTTCTGGTCAAATCGCGTCTCGGCGAAAAATATCGCGATTCGGAAGAAATAATAAAGGATTTGACCCGGCACGTGGCGGACGACCCGTTTTTGAAATCGAAATTGCTGTCGATTCTGCAAAAGTTAAATTCTAAATAAAGTTTAAATATGAGCGGAGAAAAAACCGAAAAACCGACTGAGAAACGCATTCGGGACGCGCGCAAAAAAGGTCAGGTCGTCAAAAGCCAGGATTTAACATCGGCTTTGATGCTCATCAGCGCGGTTTTGATTTTCTGGCTGAGCGGGACGGTAACGGCGGCGGTGCTAATCAGGGCGATGCGCGGCGGCATTGAAACCGCCGGTTCTTTTACCGGAACGCTGACGCGCGCGCGCGCTTCGGAAGTGCTTTTTCAGGCGGTTCTCGATTTCGGCGCGGCGCTCGCTCCGCTGTTTATTTTTTTATTCGCCGGCGCGGTTCTTTTTAATTACATACAAGTCGGCTCGATGTTCGCCTTTGAAGGCTTAAAGCCTGACATCTCGAAACTGAATCCGGCGGAAGGCTTTAAGCAAAAATTCCTCAAATCGAAACCTTACATCGAACTCGGCAAAACGCTGCTCAAATCGGCAATCACTTTTACAATCGTCGGCTGGGTTTTATACGCCGAGATTCCGAATATCGTCGGTCTTTCCAGTCAAGACGCAGGACACGTTACCGCGTATGTTTTCAGTTTAATTCTGCGCATCGGTTTCTACGTCGGAATTCTTTTTGTCGGCTTGGCAGTCGGCGATTTTTTCCTTCAGCGCTTTTTGTTTCTCAATCAGATGAAAATGTCGAAACAGGAAGTTAAACAGGAATATAAAGAATCCGAAGGCGACCCGCTGATAAAATGGATGCGCAAAAGTCTGCACCAGGAAATTCTGGCGCAAAGCTCGATTGCCGCCGTTAAAACCGCCGATGTCGTGCTGGTCAACCCGACGCATATCGCCGTCGCCATCAAATACGACCGCGTAAATATGGGCGCGCCGACAGTCGTCGCGAAAGGCGCGGATTTAATTGCCAAACAAATCAGGGAAATCGCTAAACAATCGGACGTGCCGCTGATGCGCGACATTCCGCTGGCGCGCGCCCTCTACGAAGTCGATTTGGAATCGGAAATTCCCGAAGATTTGTTTGAAACCGTCGCGGAAGTTCTGCGCTGGGTTTATTCTTTAAGCGAGCAGGGCGAATCTAAATAAACATTTTACATTGTATTGAAATATTTAAAAGTTTGCGCTTTTGAAAAAAATCAGGAAACACTTTCGCAAAATCGCCGATAACCACAGCAGAGAATTTTTACTTCGGGAGGGTGAACGATGGAAAAAATAAGCAGTGTATCCTCAGCTTCGCCGCAGGTTGTAAATAATGTTCATCGAATTGATGGCAAAGTCGAAAAATCAAACTCGAATTTGACCCGAAAACTCTCGGCGCGGCACGGCGGAAAGGCGAACAGTATCCGCCGACCAAAACAGTAACGGAAAATGTCATCGAAACCGCTTTGCTCAAACATTTCGGTTTTGACGCGAACAATCCCGCCGATTCCGCTCGCGTCAAGCTGCTGCTGCGAACCGACGGCAGCCCGTTTGAAGCGATGAAAACAAGCGGCGATTTTCTCGCCGTTTATAACAACGGCACAGGCAAATACGAAATCATCAATAGGGTCGAGAAAAACCTCTACCGGCAACTGCAAGGCAAAGCGGCGGAAGTAAAAACGCAAATCGAGCGGGAAAAACAAAACACGCCTTCAAATCCAGCAAATCCAAACGAAGTTATCGCCAGTAAAAACGGCATCACGAACAACAAGCGGACGGAACTGGAAAAATAAAAATGTTAGAACTCATAAGAAAAAAAGCCGAAATAACTGAAACCAAACAAGGAATTCTTGTGCTTATAAAAGAATCGCTAACTGACGATGAAATGAATTTTTTAATGAACTTTTCCGAAGATAAAAAACTTCCGATTGAAATAAGAATTGCAGATTTATCAGAAGAAGAGGAAAAATTTCTCGAAGAGTCCAAACAATTCATCAAAGAAATGAATTCAATTCCCGAATCCGAAAAAGAACCGATACCAGAAAAGGTTCTTGACCGTTGGCAGTCAGAAGCAGGCTAAACAAATTTGAATTTGATTCTCAAAACAAAAAGCGTGGAAAAATATTCCACGCTTTTTGTTTTAAAGTATTCACCCGAAGCGATTCCCAACGCGATTGATTTGGCGATTAAAGGTGATTTCAAAGATGACGACGGCAGTTATTCGGATACGTTCAGCAAATTCATCAACGGCTTAAATCCATTGGGCGACGCGCGTGATGTTGCGCTGACGGCAAACGAGCTGCTAACGGAGAGAAAGGCTCTTGGATAAAATTAGGCGCAACGATTCTGGGCGCTGTGCCAATTGTCAGCGACGGCGCGAAGGTTTTAATTGAGACTGAAGAAAAACGATTATTAAAGGCTTGAAGAAAGCGACTGATAAAAAAAGTGGTGGCGGAAATTCTGTGTTGAGTATATTCTTTAAGCATTGAGAATATTCTTTGTGTGAGGACAAACAAAACGAATGGCGGAAATTAAAAACATCGGGGCGCAGCCTTTGCCGGTTGACCGGAACGCGCAAAAAACTGACGGCGACGCGGGGAGACTTCCAGGTCAGCCGCTGCCGCAAAATCCGGCTGAAACTTCGGTCGGGCGCGGCGCAGCCGGTCAGCCGGTAGGTTTGCCGAACCTTGACCCGACGACGCAGAACGCGCTGATGCCCGATGTCGTAACGGGACGCGACGCTTCTCAACTCGTTTCGGCTGAAAAAATGCGTTCAAACGGCGGCGATTCGGCGACCGATGTTCTGCTCGGACTCAACCGCCAGCCTTCGACTTCCGGCGTTCTGCTCGCGCCGCCCGGAAACCTCGAAGCGCTCCGGCATTTATCGCCCCAGATGCGCCGCTCGGTTCTGCGAAATCTGCTTTCCAAACAGCGCGGGCAAATGCGCGGGTTAATCGCCGTGATGCGCGACGAAAAACAGGAACGCCAATCGCGGGACGAAACCAATCAGGATGCGGAAAACGAAAGCGTTTCAGAAGAAATTTTTAACTTGCCCGTATCCGCCGCGAGCTTTTACAATCAGCGCGCCGTGCGGGATTTGGAAGCGACGACCAGAATGCTCGATTTGCTCGACGAAATGCTCGGAATGCAGGACTACACCTTGAGCCAGATGGGAACTTTCGCTCAGGGCTGAAAAAGACGGAACGCGCTTTGTTTCTTCGTCAGGCAAAAGACACGGTATATCGTCAACTCAAAACAAAAAGCCGTGCCGACGACAAGGCTGGCAGATGAAAAAGACGTTTTGCATAATTTTGCATAAGAAATATGTCGGTGCGGTCAAAGAAGGCGTGTTCGAGAACGACATCAGAATTTTACCGGCAAAATATTTAAAGACTCGAAAGTAGCTTTTGCCCGAAGCCTGTCTGAAAAGTAATTCCTGCAAAGAACTGAACCACTACCTACTGGAAGTAGGTAGGTTCGAAAACGGCGAATAAATTCGATAAGGATTCTTTTTAAGATTTTAAAGTGCTGGAAAAAGAAAGCCGTAATAAATTCTTGCAATAAATTGCAAGGTTTTTAACCT
>JBBPXZ010000068.1:0-41239 GCA_038200355.1 Pyrinomonadales bacterium | reverse complement strand
CGGCGATTTGATTTTTGTAACCGGCGAACTCGGCGGCGCGGCGGCGGGCTTAAAACTGCTCGAAGACGGAATCAGGTTCGAGTCGAACGATAAGACCTGGGGCAAAAATCTTCTCTTGAAGCAACTTCAGCCGTTTCCGCAAGTTACCGTAAGCAAGCTTTTGTCAGAAAACGATTTAGCAACTGCAATGATTGATTTAAGCGACGGACTTTCATCGGATTTGGCGCACATTTGCCGTGAAAGCAAAGTCGGCGCGAAGCTCTTTTCAGAGAAAATTCCATTTGATAAAAATATTGATAAGGCTGCCGAATCTTTTGACGCGAAATTGGATTACGCTTTACACGGCGGCGAAGATTTCGAGCTGCTTTTTACCGCCAATCCGAAAAAATTTTTTGAGTATGAAAAAAGATTTAACAGCCGCAAATATTTCTGCATCGGCGAAATAACGGCAAATGAAGAAATAATAGAACTTGTCTATAAAGACAAAACCGTAATTTTACAGCCGAAAGGCTTTCGTCATTTTTAATAAAACATTTCCGTTTTAAGAATTCTTATCGAAAAACTCTTGACAAGCAATTTTTAACTGTGCTAATAAATTGCTACTGCTTCGTCAGGAGAGAACTTTTTCGGAGATAAATTTAATGTCGCAAAGCCGGACACAGACAGACAAAACATCGAACGATTCGACGGCAATTTTTAAAATGCGGTTTGATGCGAGCGTTTGTTCGGGTTTGTATCCGGGAAGCGAGAAATCAAATTATCAGACAAAACTCGATGGCTTAAACCGTTGGGAATTAAATATTTAACAATGCGGGAGCGGCTTCGTTTCCGCTCCCGGAATATAAATAAAACAAAGAAGTTTTACGAATTTTTTAGGAGCGGCAACGCAGGTTTCTTCGACGGAAACTTAAAAGTTGCCGCTCCTTTTTCATTTGCGGAGGTAATATGCCACATAACAAATTAAACATCAGCGGCGCGCAAGCCGACATTCTTTCGTGGGTCAGCCACGAGCTTTCGACCGACGAGCATAATATGCTCCGCAATGTCTCGCGCCTGCCGTGTCTTTATAAACACGTCGCGCTGATGCCGGACGCACATCTCGGTATCGGTTCGATGGTCGGCTCGGTCGTCGCCACGAAAGACGCGGTGATTCCGGCGACGGTCGGCGTCGATATTGGCTGCTTTACCGGCGATACGGTTGTGCCAAACGTTGACGGAAAACCTTATTCGCTGAAAGAATTGTCAGAAAACAACGAGGAAATTGTCGTTTACGCCTGCACAGAAAGCGGAAAAATCGTCGCCGCCAAAGCGACTGCAAAGAAAACCCGCGCCGATGCCGAACTTGTAAAAGTAGTTTTGGACAACGGCGAAGCGATTCGCTGCACGCCCGACCACAAATTTATGCTTCGGAACGGAAGTTTTGTTGAAGCGAAAGATTTGTCGGCAGGAATTGCGCTAATGCCTTTTTACCGCGAAACGGATAAAGACGGTTATGTTCTAGTTCAGCAGAATTATTTGGGTAGAATGCAGAAAGCGCATTGGATTGTCGCGCGTTCGGGATTATTGGGCGCTGTTCCGCGTTTTGAAGCGGAGCAAACCGTTATTCACCACAGAAATTTCGACGAATCGGACAATCGACCGGAAAATCTGCAATTTATGAGCGCGTCCGAACATTCGCGTTATCATCGCGGTTTAGTGGAGCGAAATGAATATTGGCAGTCGGCTGATTTTGAAGCAAAGCGCGTCGCCGCTTTGTCTGCCAAAGCGCAAACCGCCGAAGGTCATCTCTACTTTGCGGAGCGCGGCACGAAAAACATTTTGAAATATATGGCGGAACAGCCGGAACATTTCAAACAGTCGGTTGCCGAAAACGGGAAACGCGGCAAAAAGTTTCTGGTTGATTACAACCAGAGCGAAAAAGGACGCGCCAAAAGCAGGGAAATCGCCAATCGCTTTTACGATTGCGAAGCCTGCGGCGAAGCAGTGAAAAGCGGAATCGGTCTGCATAATCATCGTCTTTATTCGCACGGATACAACCACAAAGTCGTATCTGTCAAATCAATTAACGAGCGTGAAGACGTTTATTGTCTGACCGTTCCCGAATATCATAACTTTGCGCTCGAAGCCGGAGTTTTCGTTCACAACTGCGGAATGGCGGCAATCAAGACGCCGTTTAAGAGCGCGATTTTAGAAGGCAAATTGAAGGATTTGCGGCTGCAAATCGAGCGCACGATTCCCGTCGGCTTTAACGAGCATAAGGAAGCGGTTGACGAATCGAACGTGTGGAGCGGCTGGAAGGATTTCGGCGGCTTGCATAATAAAGTTCAGCACCGGCGCGATAAAGCGATGCGGCAGTTGGGAACGCTCGGCGGCGGAAACCATTTTATCGAGGTCTGTCTCGATACCGACGATTTTGTCTGGCTGATGCTGCATTCCGGCTCGCGCAATATCGGAAATGAAATCGCGTCGCGTCATATCGAAACGGCGAAATCTCTGCACAAAATAAGCGAATTGCCCGACCCGAATCTCGCTTATTTTATTCAGGGAACTGAAGAATTTAAAAATTACTGGCGCGATTTGGAATGGGCGCAGAGTTTCGCGTTCAAAAACCGGGAGATTATGATGAATCGTCTGCTTCGAGAATTCAACCGAATGTTCAACAAAAGCGAGGAATTCGTGCCGGAAATTTCGGTCAATTGTCATCACAATTACGTTTCGCCCGAAGTTCATTTCGGCGAAAAGGTTTACGTTACGCGTAAGGGAGCGATTCGCGCCGACGCTGGAATGTTCGGCATCATTCCCGGCTCGATGGGCGCTAAATCATTCATCATCAAAGGCTTGGGGAATCCGCAGTCGTTCAGTTCCTGCTCGCACGGCGCGGGACGCCGAATGTCGCGCACGGCGGCGAAAAAGAAATTCACGCGCGAGGACTTGGAACGCCAAACCCAGGGCGTCGAATGCCGCAAAGACGCGGGCGTGATTGACGAAATACCGTCGGCGTATAAAAATATCGACGAAGTTATGCGAAACCAAAACGATTTAGTCGAGGTTGTCGCGCAGCTTAAACAGGTTGTTTGCGTCAAAGGTTAAGAATATTAACCACAGATAAACACGGATAAACACGGATTTTTTAACAGGGATGAAGAGGATTTCGGGGATAAAAATAACTAAAATCAATTATTTTTATTATCCCTTTCATCCTCTTCATCCCTGTTAAATACTTCTTAAATTTCGCGTTTATCCGCGTTCATCCGTGGTTACATTTTCTTTTAATAAAAAATTCATATACAAATCGGGTTGAAATCATCTAAAATAGTGGCAGTTACTAAAACCGGCACAATATATAGCGATGACATCTTTTTTGTATTTGCGTTTAATCAATCAAATCAACAATTTAGGAGGTAAATCCATTGATAACGGGTAGAGTTCTGCTCTTAAACTATTCTTATGAACCGCTCGGCACAATCGGCGTGGCGCGGGCGATTTGTATGTGGTTTTCGGGAAAATTAACCATCGAAGAAAACGACGGCGACAACGTTCTGCACTCGCCTTCGACGACGATTGCGGTGCCGTCGGTCGTGCGCCTGCGCACTTACGTTCACATTAAACGGCGGCGGCAGGAAACGACGATGAAGCGGGCGCGCATTTACATCCGCGACCGCTATCGCTGTCAGTATTGCGGTAATAACAAACACGCTAAAGATTTGACGCTCGACCACATTCAGCCGCGCGCGCAGGGCGGCGAATCGACGCCGCAGAATCTGGTTACGGCGTGCGTCGCCTGCAACCAGCGCAAAGGCAACCGCACGCCCGAACAAGCCAGAATGCCGCTGCTGACGCCGCAGAAATATTTAAGCATCGGCTTAGACCGCGTTCTTCTGTGCCATTATGCCGAATCGAAACCGGAGTGGAGAAAATATCTGTATATGGACGAGTTTGAAGCGGAAGAATTAGCGGCTTGATGGAAAATGGATAATTGATATTGGAAAAGGGTTTGGTCTTTTCATTATCAATTATCCATTTTTCATTTCTCATTTCTGCAGAAGCCCGCACGATAGTTCGGCACGATGATGAAGAAGACACACTTACCTGACGTGCGTGTTTCCGCATTTTTATGCAAAATCTTTACGACAACGACTGGCTTTACGATTTGGTTCACGAAAAATCTGCCGACAGCGAGCAAATCGCTTTTTACGAGCGCCAAATCGAGCGTTACGGCTCGCCGGTTCTGGAACTCGCCTGCGGAACGGGAAATTATCTCGTAACTCTTTCAAATAACGACGTTGAAATTTCCGGTCTCGATAATTCCGACGAAATGCTGCACAGCGCGCGGCTTCGCTCCGAAAGTCAAAACACCGAAACGAATTTAATCAACGCCGATATGCGAAACTTTGAACTGGGTCAAAAGTTTGCGCTGATTTTCGTTGCCGGAAATTCCTTTCAGCATTTAAATAACATCGAAGATGTCGAAGCGTGTTTCGCATCGGTCAAAAAGCATCTCGCGCCCGGCGGACGATTTATCGTCGAGGTTTTTAATCCTTCGCTTGCGTTATTAAACCGAAATCCGAATGAGAGATATTTTGTCGGCGAATATAAAACCGGCGAAGGCTGGATTGTGCTGACCGAAAATATTTTCTACGATGCGGCGACGCAAATAAATCATTTGCAGTGGCATTACAAAAATCAATTTGTAAAAGAAGAAAAAACCGTAGCTTTTACGATGCGCCAATTCTTCCCGCAGGAACTCGACGCGCTTTTTCGCTGTAACGATTTTCGTATCGAACACAAATACGGCGATTTTGATGAATCGACTTTTACAACCGATTCGCCGAAACAAATCATCGTCGCCGCTCTCGCCTGAATTGCTTCGGGTCGCTTCGACCGTCTTTATATTCAAAATGAGATACAAAACCGAAAATGAAATTATCGCCGCCGCGCGGTTTTGAAGACGGCACAATTCCGCGCCGCCGTCGGCGACACGCCGGGCATTTAACCGTCGCACTTTATTACATTTTGCACACACCGACGTTATCAGACGCTTGCGACGAGATGTGCAATGGAATTTTTAAACTTTTGGAGTCTTTCGCAATTGATTTATCGGTCGAAATGCCGTATCACAAAACTTTAACCGTTTTCGGATTCAGACGATTTCAAATTTTGCGGAATCGAAAAGCGATTCTTCAATTGTCGAGATTTGCAATGACTTAATTAAAAATTTCGATAAAGGTTATCCTTTAAAGCTTTACAGCCGCGAGCTTTTATTTTCGGAAAATGCGCGAAAAAAATCTGTTGAACCGGACTTGAAAAGGTGCAATAAAAAACTCGCGGTTGACTACGAATCGGTTACGCATCAGAATTGAACTTTTTAGAATCTATGCTCAAATTTCAAAACACATTATCGGGTCAGATGGAAGAATTTCAGCCGCTAAATGCAGGCGAAGTAAAACTTTACATCTGCGGTCCGACGGTTTGGTCGTTCGCGCATATCGGGAATTTCCGCACCTTTGTTTTCGGCGACGTTCTGCGGCGTTATCTGAAATTTAAAGGTTACAAACTGACGCACGTTTTTAATTTAACGGATGTTGACGACCGCATTATCAACGAAGCGCGCGCGGCGGGAAAGACGATTGACGAGTTCACCGCGCCGTTTATCGGAGCGTTTTGGGAAGATTTCGACGCGCTCGGATTAGAACGCCCGGAAATCGCGCCGCGCGCCACACGTCATATCGCGGAGATGATTGAAATAATCGAAAAATTACTGGAAAACGGACACGCATACGAATCCGAAGGCTCGATTTATTACCGCATCTCGGCGTTTCCCGATTACGGCAAGCTCTCGAAAATCAATTTTTCCGGCAATATTTCCGGCGCTTCGGGCAGAGTCGATACCGACAAATACGACAAGGAAAACGCTCAGGATTTCGCGCTCTGGAAATTTGTCGATGCGGACGAACCGACCGGCTGGGACGCGTCTTTCGGGCGCGGTCGTCCGGGCTGGCATATCGAATGCTCGGCGATGGCGATGAAATACCTGGGTGAAACTTTCGACATACACGCCGGCGGAATCGATTTGAAGTTTCCGCATCACGAAAACGAAATCGCGCAATCCGAAGGCGCGACCGACAAACTTTTCGCTAAAACCTGGCTTCACGCCGAACATCTGAAAGTCGAAGGCGAAACGATGTCAAAAACTCTGGGAAATTATTTTACGTTCCGCGATTTGATTGCCAAAGGTTATTCGGCGGCGGCGATTCGTTATCTTTTATTGTCCGTTCCGTATCACAAGCAGTTGAATTTCACGTTTGAAACGCTCGACGGCGCGGAACACACGCTCGAACGCCTGCGCGATTTCCGCAAACGACTGGGCGAAGCAAATCTGTCCACTGGAAGCAGCGACGAATTGCGGCAGTCAATCGAAAAATCGCTGACCGATTTCTCGATTGCGATGGACGACAATCTCAACACGTCGGCGGCGCTCGCTTCCCTGCACAATATTCTGCGCGTTGTCAACACGGCGCTGGCAAACGAAACCGTAAGAAGCGAAAATCGCGATTTGATTTTCGACGTTTTGGGAAAAATCAATTCGGTTCTCGGCGTTTTCGGCGAAGAAAAGGAAGAAATTTTAGAAGCCGAAATCGAAACGCTTATCGAAGAACGCCGGGAAGCGCGGCGAAACCGAAATTTCGCCGAATCCGACGAAATCCGCGATTTGCTGGCGGCAAAAGGAATCGTTCTCGAAGACACGAAAGACGGCGTGCGCTGGAAGCGAAAATAAAAGCGCGGGGATATGATGTCCGCGCTTTTATTTAGAAGTGTTTAACTGTTGTGTAATCAAAGGCTTATGCCGTCGCATAGATTGCCGTCGATGCTTGTGTAAAAGAGCGGAACTTCGGAGAAGCAATCGGTTTCGCGGCAGTAGCAAAGACATTTGTCGAACGGTTTTGAATAAATATGGATACTGACGGCGCGCTCTTCGAATTCGGGCAGATTTAATATTTGATGAATCGGTTCTTCGAGTTCGACTTTGGCGGCGAGACAATCGGACAAATCAAATCGGTCGGTTTCGGTTAATTTACAGTAGTTTTTCGATTCGTCGATTTCAAGAGCGCGAAAATTCTGACCGCGAAGTCTGCCAATTGGAACAGTCATCCAGCACATCTGGTCGGCGTGATTGTGAATTTTCGACGTTTGCCCTTTGTCCCAGCAAATCGCCATCAGCTCAAACCGCTCGTCTTTATAAATCAGATTGCGCGTGTAAAATTTTTCGCTCCAGTGCAGATATTTCGCAATCGAATCAACGCAGACGGGATTTTCGCGCAGAAATCGATAAACGTTTTCGCCGTCGAATTCCGTTTCGTCAATTGCCTTCAGACCTTCGATTAAATTTTCGATTTTGACTGTTTTCATAAGATTTTTCAGCCGCGAATAACACGAATAAAAATTTTTGTTTTTAATTCGTGTTATTCGTGTTATTCGTAGCTAATTTTCTTCCGCTTTCTTCAAAAAGTCAATAAACTCTTGAGTGTTTCTCGTCAAACCGGGAAACGTCGCGACCGTTTTTCCGTCCGGGTTCACTATCGCGTAAAACGGCAGCGCCACGGTTTGGAACGTTTGTTCCTGAAACGACTGTTGTTTTTCATAAACCGCGCCGTCGCCGTCGGTGTAAAGTCTGGCTAAAACAAACTTTTTCAGTTCATCTTCAACCGCTTTTTTCGGAAAAACGTTTGCTTCCATCCAGCGGCAATTAGTGCAGGTGTAGCCGGTAAAATCTATAAAAACCAGTTTGTTTTCGGCTTTGCCCCGCGCGAGCGCTTTGTCCAAATCGTTATCAATCCACTTTAATTTTTCCTCATCCGATTTATTAAAAAAGTTTCTCGAAGTTTCGGTTTCCGGCGGCAGAAAAGATTCGAGTTCGCCGAGTCGCGCGCCGAAAAGTCCGGTCAGTAAATAAAAGCTGACTGCGAGACTCAAAATCGCCGAAACGACGCGGATTGCGCCGATTCTTTCGGGCTTCGAGTCGTGCGGCAGCTGGAATTTGCCCAAGAGATAAATCGCCAGAATAACGCCGATGGCAATCCAAATTGACAGCACGAAATTGCGCGTGAAGATTTCCCATTTCCAGATTAAATCGACGTTCGACAAAAATTTCATCGCCGCCGCAATTTCCAGAAAACCCATCGTAACTTTTATCGAATTCATCCAGCCGCCCGCGCGCGGAAGTGAAGAAACGTATTGCGGCAAAAGGGCGAGAACGAAAAACGGCAGCGCGAAAACGCTCGAAAAGGCGAGCATTCCGAGCAGCGGTTTTTGCCAGTCGCCGTTTGAAGCCGAAACCAGAATCGTGCCGACGAACGGCGAGGTGCAGGTAAATGATGTGAGCGTGAAAGTCAAACCCATCAGCAGCGCGCCGACAATTCCGCTGCCTTCGCCTTCCCGACTGCGCGTTAAATTATCGAGTCTCGTTAAAATCTTCGCCGGAACGGTGATTTCATACGCGCCGAATAAGTTGAATGCGAAAAACAGGAAAATCGCCGTGATTAAAAGGTTGACATACGGATTTGCCGCGAACAGATTGATGCCCGCCGCGCCGACGAAAATCGCCAGCAGCATTCCCAAAATCGTGAAAGTTCCGACGATTCCAAGAGAATAAACCAGCGCCATTCGGACGGCTTTGCCGCGATTTCCCGCCGAATGATTAGTAAAATAAGAAACCGTAATCGGAATCATCGGAAACACGCACGGCGTCAGAAGCGAGAGCGCGCCGAGCGAAATTGCCAGCCAGAGAAAAGACCACAGAGAGTTTACAGAGTTTGCAGGGTTTGCAGGGTTTGTAGGGTTCGGCTGATTTGACGCACGCTGTTCGCTGCCTGTTGAAATCAGATTATTTTCATCTTTCTGACCGCCCGACACCGACGACTGACTGCTTTTTTTAACGTCTTCAAAACCGGCAAACGAAACTGTAACCGTTTTCGGCGGCAAACAAACTTTGTCGTCGCAAACCTGATATTTTACATTTACCGCCAAATCGTCGGCGTTTGTTTCGGCGTTTGCTGAAAGCGGCAAATCGAATTCGGCTTCCCCGGCGAAATATTTTGTTTCGATATTGAAATTCGGGTCGAGTTTCGTTATTGGAGCGGGCGACCGGCTTTTGCCGTCAATCTTAAACGGCAGGTTTTCGGCAATCGTAATCTTCGTCGGATACGGTCCGCCTTCGGGTTGTTCGACAGCGTAAAGATGCCAGTTTTCTTCGATTTGCGCCCTGAGTTTTGCCTTAAAACGCTCGCCGGATTTTACGGTTCTGCCTTTCGCTTCGGATTCGAGCGTCCACGAAACCGGATTTTGAGCAAAGGAAATTGACGGAAAAACGACGAGCGCGGCAAACAGAAATATAAAAATTTTAGAGCGAATTTTATGAAACATATTTTCGATTGATTTGATGCCGACTCTTATCATTTTGCCGCATCTTCGATTAAAAGACGATTTTTCAGACGCTTTATTCCGGGCTTTTTATAATTACATCGGCGTTTTTGCACAATCCGCCGCTCATCGCTTATAATTTTCACAAAGCTATTATAATTTTTTACATTCATTTTTCATAAACGGGCGCGGAGGAAAAGATTTTGCCAAACACAGCAGCACGCCGAAACACGACGAAAACAAATAAAAATTCGACGGACGAAGCAGCGAACAAGCCGGAAAACAAAGTCGCTAAGAACGGCGACGGCGCGAAGTTGACCGACAAAGTAAATCCGAAACTAGCGAAAAGCGAACACAACGAGCGCAAACAGCACCAGAAATCTTCGATAAAATCGGTCGAACCCGAACTGTTAAAAGCGATGCTTTACGAAATGGTTCTCGGCAGACGCTTTGAAGAAAAATGCGCCGAAGTCTATCGCATCGGAAAAATCGGCGGTTTCTGCCATTTATATATCGGTCAGGAAGCCGTCGGCATCGGCGCGATAATGTCGCTGCGCGATGACGATTACGTTATTTCCGCATACCGCGACCACGTGCAGGCGATGGTTAAAGGCATCACGCCCGAAGCTGTAATGGCTGAACTTTACGGCAGAGCGGGCGGAAATGTCGGCGGCAAAGGCGGCTCGATGCATATGTTCTCCAAAGAAAAAGGTTTTTTCGGCGGACACGGCATCGTCGGCGGGCAAATCGGCGTCGGAACGGGAATGGCTTACGCTCAGAAATATAAAGAAACGGACAATGTTACGCTTTGTTTCTTCGGCGAAGCGGCGGTCAATCAGGGAATGTTTCACGAATCGCTGAATATGGCGGCGCTGTGGAAACTTCCCTGCATCTATATTTGCGAGAATAATCAATACGGAATGGGAACGTCGCAAAAACGCGCGATGTCGGTTTCGAGCGTCGCCCAAAAAGCCGAAGCCTACGGAATCGCCAACGAATTTGTTGACGGAATGGACGTGCTTGCGGTGCGCGAGGCGACTTTAAGAGCAATCGACAGAGCGAGAAACGAATCTTTGCCGACGCTTCTCGAAATTCGCTGCTACCGATTTATGGGACATTCGATGTCTGACCCGGGAAAATACCGCACTTCTGAAGAAATCAAAAAATATCAGGAACGCGACCCGATTTTTCTGTTTCGCCAAACTTTAACCGAAGCGAAAGTTATCTCGGACAAAGATTATGACGAAATCGAAGCGCGGGCGAAAGAAGCGGTTGAAAAAGCCGTAAAATTTGCCGATGAAAGTCCGTTGCCTGACGAAAAAGAATTGTTCACCGACGTTTATGCGTGAAGTTGTTTTCAGAGATTGGAAGTTTGAAGTTGATTCTGAATTAACGCGGAAATCGTATGAAATGATATTAAAGGGTTCTGCGAACGACTGTATTTGCGAATACTGCAAAAACTTTCGTGAGCAAAGAGAGCGTATTTTTCCTGAAGAATTAAAAAAATTCTTCAAGGAATTAAGCATTGATTTGAACAAGGAAGAAGAAGTTAGCGAATACGATAAACTCGAAAATGGTTTGCATTTATATATAGGCTCATTTAATTTTGCGGGAAAAATTCTTTCGGGCAAAAAGTTTGAAATAGGAAATAGCGGTGGCATTCAATTTACAGAAATTTCCGAGAATTTTTCGATTGCGTTCGGCGAAAGAAAAGATAATTATTTTTTAGAATTATGGTTTGAAACCAATCTTCCTTGGGTTATTGATGAACTTATTGAGGAATCGGAAAAGACAACCTTCCTAAATCGCATTAAAAAATTATGGCTGTTTTAACTATTAGAGACGCGCTCAACCAGGCGCTGCGCGAGGAAATTATCAGAGACGAAAACGTTTTCGTGATGGGCGAGGAAGTCGCCGAGTACGACGGCGCTTATAAAGTTACGCGCGGACTTTGGAAAGAGTTCGGCGACAAGCGCGTCGTCGATACGCCGATTACCGAACTCGGTTTCGCGGCGGTCGGCGTCGGCGCGGCGATGGCTGGATTACGCCCCGTAATCGAGTTTATGACGTTCAACTTTTCGATTTTGGCGTCTGACCAGATTATCAATCACGCGGCGAAAATGCTGTATATGTCGAACGGACAATTCAAAGTCCCGATTGTCTTTCGCGGTCCGAACGGTTCGGCTTATCAGGTTTCGAGCCAGCATTCGCAGGCGTTAGAAGCGTTTTATGCCAACTTTCCCGGCTTAAAAGTCGTGATGCCGTCAACGCCTGCCGATGCTAAAGGTTTATTAAAATCGGCAATCCGCGACGACAATCCGGTCGTCTTTCTCGAACAGGAAAGAATGTACGGCGTCAAAGGCGAAGTTCCGGAAGACGACGATTTTACGATTCCGCTCGGTGTCGCCGATGTCAAACGCGAAGGCTCGGACTGCACAATCGTCGCCCGTTCGATGACCGTTCCGCTTGCAATGCAAGCCGCCGAACAGATGCAGAAAGAATACGACGTTTCGGTCGAAGTCGTTGACCCGCGCACGATAAAACCGCTCGACATCGACACGATTGTCAATTCCGTTAAGAAAACGAATCGCCTCGTCATCGCCGAAGAATCGCACGCTTTCGCCTCGGTCGGCGCGGAAATTTCGCATCAGGTTATGGAACACGCCTTCGATTATCTCGACGCGCCGGTCAAACGAATCTCAACCGCCGAAGCGCCGATGCCGTATGCGAAAAATCTGGAAGAACTAGCTTTGCCGGACGTGAAAAAGATTGTCGCGGCGATAAAGGAAGTTTGTTATTTATGAAGTTAAAGGTTGTCGTTCACGAAGCGGAAGAAGGCGGATTTTGGGCGGAAGTTCCGGCGATTGAAGGCTGCGCGACGCAGGGCGAAACTTTTGAAGAATTGCTCGAAAATCTTTATGAAGCCGTCGAAGGTTGTTTATCAGTTGATTTAACAAAACTCGATGTCGGAGCAAACGATAGAATTCTGGAAATCGCTGTATGAAATCGGTTTCGGGAAAGGAATTTACAAAGGCTCTTGAACGAAACGGCTGGACGCTTTTGCGCGTACAGGGCAGTCATCATATATTCGGGAAAAACGAAAGCAATGTGAGAATTTCCGTTCCCGTTCATAAAAATCAATCATTAAAGGTCGGACTGCTTCGACATTTTTTGAAACAGGCTGAATTAAACGAGAAAGATTTATAAATATGGCTGAAAAATTTTTAATGCCGAAACTCTCGCCGACGATGGAAGAAGGACAGATTTCGCGCTGGCTGAAAAATGAAGGCGAAACTTTCGAGGCGAATGAGACGATTGCCGAAGTCGATACGGACAAGGCAACGATGGAAATGACGGCGCTGTCGGGCGGAACGCTTTTGAAAATTATCAAAGCGGGCGGCGACACGGCGCTGCTCGGCGAGCCGATTGCGATTATCGGCGCGGCGGGCGAAGACGTTTCCGCGCTTTTAAGTGAAATCAGCGGCAGCGGAAACGGTGCTTCAAACGGCGCATCGGCGAAACCGGACAAACAAACCGACGAAAAGCCGAAAGAAACGGCGCAGCCAATCGAGCAAAATCAAGCCGCGCAAATTTCCGGCAACGAGACGGCAGAGAAAAACGTAACTGAAACCGAAGGGCGCAGCTACGATTATCAGCGTCCCGACGCGGTTGATGACGCGCGGACGCAAAGCCAGACAATCGAACAAAAACCTGATTCAAACGGCGGCGGGCGAATAATTGTCTCGCCGATTGCGGCGCGGATGGCTTCGGAAAACAACGTCAATCTCAAATCGATAAAAGGTTCGGGTCCCGGCGGGCGCATTATCAAACGCGACATCGAAACAGCGATGCGGGAAGTCCAAAATCCAAAGTCCAAAGTCCAAAGTCAGCCGGAAGAAAACGGCGAACAGTCCGCGCAAAGTTCGCAGTCGGCAATCCAAAATCCGCAATTGTCGAGCGCGTCGCGTTTCCGTGAAGAAAACACTTCAAAAATGCGGCAGGTTATCGCCAGCCGTCTGGCGCAGTCAATCGGTCCGATTCCGACGTTTTATTTAACCGTCGAGATTGAAATGGACAAGGCGCTCGAATTTCGCAAACAAATTAACGCGAGCTTGAAAGATGAAGAAAAAGTCAGCGTCAACGACGTTATCGTCAAAGTCGCCGCGCAGTCTTTGCAGAAACATCCGTTTGCAAATTCGTCGTATCAGGACAAAACGATTCGATTTTACGAAGACGCCGACATCGGCGTCGCCGTCGCCGTTGAAGACGGTTTGATAACGCCGGTCGTGCGCGGAGCGAACCGCAAAGGCATCGCTGAGATTTCCAAAGAAATAAAAGAAATGGCGGCTCGCGCGCGCGAGAAAAAACTTCAGCCCGAAGAATATACGGGCGCGACGTTTTCGATTTCAAACCTGGGAATGTTCGGCATCGAGCAGTTCACGGCAATCATCAATCCGCCGGAAGCGGCGATTTTAGCCGTCGGCGGCGCGACTCAAAAAGCCGTCGTTCGGAACGGCGAAATCGTCGCCCGCAGCATTATGAACGTAACGATGTCGTGCGACCACAGAGTTATCGACGGCGCGACGGGCGCGAAGTTTTTGCAGACATTTAAACAAATGCTGGAGAATCCGATTTTAATGCTGATGTAGCGGAAAAATCGTAATCTTTCTATTTTAAGGAACGGCGTTGTCCGTTCCTTATTTTTTGAACCGAGCGAAACTTTGAATAATCGCAAATCTGACAAAACTTACGCGCCGCATCTGGCACTACTCATCGTCCAGCTTTTTTTCGGCACGCTGCCGGTCATCGGGAAATACGCGCTTCAGACGATTCCGAGTTTCGCGCTGGTCGGTTTCCGCGTCGGCGGCGCGGCGCTCGCGTTTGTGATTCTGCAAGCCTTTTCGCCAGGCGGTTTGCGGCTGGAGAAAAAATCGCATTACTTGTGGTTTCTGCTGTATAGTCTGCTCGGCGTCGCGCTCAATCAAATACTTTTTATCAACGGCTTATCTCTGACAACCGCCGTGAATACTTCTCTGCTGGCGGTTTTGATTCCGATTTTCGCGCTTCTGGTCAGCGTCGTTTTAAAATTCGACCGGCTTTCGACCAGAAAAATTTTCGGCGTGATTTTAGCGGCGGCGGGCGTCGTTTATCTGATTGACCCGTCGAAGGCGAGCTTTTCGAGCGAGACGACGCGCGGCGATTTGATGATTATCGTCAACTGCTTTTTCTACGCCGCTTATATTGCGATTTCAAAACGGCTGATTCAGCATTACGGCGCGTTAAAATCGATGGCGTGGCTGTTTTTGTTCGCATCGATTATCACCGTTCCGCTCGGAGTTTATTCGATGCGCGAAGTGAATTTATCAGCCGTGCCGGATTTAACGCGGCTTGCCGTCGTCGTAATTATAATTTTCCCGACGATTTTCGCTTATTATCTCAACGCCTACGCGCTCGCCCGCGTCTCGCCGGGCGTCGTGGCGATTTATATTTATTTGCAGCCGCTTATCGGTTTCGTGTCCGCCGTAGTTTTCCTCGACGAACATTTCACCTTACGGCTGGTTTTAGCGGCGCTTTTAATTTTCGGCGGTTTATTTCTGGTAACGCGCCGGCGAGAGAACAATCGGCTCGACCTTACATATCCGTAAAAGCAACGCGCCCGCCGACGATTGTCAGTTTTACACTTCCCTTCGCGTCGAGCGCAACCAAATCGGCGCGCTTACCCGTTTCAACCGAACCGATTTCCCTTTCCACTCCTAGAATTTTAGCGGGAACGAGACTCGCCATTTTTGAAACTTCGGCGGGCGCGATTCCCAAAGACAGCATCATTTTTACTGCGTCGAGCATTGTAATAACGCTGCCCGCGATGCTGCCGCGCTCGTTTTGAGTTTTGCCGTCGATTACGGAAATTTTTTCACTCCATAACTCAAAATCGCCGTCGCCCAAACCTGTCGGCGCGACCGAATCGCTGACAAGCGCGAGATTCATCGCCGTTTTATTTCTATACGCGAATTTCAGCATTGACGACGCGACGTGAACGCCGTCGGCGATAATCTCGCAGGAAATCTCGTCTTTAGTCAACGCCCAGCCCGCAACACCCAAATCGCGGTGATGCACGCCGGTCATCGCGTTAAAAAGATGCGTAACGTGGCTCGCGCCCGCCTCAAATGCCCGGTTTAACGTCTCGACATCGGCGCGCGTATGACCGACTGAGACCGTCCAGTTTCGCCTTTTTAATTCCCCGATAAGCGCGATTCCGTTTTCAATCTCCGGCGCAAGCGTCGTCAAGTGAACGGCATTCGGAGTTTTTAATGTCGGTAAATCATTTAATTCATTTCCGTTTTTGAAAGTCTTGAAATACGCCGGACGAAGCGCGCCGCACATTTTTTCATTAGCAAAAACGCCTTCGTAATGAACGCCCAAAATCCGCGCCGCCGGTTCGCGTCCTTCGTCGTCCTGTGTCCGCATTACTTCATCAATCGCCTCAATAACCATTCGATAATTTTCCGTCTTATCAGGAACAAACGTCGGAATCCAAGCCGTTACGCCTTTCGTCGCTAGAAATTTGGAAACTTTGCGCAAATCTTCGACGGTAGCCGTATTAACATCGACGCCGATTGCGCCGTGATTGTGTATGTCGATAAAACCCGCGAAAATCGACGCGCCGTTCGAGTCGATAATTTGTTCAGTTTGGATTTCTTTAATGCCGTCTGAAATTTCTTCGATACGTTCGCGCTCGATAACTATCGAATTTTGCGCGGTTTCCGTTTGTGATAAAATTATTTTTGCGTTTTTAAGCAACATCTCTTTTCGTCTGCTCCGAATCAATATTTTTTGAAAATAAATTATAAAGCGGTAATGAATAAACACGCGAATCAAAATCAATGTTACGCACGGCTGGCGAAAAATTCCAACTTCCGCGCTCCGTATTCAATCAAAAATATTCGCCTGACCGTTTTTATTTTTTTATTTATCGGTTTTGGCAGTTTATTTTCCGCAAACGCGCAGGTTCAAAACGATTCGATTTACTTCACACAAGCGGTCGAGAATCTGAATCGTCAGGATTTCGCGGCGGCGGCGCGGCTTTTTCAAACCGCTTTGAGAGTCTCGCCCAACGACGACCGAGCGCGGCGCGGACTGGCAATCGCGCTTATCGGCATCGACAAATACCCGGAAGCGAGCCGCGAAATCGCCAAACTTCTGGCGCGTTTTCCAACCGACGCCGATTTACTTGAGATGGCGGCGCAAAATTTCTGGCGGCAAAAGCGTTTTCCCGAAACCGAAACCGTATTGCGCCGAAGATTGAATTTGGGCAAAGAACGGGCGGACTTGTGGGTTTTATTGGGCGACGCGCTCGACGCTCAGAAGAAAACCCACGAAGCCGCGACCGCTTACGAAAATGCCGTCAAACTCGAACCCGAATCCATCGATTTGCGCTACGCGCTCGGTTCTCTTTATTGGAAACAGCTTAAATATGTTGAAGCTGAAAAAGTTTTTTTGGAAATTCTGCGCCGCCAGCCCGACGAGCCGCGCGCTTCTTTTAACTTGGGCGACATTTATCTGACCAATGGAAACGCCGCCAAAGCGCTGCCGCTGTTGGAAAAAGCGGCAAAAGCGTTTCCGGGCGAATATGATACACGCCTCGCGCTCGGTCGCGCGCTCGCCGGAGTGAAAAAGTTTGAACAGGCGATTGCCGAACTTCAAATCGCCGTTAAATTAAGACCGGAAATCGTTGACGGTTATTTTCAACTCGGACGAGCCTTGCAGAGCGGCGGGCGACGCGAAGAAGCGAAAATCGCTTTTGCGAAAGCTCAGGAACTGCAAAAAATTCAACGTGCTTCGGAAAACGTAACCAACACCAAAAACTGACGGTTGGCTGATAAAACAAAAAAAGTCCGTATCGAATTGTAAAATCGATACGGACTTTTTGAATAGCACTCAAATTCTATTTCTAAAATTAGAAGTAGAATTTCGCGCCGAATTGAAACTCGCGCGGCAGACGAGTCGAAGTCGGTCGTCCGAACGTCGAGTTCAGCAAAATATCAGTTCCGGTTGTCGGGCGACCCGCCGTAACGCCGGTAAATTGTGTCGTATTGAACAGATTGAAACTCTCCGCTCTTAACTGCACATACATTGTTCTCTCTTTGTTGAAATAAAACTGTTTCGAGACGGCGAGATTCGTTTGGTTGCGTCCCGGCAGACGCGCAAAGGCGCGCCCTAAATTACCGAATTTTCCGAGCGGAGCAGGCTCAAAAGCCAGCGGGTCGAAGATGAACGGCAAGCCGGAAATCGGGTCGATTGTTCCGGCAAGACCGCCGCGCGGGTTGCTGATAGCATTCGGGTAAATACCGCGCGTTCCGTTTGCCTGGTCGGTAGTTGAAATAACCACGCGCGGAACGGGCGCGCCCGATTCGATGTTTGTGATGCCCGACAACTGATAACCGCCGAGCAGCAAACGAACCAGTGAATTTGACGATTTACGGAAAAACGGTAATTCGTAAACGTAGCTGGCGCTGAAAATGTGCGGGCGCGAAGTTCTCGCTTCGGCATATTCCGCGCGCGGGTTAAACGGATTCTGCGGGTCGTCAATCGCGTCGCGGTCGTTTGTCGAATCGGTCAAAGTCTTGCTGAAGGTATATGCCAGAGTTATGGTAAAGCCTTGTGCCAGACGATAGTTGAACGATGAAAGCAAACCGTTATAACGGGAAATAGCGCTGGTTTCGTAATAAATTATGTTTGAGAAACCGACGAAAGGACGTGCCGCATTAGTGTTTCCGGCGGTCGTGCTGCTCGCACCGGCGTCAATCGCCTGCTGCGGAGTAACGAAATTGATATTGCGCCGACGAATCAAATGGTCGCCTTTCGTTCCGACGTAGCTGATGTCGATGACGGCGTTTTTGAAAACTTCGCGCTGAATGCCGACTGAATAAACCTGCGATTCGGGTGTGCGGAAATCAGGCGCGATTGCGCCGCCGATGCCCAGGTTTCTCGCCGGAAAAGTCGTTCCGATAATCGAGCCGCCGAACGGCGCGCCCGGATTGGAGAAAGTAATAACCTGCGACGGCGTGCTGGTAAAGCCGACTGCCGTGTTGACGGGCGGCGTGAAAAACGTCGCGTTTTCAAAAATTCCGACCAGCGGCTGGTCGTAATACAAGCCGTATCCGGCGCGGATAACCGATTTACCGGAGCTTCCGAAAAGAAATTTGCCGATGCCGCTCTTAAAATCCGGCTGGTAAGCGATACCGACGCGCGGGCTGAAATTATTTTTGTCTTTCGGAATAATCGTGTTTCCGAAACGCGAGTTGACACCGACGCGAGCGATTCCGTTAAGCGGATCAACTCTGGCAGTCAAAATCGCGTTACAGGTCGCCGTCGAACAATCGGTTGCCGGATTGACCGGACGATAAAGCGCCGGGTCGAACGTAACCAGCAAGTTGTCTCTGTCTGTTACCGGACGGAAATATTGATAGCGAACGCCGAAATCCAAAGTTATATTCGGGCGAACTTTCCACGTATCCTGCGCGAAAAACTCATTGCGTCCGAAGCGGAAATGAACACGCGGGTCACGTTCCGCTTCCGAGTAACTGTTTGCTCTTCCCAAAAGAAACGATGCGAATGAATCGCCCGTGCCGGTAATGAATCCCGTTCCAACGGAACCTCCCGACTGCGCCGCGCTGAAGCCGAAGGTTCCGGCAGCGGAATTGCCGCCGAGATTTTCATTCTTAAATTCTTTGGTTATTTCCCCGCCGAATTTGAAAATGTGATTGCCGCGCGTGTAGGTTAAAACGTCGCGGAATGTGCTGTTGCCGTATTCGATGCTGTAACCCTGTGTGGAATTGATGGCAGTAAACCGAGTTGAGATGCCGGGAAGCGAATTGTTCGGATTTTCCGGGAAAAATTCGGCTATACCGCTCGCTCCCGCATAATCGCTGCGGCGTCCGCGCCCGACAAGCTGCGAAGAAATGGTGTTGGTCGAATAGTTATAAGTAAATTCGTTGACCAGCGAGTTGGAAAAAATGCCGGTGTAAGAGACGGCGAAAACACGTCCGGGAACTTTCGTGTCGGTCGTGGAAATATTCGGGAAAGTAAAAGCGCCGAACAAACCGAAAGATTCCTGCGTGTTGCTGGTGTCCTGCGTATAGCGTCCGAAGATTTTATGATTTGAATTAAAGTTGTGGTCGATGCGTAAAACTTCCTGACGCGTGTTGTTGATGTTGACCGGGCTGAATGTAAAACCGTTGCGGGTCGTTCCGTTCGGAAGCGGAAAAGCCGCCAAAAGTCCGAGCGAGCGCGAGTCGATGTCGCCGAGCGGAACTATGTTTCCGGCATACGGGCGATTGTCGGAAGGTCGGAAAACTTGGTTCTGCTGAATCTGTATTGTGTTTCCCGCCGTATCGACTGCCGTTACCGGAGTGTTTCCGGCGGCGACCGTAGTAAAAGCGCCCGCCGCTGTTCGGAAAATCGGCAGTCCTAACGTCGCCGAAAAATTTCCCTGTCGTTCCAGTGCCGAAGGAGTCGTCGCGCCGGCGTCGGTCGTGGCTCTGACAATTCGTCGCTGTTCTTCGGAAAAGAAGAAAAAGGTTTTATTTTTGCCGGAGTTGAATATCGGACCGCCTTCGCCGAAATGAGGAGTAGGAAGCGGTCCGCTGAACGTGCCGCCGAAATTGTTGTAGCGAAGTTTAGGAACAGTCGCGCGCGGCGTTCCGTCCGAATTGCTGCCGAGACGATTGTTAAAAAACGAGTTGGCGTTGAAATAGTCGTTTCTGACAAATTCGTATAATCTGCCGCGAAACTGGTTGCCGCCGCCGCGCGTTACGATAATAACCGAACCGCCGCCGGAGCGTCCGATTTCGGCTGTATAATTTGAAGTTAAAACCTTAAATTCCTGAATCGAATCGACCGTCGGCGTCGAAAGTAAAGTAATGTTTGAGCCGACATCGGTGTTGCTCACGCCGTCAACAAGATAATTGACCGCGTTGCGGCGCAACCCGTTGATTGAAACGCTGGCGCGGCTCGTCAAACCGAAATTCGACTCGTCGTCCAAATCCGAACTAACGCCCGGAATCGTTTCGAGCAGGCGAATAAAGTTTCGATTGTTGAGCGGCAGTTCAGTTACCTGATTGCCGGATACGAGCGCCTGCCCGGTCGGGCTGTCCTGAAGAAGCGGCGCTTCGTCCGTTACGGTAACGATTTGGTCTGCCGCACCGACTTCCAGAGTGATGTCAATCGGGCGGCGGTCGCGCGCGCTCAAAGTCGCGTTGATGACGGATCTTTTGAATCCGGTTTGCTCGACGCTGATGGTATAAGGTCCGGGTTTGAGAGGGAAAACATTGTAGTTTCCTTCGTCGTTAGCCTGAATACGGCGCTCTTCTCCGGTTTGGGTGTTGGTTACGACAACCGTCGCGTTCGGAATTGCCGCGCCGGTCGAATCGACGACCTGTCCGGTAATGGTTGCCGAAGTTTCTTCTTGGGCGACGGCAAAACTGCTGAAACTAAGCAGCAGCGCGATTGCCAAAAACAAAAATTGTATTTTTTGCGGAAAGTTTTGTTTCATAGTCTTTCTTTTTTTCATCCTTTTCAATATTCAAAATTTACGGAAACAAGGTTCGAGCCATAAGAAAAATTTAGATTTTTGGAAAAGTCTGCAATTTTTCGTTATTGATTATTGGACAAAGAAGCGCGCCAAAATCATTGAAATAAAGTGCTGATTGGTTTTAGGCGATTTACCGGAAACTCTAACGATGTTTATAAATTAAACTTGTCTATTTATAAAGCAAAAATGATGCCCGGCGCGTTGAGAATGCCGATAAATCGGTTTGCCACGCTTTTTCGATGTCTTCGGGCGCGGCGAACTGCTTTACTCGTTCAAAAGCCGCGCCGTTTGCCAGCAGGCGATTGAATTTTTCAGCCTGCCAGTCGTTCGGGTAAAGTTTGCGGAGCGCGGCGGCGATTTCCATTCCGGTTTTAACCGACTGAAACCGCTCGCGGTTAGTTATTAGAATATTAACTCCGCCGATGTCCGTGTCTTTGAAAACCGAAGCGTTCGGCTTAAATTTTACGGGAATGAAACGGACGCCGGCGAGGTTTCTGGCGTTCAGATACGCGGCGAGCTTTTGCCCGTCGAGCCACGGCGCGCCGACGACTTCAAACGGCGTGTCCGTGCCGCGCCCGACGCTTACGTTGGTTGTCTCCAGCAGACCGATTCCCGGATAAAGCGTCGCTTCGGTTAAACTTCTCATATTCGGCGACGGATTCGTCCACGTCTGCGCCGTCTGGTCGAACCACATCGAGCGCCGCCAGTTTTCCATTTTTATAACTCTCAAATCCGCGCCGATTTTCTTTTCGGCGTTCATCATTCCGGCAAGCTCGCCGATTGTCAAACCGTGCCGCACGGGAACGGTGTGCGAGACGACGAACGATAATTTGTCGGCGTCGGCAATCGCGCCTTCGACGGTTTCGCCGTTTATCGGGTTCGGGCGGTCAAGCACGAAAACGGGTTTTCCGGCTTTGGCGGCTTCTTCCAATACATTCAAAAGCGTCGCTTCGTAAGTGTAAAAACGAACGCCGATGTCCTGAATATCATAGACAATCGCGTCCAAATCCTTCAATTGTTCCTGTTTCGGGCGGCGCGTTTCGCCGTAGAGCGAATAAACCGGCAAGCCTGTTTTTTCGTCTTTTGAATCCCTGATTCCTTCTTCGTCGAGCGCGCCGCGAATGCCGTGTTCGGGCGCGAACAGCGCGACGAGCCTGACGTTCGGCGCGTTTTTCAAAACGTCGATTGTCTGCACGCCGGACAAATTTCTGCCCGTGTGATTTGTAACGAGTCCAATCTTCAAATTTTCTAATTGTTTAAATTTATCACGCTCTAAAACGTCGATTCCGTTTAGAACCGCTTGGTTCGCCGTTCGCTTCTCGGTGTTCGCCGCGCTTAATTTTTTGGCGTTTTCGACTTGCTCTTTAAATTTCGGAATTTGCGCCGCGACCTGCGACGAATAAATGTCTTCGGCAAGGCGCGTCAATTCAATCGGCGTGTCTTCGATTGCAGAAGCCGCGACGGTTGCAACTTTTGCGCGCAATGCAGTTACGTCGCCTTTGCCGTCCGGGTGAACGCGGTTTGAAAGAAAGACGACGAAGGTTTGCGAAACGCGGTCAATCCAGACGCTCGTTCCCGTAAATCCGGTGTGTCCGAATGAGCCGAGCGGAAAAAGCTCGCCGCGGTTCGACGAAAATCCGGTGTTCATATCCCAGCCAAGCCCGCGCGTCGCGCCGTCTTCGCCGACGACAATCGGCGCAGTCATTCGCGCAACCGTCGCCGCCGACAAAATGCGCTTGCCGTCCAATGTGCCGCCGTTCAAAAGCATTTGACAGTAACGCGCCAAATCGTCGCCGGTTGAAAAAAGTCCGGCGTGTCCGGCAATTCCATTCATTCGGAAAGCCGTCGGGTCGTGAACTTGTCCGCGCAGCATTTGATTGCCTGTTTTTTCGTCGCCCTCAAATTTTGAACCGAGATAATTGTTTTGACCTTTAATATTTTCGGTCGGGGCAATATCTGTCGAGTGTTGTTTGCGAAATAAAACATCGAAAGTTACATTATGCTCTACATCGAAGGCATAAAAACCAACAGGATAATCCCAAGTGTTGTATTCGATTGGTGAAAAAAACGTCTTTCCTTCTGTTTTCTGGTAAGAGTTGCCTTTTGTTTTTTGATAAATATTTTGATTAAAAAAGAAACTTAAACCCATCCTGCTTACTCTTTCGACAATCTCGCCAAGCACGATAAAACCAATGTCCGAATAAACAAACCGCGTTCCCGCCGGATTTCTAAGTTTTTCTTTATAAAGCGCCGCGAGCATTCCGTCGCGTCCCGTCCATTTTTCGTGCAAGTCGAAATCCGGCGCAAAGCCCGAAACGTGCGTCATAAGCTGCTGAATCGTAACTTTTTTAACGGCTTCGTCGGCGATTTCGGGAATGAATTTGCCGATTGTGTCATTCAAACGAATCTGCCCGCGTTCGACGAGAATCATCACGCTCGTCGCCGTCGCAATCGGTTTTGTTAATGAAGCGACATCGAAAATCGTGTCAACCGTCATTTTTTCAATCGCCGGAACTAAAGCGCGATTGCCGTATGCTTTGCGAAAAACGATTTTTCCCTTGTGTCCCACGAGAACCACCGCGCCGGGAAGTTTTTTGTCCGCGATGTCTTTTGCAACGAGCGCGTCGATTTGGTTGAGCTTTTCGGCGGACATTCCGACGGTTTGCGGCGCGGCGAGCGGCAAATTTTGAGCAGTAAGCGGTGAGCAGTAAGCGGTAAGCAGAAAAAAGAAAAAACCAACCGACAACTGACCAGCGACTTTGAACTTTAAACTTTGAACTTTGAACATTGCTTTTATTTTTTACTTTTTAATTTGAATTCCCGTTCTCTTTCCTTAAAACTGTCTTTGCAGTAGTTGATAAATTCTTTCCCGATTGGCGAAAAATAACCGCCGCGCAGTCTCGCAAGACCCAAATCCCATTTTATTTCCGCGCCTTCAATCCACCACGAAACGAGTTTGCCTTCGGCGATGTCTTTTGAAACGGTTTTCGCGCCAGCGATGCCGACGCCCATATTGTTTTCGACCATTTGATTGATGGCTTCCTGGCGCGACAACTCCATCATTACATTCGGTTTAACGTTCGCCGCCGTGAAAAAATCGTCAATCAGACGGCGCGTGTTGCCGCCTTTTTCGCCTAAAATAAGATGTTCTCCGGCAAGCGTCGCCGCGCTGATGTATTTTTGACGCGCCAGCGGATGTTTCGGGTGCGCGATGGCGACGATTTCGTCGCTGAACAGCAGTTCGGTCAGGATATTCGGCGTCTCGACCGGCAATGAAACGAACGCGATGTCGATTTCGCCGTGCAGAATCTTTTCGACTAAAACGTGGCTCGTTCCCGAACTGACGTTGATTTCGGCTCTGGGAAACTTCTGTTTTAATGTTTCCAGAATTTTCGGCAGCTGCATCGTCGCAAACATCGCCGACGCCGAACCGATGCGCAGGCGACCGTGTTCCGCGCCCGCGACTTCGGCAATCTCGGCAAGCGCGGCGTCGTGTTCGCGCAGGATTCTGCGAGCGCGTTCGAGCAAATATTCGCCCGCTTCGGTTACGATGACGCGGCGCGGCGTGCGGATGAAAAGCGGCAAGCCGACTTCATCTTCGAGCTGCCGAATCTGCATCGAAACCGCCGCCTGCGTAATATTGACGCGTTTAGCGCCCGCCGTAAAAGTTTTCGCTTCGGCGATTGCCAGAAAAGCTTTCAGCTGTCGTATTTCCATTGGTTTTGCGGATTGCGATTAACGAAAGTAATCAGCATTTTTCCTGTCTACTCATCACAATGTCTTATCGCGCGGATAAAATCTTTTAGTTTTTATTATAGAACAAGTATCGTTAGAATATATCAAAGTTGGTTTTTCGTCTATAAAAATATTTAATGGTTTTAAATTCGGTTGATATGTCGAAACCACGCCGCCCGCGCAATTCTTATAATTTGTTTTTGGGCGTTGACGGCGGCGGCACGAAAACTCACGTAGTTCTTCTTGACGACGCGAATAATTTTGTCGCAGAAGGCTTTGCCGGCGCTTCAAATCCTTTGCGCGTCGGCGTCGAAACGGCTGTTTCCAACATTGTCAAGGCAAGCGAAGCGGCTTGCGACGCCGCCGGTCGAAGCCGCGGCGATATTGTCTCCGCCGCGCTCGGATTGGCGGGCGTCCGGCGTGAAGATTTGCGGCGGCGCGTGCGTGAAAGTTTTTTCTCTCGCCTCAGAATTCAAAATATCGAAGTAACGACCGACGCGGCGGTTGCTTTATACGGCGTTACACTCGGCAAAGCCGGGCTGGTTGTCATTGCCGGAACAGGCTCGATTTGTATGGGCAGAAACGCGTCGGGCGAAATTGAAACGGCTGGCGGCTGGGGACCGCTCGCGGGCGACGAAGGCGGCGGCGCGGGCATTGCGCGGCGAGCGCTGCAAGCCATTGCAAAAGCATCGGACGGGCGCGGCAAAAAAACCGATTTAAGCGACGCGGCGATAGAATATTTTCGCGCTGGAAGACTCGAAGACTTGGCGGTTGCCATTTACGCGCCGACAATCGATAACGCGAAAATCGCCGGTTTCGCGCGGCGCGTCGTCGAAATCGCCGACGCGGGCGACGAAATCGCCGTCGAAATTCTGGGCGAAGCCGGACGCGAACTCGGTTGGGCGGCACAGGCGGTTATCAAAAAACTCAAATTAAACCGGCAGAAATTTCCCGTCGGCTGCGTCGGCGGCATTTTCAACGCCGGAGATTTGATAACCGATTCGCTGCTCGAAACAATTCACGAAATCGCGCCGCAGGCATTTCTCGCCGAACCGAAACTCGCTCCGGCGCGCGCCGCCGCGCTGCTCGCTTTTGAAAATTTTACGAAAATCGCCGGTCGCAAATAGTTTTACAGAAATGATTCCGCTGACAATTCGGCAATTGATTCAAAAGCGGGTTTGGCAAAGTAATATCCTTGAAATAAGCTGATACCGAAATCGCGCAAAACTGTTAATTCGTTTCGGGTTTCGATGCCTTCGGCGATAACGGTAATTCCCAAATCGTCGCAAATTCTAACGGCGTTTTTAACAATCGTTTGTTTGACGAAATGTTTGTCGATGTCGCGAATCAATTCCATATCGAGCTTGATTATGTCCGGCTGAAACATCGCCAGCAGATTCAAGCCCGAATAGCCCGAGCCGAAATCGTCAATCGCGGTTTTAAGTCCTTGTCGTTTATATTCCAGGACAATGTTCTTTAAATGGTCGTCATTTTTAACGCGCTCGACTTCGGTTATCTCAAAAATAATTTTCGAGATTGGAAAGTTGTTTTCGGCGGCGGTTTTAAGCGTCGTGCGCAGACAATTTTCGGGATTATAAACCGCGTTCGGCATAAAATTTATGCTGACGAACGAATCGAAATCCAGTTTTGCGGCTAAGGAAACAGCTTTAATACGACAAAGCTGGTCGAATTTGTAAAGATTTTCCGGCGTCAGACGCGCGAGAATTTCGCCCGCCGATTCTTTGTTCAAACCTCTGACGAGCGCTTCCTGAGCAAAAACATTTTTTTGCTCTAAATTGACAATCGGCTGAAACGCCATCGTAAAATCAAAATCGAGACGCACACGGTCGGAACAGGCATTGCAGCCGATTTTCGGCGCGGAGATATTTCTTTTTGTTTGAATTTTTGTATTTGCTGCCATTTCTGTTTATTGAAAACTGTCTGATTTCGGAGAATGTCGGAAGTTGTGCAAAGTCTGTCGGAAGCTCACACGAATTTAATTTTACAGGTTTGTTAAAGAGAGTTCAACATTTTTTATTTTGTTTGTCATAGAAATCCGTATTCGGAATTTTTGATATTTCCGCTTGACCTTTTATAAAACCGTTGGCAGACTAGCGCGAAAGTTATGTCGATTCCAATAACCGAACAGGAAAATCCGCGAACCGCAAATATCGACCGCGTATCGACGCTCGAAGCCGTTGGTTTAATAAATAACGAAGATAAATTTGTTGCCCTCGCCGTCGAAAAGGTTTTGCCGCAAATCGCGGCGGCGATTGATAAAATCGTCGAACGACTGGAAAGCGGCGGGCAACTTTTTTATGTCGGCACGGGAACGAGCGGGCGGCTCGGCGTTCTCGACGCGAGCGAGTGTCCGCCGACGTTCGGCGTCTCGCCCGATTTGGTTCAGGGCGTTATCGCCGGCGGTTACGACGCGCTTTACAAAGCCGTCGAAGCGAGCGAAGACGACGCGGAAGCCGGAAAAATCGATTTGCTGAAGCGCGGATTAAACGAAAAAGACGCGGTTGTCGGAATCGCGGCTTCGGGCAGAACGCCTTATACAATCGGCGCTGTCGAATACGCCCGCGAACTCGGCTGTTTTACGGCGTGCGTCGCCTGCGTTCCCGATTCACTTCTGACAAAAACGGCTGAAATCGCCATTGTGCCAATCGTCGGTGCGGAAGCGATAACCGGTTCGAGCCGTATGAAATCCGGCACGGCGCAGAAAATGGTTTTAAATACAATTTCAACAGTTTCGATGATTCGCCTCGGCTACGTCAAAGGCAACCGTATGACGAACGTCAAATCTTCAAACATAAAACTCAAGGAACGTTCATTGAGAATCTTGATGTTGGAAACCGCTTTGGATGAAATTTCGGCAAAAAATTTAATGAACGATGCGGGCGAAGATTTAAGAATCGCGCTGGTGATGTTCGGCGCAAACGTAGCCCGCGAAACGGCGGGAAGAGCTTTGAACGAAAACGATTTCGTTGTAGAAAAAGCTGTTAAACAATTATCGCGGCAAAAATAAAAAAGTTTTTCGACTGTAAAATCCAAATGCAAACATTAGACTTAATCATTATTTTCGGCTATTTAATCGGCGTAACTCTTTTCGGCGTGTGGTTTTCCACGAAGCAGGAAACGACGGAAGATTATTTCGTCGGCGACAGAAATGTGCCGTGGTGGGCGATTGCCGCGTCGATTGTGGCGACGGAAACTTCGACGATTACGTTTATTTCCGTTCCCGGAATCGCGTTTGCCAGAGGCGGAAATTTTCAATTTTTGCAGCTCGTTTTCGGTTATATGCTGGGGCGCGTCGTCATTTCCCTGCTGTTTATTCCGATGTATTTCAAAGGCGAATTGCAGACGGTTTACCAGCTTTTGGGCGACAGATTCGGCACGAAAGTCAAAATGCTGGCGTCGGCGCTCTTTGTCGTGATGCGAAATATCGCCGACGGCATTCGTCTGCTTTTGACGGCGATTGTGCTTGCCGCCGTCTACGTCGCCTTTGTGCCGAACGCCGACGAAGCAACGGTTATCGTCGCTTCGGTTGTGCTGCTCGGCGTGATAATGATAATTTTCACGTATTTCGGCGGAATGGAAGCCGTTATTTGGGTCGAAGTCGTGCAGCTCGGAATTTATATCGGCGGCGCGATTGCGGCAGCGGTTGTTATTTTTAATCAGGTTGACGGCGGAATGCCGCGCGTTTTGGAAATCGGAGCGCAGTTTAATAAATTCCAGCTTTTCGATTTCACGCTCGATTTTACGAAAACCTACACGTTCTGGGCGGGCTTAATCGGCGGCTGTTTTTTAACGATGTCCACGCACGGCACTGACCAATACCTCGTCCAGCGCTATCTCTGCACTAACAAACCGAGTCGCGCATCTTTGGCTTTACTGTCGAGCGGCGCTGTCGTTTTGGGACAGTTTATCGGATTTTTATTTATCGGCGTTTTGCTGTTCGCTTTCTACGCGCCTTATAACGCGGCGGAATACGCAAACGCCGGTGTTGCCGGTTCGGGCATTCCCGCGACGTTTCCGTTCACCGGCGGCGACAAGGTTTTTCCCGATTTTATAACGAAACATATGCCGTCCGGTTTAAGCGGTCTGGTTATCGCGGCGATTTTCGCGGCGGCGCTGTCTTCATCTTTAAATTCGATTGCCGCGACCTTCGTCAACGACTTATACAAGCCTTTCCGTCAAAATCTCGCCGACAAACATTATCTGCGCGTTTCGCAGTGGCTGACTTTAATCGTCGGCGTCGTGCAAATCGTTGTCGCGCTTGTAGTTATGAAACAGCAGCGCTCGGCGCTCGACAACGCGCTGTCGATTGCTTCGCTTTTCAACGGTCCGGTTTTAGGCGTATTTCTGGTCGGCGCATTTTTGAAACGCGTTACGCAAACGCCCGCGCTTATCGGAATGGCGGCGAGTATTCTGCTGCTCGTCTATATAAAATTCGCAACGAACATCGCTTTTACGTGGTATGTCCTGTTCGGAAGTCTGACGACGTTTTTCGTCGCGTGGGCGGCGAGCTTTATATTTAACGCTGATAGAAAATCGCAAATTGATTAGTATGTCTGATATAGGTTAGATTATATTTCAGACAGTTAAATCAAATAAAACAGGATTTTCTCACTTTTTGCAGAAGCCCGCACAAAGTAAGGGCGCAGCAGTGAAGCAACACACTTACTTACGTGCGTGTTTCCGCATTTTTGAGAAAGTCCTATAAAAAAAATTGTCGTTTCAACATTTCGCCCGTTAATTTATAAAATGATTTTAAGAAATATCAATAAGCTGACCGTGTTTTTTCTCGTTCTTTTATTCGTCATACCGTTTTCGGCGAAGGCGCAAAACGCAAAATTTCGCCCGTCCGACAAAGCTTTTAAATGGGCTGATAAGCAGTTAAAGAAAATGTCGGTTGACGAAAAGGTCGGTCAGCTCGTTCATATCGGTATTAACGCCCGGTTTCTCAATCAGGAAAGTCCCGAATATAAAGAGCTTTCGCGTCAAATCGTCGAAAATAAAGTCGGCGGCATCACGGTTTTCGTCGGCGGCGTTTACGAAACCGTTCATCTGGTCAATCGTATGCAGGCGCTGGCGAAAACGCCGCTGCTGATTTCCGGCGATTTTGAAACCGGCGTCGGAATGCGGTTTGACGAAACGGTAAATTTCCCGTGGAATATGGCGATTGCCGCGACGGGAAACCCGGATTTCGCGCGTCGGCAAGGCGAGATTACGGCACGTGAAGCGCGGGCGCTCGGCGTTCAATGGAATTTCGCGCCCGACGCCGATGTCAACAATAACGCCGATAATCCGGTCATCAATGTTCGCAGCTACGGCGAAAATCCGCAGGACGTGGCGCGTTTGGCTTCGGCTTTTATGCTCGGCTTGCAGTCGCGGAATGTTTTGGCGACGGCGAAACATTTTCCCGGACACGGCGACACCGCTGTCGATTCGCATCGCGGTCTGCCGATTATCGATTTGCCGAAAAGCCGTCTGGAGCAAATCGAGCTTGTGCCGTTCAAAGCCGTTGTCGATGCGGGCGTCGGCTCGGTGATGATTGCGCATATTTCACTGCCGCAGATTGACCCGACAATCGTTAAACCGCTCAAAGAATCGGTCAAAGCCTCTTATACCGAATCGGAAATCAAAAGCCAGAGCGCAACCATTCCTTCGACGCTTTCGCCCGTCGTCATCGGGGGAATGCTGAAAAAAGAACTCGGCTTTGACGGCTTAATCGTTACCGACGCGATGGATATGAGCGGTTTGACGATTTATTTCAATCAGGACGAAGCGGCAGTTCGAGCGATTTTAGCCGGCGCGGACGTAATTTTGAAACCCGCGAACACGGACGCCGCGATTCGCGGCATAAAAGAAGCGGTCGCGTCGGGCAGAATTTCGCAGGAGCGTCTTAACGAATCGGTTCGCAAAGTTTTGGCGTGGAAATTTCAGCTCGGTTTAACGAAACAGAAAATCACGCCTATTGAACAAATAGACACGCTCGTCTCAAATCGGCAAACCAGACAGTTAAGCGACGAAATCGCCGAAAACGCGATGACGCTCGTTAAAAACGACGCGGAAAATCTGCCGGTTCACAAAGATAAAAAAGCGGTTGTTTTGTGCATCACGAACGGCGAAGACCGTTTTTTTGTCGGAAATACTTTTACGGCTGAACTGCGGCGGCTCGGTTTGAATGTTGAAAAAATCGTCATCGACGAGCGCTCGACGCCGAAAGAAGTTCAGGAAGCGATTGAGAAATCGAAAAACGCCGGAACGGTCATCGCCGGACTTTTCGGACGCGTCAGGAGCGGCGCGAAAAACAGCGTCGGTCTGCCCGAAACCGGCGTTCAGGTTTTGCGGACGGTTCTGCGCGACAATCCGAACGCGATAAACGTCAGTTTCGGCAACCCGTATCTGCTGCGCTCGTTTCCCGAAATGAAAACTTACGCCGTCGCTTACGGCGATATGGCGAGTTTGCAGCGCGCCGCCGCCCGCGCTGTAATGGGAGAGATTGACTTTAAAGGCAAGCTGCCGATAACCGTCGGTTCATACGCGCGCGGAACGGGCATCGAACTAAAAGCCGCGCGTTAAATTCGGCGGGACTTAGTGAGCGAAAAAAATTAAAGAATAAATTAGAAGTTACGCAATTGATAAACACGCCGGAGTAAGTGTGTCTTCAATCGCCTTTGCGCCTCGACTATCGTGCGGGCTTCCGCATTGAACCGCGTAACTTCTATAAATCTAACCTGTATTCATTATTTCTTTGTTCAAAAGTTCTTTTTCGCGCTCCTTCGCGCATTTCGCGGGCAATTTCTTTGCCGCAAAACAGCGGGTTTTCGCGTTTTAACAAATCTATGAGTTTGAGTTGGGAAATCGAAAATTTTTTAGAAGTTAAAAACAATCAATTGTATGTCGGCGGCGTTTCGGCGGTTGATTTAGCCGAAGAACACGGAACGCCGCTGTTTGTTTTCAGCCGCGCGCGGATAAAGCGAAACATCGAACGATTAAAACGCGCCGGAGAATTTACGCCCGCCGATTTGAAGGTTTGCTACGCCGCCAAAGCCAATTCAAATATGGCAATCCTGCGAACGATTAAAGAAGCGGGCGCGGATTTGGAAGTAAATTCCGGCGGCGAGCTTTGGAAAGCGTTAAAAATCGGATTCAAACCCGAACAGATTATTTTTAACGGCACAAGTAAGACCGTCGAAGAACTCGAAGCGGCGATAAGCGCGGGCATTTACGCGATTCAAGTCGATTCGCTTTATGAATTGGAATTGATTGAAAAGACGGCGCGCCGTTTAAATAAAACGGCGAACGTTTCATTGCGTCTCGTTCCCGAAATCGAAACAAGGACGCACAGCGGTTTGCAGACGGCGATGCTGACATCGAAATTCGGTATGATGTCGTCGGAAATTTACGCGGCTTTTCGGCGATACGGGAAAAACGAATCTGTAAATTTATGCGGGATTCATCTGCATCTCGGCTCGCAAACGCCCGATGTCGAACCGTTCGAGGCGGCGATTACCGTTTTGTTTGAACATCTGCGCGGCATTTACGAAGAAACCGGCTGCAAAATCTCGCACATCAATCTCGGCGGCGGCTTTCCGGTTAATTATCTGCGCGATGCGTCAAACGCTTTCCAAATCACGGAAGAACGGCGCGAGCTTTTCGCCGCCAATTTAGAACCGGCGAACGTGATGCGCGCCGTTATGGAAAAAGCGCGAGCGGCGGCGAAAGCGGCGGGCGTCGAACATTTGTGGAACGATTTGACGATTCTGCTCGAACCCGGAAGAAGCGTTATCGGCGACGCGGGCGTCTGCCTGACGACGGTCAGAAACTACAAACAAAGACCAATCAAAGGAAAAAATTACGAATTACGAATTACGAATTACGATACGGAAGAAATCCAAAATCCAAAATCTGAAATCCAAAACGACCTGTGGCTTTTGACCGACGCCGGTTTTAACATTCTGCTTTCGATGGAAACTTATAAATGGTATTACCATTTAATTTCGGCGAATCGAGCGGGCGAGGCGCACGAAACATTGTATAAAGTCGCCGGACCTTTATGCGACGGCGGCGACGTTTATTTCGACATCGAAGGCGAAAAACGTCTGCCCGATTATCGCCTTTTGCCCGAAAACATTGAGCCGAACGAAGTTCTGGCGTTATTAAACTGCGGCGCGTATTCCGTTGCGCAGATGTTTCAATACAACGCTCGCTTTCTGCCGTCGATTGTCTTGATTAAAGAAGACAAAACCGTCGAGACGATTAGAAAACGTGACATCTTTGAAGATTTGATTACGAACGACATCTGGTGAAAAACAATGAGCGAATTACGAATGTTTGAAAACTGTGCTTCAATTCGTAATTCGTTCGTTGCTCCGCCTACCAGTCGGCGCGTTTGATTAGCGTTTGAAGAATCGATTTTTCCGGCTCGGTTAATTGAAAATTCGCCTGTTCGTAAATGTCGTTTAACTGCGCCAGAGCGATGGCGCGTGTCGCTTCATCGCGGATTTGTGCGATTGTTTCGAGGTTTTCGTGCGATACTCCGCGAGCTTTTTCTATTTCTCCGTATTCGATAAAGCGTTTTGCCAGCTCGCCCAAAGCCGACGAACGCGCCCGAATCTGCGGAACGGTTTCGGCTAAATGCGCCGCTTCGTTCAGAATCGCGAGCGCTTCTTCGGCGTTTCCCTGTTTCTTTTTTTCGTCCGAAATGCTGATTAAAGCAAACATTCGCTGTGAATCTTCCGCGATTGCATTAATCGACTGCCGCGCGATTTCATCTTTTTTGAGTGTCGTCGAAACCTGCGCGATTTGCGAAAGCGCCGACGTTTGTTCGGCTTCGTCCGCTATGTCCTGCGCGATTTCGACGGCGCGTTCCGGCTTGTCGATTCCGGCAAACTGAACGGCGACCGCCGACAATAAACCGAAGCGGGCGCGGCTGTCGCGGATTTCCCTGTCGCGCTGCGATTTCAGGATAGCGTATGATTCTTCGAGCGCTTCGAGCGCTTCGGTCGTTTCGCCTTTTCTGGTAAATTCACGGGCAAAGCCGAGCAGGCAGGCGGCAATTTGTGTTTTATCCGTTACGGCGTCGAGCGTCCGGTCGGCTGATTCGAGATTCCCGGCGCGAAGAAATCCGTCGGCAATACTGACCAGAAATATGTCGCGGTAATTGTTATCGAGTTTTTCGGTTTCAGTTTTCGCGCGGTCGAAAGTTTCGACGGCTTTATCGTTTCTGCCGTTTTTCTGGTAATGTTCGGCGATGTTTTGCAGGATTCTGATTTTTTCTTCGATAAAATCGATTTCTTCGGCTTCGATTAACGCGGCGTCGAGCGCGGCGACGGCTTTTTCGATTTTGTTATTCCGCTCGTAATGCTCGGCGATTAACTGGAGCGCCACCACTTTCGCCGCCGGATATTCAATGCGTCCGAGCATTTCACCGGCTTCAGTTTCGCGATTTGCCGCCGTCAAATAACACGCGATAACGCCGAAAGCGTGCGAAGGTTCACCGAGTGCGTGGGCGATTTCGGAGGCTTTATCAAATTCACCGGCGGCGGCTTTTCGCATCGCGATGCGCTCGCCCGCTTCGCCCCGCAAACCGGCGTCTTCGATTGATTCAATAAGGTGAAAAGCGTATTCGTCGTCGCCAATCGCCGCGCATTTGTCAGAGACGTTCGACAAGAGCCGGTCGCGGACAAACGGGTCGGCAATCGAATCGGCGAGCTGCGCCGCCAAATCGACCGCCGATTTTTCCAGATAACGCGGCACGATTTCCTTCATCGCTTCGGCGTAACCGTCCGCGCTTTTAATGTTTTCGGCAAGAAACGCCGCGCACGCCAGGAGATTTTCCCGCGCTTCTTCAATTTGAATCAAATGTTCGGACATATTTATTGTAAAAGCTGTAATTTAAAGTTTTATAGGACTTTCTCATTTTTGCAGAAGCCCGCACGATAGTTCGGCGCAACAGTGAAGCAACACACTTACTGACGTGCGTGTTTCCGCATTTTGAGAAAGCCCTATCTATTTAATATTTTATTCGTCTTTTAATTCGTGTTATTCGCGGCTGAAGTTCCTAAACAAAAACGCGTCGAATCGAATCCGGCATCCAGTCGTCAAGCGATTTCGCTATCCAATCCGCTCCGGCTTCTCTCAATCGCTCGGCTGAAACAGTGTTCGTAACGCCCAGCGTTTTCAAGCCCGCGCTTTTTCCCGCCGCGATTCCCGGCGGCGAATCTTCGATAACGAGACACTCGCCCTGAACCATCGGATTATGCCTGCCGGTTCGCGTTCGCGCCCGGTCGAGCAGTGCAAAACCTTTTCTGTAGCATTCGGGATGCGGCTTGTGATTCGACACGTCTTCGGCGCTGACGATTATCGAAAAGCAATCCTTTAAATCGATTTTGTCCAGAATATATTCGATTTCCTCGCGCCGCGCCATACTGACGATGCCAAGCGCGAAATCTTTTTCCATTTTCCGCACGAAATTCTCGACGCCTTCAAACAGCGGAATTTCGGCGTCAACCGATTTTCGCCAGCTCGCCGTTTTCGCGTCCATAATCTTTTGCAGATTCACGTCGGAAATTTCGCGCCCGGCGCGTTCGTGCGCCGCTTTGATAAACGCCGTATCGTCCATTCCCAAAGACGAGTAATAATCTTCTTCGGTCAAATCAATGCCTTCGCCCTTCAAAACTTCCTGATACGCCCGCAAATGCAGCAGCTCGTCATCAATAATCACACCGTTAAAATCCATCAAAATCGCTTTTATCATTTTTCTATAAGTTTTCCCGTTCCCAAATTTGTAATTCGGGCAGCTCGACGCCCGCGTAAATCTCCGACATCGGCATTTTAAAACCGATGGATGCAAATTCGATTTCCTCTCCCGCGTCAAACTCAATCGAGTCCCACAAATCGCCCGTTTCGCGGCGGCGGTAAATTTCGGCAGACATTTGATTCTGCTCGATTAAAATGTATTCTTCGACGCTTTCGATTTCCTTATAAACAAACATTTTCTCGCGCCGGTCAGTCAGAGCGGTGCTTGATGAAAGGACATCGACAATCAACTTCGGCTTCGTCGTAAAATATTCGCTTTCCGCATCTTCGCCGCAAACGACAATCAAATCGGGATAATAAAAACGATTAAATTTTTTACTGCGAACTTTTATGTCAACGGAAAACGGTTCGCAATCGCTCCCGCTCAAGTGATTTTCCAATTTCCTCAATATGTTTTTGATTATCCGATTATGATTTTTACTCGTGCCAGCCATCGCATACACTTCGCCGTCGATGTATTCGTGCTTTGTTCGGCTGACCTTTTCGCCTTCGAGATAATCTTCAACCAATATTTTCAATTTTAATTTCGGCAAGCCCACAAATTTATTTATCGTCCAGCGCTTCGACGCCCGGCAGAATGTCGCCTGCCAGAAATTCGAGCGTCGCGCCGCCGCCGGTCGAGATGTGCGTAATTTTGCCCGCGAGTCCGGCTTGATTGACTGCCGCGACCGAGTCGCCGCCGCCGACAATCGACGTTGCGCCTTTTTCGGTTGCTTCGGCGACCGCTTCGGCAATGGCAATCGTGCCTTCGTCAAACGGTTTTTCCTCGAACATTCCCATCGGACCGTTCCAGACGATTGTTTTCGCGCCTTCGATAGCTTTTTTAAATATACCGACGGTCTCGACGCCGATGTCCAAGCCGACGAGACCCGTGTTTGTAAATTCGACGGGAATCGTCTTGCGCGAATTAATCGGGTCGTAAGAATCGACGACCTGATGGTCGGTCGGCAGCAGTAATTCGACGCCCGCGTCTTTTGCAAGCTGTTCTATTTCCAGAGCTTTGGGCATCATATCGTTTTCGACCAGCGATTTGCCGATTGTAAAACCCTGCGCCTTGAAAAACGTGTAAGCCATCGCGCCGCCGATGAGCAGTTTATCGACTTTCCGATTGATTAAAGATTCGATGACCAGAATCTTGTCGGACACCTTCGCGCCGCCCAGGATAGCGACGAACGGGCGTTCGGGATTATTGAGCGCGCGCCCGAGAAAATTTAGTTCCTTCTCCATCAAAAGACCGGCGACGGCAGGCTGAAGAAATTTCGTAATTCCGGCGGTCGAGGCGTGCGCACGATGTGCCGCGCCGAACGCGTCGTTGACGTAAACGTCGGCAAGCGCGGCTAATTGTTCGGCAAATCCGTCGGCGTTCGCTTCTTCTCCTTCATACAGACGAAGATTTTCCAGCAGTAAAACTTCGCCCGCGTTTAATTTTTCAACCTGCGCCTTGACGACATCGCCGACGCAATCGCCCGCAAAGGAAACCTTGTTTTTCAAATCGGGAAGCGCGCGCAGGTATTCGTAGACCGGCACGAGCGAATATTTTGCCGCGTCATACGGCATTCCTTTTTCTTCGGCTTTCTTTTTGTCTTTGAGCGGTCTGCCCAAATGCGAAGCGAGAATAACGCGCGCGCCCTGCTCCACAGCGTATTTTATCGTCGGCAGCGCGCCTAATATTCTGGTGTCGTCCTCGATTTTGCCGCCCTTTACCGGCACGTTGAAATCGACGCGGATAAAAACTCTTTTGCCTTTAATGTCGATGTCTTTAATGGTTTTCTTGTTCATAATTTTATACAAAAATAAGAAGCGTCAGTAGTTTTTACATCATACAACGCTTCTTAAAAATTAAAATTTCCGCCCGGATTCTAACCGACAAAGCCGGGACGAACCGGCTGTTCCTTGATTTCCCAAACCACCGCGATTTTCTCAATCGCAACGTAAGCCACGCGGTCTTCCAAATCCCGAAGATACAAAACGCCGCCCTTGACATCGACGACTTCGCCTCTGAACGTCGCGTTCAAACCGCACGAAACGTCAATCTTTTTGCCCATCAATTGTGTTAAAAAATTTTCCATATTATTCTCCCGTGGATATGTGATAGGTGATAGGTAACAGGTAAAGAATTTGCTTTTACTTATCAGTTATCAGTTATCACTTATCACTTAATTTATAACCGATTTCCCATCGCCGCCAGCCTTCCGGCAAACGCCCAGCGGCTTTCCGATTCTTTTTGTTCAACCTTTAGAACGCTTCCCTTTTGCTTATCCGCGTAAGCTAAAGCGGCGGCGATTATCGCCAAATCCTTTTCGGTTTCGGACGCGTCCGGCGTTTCGCGTCGCTCAAACCAGCGCGGTATGAAACCCGTGTCCAGTTTCCCTTCGATAAATTCGGCGTCTTCGATAATTTCACGAAAAAAAGGCAGCGTCGTCTTTATTCCGCCGACTTCGTATTCGGCAAGAGCGCGTCTTAATTTTTCAATCGCCTCGCGGCGCGTTCCGCCGACGACGGAGAGCTTTGAAATCATCGGGTCGTAATAAATCGAAATCTCCGAACCTTCGTAAATTCCGCCGTCGTCGCGCACGCCGCCGCCTTGCGGAACTCTCAATCTCGTTATTTTCCCCGGCGACGGCAGAAAATTATTTTCCGGGTCTTCGGCATAGACGCGGCATTCAATCGCGTGTTTGTTCCAACTTATATCGGCTTGCGCGAATGATAATTTTTCGCCGTAAGCGACATTGATTTGCTCGCGCACAAGGTCGATTCCCGTAACTAATTCCGTAACCGGATGTTCGACTTGAAGGCGCGTGTTCATTTCAAGAAAGTAAAACGATTTGTCCAAATCCGAGACGAGAAACTCAACCGTTCCCGCGCCGACGTAATCGACCGCGCGCGCGACTTTTATCGCGCATTCGCCCATTGCCTGTCTCAATCGCGCGTCGTTAATCGGCGACGGACATTCTTCGATAACTTTTTGATGACGCCTTTGAATCGAACATTCGCGCTCGCCTAAATGAACGTAATTTCCGTGTTTGTCCGAGAAAATCTGAATCTCGATATGGCGCGGGCGGACGACGGCTTTTTCGAGATAAACCGCCGCGTCACCGAAACTGGCGAGAGCTTCCGATTGAGCAGCTTCGAGCGCGCTTTTCAATTCGTCTTCGTTCGATACGAGCCGCATTCCTTTGCCGCCGCCGCCCGCCGACGCCTTGAGCATCACGGGAAAACCGAATCTTTCAGCCGTTGCCTTCGCGTCCTCAAAGGAAACGAGCGGTTCGGTCGTTCCCGGCACGACCGGCACGCCGGCTTCGATTGCCAGAATACGAGCGCTGATTTTTCCGCCCATCGCTTCCATCGATTCGGGCGACGGACCGATAAAAACGATTCCGCGTTTCGCCGTTTCACGAACAAATCCGGCGTTTTCCGATAAAAATCCGTAACCGGGATGAATCGCTTCCGCGCCCGACTTTTCGGCGACTTCCAAAATCTTCTCGCCGCGCAGATAGCTTTCATTCGACGGCGGCGCGCCGATAAAATACGCTTCGTCCGCCATCCGCACGTGCAGCGCGTCAGAGTCGGCTTCCGAATAAACGGCGACGGTTTTTATCCGCATTTCGCGGCACGCGCGGATGACGCGACACGCGATTTCCCCGCGATTGGCTATCAAGATTTTTTTGAACATAAAAAATTAGTGGTGAGTGGTAAGTGGTGAGTTTAGGAATTTCTTCACTAACCGTTCACCACTCACCACTCAAACAAGCATCGAGTTTCCGTGATTTTTCGGGTCGAAACGAATACCGACTTTTGCGCCGGGCGCGTATTGCAAAGGATTTTCTCTCTGCTCGGCGGTTAAGATTTCCGACGATTCAAAATCCACGCCCTGAATGTTGTAAATATAGAAAACGATTTCCTGTCCGTTATCCGAAACTTCGCTGTCGATAATCGCGCCGTCGGTGATTCTTCCGTTTTGCAGTAAAAATTCGCGTCGCGTCGCCTCGGTGTTCTGCCGTTTCTCTCGTTTGAAAATATCGAAAAGTCCCATTTTTTAATCCATTATCAGCGGAGATTTGTTATACCTGGCGCGAAGATTGTTGACCGCCGACAAAATTGCCGGACGCTGTATAATTCTCGCTTCAAACGGGCGTTTGCCCGGAATGTCGAGCATAATCAACCCAATCAGAACCGTTAAAAGTCCGGGTCCGGGTCCGACCATCATCGCGATACCGAGCAGAACCAGAAAAACTCCCATTAAATTCTTAAATACAACCGCGCCCCAGCGCACGAAAAAGGATTTGCTGTTGGCTGTATCGGACGAATAATGCGGGCTGAAATAATTCGCCGGAATTTTTACCATTACCAGAACCACGACGGCATAACTGACAACGACCGATATTAAGACGAAAACGCAGCCGAGAGCTATTCCGCCCCAGCTCAGCGAATCCCAGGAGCGCATTATCCATTCCCAAATTGTCGAAAGCCATTCCATTTCTTTAATGGAAAACGAAAAACGAAAAATACATTTCGGCGTAATCTTCCATTTTCAATTACCCGTTTTCCGTTCTCCTTAATTCCTTCCAGGTGTGATACATCCGGTGAATAAACGTCCAAATCGAGCCGATTGCCAGAATCCATAAAACCTGCGGCATCCGGTTCGCTAAAAAAGCGTCCGAATCGGAGAAGCTCGAAAGTCCGCCGATTATCAGCAGAACGACTCGTTCGGGACGCTGCAAAAACCCGACATTCGATTTGACGCCGATATTTTCCGAGCGCGCCGTCGTGTAGCTGACCATCACCGAGCCAATCATCCCCGCGCCCGCCAGAAAAACATTCAGAAGCGAATGCTGCGTGGTGTTGCTCGCGTAAAAAACCATAATTCCCAGAAAGGAAACCATATCCGAGAGTCGGTCGAGCGAGGAATCAAGGAATCCGCCGAAGCGCGTAACTCTGCCCGACAGCCGCGCGACGTTGCCGTCGAGCATATCGAACAGATTGGCGAGAATCAGAACCACGCCCGCCCAGAAAAATTCGCCGAAGCCGAACAGCACGCCGCAGCCGACATTTATCGCAACGCCGACGACGGTTAAAACATTCGGATTAACGCCGCCGTATGCGAGCCATTTGACAAGCGCGCCGATGATTCGCATTGCTCCGCGTCCGATGCTTGATCCAAACATATAAGCCTTTTTATACCAACGGTTACAAGACGCGATAGAGTGTTATTGAGTGAATAATAATAAAAACCCGTTCGCTCCGTAATACTCGAAACTAGCACATAACAGCTACATTTTCAGATACAGACTTGAAAAATGCAAAAGTCTTTTGATAGACTGCTTTTGCTTAGAAAACATATTCAGTTGTCAAAGAACTGAAAAGAGACGGTTTGAGAATCCACGCTCAAGCCGTTTTTCTTTGTTCAAAATTATTCGGTCGCGGCTGCTTTCTTCGGTCGACCGGCTTTGCCGTGCGTTTTGACGTTTGCCAGTTCCTTTTCTTCAATCACATAGCCGCCGCCGACGTTGACGGCTTTAATTTTTCCTTCTTTGAATGATCCCAATGCCAACAAATTATGTCGTTCTCATCAGTGTAGGCTTTTTCGATGATGAAATCATCAAATATCAAACAAGCATCTTCCGTCTGATGTTTCCTGACCAACGGTTTGACCATTTGCCACAAAGT
>JBBPXZ010000067.1:0-4441 GCA_038200355.1 Pyrinomonadales bacterium | reverse complement strand
GTTCACGAAGCCATCGGCAATCGCCAAACGTGCATTTTCGTCAACAACGGACTGCTGCGCGCCGACGAATTTGAACACACGCTCGACGTTTACAAAAAAAATCTTCAGTTAAATGTGCGCGGCGTTGACGCGTCCGATGATTTTTACGCCGTTCTCAAAGGCGTAACCGAACCGGAAACGAAACGCAAAAATATCGGCGCGAAATTTATCGAAGTTTTCGACGCGGAAGCAACCGGAATCGGCGACGTAAAATATTTGGTGCAGGGAACTTTGTATCCTGACGTTATCGAATCGGTATCTTTGCGCGGCTCGTCGGTTACGATAAAATCGCATCACAACGTCGGCGGCTTGCCCGAAAAAATGAATCTCAAACTGATTGAACCCTTGCGCGAATTGTTCAAAGACGAAGTGCGCTTAATCGGCAAAGATTTGGGCATTCCCGACGAAATTCTGCAACGTCATCCGTTTCCCGGTCCCGGAATGGCGGTCAGAATCTTAGGCGAAGTTACGGAAGAAAAAGTAAAACTTCTGCAATCGGTCAATCGAATTTTCGACGAAGAAATGCGCAGTTTCGACGTTTACGATAAAGTCTGGCAGGCGTTTCCCGTTCTTCTGCCGCTCGATACCGTCGGCGTAATGGGCGATTTCCGTACCTACGAAAAAGTCGTCGCGCTTCGCGCAATCACGTCAACCGACGGAATGACGGCTGATTGGGCGCGTCTGCCGTTCGAGTTTCTGGCAAAAGTTTCCTCAAGAATCACAGCGGAAGTGCGCGGCGTCAATCGCGTCGTTTATGACATCACATCGAAACCGCCGGGAACGATTGAGTGGGAATAATCAAATTTGTTCAACTTCATTTCTTAGTTCGCCGAAAAGTTTCGCTAAATCGTTGATTTGATAGTGCGCGTTCAAGCCGCTCGGATTCGGCAAAAGCCAGATGCGCGTCGCGCCGATCGTTTCGGCTTGCAGTCCGAGTTTAGCTTTCGGGCGATTAAACGCCGTCCGATACGCGCCGATGCCGAGAACAGCGAGAAACTGCGGCTTATATTTTTCGATTTTTTTGACGAGCAGTTTGCCGCCTGTAATATATTCTTCGGTTGTCAACTCGTCGGCTCTGGCGGTTGTGCGTTTGCAGAGTGAAGTGATGCCGCAGCCGTTTTCGAGCAGTTCGTGTTCTTCCGTCGGATGCAGGATTCTGTCGGTAAAGCCGCCGAGATGCAGCGCTTTCCAGAAACGATTGCCCGGTTTCGCGAAATGAAAGCCGGTCGCGCCCGACCACATTCCGGGATTGATGCCGCAGAATAAAACCTTTAAGTTGTGGTCAATCAAATCTTCCATCGTCCGGTTCGGCGCGTCGCGCAAATCTTCCTTTGTCGGCTTGAAGTTTTTCATCGTTAATAAATATTTTCCAAACAAGTCTGAAGGATTATTATAGTAAAATAAAATCCGAATGAATCACCTCGCGCACTTTTTTCTCGCCGCCCGCACGCCTGAAGCCGTTACCGGCGCGATGCTCGGCGATTTTGTCAAAGGACTGGTCGGCGCGGGCAATTTCCCGCCGGCGATGCGCGACGAAATTATCGTTCACCGCCGTATCGACGCCTTTACCGACGCGCACGAAATTATGCCGGACGCTAAAAAACGTTTCGTCAAAACGCGGCGGCGTTTCACGGGCATCGCGCTCGATGTCGCGTTTGACCATTTTCTGGCGAAAAACTGGACGGTTTACACAACCCAAAATCTCGACGACTTCGCCCGCTTCGCATATCTGGCGCTGGAGGCGAACGCGCCGCGCTTTCCGGCAAACTTTCAGGCGTTTCTGCCCAGAATGATTGACGACGATTTTCTGGCGGCGTATCGAAATTTCGGGCGCGTCGAATTTGCTCTGCAACGGTTGTCGATGCGCGTGCGCGGCGGCGACAGTCTGCGTGAAGCCTTCGGCGAGCTGGCGGCAAATTACGATTATTTTGAAAATCGCTTTCGAGAGTTTTTCCCGCGCCTGCAAACTTTTGTCCGCGAAACCAGAAAGACTTTGTAAAATTAAAAATCTATGCCGCAAACACCGCTGATAGTTGAATTCAGACACGTCGATTACGAAATCGGCGCGGCGAAAATTCTCGCGGATTTGAATTTGCAGATTTTCGAGGGCGAAACACTCGTGCTTTTAGGCGAATCCGGCTGCGGCAAAACGACAACGCTTAAATTGGTAAATCGTCTTATCGAACCGACTTCGGGCGAAGTTCTGGTCGAAGGAAAATCGATAATCGATTGGAATCCAATAAGTTTGCGCCGCCGCATCGGTTACGTTTTGCAGGAAGCCGGACTTTTTCCGCATTTTTCGGTTGCGGAAAACGTCGCGCTCGTTCCCGGTTTGGAGAATTGGAGCGAAGCGAAAACACAGGCGCGTGTTTCGGAAATGCTCGAACTCGTCGGTTTGAATCGAGACGATTTCGCGGCGAGATTTCCACACGAATTATCCGGCGGTCAACGCCAGCGCGTCGGCGTGGCGCGGGCTTTAGCGGCGAATCCGAATATTTTGTTATTGGACGAACCGTTCGGCGCGCTCGACCCGATAACGCGCACGAATTTGCAGAAGGAATTCGGCGCGCTCGTCAAAGAATTAAATAAAACCGTCGTCTTCGTAACGCACGATTTACGCGAAGCCCTGTTTTTAGGCTCGCGCATCGCGCTGATGGACAAAGGCGCGATTGTTTTAATCGACACGCCGGAAAACTTCGTAAAATCGGATGAACCGCTGGCGCGGGCGTATCTGGAAACGATTTCAACGGCAGCAAATACAAAAAAGGCAGTTTAACCACAGATTTACACAGATGAACGCGGATGAGAAAAGATAAAATGAAAACAGCCAATAGAATTTTTGAATCTTCCGAAAACCTTTCCTGGTTTTAAATTTATCTATGTCTATCTGTGTTTATTTGTGGTTAATACTTCTTATTTTTTGTGCATTCGGCGGCAAAAATTAAATGAATTTTTTCGAGTTTCTCCAACAAAATTTTGCCGAATTGCTCGCCCTGACGCGCGAACACGTTTTTCTCGTCTTCGTTTCGACGTTTTTCGCCGTGCTTATCGGTTTGCCGCTCGGCATTCTGCTGACGCGCTTTAAATCTTTGCAAACACCCGTTTTAGGCATCGCTAATATTTTGCAAACCGTCCCGAGTCTCGCGCTGTTCGGCTTGCTGATTCCGATTGCGTATATCGGCGGAATCGGCGCGAAAACGGCGATTATTGCGCTGACGCTTTATTCTTTTTTGCCGATTATTCGCAACACGGTTACAGGAATTTCCGGCGTTGACGGAAAAATTACAGAAGCGGCGACGGCGATGGGAATGACCGATTGGCAGATTTTGAAAATGGTTGAACTGCCGCTCGCCGCGCCCGTGATTTTAACCGGAATTCGCGTCGCCGTCGTTGTTTCCGTCGGTGTGGCGACCGTTGCGGCGGCGGTCGGCGCGGGCGGTTTGGGAACTTATATTTTTCGCGGGTTAAGACAGAACGACAACAATTTACTGCTCGCGGGCGCGATTTCTTCGGCGCTGCTGGCGTTGATTGCCGATTTCGCTTTGGGAACGATTGAGAAAATGTTCGCGCCGGTTCGCGCCGAAAATCGCGTTTCATCAAAACGTCGAAAATTTGTCGCCGTCGGCGTGTTCGGTCTAATTGCGATTTTGCTTGGTTTGAGTTTTCTTCCGAGTTTTAAACGTCGAAATTCCAATGCAGAAACCGCAAATCAAACGATTCGCGTCGGCTCAAAGGATTTTACCGAATCGCTGATTCTGTCGGAAATCTTAGCGCAGATGCTCGAAAAGCGCGGCTTAACGGTTGAGCGAAAATTTGAACTCGGCGGCAATCTCGCGCACGACGCGCTTTTGTCGAACCAAATCGACGTTTATCCCGAATATACCGGCACGGCTTTTACGGCGATTCTCAAACGCCCGCCGGTAACGGACACGCAGGCGGTTTACGACCAAACAAAAGCCGAATACGCCGAAAAATTTAATCTCGTTGTAAGTCCCGCGCTTGGTTTTTCAAACGATTTTGCGATTCTCGTGCGCGGTGCGGTTGCGCGGGAAATGAATCTCAAAACGATTTCCGACGCGGTTCCGGTTTCCAAAAACTGGCAAGCCGGATTCGGGCAGGACTTTATGTCGCGGGCGGACGGCTACGCGGGTTTTGCGCGGGCGTATAATTTCGATTTCGCCAAACAGCCGCGTGAAATGGATTTGTCTCTGACGTATCGCGCTCTGGCTTCGGCGCAAGTCGATTTGATTGCCGGAAACTCGACCGACGGTTTAATCGCCGCCCTTGACCTTGTTCAACTCACCGACGACCGCCGTTATTTCCCGCCGTATCAAGCCGTTTTCATCGCCCGCCGCGACAAATCGGAAATCTTAAACGAAACTTTTGAACGATTAAACAACGC
>JBBPXZ010000066.1:0-80421 GCA_038200355.1 Pyrinomonadales bacterium | reverse complement strand
ATCGGCTGCGGACGCTATTTCGCGCCGATTCACTTGCAGCCTTTTTACGTTAAAACATTCGGCTTCAAAACGGGCGATTTTCCCGTCGCCGAACACGCTGCCGAACGAGTTCTGGCAGTGCCTTTTTTCAACCGCATCACGGACGCGCAAATTGACGAAGTTTGCGAGACGCTTGAAAAATTAATCGTTTCATAAATCGGAGTTTGGCTACAAACCACCGGAACTTTCGATTGTTCGCGTTTTGACGACAGCCGAAGTTTCATTAATCGCAACGAAACGAAGCTGTTACAATTAATTTTATGAGAGTGAATTCGCACCCGTTTGTTTCCGCGTTTATTTTGTCTGCCGTCTCAATTGCGCTGATTTTCAGCGCGCCGGCTTTGACCGGCGTTTCGGCGCAGTCGTCGGAGGAAAATAATTCCGGCGTCCGGCGCGAAGACGCTTACCGCGCCAATAATACGGGCGTGGCGCGGCTCGAACAGTTCGATTACAAAGCGGGCGCGGAATCGTTTCGGCGCGCCCTGGAAATTGATTCCGGGCTGATTATCGCGCGCATCAATTTAGCCGTCGCGCTCTACAACGCGCAGGAAGTTGAAGCGGCTTTGAGCGAAGCGCGAATTGCCGCCGAACTCGCTCCCGAACTGCCGCAGCCGCATTATATTCTCGGACTCATCGCCAAAAATCAAAACCGCGCCGAAGATGCCGCCGCGGCTTTTAAGCGGGTTTTAGCGATTGACCCGAACGATGTCGGCGCGAACGTCAACCTCGGTCAAATTTACGTCCAGCAGCGCAAATACGACGAAGCCATCAAAGCGTTTCGTCTCGCGCTCGCTGCCGAACCGTATAATTCGACGGCGATGTACACGCTGGCGACTGCGCTTCTGCGAACCGCCGCCCGCGCCGAAGGACAACAATTGATGACGCGCTTTCAAACGCTTCGTCAATCGGGAGCGGCAACCAATATCGGACAGAATTATCTCGAACAGGGACGATATGCCGAAGCGATTACCTCGACCGGCGCGGAGAAAGAACTGGTTGATAGAACCGCGCCGAAAGTCGTTTTTCAAGTTAAGGAAATCGGTTTATCAGCCGCCAAACCGCTCGCTCGCGGCGCGAAAACGGCAGCGAAAACGATGGCTACTGAACAGCCTGCGGCGACGCTGTTCGACTTTGACAACGACGGCGATTTGGATTTAGCGCAGACCTCCGGCGACGCCGCGTCGTTGCGGCTGTATCGTAACGATGCTGGAAAATACGTTGATATAACGGAAGCGGCGGGCGATTTGGCGAAAGCGTCGAGCGGCGGCGTTTTCGGAATCGTCGCCGGCGATTACGATAATGACGGAGCGGCGGATTTACTCGTTTTCGGCGAAGGACAGACGCTTTTCCGAAATGCGGGAAAGGGAAAATTCATCAACCGGACGCTCGCGGCGAAACTGCCATCAAACTCGCAAGTTTCGGTTTCCGGCGCGTTTGTAGATGCCGACCACGACGGCGATTTGGACATTTTTCTCGGCGGTTTCGGCAACGGCAAAAACAATGCCGCCGCGCCCAATCGTCTTTGGCGCAACGACGGCGACGGCACTTTTACCGACATTTCCGAAGCGGCGAAAATCAATTTGCCGAGTCGCGCCGTCGCCGTCGTGCCGACCGATTACGATAATCGCCGCGACGTTGATTTGCTCGTTTTAAATCGCGGCGGCAAACCGAATCTTTTCCGCAATCTGCGCGACGGCACTTTCCAAGACGTTGCCGCCGAAGTCGGTTTGAACCGAACCGAAGAATGGACGTGCGCGGCGGCGGGCGATTTTAACAAAGATACATTCGTAGATTTCTTTTTCGGCAGAGCGAACGGCGCGGGCGTTTTCGCCGTCTCGGACGGACGCGGCAAATTCGTTTTCAGAGACGCGCCCGCGGGAACGGAAAACGCCGCGTCCGCGCAGTTTTTAGATTACGACAACGACGGTCTGCTCGATTTGCTGGCGAACACCGACAAAAATTTCGTCGTCGCCCGCAATCTCGGCGCGGGCGGCTGGACGCGAGCCGATTCGTCGCCGTTCAAAATCAAAACGGACGGCGGCGGCGCGATTGTCAATTCGCGTCTTTTATCGGGCGACGTTGACCGCGACGGCGACGTTGATTTGCTCGCGTTCGCCGCCGACGGACGATTGAACTTCATCGAAAATCTTAACGACACGGCGAACAATTCCGTAACCGTCCGTTTGCAGGGGCGCGTTTCCAACCGAACCGGCATCGGCGCTAAAATTGATATGCGGTCGGGCAGCCTCGCGCAGAAACTCGAAACTTACGCGGCGAGTCCCGCGCCCGCACCGTCGGACGCGCATTTCGGGTTGGGAAGACGCATCAAACCGGATGCCGTGCGCGTCATCTGGACTTCCGGCGTAGTGCAGGCGGAAACCGATATTTCCGCCGCGCCGCAAAGGGAAGTCGGCGAGTTTCGTGCGCCGCTGAAAATCGAAGAACTCGACCGCAAACCGTCGTCGTGTCCGTATCTATACGCCTGGAACGGCGAAAAATTCGAGTTTATCACCGACTTTTTAGGCGGCGGCGAAATGGGCAACTGGCAGGAAGCAGGCGTTTATCATTACCCCGATTCAGACGAATTCGTGCGAATCACTTCCGACCAACTCAAACCGAAAAACGGCAAATACGAAATCCGCATAACCAACGAACTCGAAGAAGTTTTATTTCTCGACCACTTAAAACTCGTCGCCGTCGAACACGACGCGGACGCGGAAATTTACCCGAATGAAGGTTTGGGAATTCCGACGGCGGGCAAGCGAATTTTATACACGACGAAAAATGCGCGTCCTCCCGTTTCGGCGGTTGATACCGACGGAAAAAGCGTTTTGACGGCAATCGAAAATCTCGACCGTAAATTTTACGATTCGTTCAAATCGCTGAACATTCGCGGTTACGCCGAAACGCACAATCTGACTTTGAATCTGGACGACAAAAAAGGTTTTAAAGGCAGAACGCTTCTTCTTTTGACCGGCTGGACGGATTACGCATTTTCGTCGGACAATCTCGCCGCTTCGCAAAGCGGGAAATCGCAGTTTCTCCCGAAACTGCAAGTCAAAAACAAACGCGGTGAATGGCAGACCGTCATTGACAGCATCGGAATTTCAATCGGTCGCCCGCAAACTTTAGTCGTCGATTTGACCGGCAAATTTTTGTCCGATTCGCGCCAAATTCGCATCGTGACGAATTTCAAAACATTCTGGGACAAAATCGCGGTTGACACGAGCGAACAAGCGGACGTGAAAACAATCGAACTGAAACCGTCTCAAGCCGATTTGCGGACACGCGGATTTTCCCAAGAAATCAAATACGGCGAGATGATTGCGGCGGATTACGATAAAGTTGCAAACGACGGACGCTGGAAATATTTTTCGGGAAATTTTACGAAGCTCGGCGCGGTCAGCGCGCTGCTCGAAGCGGTTGACGACGTTTTCGTCATCTCGAAGACCGGCGACGAGCTTGTTTTGAGTTTCGCCGCTCTGCCCGAATTGCCCGCCAATCGAAAATACACTTTTTTGCTTTACGCCGACGGCTACAGCAAAGAAATGGACATCAATTCCGGCTCGCCCGATGCGGTTTATCCGTTGCCGTTCAAGAAAATGAAAAAATATCCATACGCGGCGGACGAGCGTTTTCCGATGACGAGCGAAAAACGCCGGATTTACGATGAATACACGACGCGAATTGTGCGAGGCGTTTTGCCGCGTATCGAAACGTCTCTGTTAAAATAAACGCGCGACGATTAACGATAATTCGTAATTCGTAATTCGTAATTGATTTTATGGAACACATCAGATATGCCGCCGCTGCCTGCCAGACCGACCAGCCGAATCCGGTTGACCGCCGCGCGATGCGAAAAAATACCGACCGCATACTTTCGATGATTGATTCGGCGGTCGCGGGCAGCGCGCCGTTTTTGCCGGTTAAATTAATCGTCTTCCCTGAATTTGCGCACGCCGCGCCGGTTTTTGCGACGGCGAAAGAATTAATTGAGAAACTGGCGGTCGAGATTCCGAACGAACACACCGAACGCATTTGGGAAAAAGCGAAGGAGCATAACGTTTATATTCAATCCGGCTCGATGCTCGAAACGGATAAAAAATACAAAAACGCGCTTTTTAATACGACTTGTTTAATCGCTCCCGAAGGCATTTTGTATAAATACCGTAAGGTCAATACGTGGATTCCGTATGAAGTTCACACCAGCCCGCACAACATCGAAGGTTACGACGAGCCGCTGTTTCCGGTCGCCGATACCGCGATTGGACGTATCGGGACGGCGATTTGCTACGATTGGCTGTTCCCGGAAGTTCTGCGCCAACTCGCGGCGAACGGCGCGGAAGTCTTAGCCAGAGTTTCGGCTTATATGGATCCGTGGAACGCAACCGCGCCGATGGATTGGTGGACGATTATAAACCGCGCCAGAGCGATTGAAAACACGGCGTTTGTCGTCGCCGCCAACCAAGCCGCGAGTCTGAAGAACTATCTGCCGTATTCGTGGTCGGGCGGCAGTCAAATCGTTGATTACGAAGGCAGATTGCTGGCGGACGCATCGCCCGGACCCGGCGAGCGAATCGTCGTCGCTCCGATTGACGTTTCCGCGCTTCGACACGAACGCGAAACACGGCGCGGGCATTCGTTTCTGGCACATTTGCGAACCGAAGCGTATCCGGTTTATCAAAAACATTTTTATCCGCCGCAGTCGGAAGAAAAAGGCGGCGAAAATCTTTCGTATGAACGAAACAACGATTTGATTGACGAATCGAAACGCCGGATTGATTCTCAAGCGGCGAGTGCCGAAGATTCGGGCGATTAGCTCATAACGTAATTTCAAACAATGCTTGCTCGCTTATTAAAATTTACATTGGCTGCTGCTTTTTGCTTTGCGCCTTTTGCGATTCGCGCGCAAACGACGGGCAAATCTTACAGCACCAATAAAATTGAACGCCCCACGACGACCGCGCCGCAGTTTCCTTCGCCGGTTACTTTTACCGACATCACCAGTCAAACCCGTATCAATTTCAAGCACGAGGCTTCGCCGACTTCTCAAAAATATCTGCCGGAAACAATGGGCGCGGGCGTTGCGCTGCTCGATTACGACAACGACGGTCGGCTCGACGTTTTTTTTACCAACGGCGCGCAAATTCTCGACCCGATGCCGAAAGGGAAAATGCCCGACAAAACAGCGGCGAAATTTTGGAATCGTCTGTATCGGCAGAAAGCGGACGGCACGTTTGAAGACCAGACGGAAAAAGCGGGCGTCAAAGGAATCGGCTACGCATTCGGCGTCGCCGTCGGCGATTACGACAAAGACGGTTTCGCCGATTTATTCGTTACGCATTACGGCGGCGCGACTTTGTATAAAAATAACGGTGACGGCACGTTTAGCGATTTGACGAAAAAGCTCGGCGTCGTGGTCAGCGGCTGGGCGACGAGCGCGGGATTTTTCGATTACGACCGCGACGGACAACTTGATTTATTCGTCGCGCGCTACGTCGAATGGGATTTTGAACTCGGCGCGCTTTTCTGCGGCGATTTGCGCCCCAGTTATCGAAGCTACTGTCACCCGGACAATTTCAAAAGCTCGACCGCGCTTTTGTTTCATCAGAAAACGGACGGCACTTTTGAAGACGTTTCGGAGAAATCCGGCGTCGCAAAAACGAAGGGAAAAGCCTTAGGCGTCGCGTTTGCCGATTTCGACGACGACGGTTGGACGGACGTTTTCGTCGCCAACGATAACACGGAACAGCATCTTTTCCGCAACCTCGGCGACGGGCGCTTTGCCGAATCCGCATTGTCCGCCGGCGTCGCCTTCGACGACAAAGGAAAACCGTTTGCCGGAATGGGCGTCGATATTGCCGACTACGACGGCGACGGCAGACAGGACGTAATCGCCACGGCTTTTTCCGGCGAAACTTATCCGGTTTTCCGAAATTCCGGCGATTGGTTTTTCGATTACACGACGCAGACGAGCGGCGTGGCGCGGAACACCGTTCTCGGAACCGGCTGGGGCGTAAAATTTATCGACTTTGATAACGACGGCAAACGCGATATTTTCGTCGTGCAGGGACACGTCTCGGACGTGATTGACAAGACGACGGATTTTATTAAATACAGACAGCCGCTGCTTTTACTGCGAAACAGCGGCAGAGAATTTCAAAACGTTTCGCTGGCGGCGGGCGATGTTTTTAAGATTGATTTAGCGGCGCGCGGAATGGCGGCGGGCGATTTGGACAACGACGGCGATACGGACGTTATCGTTGCCCAAACCGGCGGCGCGCCCGTCGTTCTGCGAAACAACGGCACGAAAAATCACTGGCTCGGAATAGATTTGCGCGGCGGCGCAAAAAGCGCGCCGAACGGCGAAGGCGCGCGGATTATCGTGACGGACGCAAGCGGCGGAAAACAGTTTTTCGACCGGAGCAATTCGGGCAGTTATCTGTCGGCGAATGACGCGCGATTCGTCGTCGGTCTGGGCGGCGCGGCGGCGGTCAGGCAAATCGAAATTCGCTGGACGAGCGGACGAGTTCAAACGCTCGAAAATCCGGCGATTGACCGTTATCATTTAATCGACGAAAAGTAATTTTAATATTTGACGACAAATCATTTTAACCGCTCGTTTTGTTTAATGATTAAAAGTTTGTTGACGCCGCCGACCGGAAACGTCTCGGTTTGTCCGTTTGCCCAGAAGACTTCGAGTTTATCGATTTTCGACGCCGCGCCGAGTCCGACGTGAATCGTCTGTTCGTCCTGCGAAGCGTAGCCCGCGCCGCTGGTTAAATCAAAACGCTGGCGCAGTTTTCCGGTTGTCACATAAACGGTCGAGCCAATCGCGTCTTTCGGCGTTTTCTTTGAAACGTCGCCGACGAGTTTTATTCTCAGCCAATTGTTTTTCGCTCCCGAAACGTTTCGCAAAATGGTCGGCATCGCGCCCGAATTTGCGGCGATGACATCGAGTCGTCCGTCCGTGTCGAAATCGGCAATCGCCATTCCGCGCGCGTTGATTGAAAGCGCCAAACCGCTGTTCGGCGCGGCGGCGACTCGCTCGAATCTGATTTGTCTGCCGTTCGCGCTTCCGGTGTTTTTGAACAAAAGCAATTGCTGCGCGAAGCTCGTTCCCCATTGAAAATTATCGACCGCCGGATAAATATGACCGTTCGCCGCGATGATGTCCTTCCAGCCGTCGTTGTCGAAATCGATAAAGGAAGTTCCCCAGCCTAAAAATGGAATGGTCGGCTCGCCCATTCCGGCTGGAAAAGTTACGTCGCTGAAATTTCCTTCGCCGTCGTTGCGGTAAAGCGTGTTCGAGTCGTCGGAGAAATTGGTGATGTGAAAATCAACCCGCCCGTCGTTGTCGTAGTCGCCGACAGCCAGACCCATTCCGGCTTGCTCGCGCCCGTTTTCGTTAAGCGCGATGCCGGAAGCGTAGCCGGTTTCTTCAAACGTGCCGTCGCCGCGGTTGATATAAAGCTGTTTCGGCGTCGAATCGTTGACGACGAGCAAATCCAAATCGCGGTCGCCGTCAATATCGATGAAAACCGAAGAAAAACCGTAATAATCGCCCGCGTCCGTTACGCCCGCTTTGGCGGAAACGTCTTCAAACGTGCCGTCCGGTTTTTGATGAAAAAGTTTGTCTTTCGCGCCCTTTAATCCGCGCGGTCCGCACATCACCGGCTGACCACGAAACTGGCAGAAATTTCTGCCCGTAATTCCTTTTGCGAAATCGGCGGGACTCGGCGGCAGGTCTTTCAAATCGAAATCGATATACGCCGGCACGAACAAATCGAGCCGCCCGTCTTTATCGTAGTCGCCGAACGTCGCGCCGGTGTGCCAGCCCTTGCCTCCCAGCCCGACTTTCCCGGCGACATCGGTAAAAGTGCCGTCGCCGTTATTGCGGTAAAGTCTTGAGACGCCGTAATTTCCGACATATAAGTCGGCAAAGCCGTCGTTATCGTAATCGCCGACGGCGACGCCCATTCCCCAGCGCTCGTTTGTCAGACCGGCTTTTTGGGTTACGTCTTCAAATTTCCAATCGCCGAGATTTTTAAAAAGCGCGGACTTTGAAACTTTTTCTTTGCCGAGTTCGGCGTCGATAGTCGAGCCGCTGAGCAGGAAAATGTCCGGCTTGCCGTCGTTGTCGTAGTCGAAAACGGCAACCGTGCAGGCGGTCGATTCGAGAATATAATTTTTCTCAGCGCCGCCCGAAACGCAGCGGAAATCTTTAAGCGCGGTCTGCGCCGTCACGTCTTCAAAAACTTTTGCGGCTTTCGCGTCGATAATTCCCGTTGTGCGTCTGGAAGTATAAGTTTTCGCTTCGCCGGTCGAGGAGCCGCCCATTTGTTTCGCCTGCGGGAAAACGCAAATCACGCAGTTCAGTAATAAAAATGTAGAAAATAATGTTTTGCGCATTTACCAACTCTTTAGATTGTATATTAACGGACTTCAGAAAAACTTTAAACGCTCAGCAACATTGCGCACGAGTGTTTTAATAACTAATCCGGGCAGCAAAATCTTAGAAAAAACAATTTGAGCTGTTCGCCGGCAGTCGAATTATACCTTAATAAAGATTTAACGTTTTTTTATTTTTCGGCGGTTTTCCAGCCGAACTTTGTCAAAATCCATTGACATAATAATTTACAGTAGTCTAGTATGTATTCACCTAGTTAAACGCTTACGCAAACGGTTAATCTATAAAGCATTCGAGGCAGTATTTGTAACGAACCGGCTATTCGCTCTTAATTCGATGACTGCGATTATTGCTGTAATGAGTTTATTTTACTTTTGATGAACAGGCGTCCGGGTTTAACGGCTCCGTCTAATTTTAATTTTTACATTCTTGCCATTTTTGATTGAATCTTGAGGAGTTGAATATGAAATCGTTAAATTTTTTTGCCGCGTTAATTTTAACGCTCACTTTAGGAGTCGGGTTAACTCCAGCTCAAAGTGACCGCGGAACGGTTCGCGGAACGGTAACCGACCCGAGCGATGCCGTCGTCGCCGGCGCTAAGGTTGTCCTGACCAGTATTGAAAGAGGCGAAACCCGTCAGGTCACCAGCAGCGATGACGGTCTCTTTGTATTTGCCGAAATCAAAGCCGGGCTTTATCAGATGAGCGTCGAGGCAAACGGTTTTAAACGAACCTCTGTCGACAATATCAAAGTCGACGTGCAGGGCATTCAATCGCTCGCAATAAAACTGGAACTCGGCGAAATTAGCGGTAATGTCGTTAATGTGAACGCTGAAGCCGTTGCCATCAATGCCGACAATCCTGTCAGACAAACGACGGTTACTGAACAACAAGTGCGCGAACTGCCGCTTTTGACCAGTTCCGAATCGGGCGGGCGCTCGCCGCTCTCGTTTATCTTTTTGGACAGCAACGTCGGCGCAGCTGACCAGAGCGGAACGAATGACGCTTCTAAATTCAGAGTCAGCGGCGGACAAGCAGGCGGCGCGGAAATTCTTATCGACGGAGCTGGAACGCGCCGCACGCAGAACGGCAACTTTTTTACCGAAGTCGCGCCGGGTCCGAATGCCTATCAGGAATTTACGGTTTCCACTAATTCTTATTCGGCGGAATTCGGTAATTCGTCCGGCGGCATTATCAACTTTACTTTGAAGTCGGGCAGCAATCAGTTTCACGGCGAAGCCTATAACCTCGTTCGCAACGAAGCCCTCAATGCTAATTCGTTTTTCAACAATGCCAACGGCATCAGCGAGCGCAACCGCGATAACGAAAACAACTACGGTTTCAACATCGGCGGTCCGATTTACGTTCCGAATTTCGGCGAAGGCACGTCCGGCGGATTTCTCCGCAATTTGAAGGACAGAGCCTTTTTCTTCGTCAACTACGAAGGCTTTAAATTGCTGCGCGCTGCCAATACTCTGCAAACCGTTCCGACCGTGAGAATGAGAAGAGGCGATTTCGGCGAGCTTCTGACCGACCCGTATATTTTGGCAACCAGCGGTCCGATTAGACTTTACGACCCGCGCCAGCCTGTCGGCAGTCGAAATTTAATTCCGGGCAACCGGCTTGATTTGGTTACCGGGACGATTTTTGCCGCTGGCGCAAATCGTCCGTTAATTGACCCGGCGGGTTTGGCAATTCTGCAGTTTTACCCGCTGCCGACAAGAGAAGGCGTTCAGAACAATTACCAATCGAGAATTCCGTTTCCGTCGAAATCAAATCAGGTGCAAGCTAAATTTGATTTCAATGTAACTCAGAAACAGCATTTAAACTTCAGCCTCTCGCGTAGAAATAACAATCGTTTAGCGGGAAACTCTCCGGTCTTGCCAGTACCGTTTGTGCAGGGCTTCGGTCCGTTTCAACAGGATTTTACGTCGAGCATTTTGCGTCTTCAGCACGACTACACGCTGACATCTTCTCTAATAAATCACTTTAACGTCGGTTACACTTTTTATGACGTCATCAACGGCAACACGACGCTCGGCTTCAATACGAGTTCGCTCGGCATTCCGGCTAACGCGACATCGAATCAAGCGTTTCCGCTGATTGATTTTGTCGGACGCGGCAACAACCGTAATTCTCCGTATTTTACGACCGACATCGGTTCGACGGATTTCTCCGACCATACGCGCGATGCGACGCTCGAATTCAGCGACTCTCTGACTTATATACGAGGCAGACAAACCTTCAAAGGCGGCGTAACGATACGCCGCAATCAATACAATGTTTCGCAACTGATTCATCCTGGCGGGCGCTTCGGCTTTCACGAAGACCAGACGCGACGCGACGGCGACGGCTCAAGCGGTTATCCGTTGGCAAGTTTGGTTGCAGGCGCGACCGAATGGTCATTTGTCGGCAACGACCAGGTTGACCCGGCTTTTCGTCAGATGACGCAAAGCTACTTTTTGCAAGACGACATAAAAGTTTCGCAAAAACTAACAATTAATATCGGTATGCGATACGATTTGCCCGGCGCGAGAACAGAAGCCAACGACCGTTTCCGCAGTTTCGACCCGGACGTTATTAATCCCGCCATCGGCAGACGCGGCGCGATTGTCGGCGCGGCTGGTCAAGGCGGATTGCAGGCTATATCCAAATCGCTTTCGCCACAGGATAAATCTAATTTCGGACCGCGTTTAGGCGCGGCTTACGCGCTGAACTCGAAAACCGTTGTCCGCGCCGGAATCGGACTTTACTACGCGCCGATTATTTACGGCATCGGCGGCAGCGGCAGTCTGAAAGACGGAACTATCGGATATAACTTCGATGATTATTTGACGAGACCGGGTGAAGGTCAGATTTCCTCACAGTTTTTATCGACCTTCCAGCCGCTGCCGTCCTTTGCCAATGACCCGAACGGTCAGGCTTTGGGCGCGCAGACGATTCCATATTTCGATAAAAATTTCAGAACAGGACGCAGCCTGCAATATACAATCGATTTGCAGCGCGAACTGCCGTTCAAGCTCGTCGGCTCCATCGGTTACATCGGACACACGGACGACCGATTACGCTCGAACTTCGGGCGTTTAAATGCAGTGCCGTTCGATTATTTAAAACTCGGCTTCCCGATTTTGAACAAGCCGTTCAGCCAGTTGAGCGCTCCCGAACGCGCATATGCAGCCAGCATCGGAGTGCCTCTGGCGGTAAATGCCAATGCCATTTTCAATGGTTTCGACGGAACCGTCGCTCAATCCTTGAAGCCTTTCCCGCAATACAACAATATCGACAACTATCTGGAAAGTCAGGGACAAAGCCGTTACAACGCTTTGCAGTTAAAGTTGGACCGACGCTTTTCACAGGGTATTCAATTCGGACTCGCTTATACGGCGTCAAGATTAATAACAAACTCATCCGAAGACATTTTGGGCGGTTCGCCGCTCAACAGTCTGATACAGAATCCGTTTGACCGCTCGTCTTTGATGACGACATCACCGACTAATTCGCCGCACGTCTTCGTCGCCAATTTTATCGCCGAACTGCCGTTTGGCAAAGGCAAAAAGTTTTTGGATAAAGGCGGAATCATCGACAAAATATTCGGTGGGTTTCAGGTTTCGGGAATTTTCCGTTACCAAGCCGGATTGCCGCTGGTCGTCAGCGTTTCTCCCGATACCGGAAACGGAAATTTTACAGATTTGATTGGTTATGCTACCCAATTGCGTCCGAATTTGACGGGACAAAACATTAACACCATAACGCCTTGTCTACCCGGCGTTCCTGCTGCCAATGACCGTCAATACAGCGTCAACTGCGGAGCTTTCTCATTCCCGACCGACTTTACCAGACCGGTAGATGCGGCAGGAAATGCGCTTGTAGTCGGAAGCGCGGCTTATACGGCTTTTTACGCTGACCCGAATAAGTTCTTCGGCAACGCGCCTGTCGTCAACACGGATTTTCGTTCGGACCCGTATTTCTCGGAAAATATGAGCATCCTGAAGAAAACCCGTATAAACGAAACGGTGTTTTTTGAAATCGGTGCAGAATTCTTCAATGTCTTTAATCGCACCCGCTATTTACAACCGGACGGCAATCTCGGACGATTTTTCAACGGAAGATTCGATAACCCGAACTTCGGTCAAAAAGGCGCGGCGCTCGGAGTCGATGAATTCGGCGGCAACCGTGTTATTCAACTGCGAGCCAGACTCGTTTTTTAGTAAAGGTCTGACCATCAAACAATCAATGTCGTAAGAGTCGGTTTCGCCGATTCTTACGACATCCAATTTTCAAACTTGCGGAAAAGTCCGTATCAAACGCGGCGAAATTTTCCTTTATTCCAGCTCGTTACGGGTTTCGCAAAAATAGAAACTGACAAAAATGCTCCGACGACGCGAAAATCGATCTCTAGCTTTAATGGCAACGATTATGCTGTTCGCCGGCTTTTTTGTGGTTAGAGGACAGTCGCCAAAAAAGCCGCAAAATTCCACAGCACAAAAAACAGCGTCCGCATCAGAGTTGGTTGGTAAAGGAGAATTTGCGGCGGCGGAAGTTCTGCTCAGAAAAATTATCGCCGCCGAACCGAATAATGTTACCGCAAGAACTTTAGCCGGCATTGCCGCCGACCGCCGAAACGATTTGCAGTCAGCCGAAAAGCACTTTGCGATTGCCGCGAAATTAAAGCCCGATTCGCCGGAAGCGCGTAATAATTACGGCGCGATACTTTTTAAACTGAAAAAACCGGAGGTAGCGGCGCGAGAGTTTTCCGCTTCACTCCTTATCAATCCGAATCAGCCGAATGCACAAGTTAATTTGGCGCAGATTCATTTTGAAAGAGGAACGCTATCGGATTTGCGGGTGGCACGAAATTTGTTTGAAAAAGTTTTTCAAGTCGCGCCGGATGTGGAAATAGCGCGTGCGCTTGTCGGTATCGCTCTGCGCTTGAACGAGCGCGAACGCGCCGCGTCGGATTTTCAAAGATATTTTTCGATTGCCGAAAATGCCGTCCAGCCCGTCAAACTGCGTGTCGAACTCGGAGCGGCATTGCTCAAAGGAAACTTAAACAGCGAAGCCATTCGGGAATTGGAAGCGAGCGTCGCAGTCGATAACACGGACGTTCAGGCATTATTGCTGCTTTCCGGCGCGCATTTGACACGGAAAAATATTAAGGCTGCCGGACTGACGCTCGAATCGGCAATTGCAAGAGGCGTCGATGACGCAAAGATTTACGCAGCGCTGGCGGAAGTTTATCAGGCGGGCGGCTTTATCGAGAATGCGATTCCGGCAATGCGTCTGGCAATCGAAAAAGACGCGGCGAATGAAATCTACCGGGCGCGTTACGGTTTGATGCTCATCGATTCAAAAGCGCCGGCGGCGGCGATTATTCGTCTTAACGAAGCGGTTAAAATCTTTCCAAAATCGGCGCGCATAAGGCTCGCGCTCGGCATCGCGCACCTTGTCGACAGGCAGACAGCCGACGCAAAAAAATCTTTTGAAGACGCGCTCGCGATTGAACCGAAGTCAGTTCCGGCGCTCGCTTATCTGGCGACCGTCGCGGTCGAGCAAGCCGATTACGCGCGCGGCGCGGCGATGTATGAGCGGGCGCTCGGCATCGAAACGGAAAACGCTTATCTGCATTTTCTGCTCGCCGAAACGCTCGCCAAAATTCCGTCGAGCGATGAATCGGTTACCAGAAAACATTTGGAGCTGGCGATAAAAATCGACCCGACGCTGGCGAAGGCGCATTTAGCGCTGGGAAAAATGGAATTGCGCGGCTCGCGCTGGCAGGAAGCCGCCGCCGAATTTGAGCGGGCGGTAAAATACGAACCGGAATCCGCCGAAGCGCAGTATCAGCTCGGACGAGTTCTTACACGGCTCAAACGTCCGGCTGAAGCTCAAATCGCTTTTGAGAAACACAAAAAATTGAGCGAGACGCAATCGACGAAAAAGGAAACCGACCGCCGCGAATACGTCAGGCGGTTAGCCGACGTACGGTTTTGACGCGGACGTAAATAAGTTTCGATAACCGGCTGTCAACCGGAAGTTAAATAATTCGGACAAGGAGCATTATCAAATGAAAAATTTAATCGTTTCCGGTTTTATTGCTGTCATTTTATCAGCCGGCGCAGTTAATTCGACGCGGGCGCAGGAAAAGAAAATAGCGCCGGGTTCAAACGCGGCAGCGGCAGCCGCTTCAAAATTTCAGGAATGGAGCGACGATTTCGCGGGCGACAGGCTCGACGAAAAGAAGTGGGAAAAATATACGTTTGAAGGCGGTTCGGGCGGCAAGCTCGAAGTCAAAGACGGCGAAGTGCGCATTAGGAGCGGAAGCAAAACGCGCGCCGGCATTCGCAGTAAAGAAGCGTTTACGGGCGACAAATTCGTCGTCGAAGCCAGAACGGCAAAAGTCGGCGCCGCGTATCCGATACCCGGCGAGCAAAGTTCGGCGCTCGGTTTCGGCGCGCTGACGATTCTGTTCGACGGTTCGGGGCGCAACCGTATCGAATGGATTTTAACGAGCGACGGCACGTTTGAAGCGTGGGCGGTAACCGACGGACGGAGCGAGCGCATCGACAACCGTAAGCTCGGAACGAAGATAAAAAATCCGGTTTTGATGATTGTCCGGCAGGGCGACGAGTTCAGTTTTTACATCAATGACCCGAAAGCCAAGCCGCAGGACGCTTCGCTCGGCTTGAAAACGACGATAAGGAATATGCCGAAGTCGTTTCACGTTATGCTCTACGGTTACAGCTCGTCGGAAAATAATTGGGACAGCGTTTTTGTTACCACGCCGAAATAAAAAGCGTCGAATTGTCGGGAAAAAGGCTTTTATAAACGAACCGGTTGGTTTACCGGCGAGCGGAAAATTTCAATGGGTTTTAGAAACAAATCGCAGATTTTACTTTTTGCTGTTTTGGTTTTGCTCGTGAACGTCGCGGCGGCATCGGCGCAGACTTCAATCGGTCCGAACCGAAAAACGCCGCTTTACCAAAATCCAGTTCTTGATCCGGATTTTCCCGACCCGACGGTTATTCGCTCGTCCGACGGTTTTTTTTACGCCTACGCAACACAGACTTTCATCAACAATGCTTCGCTTAATATACAGGTTGCGCGTTCGGCGGATTTGGAAAATTGGGAACGGCTCGGCGATGCGCTGCCCGTCAAACCCGTCTGGGCAAATCAAACGCAGAATTTTTGGGCGCCGCACGTTTCGCAAGTTGGCGGAACATATTATATGTATTACTCCGCCGACCCGAACGCGCGCAGCGGTTTGTGTCTGGCGGTTGCGACGGCGACAAATCCGGCTGGACCTTTTACCGATAAAGGAACGCCTCTAAAATGCGGCGGCGGTTTCGTCAACATCGACCCGATGGCATATGACGACCCGCAGACGGGGAAAAAGCTTCTTTACTGGGGCAGCGGTTTCGAGCCGATAAAGGTTCAGGAACTTGCCGAAAACCGACTGGACTTCGCGGCAAATTCGCAGCCGATTAATTTGATTTTTCCCGCAAACAGCAATGACCCGAATGTGTATCGGGATTTAGTCGAAGGCGCGTGGGTAACTTTTCGCAACGGTTATTATTATATGTTCTTTTCCGGCGACGACTGCTGCACGACTGCGCATTACGCGATTATGGTTGCGCGCTCGCGCAACGCCGCCGGACCGTTTGAAGTTTTGCCGGAAAATAACGGCGTGATTGTAAAAGGAAACGATAAATGGCTCGGACCCGGACATAATTCGGTGATTCGGGACGACAAGTCGCGGGATTGGCTCGTCTATCACGCTTATCACCCGAACGACAGAAATCGCGGGCGCGTGATGATAATGGATTTGTTAATTTACGGCGCGGACGGCTGGGCGAGAGCGGCGGAAAACGCGCCGACGAAAGAAGTTCGGGCTGCGCCGTATATCAATCGGCGGCAGAGATAAGAACTCGGATGAAATCGAAATTTATCGGTAACGGATTATAAAATGAAGATTTTGCACAAAAAATTTGCCTGTTCGGTTTTGCTCTTTCTTTGCGCGACGATTTCTTTGGCGCAGACGGCGCAGACGGCGAAACGGGCGGACGTTTGGCAGAATCCGGTTTTTGATTTCGATTTTCCTGACCCGACTGTGGTTCGCGCTTCGGACGGATATTTTTACGCTTACGCGACGCAGGCGATTGTTGACGGGAAACTCAATCATATTCAGGTTGCGCGTTCAAACGATTTAATAAACTGGCACAGATTGCCCGACGCTCTGCCCGAAAAACCCGTGTGGGCGGATAAGTTCGAGCCGAAATTCTGGGCGCCGCACGTCTCACAAGCGGACGGGAAATATTTTATGTATTACTCGGCTGACCCGAACACGCAGAAAGGTTTGTGTCTGGCGGTTGCCGTGGCGAACGCGCCCGGCGGACCGTTTGTTGACATCGGCAAGCCGCTCAAATGCGGGACGAGTTTTATCAATATTGACCCGATGCAGTTTGACGACCCGCAAACGGGCAAGCGTCTTTTGTATTGGGGAAGCGGATTTGAGCCGATAAAGGTTCAGGAACTGGCGGCGAATCGCACGGAATTTGCGCCGAACAGCCAGCCGATTGATTTGGTTTTCCCGATTAAGGACGAAGACCCGAATAATTACCAGCGTCTTATCGAAGGCGCGTGGGTAACTTACAAAAAAGGGTATTATTATCTTTTTTATTCGGGCGACAACTGCTGCGGCGACAAAGCGCATTACGCCGTGATGGTGGCGCGTTCACGAAGCGCGACGGGTAAATTTGAAACGCTCGCGCAGGCGACGGGCAAAAAATCGAGCGTGATTTTGGAGCGAAACGACGAATGGCTCGCGCCCGGACATAATTCGGTAATTCGGGACGATAATGGAAACGACTGGATTTTTTATCACGCTATTAATACGAAAAAGCGGAATGTGTCGAAAGACGAAACTATCGGCGGCGACCGCGACGTACGGCGCGTGATGCTGATGAACCGCTTGGATTACAAAAACGGCTGGGCGACGGTCAAAGGCGGAACGCCGACGATTACGAGCAAAAAATTTCCCATGATTCGCCGACGAAAAAATCAATAACCGGCGTAATTTGTGGCGCAGTCGAAGATTTTCGGATAAGATTTTGAAAATAAAATTGAAAACTTAAAAATTGATGAGCAGTATAAAAGACGTTGCTCGCGCCGCCGAAGTTTCGACCGCGACGGTTTCGCACGTCATCAACAAAACCAGATTCGTCTCCGACGCGGTTCGCGCCCGCGTTTTGAAAGCGGTTGACGACTGCGCTTATTACCCGAACGCGCACGCCCGCAGCCTGGCGTCGGGCAGCAGCCGAATTTTCGGTCTGATTATTTCCGACATCGCCAACCCGTTTTTCCCCGAACTGGTCAAAGCCATCGAAGCGGCGGCGTATGAACACGATTACGACGTGGTTTTGTCGAACACCAATTACGATGCGACGCGCGCGGCGCATTACGTTCGCAGGCTTATCGAGCGCAAAGTCGCCGGCGTCGCGCTGATGACTTCGGAGATGGACAAATCTTTGATTGCGGAATTAGCGCGGCGCGAAGTTTCGGTTGTTTTTCTCGATTCGGGCGAAACCGGTCTGCATATGAGCAATTTGCGCGTTTGTTACGCCGAAGGAATTAAACAGGCTGTTCTGCATTTGAAGGATTTAGGACATCGCAACATCGCTTTCGTCAGCGGAACGCCGCATCTGCGGTCGGCGCAAAGGCGGCTCGAAGCGTTTCGCCAGACGATGCGGGAAGTTTTGCCCGACGCGCCGGAGCGGATTTTTCAAGGCGACTTTAAAATCGAAGGCGGAAAACAAGCTGCCCGCGAAATTTTATCGGCTGACGAACTGCCGACCGCCGTCGTCGCCGCCAACGATTTGATGGCGTTCGGCGCAATCAGCGAATTTCGCGCCGCCGGGTTAAATGTTCCGCGCGACATCTCGGTTATCGGATTTGACGACATCGCCTTCGCGTCTCTGACCGAACCGTCGCTGACGACCGTCAATCTGCCGCGCCGCGAACTCGGACAAAAAGCCGTCGAAGCGCTTCTGGCGACCATTTCAAATCCGACGCAGCACGGCGTCGAATTTTCCATTTCGACTAAGCTAATTGTCAGAGAAACGACCGCGCCCGCGCGCCTCTGCGACAATTATGCAAGGAAACAAAATTAAATAACCGAACAGGCAGAAATTATGTTGAAAAAGCAAAATCTACATCTTAAAAACATCGGCGTTATGTTATTGGTTCTGCTCGGCTTGACCGCGCAGATTTTCGCTCAGAAAGGAGCGACTTATACGAATCCGGTGCAGGCTGGCGATTATCCAGACCCCTCGGTCATTCGCGTCGGCAAAGATTTTTACGCGACGGCGACATCTTCGGAATGGTCGCCGGAATTTCCGATTCTCCATTCGCGTGATTTGGTTAATTGGAAAATCGTCGGCACGGTTTTCCCGAAACGCCCGGAATGGTCAATCGGCAATTACTGGGCGCCGGAAATCTGGCAGGAAAACGGGAAATTTTACATATTTTACGTCGCCCGAAAAGCGGGCGGTAATCTCTGTATCGCCGCCGCGAGCGCCGATAAACCGGTCGGACCTTATACCGACCACGGCGCGCTCGAATGTCAGGAAGTCGGCTCGATTGACGCTTTTCCGATACGCGACGAAAACGGCAAACTGTTTGTCGTCTGGAAAGAAGACGGCAACAGCGTCAACAAACCAACTCCGCTCTGGGCGCAGGAACTCGATATAAAAAATTGGAAAATGGTCGGCGAGCGGCAAGAAATTATGCGGAACGACCCGGCGACGTGGGAAGGAAACCTCGTCGAAGGTCCGTTTATTATGCGGAAAAACGGATATTTTTATATGTTTTATTCGGGAAACGCCTGCTGCGGACGCGGCTGCAATTACGCAATGGGCGTAGCGCGGTCGAAAACGCTGCTCGGAACGTGGGAAAAAGACCCGGCGAATCCTATCTTAAAAGGCAACGAAAATTTTAATTGTCCCGGACACGGAACGGCGGTAACGCTCGAAAACGGGCGCACGTTTATGCTCTATCACGCCTACGACCCGAAAGATACGAATTATGTCGGGCGGCAGGCGCTGCTCGATGAGGTAAATTGGACGGCGGACGGATGGGCGACAATCAACAATGGCAAGGGCGCGAGCAAAAAAGCCGCCGCGCCCGCCGGAGTTGCCGAACTGGACGAAGAATATCGGTTTTTCGATGATTTTACTTCTCCAACTCTGCGTTTCGGCTGGCAGTGGCAGCAAAACAACGTCCCTGTTTACACAATCAGAAACGGCTCGCTCGAACTCGCGCCGAACGCCGCCGCCGCGACGAATCCGATTGGCGGAATTATGGGTTATTACACAACAAACGGAAGCTACACGGCGACAACACAGATTGATGTAAATAGTATAAAAGGCGGCGCGGTCGCCGGTTTATCGGCTTACGGCGACAACGAAAACGCGCTCGGCTTCGGCATCCAAAACGGCAAAATCATCGTCTGGCGGCGTGAGAGAAACAATCACCGAACGCTTTCAACGACGGACGCGCCCGCCGCGAAACAAATGTATCTGCGACTGACGGCGAGGGACGGAATTTTTTACAGTTTCGCAGTCAGCGGCGACGGAAAAAACTTTAAAAACGTCGGCGACGAGCAGAACGGCGATTATCTGCCGCCGTGGGACAGAGGCGTCCGCGTGGCGATGACCGTCGGCGGCGCAGAAAACGCTTCGGCGCGTTTCGGGTTTTTGAGAATCGAGCCGACAAAATAAACAATTTCAAGCAAGCACTTTTTGGAGTGATAAAAAACTATGAATTTATTGAATAAAAATCGAATCGTCTTTGTTTTAATACTGCTTTTGACAGTCGCTCTTGTCGGCTGCGAGCGAAAATCGGCGGGCGGCGGAAGCGGCGCGGCGGGCGAAGGCGGCGGCAAAAAAACGGTCGCCTTCGCGCAGATGGAAAATACCGGACCGTGGCGCATCGCCGAAAGCAACAGTATGAAAGCCGAAGCCGCCAAACACGCCGATAAATACGATTTCGCCTATACCGACGCCCAAGGGCAAACCGCCAAACAGGTTTCCGACGTGGAGGATTTAATTGCCCGCAAGGTGTCGGCGATTTTTCTCGCGCCGCGTGAAGCCGAAGGTTTTTCTTCGACGTTTCAATCGGCGAAAGCGGCGAATATTCCCGTAATCCTGATTGACCGTGAAGCTAAAGGAACGCCGGGCGTCGATTTTGTAACGGTTATCAAATCCGATTTTATCAAGGAAGGACAGCGCGCCGGCGAATGGCTGGCGAAAAATACGAACGGCAAAGCCGGAATCGTCGAACTAAAGGGAACAACCGGCTCGTCGGTCGCTAACGACAGAAGCAAAGGCTTTATGGACGAAATCGGCAAAAGCTCCGATATGAAAATCATCGCCTCGCAGGACGCCAATTTCACCCGCGCCGAAGGTCAAAAGGTGATGGAAAATATTATTCAAGCGAAAGGCAAGGAAATTACCGCCGTTTACGCGCACAACGACGAAATGGCTTTAGGCGCGATTGCGGCGTTAAAAGCGGCGGGAATGAATCCGGGCAAAGACGTGATGGTCGTCTCGATTGACGGTCAAAAATCGGCGCTTCAGGCAATCATCAACGGCGAGATGAACGCGACCGTCGAATGCAATCCGCGTTTCGGTCCGATTGCTTTCGACACGCTGGAAAAGTTCTGGAAAGGCGAAAAAATGCCCGCGCAGATTATCAACGAAGACAGATTTTTCGACGCCTCAAACGCGGCGCAGTTTGTTGATGAAGCCTATTAAATCAGTCGTTCGTCTTTTGTTCTTTGCAACTTGGAAAATTAGATTGCCGACGCAAAGCGAATGACGAAAGGAAAAGGACAAATGACAAATGACTAACGACGAGCCGCTTTTGCGGATGCAAAAAATCAGAAAAGTTTTCTCCGGCGTAGTCGCGCTTGACGATGTTGATTTTACGCTCGAACGCGGCGAAGTTCATTCACTCGTCGGCGAAAACGGCGCGGGCAAATCGACGCTTATCAAGGTGATGACCGGCGCGTATAACCGCGACGGCGGCGAGATGTTTTTTGAAGGCGAGCCGACGAATTTTCGCACGCCGCAGGACGCGCAGCGCGCCGGTGTCGTCGCCGTTTATCAGGAAGTCAATCTGCTGATGTTTCGCACTGTTGCCGAAAACATTTTTCTCGGACGCGAGCCGCGCCGATACGGTTTGATTGACTGGGCGCGAATGTATCGGGAAGCGGGCGAAACTTTGCAGAATTTAGGCTTGAAGATTGACCCGAAAGCCATTTTGGGCAGTTTGAATATCGCTTCGCGGCAAATGATTGCGATTGCTCGCGGCGTCTCTTTAGGCGCGAAGATTCTTGTCTTGGACGAGCCGACGAGTTCTCTGACCGAACACGAAGTCGGGCTTTTATACGATGTGATTCGCCGTTTGAAAGAACAGGGGACGGGTATCGTTTATATCTCGCATCGCTTTGACGAGCTTTACGCCGTCTGCGACAAAGTAACAATTTTGCGCGACGGGAAATTTGTCGCCACGCGCCCGCTTGCAGGCTTGGAGCGGATAGATTTGGTTTGTCTGATGCTCGGCAAACAGCGCGAGGATTTGGAAAAGAAAGGCGCGACCGCTTTCGGCGAGCATCACGAAGCGCGTAAAGCCGAAACGCTTCTTCAAACCGAAAATTTGACGCGCGGGCGACATTTGAGAAATGTTTCGCTGCACGCCGGACGCGGCGAAATTCTCGGAATGGCTGGACTTTTGGGCAGCGGCAGAACCGAAGTCGCCCGCGCGGTTTTCGGCGCAGATTCGATTGACAAAGGTAAAATCACGTTTGAAGGAAAAGAATTGAAACTGCGCTCGCCGAATGATGCTATAAAAGCCGGAATCGCTTTTTTGTCAGAAGACCGCAAAGCCGAAGGCATCGTGCCGGAATGGTCGGTCAAGGAAAATATGACGCTCGCCGCGCTTCCTGCCTTAACGAGCTTGGGCGTCGTGTCGAGCGCCAAGCAAGCGGAAATCGTTGAAAAGTTTATGAAGCGCCTCGGCATCAAAGCGTCGAGCGGCGAGCAGAAAATCCGCGAGTTGTCCGGCGGCAACCAGCAGAAAGTTTTACTTGCCAGATGGCTGTGCAAAAATCCGAAATTCTTAATTTTAGACGAGCCGACGCGCGGCATCGACATCGGCGCAAAAGGCGAAATTCAAAGTCTGATAAATGAATTGGCGGACGAGGGCTTGGGTGTTTTGATGATTTCGTCCGAACTCGAAGAACTTGTCGAAGGCAGCTCGCGTATCGTCGTAATGCGCGACGGCGAATTGGCGGCTGAACTGCGCGGCGCGGAGATTTCGCAGGATGGCATTATCAACGCGATGGCGACGGAATGATTGTGGATTTTAGATTTTAGATTTTGGATTGGACGCGGCAAAAATCGGCGTATGGCATTTGAAACTGATTTAGATTTTGAGTGGGACGAAGCTAAAGCCGATGCCAATTTTAAGAAACACAAAATCAGTTTTGAAACGGCGATGACTGTTTTTGCGGATTCTTTTTCGATTACAATTAACGACCCGAAACATTCGCTCGATGAGCAGCGTTTCGTTGACATCGGCGCAGCGGCGGACGGAAAAATTTTAGTTGTGTCTTATACACAGCGCGCAAAGAAAATTCGCGTTATCGGTTGCCGCAAATCAACGAAAAGCGGAACGCAAAATATATGAAGAAAGAGAAAGTTTCTAAAGCGCAAAAGCAGGACGAAGAACTGCTGCCCGAATATGATTTTCGCGGCGGCGTGCGCGGCAAACATTCGGCAGCGTATCGGCGCGGTCATTCGGTAAGCGTGCATAAAACCGACGGCGCGACGAGCGTTCAGCATTTCAAATTAGAAGAAGGCGCGGTGATGTTAGAGCCGGACGTGCGCGAGTATTTTCCCGATTCGGAAACGGTTAATAAAGCATTGCGCGCCTTGATTACGCTGCTGCCGAAAAAACCCAAAACACGAGCGCGAGCTTAGTTTGTCGGATTTTATAATTAGACAAAAAATTGAAGTTTCAATTTTGCTTTCTAATCCAAAATCCAAAATCTAAAATCCAAAATTGAACTATGGCTGAAGCAATCACACAACCGACGACAAAGGCGCGAGCGAGTTTGAGTTTTGCCGATTACGCGCCGACTTACGGAGCGGCGGCGGCTCTTCTTTTGCTGATTCTGCTGAATGTTTTTCTGACTCCGAATTTTGCCGACGTAAATAATTTCAGCAATATTCTCGTGCAGGTTACGCCGACGATGCTCGTGGCAATCGGGATGACGTTTGTCATTGCGACGGGCGGCATTGATTTGTCGGTCGGGTCTTTGATGGCGATTGCGTCGGCAGTCGCGGCGGTTTCGCTTGATTACGGCGCGTTTCCGGCGATTGTTGCCGGTCTCGTCGTCGTTACTTTGGTTGGCGCGTTCAGCGGCTGGCTGATTTCGACTTTTAAGATTCAGCCGATTATCGTTACGCTCGCCCTGCTGATTGCCGGGCGCGGCATCGCGCAGGTTATCAGCCACGGCGGGCAGCTTATTCCGTTTTCAAACGAGACTTTTGAATTTTTCGGCAAAGGCGCGCTCGGCGGCGTTTTGCCGATGCCGATTTTGATAATGGTTTTGATTGTCGCGCTGGCGATTTTCGTTCTGCGCGCAACGATTTTCGGTCGGCACGTCATCGCCGTCGGCGGCAACGAAAACGCCGCGCGGCTGTCGGGAATTTCCGTAAGCCGCACAAAGATAATGGTTTACGCGCTGAGCGGTTTGCTCGCCGGAATCGCCGGTCTGGTCTACACGGCAAAATTGGGCGCGTCGGACGCATCGCAAGTCGGACAGAACATCGAACTCGACGCCATCGCCGCAACAGTCGTCGGCGGAACGGCTCTGACCGGCGGACGCGCAACCGTCATCGGCACGGTTTTAGGGGCGCTGATTATGCAAATCATCACGACGAGCTTCAATATGAACGGCATCAAGTTTTCCTATTCGCTTGTGATAAAAGCCGCGATTATTATTTTCGTCGTTTATTTGCAGCGTCCGAAATCGCATTGAGAAGTAGGACGCGACGCTCCTTATGAAGTGATGAAAGGAAATGAATGAACAAACAATAGCAAAAGTTGAATATTTCGCTGAAGTTGTTCGTCGTTACTGTGCTTGGGCAGAAAGTCCTTCTGTTGATGTTTATGCTGATATGCAGACAGCACGAAGAATTCTAACTGAACTTCATTTCGCCGTGCTGGATTTGCCGGATAACGAATTTGAAGATGATGTTGAACTTGAAGATGTTACAACCGAGCAATGGAAATGTGTCAGAGAAAGATTTACCAATTTACCCGTTGATGGCTATTGGTTTGTTTTCGACCCGACAAAAGCAGCGGAAAACGAAAATGTTTTTGGTACGCTTTCCGAAGATTTAGCGGACATTTTCCGAGACATCAAATACGGTTTGCGACTGTTTGAAGCTGGACACATTATAGAGGCGGCGTGGGAATGGAAGTTTAACTTCAAGATTCATTGGGGACGACATCTTTTAGACGCGCAAAAAGTTATTTATTCTTGGTTTTTCAATAACGGAGAACTTTAAAAATAAAAGTGCAATCGAGCAAGTCGTCAAGAGCAACTTTCATAAATCGTTAATTGATTTTACAAAAATATATGTCTAAAACCCAAAAAATCCGGCAATCGTTCGCGCTCATTTTATTATTTTGTTTCTCGGTTTGCGCCGCGCCGAAATGGTCGGAAAAGCAGGCGAGCGATTGGTATGCGAAACAGCCGTTTCTGGTCGGCTCGAATTACGTTCCGGCGAGCGCGATTAACGAGCTTGAAATGTGGCAAGCCGATACTTTTGATGCGAAACGGATTGACCTCGAACTCGGCTGGGCGGAAAGTTTGGGAATGAACACGATGCGCGTTTTTCTGCACGATTTGGCTTACGAGCAGGACAAAGCGGGATTCAAAAAACGGCTCGACACATTTCTGGCAATCTGCGACAAACATAAAATCAAACCGATGATAGTTTTATTTGATTCGGTTTGGGACCCGAATCCGGTGATTGGCAAACAGCGTGTGCCGCGTCCGGGCATACACAATTCCGGCTGGCTGCAATCGCCGGGCGCGAAGGCTCTGGCAAATCCGGCGGAATATGCGCGGCTGGAAAAATACGTCAAAGATGTCGTCGGCAGTTTTGCCAACGACAATCGCATCAATTCGTGGGACGTTTGGAATGAGCCGGACAACCGCAACGGCAACGATTACGCCAGACAAGACCCGCCGAATAAGATTGAGTTGGTTAATAAACTTCTGCCGCAGACTTTTGCGTGGGCGCGCGCCGCGAATCCGACGCAGCCGCTTACTTCCGGCGTTTGGAAAGGCGATTACGCGAACACGGAAAAATTTGATTCGACCGAACAAATTCAAATCGAAAACTCGGATGTTGTTACGTTCCACTCTTACGACGCGGCGGACGAATTTGCGAAAAGAATTTTATTTTTGCAAAAGTTAAATCGCCCGATTCTTTGCACCGAGTATATGGCGCGCCCCAGAGGTTCGACGTTTGTCGCCATTCTGCCGGTCGGCGAGAAATACAACGTCGGGATGATAAATTGGGGATTCGTGCAGGGAAAATCGCAGACGAATTATCCGTGGGATTCGTGGGAGCGACCATACGTCGAACACGAGCCGTGGATTTGGTTTCACGACGTTTTCCGCACGGACGGCACGCCTTATTTGCGCGAGGAAACCGATTTGATAAAACGAATAACGGGCAAAACGAAAGCTCAAACGGCTGGAGCGCGTTAAAACATAAAGAAATGAAACCGTCCCGCTTCGCGTTGGCACAGATAAACACAAGTTAAATCGAAACAAAAGAAAAAGATGAAAAGCAAAAACCAAAAAATATCTAAAAAAACATCCGTGTCCATCTGTGTTTATCTGTGGTTGACTCTCTTTACTCTAAGCGCATCAGCGCAGACTTATACGAATCCGGTTATCGCCGGAGATTTTCCCGACCCGTCGGTTATTCGCGTCGGCGAAGATTATTACGCCGCCGCGACGACAGGCGGATGGGCGCCGTTTTTTTCGATTGCTCATTCAAAAGATTTGGTGAACTGGCAAATCATCGGTTCGGTGTTTCCCAAAAAACCGAATTGGGCGAAAGGAGATTTTTGGGCGCCGGAAATAACGCAGGACAAAGGGAAATTTTATGTTTTTTACACGGCACGGCGCGATGACGGCAAAAATAAAAAAGGAACTTTGTGTGTCGCCGTCGCCGCGTCGGACAAACCCGACAGAGATTACGTTGACAAAGGCGCGTTGGTTTGTCAGGAAATGGGTTCGCTCGACGGGTTTTTTATCCGCGACGAAAACGACAAGCCGTATCTGGTTTGGAAGGAAGACGGCAACGACCGGCAACAGCCGACTTGGTTATACGCGCAGGAGTTAGACGCGACTTTGACGAAATTGATTGGAAAACCGAAAAAACTTTTCCGCAACGAAGGTTCGGGCTGGGAAAATCACGTTATCGAAGGCGCGGATATTGTCCGCAAAGACGGCTGGTTTTATATGTTTTATTCGGGAAATGCCTGCTGCGGTCGTTCGTGCAATTACGCGCTCGGCGTGGCGCGGTCGAAAACTTTGTTGGGAAAATGGGAAAAAAATCCGGCGAATCCGATTCTGGCGGCAAACGACGTTTGGCAATGTCCCGGACACGGCACGATTGTCAAGACGCCGGACGGTGCGGATTTCCTGCTCTATCACGCATACCGCAAACGCGCCGACGCTTTTAATATCGGGCGCGAAGCTCTGCTCGACAAAGTTGATTGGACGAGCGACGGCTGGGCGACGATTAATAATGGAAAAGGCGCGTCCGATACGGCGAACGCGCCTTTCACCCGGACAAAACAGGAAAAGAATTTAAGTTTTATTGACGAATTCGACAATTCGATTTTAAGTCCGAATTATCAACTGCCGCTGTCGCCGTCCGAAAACATTGATTTGCGAGCCGGATTGCTGGCTTTCGGCGCGGAAGACGCGAGCGAAGCCATCGTCGCCGCGCGCACGGTTTCGGGCAATTATACGGCGATGACTTTAATAAAATCCGGCGACAAAACGGCGAATGAAATCGCGGGACTTTCGGCTTACAGTTGGCGCGGCAACGCCGTCGGAATCGGTTTCGGCGCGGGAAAAGTTTCCGTCTTTCGGCGCGAAAACGGCAAACAGGAAATCGCCGCGAGCGCGGATGTTTCCGAGGCGCAAAACATTTATCTGCAAATGACGGCGAAAGACGGCGAGCTTTATCAATTCGCATACAGTCTCGACGGAAAAAGCTGGACGAATTTGGGAAAACCGATTGTCGGCGCTCACGTCGAAGGCGCGCGCGTCGCTTTAACGCACGTCGGCAAAGCGCAGACGGCACAGTTCGATTGGCTGAAAATTGTGCAAAACTGACTTAGTGGTCAGTGGTAAACGGTAAGTGGTAAGTGAAGAACAAGTTTTCTCGCTTTCACTTACCACTTACCGTTTATCGCAAAAAAACTATGAATCAAACCGAAACATTAAATGACGTTAATACCGACGCGACCCGAACGATGCGGGCGAAAGCGGGCGCATTTTTGCAGCAGCAGGGCGCGCTGGTAATGCTGGTCGTCGTCTGTGTTGCCGGATTCGTGCGTTACGAAGCCTTTTTGACGCCGGAAAATCTGCTTAACGTCGTGCGGCAAAACTCGATGCTCGGACTCGTCGCGCTCGGTATGACGTTTGTGATTTTGACCGGCGGCATAGACTTGTCGGTCGGCGCTCTTTTGGCGGTCGCCGGCGTCATTGCGGCAAATCTGGCGGAGCGCGGTTTGGCAATCGCGCTAATCGCGGCGGTCGCGGCGACAACGGTTCTCGGTTTGATAAACGGTTTGGTTATCGCAAAAGCCAGAATTCAGCCGTTTATCGTTACGCTGGCGATGATGATTGCCGCGCGCGGTCTGGCGCTGGCGGCGACGGGCGAGCAGACGGTCAGGATTGCGAACGAAGACTTTACGTGGCTCGGTCGCGGTTTCATCGCACAGGATTTACTCGGTGATAAATTACCGGTTCCCATTTTGATTTTAATCGTCGCTTTCGGCATCGGCTGGCTCATCTTAAATCAAACCAGATTCGGACGAAATGTTTTTGCGGTCGGCGATAACGACGAAGCGGCGCGCTTGATGGGTTTGAATATCAGCCGCGTAACGATTGCCGTTTATGCCGTCAGCGGCGCGCTCGCCGGTTTGGCGGGCGTGATGCTCGCTTCGCGTCTGGGCGCCGGTCAGCCGGTCGCCGGAACTGGTTACGAACTCGACGCGATTGCGGCGGTCGTTATCGGCGGAACGCTTTTAACCGGCGGACAAGGCAGCGTTTTATCAACTTTAGTCGGCGTTTTGCTGCTCGGCGTGATTTTCAATTTATTTAACCTCGAAGGCACAATCAGTCCGTGGTATCAGCTTGTTCTGCGCGGCGTTATTTTATTATTCGTCGTCGTCGCGCAAAATCGTTTGACGAAATTGAAATGAAACTTTGTTTATGCGTTACAGCAAATCAGAAATCGAACAATTTACGCACCAAACGTTAACGCAAGGCTTGTGCATTTTGCGCGGGCATTTTCCGGCGGAAAAAATCCGGCGCTGGAACAGGGCGTTTCAGCCGCTTCTCGAAGCGCACGTCGAGCGCGAGCGGGGAAAGGAAAATCGCGGCTCGAATCGCTTTTACGTTACTTTGCCGTTCACCGAACCGTTCGCCGACGAAGAAGTTTTTGCCGACGCGGACGTTTTGGCAATTGTTGAAAATCTCGTCGGGAAAGATTTCGTAATGTGTCAACTGGCGACCGACACGCCGCTGAAAGGTTCGGATTATCAGGATTTGCACCGCGACGCGCCGCCGCTCTTTCCCGAATTACCGGCGGAAACGCCGTCGTTTCAGCTTGCCGTTAATTTTCCGCTCGTTGACGTAACCGAAGAAAACGGACCGTTTGAGACCACTTTCGGAACGCATTTGATGACGAAAGAAGAAGGCTTGCGAAAAATCGAAAACGGCGAAATCAAGCTCGAAAAATTGATGATGAAAGCGGGCGATTTAATGATTCGGGACGTGCGGGCGATTCATCGCGGAACGCCGAACAAAACGGACGAGCCGCGCCCGATGTGCGTCGTCGGCTACAGTCGCCGCTGGATGTTTCGACCGGAAGTTTCAATCAGAATTCCGCGCCGAACGTGGGAAAATCTTTCCGCGGAAGCAAAACATCTGCTGCGTTTTAATCCGCGCGTCGAGTCACTCGACGAAGTTGACGAGCGCGAAGTTTATCAGGCGTTCGCTTATTGAAATACGAGTGGAAAACAGAGCAAACCGAGCCGACTTCGGCGACAAAACGATAACCGCGCTGGCGATGCGTTTCGATGTATTTGGGAGAGCAGAAAAAAGTGGGGGAGATGTTGCTCAAAAACCAGCGACCAGTAAATTTCGCCTAATGTGCGTATTTCGCTCAAGATGAACACTGATGGACGTGAGGGCGAAACAGCGACTTTCTTAACGTATCAAAAACGCCCCGATACTGTTGTCGAATTCAAAAAAATAAAAATGACTAATGATTTTTTGAATTTGCTGGGTTTTAATCAAATATGCTGTCACTCAATTACATAATAATGCGGCGAAAACGCGCTTGTACCAACATATAAAATCCGTAGGCAACCAGACCAAGCGCCGTAATTCCCAACAGCCATTGCCCATAAGACTGCTGCTCAAGCGCTCGAAGCGCGCCGCTCAAGCCCCGCGCTTCGCCGGCATTTGAATGCATTGCTGCCAAAACCAAAAAAACACCGATGATTCCGAAAACCGTCCCGCGGGCGATAAGCCCGATCTGACCGGTACGAATGGCGAAATTTTCCGTTCCTTGGCTCATCTCGCCGGTCTTTAATTTCTCGCGAAATTTAGTTGAATAAGCCTTGTAGATTTGAGCGATGGCGAAGATGACAAAACCTAAACCGGCAGCGGCGACCAGCCATTGACCGAACGGCTGTTCCATAAGTTTCGCCGTCCACTCTTTTGATGATGCGTCACCTGTGCTCCCGCCCTTGCTGCCGGAACCGAAAATCATTTGCGCGGCGGATAGTGCTAAACCGGCATGAATTACTCCGCTCACCGTGTATCCTATACGCAAAGCTATCCCTTTTGCGCCGGAGCCTTTATTTTCGGTGTCTTTAAGAGCCTGGACAATTCGCCAGAGAGCGTAACCCGCCAGTCCGACAGCTACCGCGCCCAGCAGCAGTTTCCCATACGATTGAGAAAGAATTTCATCCATCGCACCGCGTGAATCGGTTGTTCTGCCGCCGGTTGTAAACGCGGACAGAGCGGCGAGAACACCGATAATAATGTAAACAAACCCTTTTGCGGCATATCCAAATCTGGCAAGAGGAACGATCCAGCGCTGAGCCGATTGCGATATTCGTTCAACTTTTTCTTCAGCCAATGCGAGCGGTGTTTCCAAATTTTTCATAGATTATCCATATTAGCGGTTCTGACGAAGATCGGAACAAAAATCTTTTTAATAATCCTATTCAAATAGTCTCATATTTGATTCTGTTTTTCTATTTGGTAAAATGTGCAGTCAAAAGAGTTAAATGTTATTGAAAATGGAAAACAGTGGTGTTTATGCAATTGATTTCAGGAATTGAGCGACTTTGAGCATAATCTCGGAAACGCGCAAATCCGAATGACCGAATCAATGTCATTCTCGCAGCTGCCCGAATCGCCCGAAGAACCAAAAGCGCGGAAGTGTCAACACGCGAGATAAACTGATCCATTTTCACGCGTTATTTTTTAACACACCTGTTTGTCAATAATTGGCTTCATCGTAATACCACGAGGCGCGCGGCATAATCGGAGCATCGCGCGCCGGACAAACTTTTCGGCTCGGTTCGACAAATGCTTTTTGACTGATTTCAATGCTGCCGTCGGCTTGTGGTTCGACATAAACGAGGTTTTTCTCGTCGCGGTCGTCGTGTCCCCGATTAAAAACCAGATAGTTCTTGCTGCCCGAATTACGCACTTTATAATCAATATACAAATAATCATTTTCGTAATTAATTCCGTCGTGCAAACCTTTTTTCACCAAGCGCGTTGTAACTGTGTATTCGAGGTCGCCCAACCGCTTCTGAAAAGTGGAGTTTTCTTTCATTTCAGTGTTTTCCGCCGCGACTGCGATTGATTGATTAGAAGTACTTTTTGCCGAAGGCGATTGATTGCAATCGGATGAAAGTAACGATACGAAGCAGAAAAATAAATAAACAATTTTCATCATATTTACATTCTCCTAAACTAAAAAACAATTTCCGCATCCGACGTTTATCGAATAAGATGCGGAAATTGTTAAATACAGTTAATTTTAAACTCTCGATTTGCCGTTGCTTGCGTAATGATTTCTGCGCTGTAAATTCATTTCTCGGCGTAACGCCTCTTCGGTTAAATCTTTTGGATGATTCGGGTCTTGTTGTTCAGCAGTCTTCGGGTCGTTATCATTATCAATCGGTAATCCGACGGCGACTCGCTCGCCGTTCCTAATTTTGCTTGTGTCGGCTGCATCCGTTCCGTTATACGTTTCGTTGTTGAAAGTTCCGTTAACAAAATCGGCAGCGTGCGCCATTTCGTGAAACATTACAACGCTTGGCACTGATTCAATGTTGCCGTCCGAATAATTATAGATTGGCATATACGACGGTTTGTAATTAATCGTCGCATTGTTCGGAGTACTTTTTGCGCCGGTTTTCGGGTCAAGAAATGGTTGCGGTTTTAATGAATTCAGGCGATTTGCCCAATCAGCCGAACCAGAGTCTGCATCGTGTTCCTGAATCGTAACCGTCACTTTATTCTTCGGATTTAGATTTTTATTACGGAAGCCGTGTTCAGCCGCGTCCGGGGCGCGATATTGTCTGCCCGCGCTTTTGCGTCTCAAATAGCTTTAGGTCGCGCAATGGTTTATATTCTGCTCATATCTTTCGGCGGCGCGGACGACTTTTTCTTTTTTCTTCTTTTTCTTTTTTTTCTTTTTCTTTTTCTTTTCTCTTTATTTCTTTATGAAACCTTTGCTTGAAATTATCGGCGGCGAACTCATCGAATCTTTACGAAAAGCGGGACGAACAAAGACTTTTAATAACGGGGAAGAAATTCTGGGCGAAGGCGCGGCGGCTGATTTTCTGCCGGTCGTGCTGGAGGGCAAAGTGAAGATGATTCGTTTCCTCGAAGCGGGCAAGGAAGTGATTATCGGCGTTTTCGGGACGGGCGAGATGTTTGCCGTGCCGCCGGTGTTCGACGGCGCGCCTTATCCGGCGACCGCCGTCGCTATGGAGAAAACAAAGATTCTCCTGCTTTACCGGAACGATTTTCTGCGGCTTCTCGGTGAATCGAGCGAATTTTCGTTCGCGGTCATCGGCTGGATGTGCGAGATGCTGCGGGAGAAAACGGAGACGATACAAAATCTGGCGACTGCCTCGCCCGAACATCGCGCCGGACGCGTCCTGCTGCGTCTGACTAAAAACAGAGCCGCGCAAATCGAGCCGATAATAATTTCACTGCGCCGCCGGGATATTGCCGAAATGGCTGGACTGACGACCGAAACGACGATTCGCGCCATTCGCCGGCTGGCGGCGAAAAACGTCGTTAGAATTCAGCGCGGAAAAATCGTCATCGACGACCGCGAATCTCTGCGCGAATATCTTGCCCGCTAACCGGCGACCGCCGGAACGCCGCCGACGAAATTCAGCATCCGTCCGGCAATCATTTCGGCGCGAAGTTTAATAAATTCGGCGCGTTCTCCGGCAAAAGTTTCGTCAACCGTTTCGCCGAAAATCTCCAGCCAGCGCCGGAAATGTTCGGCAAGCAAAGGCGTTTTAAGATTTAACAGAGCGTGAATTTGCAGCGGATTGCGCCCGTGCCGCCGGTAATCGCCCGAACCGAACAGCAGCGTTTCCCAGAAATCTCCGATAACCGGCAGATGATGTTCCAAATCGAGTTCGGCAATCTGGAAAATATAGCCGATTGTTTCGTCAGTCATCGCTCTGGCGTAAAAACGATTCATTAAATCGTCAATATCGTCTCTGTTTTCAATATCCTTCATTAAAAATTAAAACCTCAGATTCTGTTTCAGCAGACTCGCGCCCAAAACGAACAGCAGCAAAAACTTCACCGCTTCAAACGCGACGAATATCAGATGATTATTCGACGACGGCGCGTCGATACCGCCGATAACCTGTTCGGCGCGGACATTGAGCATCGGCAGCAGCCAGACGGTTTGCAGAATCAGCAGAACGCAGACCGCCGCGAACAGGTAAAGCGCGAGGTTTCCCGCCGGGCGTTCGACAAAAAAAGAAATCAGCATCAGCAGGGCGAACGCGATTTCCACGCGGTTGAGCGCCTGAAAAACAATTTTCCCGATGCCCAAGCCGAGCGCGAGCGTAATATTCGGAGCGCGGAATTTAAGCGGCGTTTCCATAAACGAAATCGCGCCGACCGCGCCGAACCAGACGAACGGAACGGCTATTTGTAAAATTTTAAAAAGCATTTCAAAACAGCAAAAAAGTAAAGGCGAAATCAGCCGGAACTTATCGCCTGAGCCAGCCGTCGAAGCTGCGAAACACGCTTTGCCGCGCGGCTGAATCGGGAAATTTTCTTACATCAGCCGGCGTTCGGATTTCGCCGTCGAAGAGCGGTTCGGGAAATTCCGCGATAGTTCGGGCAGAATGTGCGACAGTCCAGATTGCTGCAATCCGTTTTATTTGCCGACCCGAAAGCCGGTTATGTCCGGTTATGTCCGGGACGCCGGGAGAAAAGCGTTTATGCTTCTTTGAATTTCGTAACTAAAACGTGCATCTCCGGCTCGGCGACCACTTCGTGTTCGATGCCGCCCGCGAGCGTTATCAGCGTTCCGGCGACGAGCTTCTGCTCCTCTTCCAAATCGGCTCCCGCTCGAAACGTGCCGTTTCCCGCCAGGCATAAAACCGTTATCGGCTCGACGGCTTTATGTTTCGACAGCATTTCGTTGTTATGCAGCTCGACGCTCATTATCTGGCGGCGCGCGCCGTCATAAACCTTTTTCACGACCTTCGATTTTTCGCTCTCGGCGATTTCGTTTAAATTAAAATTTTCTAACAGTTCAATATATTTCATAATGTCTTAAAGGATTCCCGTGCCTGTCATCTTAGCATAAGCGAGATTGAAAACCGGCGGATGCGCCGCGGCTGCGCCGACTGCCGCCGACGGGCGATAAAAATAGATATACCAGTGCGCCGGAGCGCGTTCTTCCGCCCAGCTCGAAAAACCGCGCCGCGCGAACATATCTCTGAGCGGAATCGGGTCGAACGGGTGATGTATAAGCAGAACGTCTTCGGCGCGTTTGAGCGCGACGAGACCTTTGGCGATTTTCGGCATCGGGTCGAGATGTTTTTCCGCCTGCTCGATAACGTCGACCAGAATCACGCGCTCGTCCGTGTCTTTCAAGCCCGACAGTTCAAGCGGTTTGCGCGGCGGATTGGTTTCCGTGTATTGAAAATCCTCGCTTTTGGAAAGTCTCAGTTCTTCGGCGATTTCTTCGGAGTCGGCGCCCGCCGCGAGATTTAAAACGTAGAGAGCTTCGGTCAGCGGAATCTGCGCGATGCGCGCCGCCTGCGCGACCGTTACGCGCCCGCTCATCGCGCGGCGCAGTTTCGGGTAATTAAGCCGCTCGAATTCCGGCGCGAGCCAGACCAGCGCGCTCAAAAGATGCTCGCCGAGTTCCAGCACTTCTTTAATCTTCATTTCAGCCGTAACTTTCATTTGAGACACCTCTGATTAGTTTGTCGGGACTTGTTTTGAAAAGTTGATTATAAAACGTCTCCGAAGCGCGGTATATGATTTCAATCACAACCTTAAAATGTTTAAATTATTGGGCGGGATTAAGTGGGGATAAATAATGGTTCACGATTAAGTATTAAGTAATTCTCGTTCTGAGCTGACGATTTATCGCGTCATTTTGCCTGACAAACGAGCGTAGGTTCTGTGGACATTTGTTCTCAGCTTTTTCGACAATGCTTTCCGCCTCGCCCCGTCGAGCCGTGCGCCGCACGGGCTTGCTCCCGCCGAAGCGCAGTCGGTAATTTGTTCTTAGCGTCCGATAAAGTTTTACCATTTGGGTTTGCCCGAAACCCGGCGCAGAAACCGCAGGACGACGCTTCATCTGCTAATGCCGAACCGAAGCAGCGCGCTTCGCAAACTTCGGATTCAAGCAAGTCAGACCGCTTTTCAGTGGTTTGTAAGCGGAAGTTGTCTTTCAAAGTGCCTTCTGCCGGCAGCGTTCCGGGAACTCTTTGAACCCAGCGGTGTTGGGTTGATGGTCGTTGGTATGCCACGTTAAGTCTAATGTCCGGCGGATTGGAGTGCTTAGTTTTATCAGACGCTATTTACTAAATCTATAAAAACGATAGAATGGAAGGCAGCGAAATGTCTGGAATTTATATACGTCATTGGAAACAGGAAGATTATTTCTTGAAGAATTAAAACGAATACAAAATCAAGTTGTAAATTGAAGCAAGTAGAAAAAGGAGAGAAAAACGATGGGCAGAATAGAAGGCGACGGCATACAGAGACGAGTTGTTCATCAACCGCAGCCGAAAGTTGAGCCGAAAATCAAACCTGAAGAACGAGCAGGCAACAATTCGCGGGCGACACGAATCGGCGATTTACAGCTTCAGGGACAGCAGAAGCGCGACCGCATAGAAAGATTATACGGAGCGAGCGCTGCGAGCGTGTCGATGATGAATGACATTTCGCTGATAAGAGCGACGGCAAAAGCCGATAACGCTCATCTGCAAACTTTTTACCAAGAAACTTTTTTCGGAAATTGCCGATAACTTAGAATAAGTGATTAAAGAAATGGAAAATATCGATTCGAGTAAGATGGAAGTATTGAGCGAATTTGCTTCCGGCAATTCGGAATTGGACGGTTACCTTACATTTAGGCTTGGTATCTTCGGAGATAATTTTATAATTTCGGGACTATCGACCAGAAGTAAAAATCCGTTAGCGTTTATTATTCCTGAAGATGCAACTGATAGAGTTAAGATGGTTTCAAAATATCAAATAGAGCGCGGCTTTTGGAGAACAAGAATTTTCTTTGAGTTGAAGAATTTCAACGCCGTGTTAGAAAGAATCGAAGAAGTCTATGGAGTTAGAAAAGCCAAAGAGAAAAAAGATTTTAATGATTTCGACATTAAAGCGGGAAAGGATTTGATAGCCATAGAAAAGAATTCAGTGATGCCGAACAATGTCGCCAAGCCGGTTGTTACTTTAATGATTAGCAATCAACGAGAAGGACATCTGGATTTGCTGGAAATGGGCGGATTTACTATTTACGTTGCGCCGGAAACCGGATTAAAGATGATGGACGAGATGCAGAAGATTAAGCCGATAATCGAGAAGAGATTGAATAATTAGAAGGAGAAAAAGATATGCCGCCGAAAACAAATAATGACGGGATAAATCGAACGCGATTTCACCATCATCAGCCGAATCTCAAAAAAGAAAAGGCTGCTGATGGTGAAATCGCAAGCAATCGAAAAGTTTTCGATATTGTCGCGCCAATCGGAAGTCAGACTTTTCGGCAGTCAGCAGCGCGAGCGGCTCGAACATCTTTTCGCCGCCGGCGTCGGCGGTCAAGCGACTTTCGGCGACGCTTACAAGGCAAACGCTTTCCGCCAAGCCGATAAAGCATATCTGGAAATAGTCGGAAACGAGTCGATAAAACTTACGGACGCTACCATATTAGGCTTGGCTAAATACAAAGAAGTTTTAGACAGCTACAATGTCAATCCTTTGGAATCGCGCCGTCCGAATTTGCTCGGAGCGCTCGATTTTCTCAAAGCCGAAGCCAGTCGTTCGGGCGGTTTGTCCACACCTGACAAAACGGCTTTGCGGAGCTTGATGCAGAACGGCGAGCAGCCGCAGATTCTGGCTAGAATGTTGTGGGCGGGCGATAACAATCTCGATAAGCCGAACACGCGGCTCGCTTACTTCGACTCGGCGGCAAACGAAGGGAATATAATCGCCTGGTCGAGTCGCCCCGAAGGTTTGGGCGGTTCGGGATTGGATTATCAGGAAACTATGCGCCGCTTCGGCTGGACGAGCGAGCAAATCGCCGACGCCAAAGCGAGCGACTTTAAATTTGCCGTCTTTACCGCCGATGCCGCCGTCGATTTGGAAAGTCCGACGCATCAAGTCATTACCGAGCGCGCTAAAGGCGACGATAAGGTTTTTGGCAAATTCGCAAAAGAACCGGAATCATTTTGGCAAGAAGTTGACAGTTACGATTATGAAGGAAAATTAAATGAAGCAAAAACAAGAGGATTTGACCGTACAAACATTGACGGATTTATAGCTGACCTTCCGCCAAAAGAAGCGAGAGTTTTTGAAGCGCGCCAGCAGCAGGAAAAAAGAATGGGCGTCAATCCGCTGTCTACCGGCGACGGTATGACAAAACGACCCGACGGTATTAATGGGAGAATAGGCGTTCCCGAACACATCACCGACAACACCGCCGGAGACGCGACGCTGCGCGAGATGGCGAAAAAAGGTCAGCTCGCGTTTGTCGATATGCAGGATTTGGGCTTGCTCGACGATTTCAAACAGCAGCTCGCCGAACACAGAGCGACGATCGGCGACTCGAAAGCCACGCTGCCGCTTCCCGAAATTCCGGTCAGGACGACTTCCGAAGCCGCGAGACTGCCGCGAATTACCGAAGGCGCGATTCTTAAATCGGAAATGCGCGGCGGCGCCAAAGCAGGCGCGGCGTTCGGAGCGGTAATGAGCTTGCGGGAAGTTTACGACCAATCACAACGCGGCGATTATACGGGCGCAGCGACTACTCTTGCCGTCAACACCGGCGGCGGTGCAACGCTCGGCGCGCTTAGTTCGGGCGGCGAGCGAATCGTCGGGCGCGGGTTGGAAAACATTTTGAGCCGCTCGAATCTGGCAAGTCAGGGATTGGAAAGGCTTTACGCAAACGGCGCGGCGCGTAATTTAGCGAGTCGGCTAGCGGGAACGGAAGCGTCGAATATCTCATCGCAGGCATTTAATTCGACGCTTCGCACGGTTGCCGGACGAGTCGGCGGCGCGGGCGTTGTCGGCGGCGTGGTCAGCGGCGCGTTTTCGGCGTATGACCAAATCGGCGCGTATCGGCGCAACGAAGTTTCAGCTTCGCAGGCAATCGGCACGGTGACGGGCGGAATTGGGTTTATAAACTTTTCGTCAAAACAGGAAACTTTTTCTGGAAACTGCCGATAATATTTTCTGGAAATTGCCGATAATAATAAACAAATGAATGAAGAAATGGAAATAGTCGATTCAAGTAAAATGGAAATTCTTAGCGAGTTTTCTGTCGAATACGACGACGAAGAAATCGAGTCGCCGAGTTCGACAAATATTAAAAATTGTTTTATCAAATCGGGCGGCGAATGGATTGTTTTTGCCGCTAATTCCAAAGGTTCTGATGAAGCAGTTGGAGATGTCGCTTTTGAAAGAAGCAGTTTCAAACAATTGAGTCGAGAATTGGAAGCGGTTTTATCGGGAAAATTGTATAAAGAAAAGCTGGACGCTCTGGAATTTGAAAACGGACGCGACCAAATGATTGTCAGCGCGACCAGCAATTTGCCGCTCAATCAATTCGCTTGGGTCAATAGAGTGAATATCTCTAATTTGCGGCAGATTGAATTGGACGACCTTGAATACGGCTCATTTAGTTTGCCGGTCAAAGCGGCTCAAAAACTAAGTCGGGAAATGAATCGGTTAATAGCTGAAGGGAAAATATAAATTGGGAGAAACATTATGGCATCGAAAATCGAACGAAATCAAGCGAATAATTATCTTCATCGGAACGACAGGCTTCCAGAGAATCCGCCGCGAACGCCGACGCCTCAAAAGACGGACAATGGCGGCAGCGCCGACAGACGTTCAAATTTCGCGGCTTACGGTAATCAGCAGAAAGAGCGTCTTGAAAGACTTTACGGCGCGGGCGCGGCGAGCGTTTCGACGATGCGCGATGTGCGTCTAGCCGCCACGACGAAAAAGGCGAACTGGGCTTTTGCGCGGACTTATCAAAGCGAACTGAAAACTCTCGGCAATTCGTCGATTGCGGGTGCGCCGAAAGATTTAATCGAAGTCAGCCGCCGCGCTGAGACCGAGTATCGTGCCGCACTAGCCAAAGAAGGTTTCACGCCTTTGGACGTGCGCGGCACGAGCGTCGTTAAAACCGCCGATTTTCTACGTGCCGAAGCGAAAAGACCCGGCGATTTTACAACATCTTCGCCCGCCGAAATAAAAACGCGGCTTGCCGCCGCCGAGCCGCCGCAGTATTTTGTCCGCGTAATGGAAAAAAGTCGTTTGACGGCAACCGACGCTCATCTCTCAAATCCGAACAGCCCGCACGTCTGGCTGGCGACGCCTGAAGAACTCGCAGGCGCGAAGCTCGACGGGTTTGAAACGATGAAGCGCGTCGGTTTCAGCGACACTTACATCTCTCAGTTAAAGGCGAACGGGAAAACGCCTGCCGATTTTATTCTCGTCGTGAGCGAAGCCAGGGGCGTCAGAAATCAAAAGCCGCCGACTTGGGATAATGTAATTGACGCCGCCGTCAATCATAAAGATTTTGCGGTTTTCAAGCGAAAATTCAGCGACCCCGACTTTTTCAATCAAGTTAAATCGCCCGATTACAAAGCGCATTACGAGGAAATGAAACTACGCGGTCTGACCGAACAGCAATACGCCAGAACTTTGCCGAAAACGGAAAGAGGCGCGTTTCTGTTTCGTGACAAAATGAATACGAGGCTCGGCGTTAACGAATTTTTCACCGGCAACGGTAGAACCGAACGAACCGACGGGCAAAATCACGGCGTCGGCGTTCGAGAAGTTTTGGGCAGGAACGACGAAGTTGCGTCAATGCGGCGCAATACTTACGTCGAGTTGAGCGAAACCGGCAAAACAAATCTAAAGATTACGAACAGCACTCCAAAGATTGCCGATAACCCGCTTCGCCTGCGCGGTGAAATGAAAACCGGTGCAATAGCGGGCGGTGCGTTCTCGGCGGCGACGAGTTTATACCAAGTCTTTAATCAGCCCGGCGCGGTCGATTATAAAAGCGCGGTTCGGACGGTTGCCGTTGATACAGCCGGCGGCGCGACGCTCGGCGCGCTCAGCGCAGGCAGCGAGCGAATCGTCGGGCGCTCGATTGAAAACGCTTTGAGCCGCTCGAATCTGGCGGAAAAAGGTTTGGAGCGGCTTTATACGAACGGCGCGGCGCGCAATGTCGTCGGTCGTCTGGCGCAGACCGAAGCATCGACAATTACATCACAAACCTTCAACACGACTTTGCGAACGGTCGGCGGGCGCGTCGGCGGCGCGGGCGTTATCGGCGGAGTGGTCAGCGGCGCGTTTTCGGCGTATGACCAAATCGGCGCTTACCGGCGCGGCGAAGTTTCAGCTTCGCAGGCAATCGGCACGGTTACGGGCGAAGCCGCCGTCGGCGTCGGCGCGGGTTTAGCGGGCGCGGCGGCGGGCGCGGCAATCGGCAGCATTATTCCGGGCGCGGGAACGATTGTCGGCGGCGTCATCGGTTTCGGCGTCGGTATGGCGGCTGGCTATATTGCCGACAAAGGCTTGCGCGGAATGGGCGTCGATAAAGCGATTGCCAGAGGCGTTACGGCGACAATCGACGCCGGTTCGCGCGCCGCCGGAGCGGTTCGTAAAAGCGCCGGTCAAACCGCGCAAGCCGGACGGCAATACGTCAACCGTCAAATCACGCAGGCGAGAGCGGTTTATCATTCGGCTTCGAGCGCGGTTAAATCAGCCCGAACATTCGTTTCGCAAAGAGCTAATCAAGCGCGAAGGGTAATCAGCAGCGGAACGCGCGCGGCTGTAAATTACGTTTCGCAGGTCGGAAGCCGAGCCGTTTCCGCAGTCAGAAATACGGCTTCGCGGGCTGTTAGTCAAGTGCGTTCGACAGTCAATAATGCCGCCAATCAAGTCAGCTCGACGGTTAATAACATTGCCAATCAAGCGCGGTCAACCGTTTCCAACGCCGTCAATAATCTGGCAGGCGGCGCGGTCAGCAATTTAAGGTCGGTTTTCGGCTGGTAAATCGGCTTCCGCTTTTAGCTTGAAGCTCATTTGAACAGCGCGATGCGGCGGCGTACAGTTTGAATAAAAACCGCTGCATCGTGTTTTATTTAAATGATTTAAGTAATCGGACGCGCATTATTTGACAGATGAATTATTGCAGAAACGCGCGAAACAGCTGCTTAAATATTGATGTTTCGCATATTGATATTTTGAACTTGAGAGGAAACGAAGAGTGAAATTTAACGCTAACGATTGGGAGTCGGTTTTGCCGGGCGGCTGGGCTGACCGCTCGATGATAACGCTAATCGGCTCGACGGGCGCGTCCGGGATTGCGGCGAATATCGTCGTTACGCGCGAGCAAATCGACGGTTTTGTTTCGGTCGAAGATTATGCCGAAGGGCAGAAGCAGGCGATGATGACGGAAATCGAACAGCTCGAAATTTTGGACGAGCGCCCGACGACGCTCAACGGCGCGACGGCTTTTCAGCGTCTTCAGCGGTTTCAAATCGAAGATTTGTTTATCCAGCAGGCGCAGACTTTCGTTTTGGGCGGAGGCGGCGTTTTCGTCATTACCGGAACGGCGGCGGTCGAGGACTTTGACGGAATTATCGATGCCGTCAGAGAATTTACCGAAAACTTTCAATTGACGAACCGTTGAATTTTAATCGTAATCGCCCGAACTTCGCGCTGTATGCCGGGGTATCTGATTGTTTTCGTCAATGTATTCGGCTTGTCGTTTTTCAGCTTTTCGCAGCTTTTTGAATTGACGCCCGTTTGCCTGTTTCCCGCAGACGGCGCGCGCGTTTCCGCATTCAATCCGGTAACTTTCGCAAGATTAATTCCGGCTGACCAGCATACGGAGCATCATTTGAATCTGCGGCGGGTTAAACGGTTTCGGAAGAAACACTTTCGCGCCCGCGGCGACGCTCTCGTTCCAGATTTTCGGGTCCTGTTCGGCGGTAATCATTCCAATCGGAATATGTCTGAGGCGGTCATCGGTTTTCATATAATGAATCAAGTCCATTCCGAGCAGATGCGGCATCATCATATCGAACATCGCCGCCGTGAAATCGGAATCCTGCTGCAAAATCCTGAACGCTTCGCGTCCGTCGGACGCGGAGACGACTTCATAACCCTGCTCTTCGATAATAACGGTCAGCATCCGCAGCGTCATCGCTTCGTCGTCCGCCACCAGAATACGGCGCGAAACTTTATGAGCCGGAACGGGAACGGTTTTTTCTTCTTCTTCCTTTAAGATTTGCTGCGCCTGTCTGCCGCCGTGCGCCGCGACTACCTGCGTAATCAGTTTTCGATTCTCCGCGGTTAAATCGGTAAAGCGCACTTCAAAACCAATCGGATATTCCTGACAGACAACTTCGCCCTGAAGCGTAACCCAGATTCTCGAAGGCAGACGCACGTTGAAATTAATCGTCTCGCCCAAAACTTCCTGTCCCATACTGTCGATGAAACAGCCGTCCATACTGATTTCGCCCATCCGCGCATCATATTTTCCCGCGCCCCCCTGCCAGACGACATCGAGCGATACGTTCACCTGTTCATTCTGTTTCAAAGCCTCGCTCATAAACCTTCTCCCGATTGAAATATGCCGATTCTACTATACAGCTTTATTATATTTTTATTAACCCTTCAACGGCTGCCGCATAGAATTTAAAACTTCGACGACCTGTTTGAATTCGCTTTCCAACCGTGAAATCAAGGCTTTCGCTTCATTTTCCTGAGAAGCCTTCTGCTCCAGTTCCCGGCAAATCTCCGCCATTCGCCCCGCGCCGATGTTGCCTGCCGCGCCTTTGACGTTGTGCGCTTCTCTATTAATCGCTGCCGCGTCCGCATCCGCCGCCGCCTGTTTAAGAATCGCCAGGCGCCCGGCGGTATCTTCCGTGAACAAATCAATCAGATTGTCAACCAAATCCGGCTCGCCCGGCGGCTGAAAACCCCTGAAACCTTCGAGAACCGAAAAGTCGATTATCTCAGACGCGGCTTTTTCAGGAGAATCCGGCGGCTTTTCGGGCGAGGCGTCTTTTTTCCCGGGTGCGGAAACAGTCCACCGCTCCAATACCTGACGAAGCGCGTCTATTTTAACCGGCTTGCTTATGTAATCGTCCATTCCGGCAGCCAGACATTTCCGGCGGTCGCCTTCGAGCGCGTTTGCCGTCATCGCCACGATAACGGTGCGCGGCGAATCGCCCTGCTCGCGGCGGCGCACTTCGGCGGTCGCTTCAAATCCGTCCATTTCCGGCATCTGGCAATCCATCAAAACCACATCGTATCGAGACTTCTCAAGCGCGTCGAGAGCTTCCCACCCGTTTGAGGCGACATCCGCCGCGTAGCCGAGACTTTCCAATTGAGCGAGCGCCACTTTCCGGTTGACCGCATTGTCTTCGGCGACGAGAATCCGCGCTTTCGCCGCAGCGCCGCTCGTTTTATCCGGCACGGGAGAAATATTACGCAGCGAATGCTTCGTAATAAGATGCGTCGATTGCTCTTTGTCCCGGACGGCGTCGGTTTCCGCCATCAGAGTTATCAGGCAGTCATACAGCTGCGATTGACGAACCGGCTTTTGCAGGTAAGCGGCGATTCCGGCTTCGGCGGCGGTTTGCCCGTGTCCGCGTTTGCCGTAGGAAGGCAGCAGCACGAGGCGCGTTCCCGAAATGGACGCGTCGGACTTAACGGCGCGCGCCAGCTCGAATCCGTCCATTTCAGGCATCATCAAATCGAGAACCGCAATCTCGAACGGTTCGCCGTCCGCTGCCGCCGCTTTCAGCATCGAGAGCGCCCGCGCGCCCGATTCGGCTTCCGCGCCAATCATTCCCCACGAAGCGGTCTGGTAAAAAAGAATGCTCCGGTTCGTCTCGTTATCATCGACAATCAGGACGCGAACCCGTTCGAGACTGATGCCGGCGGCGGTTCGAGCCGGCGCTTTCGGCGGCGGCGGCTGTTTTTCAAACCGCGCCGTGAACCAAAAGGTCGAACCCGCGCCGGACACGCTTTCGACGCCGATTTCGCCGCCCATCATTTCGGCGAGCTGTTTCGAGATTGCCAGTCCCAAACCCGTCCCGCCGTATTTGCGAGCCATCGAGCCGTCGGCTTGCACGAACGCCTGAAACAGCCTGCGCCGCGCTTCCGGCGCGATGCCGATGCCCGTGTCTTTAATTTCAAAACGCAGCTCGACGTGCTTTTCCGTTTCCGACTGTTTGAACACACTGACCACGACCTCGCCCTTTTCGGTAAATTTGACGGCGTTGCCGATGAGATTGGTCAGAACCTGGCGCAGGCGTCCCGGGTCGCCGCGCAAAGCCGTCGGCACGTCCGAAAAAACGAGCGAAGCTATTTCTATGCCTTTTGTCTGCGCTCTTTCGGCGAGCAGCTCGACCGGCTGCTCGACCGTTCCGCGCAAATCGAAATCGATTTTTTCAAAGCGGAGCTGTCCGGCTTCGATTTTCGAGAAATCCAGAATATCGTCAATGATTAGCAAAAGCGCGTCGGCGCTCGACTCGACGGCTTTTGTAAATTCCTTCTGCCGGTCGGACAAATCCGTTTCGAGCAGAAGTCCGGTCATACCGATAACGCCGTTCATCGGCGTGCGGATTTCGTGCGACATATTGGCGAGAAATTCCGATTTCATCCGCGCCGATTCGAGCGCCGCGTCTCTCGCCGCCGTCTGTTCCGCCTCGATTTGCCTGCGCTCGGTAATATCGTGAAAACTCAGCACCGCGCCGACTATCCGCCCGTCCGCGACAAGCGGCGAAGAAGTGCAGGAAACGAGAATAATCGTTCCGTCGCGGTGCGTGAACGCGTCGTCTTCGAGGTGAATGCAGTCGCCGTTTGTCAGAACCTTCAGCAGCGGGCATTCTTCCACCGGAAAAGGCGTTCCGTCGGGATGCTGGTAATGAACCGATTCGTGTATGCTTTTGCCGAGCAGCTCATCTTCGCGCCAGCCGAATATTTTTTCCGCCGCCGGGTTCATAAATGTTACGCGCCCTTCGGGGTCGAGCGCGTAGATGCCTTCGCCGATGTTGTTTGTAATGGCGTGCGTAAAATTGCGCTGCCCGCGAAGTCGTTCTTCAGCCCGCTTGCGCTCGGTGTTGTCGTGCGCGACGGCAAACATCATCTGTTCTTTTTCCGACCAGAAGGACGCCCACATCACTTCGACGAACGAACCGTCTTTGTGCATATAGCGATTCTCGAAATTCGACGTTTCCTTGCCGGACATAATCTTTAAAGCGATTTTATTGGTTTTATCGACATCTTCGGGCGCGACCAAATCGATGTATTTTTGTCCGATTAATTCTTCCGGCTGATAGCCCCAGACTTTGAAACACGCCGGGCTGACCGTTACGAAACGCCCTTCGGCATCGACTGTGCAGATAATATCGAGAACGTTTTCAATCATCACGCGCTCGCGCTGCGCCGCTTTCGCCAGCGCGTTTTCAGCCTGTTTTCTTTCGGCAATCTCTTTTTCGAGTCCGGCGTTGGCGGCAGAAAGCGACGCCGTGCGGCGTGCGACGCGATTCTCCAGCTCGGCGCGCGTCCTGACCAGCTCGTCCGCGACGCGTTTGTAATCTTCGATGTCGGTGCAGGTGCCGAACCATTTGACGATTTGCCCGCTTTCGTCCCGAACCGGCATCGCCCGACCGAGATGCCAGCGGTATGAATTGTCCGAGCCGCGTTTAAAGCGGTATTCAATCTGGTAATATTCGCCCGTGCGCACCGATTCGTTCCACACCTCGACGCAGTTCTTTACGTCGTCCGGGTGCAGAACCGGCTCCCAGCCCCAACCCTCGGTTTGTTCGAGCGTCATCCCGGTATAATCGAACCAGCGCTGGTTGTAATAATCGAGTCCGCCGTCGGGATTTGCCGTCCACACAATCTGCGGCATCGCGTCGGCAAGCTGCCGGTAACGCTCCTGACTTTGTTCGAGAATCGCGTTGTTTTTCGATAATTCGTCGTGCGCGGCGAGCAGCGCGTTTTCCGATTCTTCGCGCTGCGCGATTTCCGCGCGCAGCAGAGAAACGGTTTCAAAGAGCTGCGCGCTGCGTTCCCCGGCGCGCAGTTCCAGTTCGTCGTGAGCTTTCCGCAGCGCCGCGTCGAGAGCGGCTTCAAAATCGGTTATCCATTCGACCGCGTGTTCGCCGCCTTTGATTCGCGCCGGCAAATCGCGCGCGATAACGTAATCTTCCCTGTCGTTTTCGACTAAAAGCACTTTGATTGTCGGTCGTTCCATTCGGTTTAATTCCTGTTTCGATAATCGCTTTAATCTGATTTGCGCGCCGCCGCGATGTTGCCCGCGCGTTTTTAACCGGACGGCGGATAATCTGGGAATCCGTTTGAAAAGTCGGCAAACGGAACGCCGGTGATGCCGTTGACGCCGATTTTCGCGGACGAGATTTTTTTTTGAAGTTTTTTTAATCCGCGCCAGTTCGCGAAATCGGTATCGTCCGCGTTCTGTTTCTTTTCTCTTTCCGGTTGGTTTCAGGTTTTCAGACGGCTTCTAAGATTTCTTTTCATCCAGCAATTTTCTGACTCTGTGCGTCAGAGCTTCAAAGGTGAACGGTTTTTGAATGAAATTCATATCTTCCTTTATCAATCCTTCACGAAAAATGCCGTCGTTTGTGTAGCCGGAAATAAAGAGCTGCGGTATGTCGGGAAATATTTCCGCCACTTTTTCCGCCACTTCGCGCCCGCCCATTTTGGGCATTACGACATCGGTTATCAGTAAATCGATTTTGCAGCCGGGCTTTCGGCAGATTTCCAGGGCTTCGATTCCGTTTTCAGCTTCGATAACTTTGTAATCGCAGGTTTCGAGAATCTCGCGCGCCAGGTTTCGCACGATTTCCTCGTCTTCGACCAAAAGAATCGTTTCGCTTCCGCCGGAAACTTCTGCGGCGACCGTCCCGGCTTCGGCTTGAGCCGATTGTTTGTCGGCTCTCGGAAAGTATATCCTGAAAGTCGCGCCTTTGCCCGCCTCGCTTTCCGCCCAGATATAACCGCCCGATTGTTTTATTATTCCGTAGACCGTCGCCAGTCCGAGACCTGTGCCTTTGCCGATTTCCTTTGTCGTGTAGAACGGCTCGAAAATGTGCTGCTTAACGTCGTCGCTGATGCCGGAGCCGGTGTCGCCGATTGTCAGCAGCACGTAAAATCCGGGCAGCGTCGGCGGGAAAAGAGCGGCGGTTTCTTCGTCCAGATAAACGTTGGCGGTTTCGATTGTCAGATTGCCGCCGTCCGGCATCGCGTCGCGGGCGTTGACCGCCAGATTCATAATTACCTGCGTCAGCTGTCCGGGGTCAACTTCTATCTGACCGGCTTTCGGGTCGGGTAAAATATTCAGCTGAATGTCTTCGCCGATAAGACGTTGAAGCATATTGCTCGTATCGACGATTATTTCGTTGATATTTAATATTCTGGGTTTCAGGATTTGCTGGCGGCTGAAGGCGAGCAGTTGGTGCGTCAGTAAAGCCGAACGCTCGCCCGCTTTTTTTATCTCCAGAACCTTCGGGCTTAAAGGATGGTCGCCGCCAATCTGTTTCAGTATAATCGCGCTGTAGCCGTTGATAACAGTCAGCATATTGTTAAAATCGTGCGCGATGCCGCCCGCCAGCCGCCCGACCGATTCGAGCTTCTGCGAAAGGCGCAGCTGTTCTTCGAGCTTTTTGGTTTCCGTAACGTCTAAAATCACGCCCTGCCAGCCGATTGCATTTCCCTGCTCGTCGCGGATAAAACATCCTTTATCGTGAACCCAGTGGATTTGCCTGTCGCGGGCGACGATTCTGTATTCGATTTCGGTATTGAGTCCCTGCTTTATCGCGTCTTTCGTATTTTGAATGACGCGCTCGCGGTCTTCTTCGTGAATCAGCGTCAGCCACATATCCGCGCAGGCAAACCATTCTTCGGACTGGTAGCCGAAAACCTCGACGTTCGGGCTGACGTAAATCGGCGCGAAAGGCAGAAAAGGCTCGGCGAGATAGACGATGGCGGGCGAAAGCTCGACTAAACTGCGGTATCTGATTTCAGCCTGGCGCAGCGCTTCGTCGGCGCGCCGCTGGTCGGTAATATCGAAGGAAATTCCGACGATGCCGATTGCGCCGCCGCCCGCGTCGCTGATGGGCGAGTTAAAAACACGCGCCGGAAAAGTTTCGCCGTTTTTACGGCGAACCGTAAAATCGCCCGCCCAGCTTTTACCGTCTTCCTTTAATCGAGAAATAATTTCGTTCGCTTCCGCCTGCGCGCCTTCCGGCGTCGTCAGGCTCGTAATAGCGCGTCCGACGGCTTCTTCGGCTGACCAGCCGTATAATCTCTGCGCGAAACCGTTCCAGTAAGTAACGATTCCGTCCAAATCGGTGGCGATGACGGCTTGTTCGACCGTATCGAGAAGGTGCGCCTGAAATCTGTTGGTGTCTTCGGCTTCGCGTTTCGATTCCAGAGCCTTTCGCTGCTCGGTAACGTCGCGCGAATTGACAATCACGACCAAACCGTCAGCCGGGTCGTTGAATTTCCTGCCGAGCGATTCGAGAATTCGCCACGAATTATCTTTGTGCCGGAAACGATATTCTACCTGTCCTGCGGCATCGATATTTTGAAGCGCCTGATTAAAAAAAGCATTTACGCGCGCCGCGTCTTCCGGGTAAATCAAATCAAAGGCGTTTTTACCGATTAGCTCGTCGGGCGCGTAACCGAGAACGTATTCGAGCGCCGGACTTTCATAAACGATTGTTCCGTCCGAAGTCAAAATACTGATGATGTCCCGCGAGTTTTCGATAAGACTGCGAAAGCGATTGTCATTTGCACGCAGCGCCCTTTCCGTCTGCCGCCGTTCAATCATCCGTGTCGCCTTTGCAACCAGATACATCGCGTCGTACGGTATTTCCAGATAATCGTCCGCGCCGAGAGCGATGCCTTCGACGACGCTTTTCATATCTTTGCGCAGCCCGCTCAAAAGCAAAATCGGAGTCGATTGCAGCGCCGCGTCCGCGCGAATTAAACGGCACAGCTCCAAACCGTCGCCGTCCGGCATCATCACGTCGCTGATTATCAAATCCGGCAGCTCGCGCCGCGCCGCATCGAAACCCTCATTTCCGCCGAAAGCCGTTGCGACACGAAAACCCGCCTGCTGAAGAATTACCTGTAATACTTCCAACTGGTCGGGATTATCGTTGACGGCTAAAACTACGTGATTACTTGGCATTATTAAACAAACTCGTTAAAAATTCCCGGATGCGGAGAAAAAAAACTCCGTTTCTCGAATCGACGCCGACATCAAACTGAAAATTCCAATATTTTCAGGACTTTCTCAAATTTGAGAAAGTCCTGATTTTTATCTCCGTTATCAATCTTTTTATAAATCTGCCCGAATGAGCAAAGGCTTGATAAAAGCAAATCTTATGCCCCGATTAAATTCGGCTGACGGCGCGGATTTGACGAAAGAACCGTTTTAAACGCGAGCCGCAGCGGGAAATTTGCCGGACAAATTTGCCGCAGCGGGAAACTTGTCCGCAATTATTGAACCGGTGAATAAACAATAATACGGAGATTTACCGGCGCTTCGGCGATTTACCGCGAAATAAAAAGCTGCCCGCTCTCAGTTGTTTGAGCGCTCGATAACGCGGCTTAAAGTTTTCGGGTCGATCCTCAATAAACGCGCCGCCGCCTGTTTATTGCCGCCGGTGTGCGCCAGAACACGGGCGACATATTTTTCTTCGACTTCCGCCAGAGAAAGCCATTTACCATCGTTTCCCAAAGGTATCTTCAAAACATCGCCTTCGCCGGATTCCGCGCTCGCCGCCGGTGAATTTTCTGAAATCTCAGCGCCGCCGAACCGCACGTAATCGGGCAGATGTTCCGGGTAAATCACGTGTTCGCACAACGACGCGGCATACAAAACGGCGTTTTCCAATTCTCTGATGTTGCCTTCCCAATCATAGCTTTCGAGCATTTTAAGCGCCGCGGCGGAAAACTTCACCGGCGGCATCTCAAGCGGGCGGGCAAGCCCGGCGAAATATTCGGCAAGCAGCGGAATGTCTTCGGCGCGATCCCGGAGCGGCGGAAGATGCAGCGTAAAAGCATTGAGCCGATACATTAAATCCTTTCGGAAACGTCCGGCGGCGACTTCTTCCTTAACGTTGCGGTTGCTGGCGGCGATAACGCGCACGTCGAGCTTCAAGGTTTGATTCGAGCCGACGCGCCGAATCTCGCCTTCCTGAAGCGCGCGCAGCAGTTTTACCTGAAACATCTGACTGGTTTCGGTGATTTCGTCCAGAAAAATCGTCCCGCCGTTCGCTTCTTCCCACAGCCCGACGCGCTCGCGGTCAGCGCCCGTGAACGCGCCGCGAGCGTGTCCGAACAATTCCGATTCAATCAGCTCGGCGGAAATCGCGCCGCAGTTTATCCCGACGAACGGCTTGTCCGCGCGCGGGCTTCGGCGGTGAACGGCACGGGCGACGACTTCTTTTCCCGTTCCCGATTCGCCCGTAATCAATACCGGATGATTCGTTACCGCGACGCGCCCGACCATTTTCAGACACTCGACGAATTTCGGGCTTTTCCCGATAAGCGGAATATCCGACGTGTAGCCTTTTACCGAATTTCGCAAATCCGTATCCGCCGTCCGCGAACGAATTTTATGCTGTTCGAGAACCGCGTCGGCGATGTGGAGAATGTCGGTATCGGCGAACGGTTTTAAAAGGTAATCGTAAGCTCCGAAAGCGGTTGCGTCGAGCGCGCCCGCCGCCGAACCTTGTCCGGTCATCAGCACGAAACGGGCTTCGGATTGTTTTTCTGAAAAATGACGCAGAACCGCGTAGCCGTCGATTCCGCCGAGAACGACATCGCAGAAAATCAACAGCCACTGCTGCTCAGCCAGCATTTCAAACGCTCGCCCGGCGTCTCTCGCCTGGCTGACGTTCCAGCCGTTTGAACCCAGAACTTCGGCAATAAAATTACCGACCTGCGGCTCGTCGTCGATTATCAGCGCTTGCGGGGACTTTTTCACACACAGAGTATATACGCAGCGGCAAAAGCATTTCAACTCGAAATTTCGGCGTGAACTTTACGGGAAGGATAAAAAAAAATAATCGTCCGCTCGCCTTTCGGAACGCCGAATTCTCCGGTTTTCATCGAATGAAGCGCTGCGCCGGTAACGAAACGCGCGGTTAATCTCGCCGTCGGACGTTAAACGACGCAAGCCGCCGGTCGAGCCGATTGCCGGAAACGGACGCGTATAAATTCGCCGAAGGTTCTGAGGTTTTGCAAAAGAGCGCGAAAAAGGAAATAGTAAAAACCGGGTTTTATCCTGATTTCAAAAACTACGCGGTTGAATAAATTCAGAAAGTTATGACTTTGCAGTTAAAAAGTTATGTCGAAGCCGTCGATTGGATTTCACCTTTTGAAATTCGCGGGCGCGTTACGGAGCTGGTCGGTTTGCTGATTCGCGCCAATGTGCCGGGCGCGCGCGTCGGCGAAGTCTGCCTGATTCGCTCGCCGCACCAGGCGCGGGCACTTCAGGCGGAAGTCGTCGGTTTTCGCGGCAGCGAAGTCGTCCTGATGCCGCTCGGCGAAATCGGCAACGTGGCGATGGGCGCGGAAGTTGTCTCGACCGGAAAATCGCTGCGCGTCAAGGTCGGCGAAAATCTTCTGGGGCGCGTTCTGAACGGTTTGGGCGAGCCGATTGACAATCTCGGCGCGCTCGACGCGGCGACCGAATACAACGTGCTGTCGCCGCCGCCCGACCCGATGAGCCGCGAGCGCGTTACGAAACCGTTTGCCACAGGTGTCCGCGCGCTCGACGGAATTCTGACGGTCGGAACGGGACAGCGCGTCGGAGTTTTCGCGGCGGCGGGCGTCGGCAAATCGACGCTTCTCGGAATGCTGGCGCGCAACACGGAAGCCGAAATCAACGTCATCGCGCTTGTGGGAGAACGCGGGCGCGAGGTGCGCGATTTTCTCGAACAGGATTTGGGCGCGGAAGGCTTGAAACGGTCGGTCGTCATCGTCGCCACTTCAAACGAGCCTTCACTGGTCAGAATGAAAGCCGCTTATGTCGCAACGGCAATCGCCGAATATTTCCGCGACAACGGCAAAAAGGTTTTACTGATGATGGATTCGGTTACGCGGTTTGCCAGAGCTTTGCGCGAAGTCGGTCTGGCGCGAGGCGAGCCGCCGACACGCGCCGGTTTTCCGCCGTCGGTTTTTTCCGAATTGCCGCGTCTGTTAGAGCGAACCGGAAACTCGGACAAAGGCTCGATTACCGCTTTTTACACGGTTCTCGTCGAAGGCGACGATATGACCGAGCCGATTGCCGACGAAACGCGCTCGATTCTCGACGGACACATTGTTTTATCCAGAAATTTAGCTTCCGCCGGACATTATCCGGCAATCGATGTCGGACAGTCGGTTTCGCGCGTAATGTCAACGGTCGCCAGCCAGCCGCACGTCGAAGCGGCGCGGAAACTGCGCGAAGTTCTGGCAACTTACGAAGCCCAGAAGGATTTGATTTTAATCGGCGCGTATAAACAGGGCAGCGACAAGCGCACCGATTACGCAATCGCCAAACTCGACGCCGTAAATTCCTTTCTGCGCCAGAACGTCGAAGAAAATTCACCCGCCGTTCAGACGGTCAATCACCTGCGAAAAATGTGGTAGGCGGAAGCGTGAAATCAAGTTAAATAATCGACAAATGTTCTCGCGTTCAAACGCGGAACGCGCTTTGTTTCTTTATCGGATACAGCGATTTTCGGTAAGCTCGAAGGCTCAGCCTTCAGCTTTAGTTTTAATCGGTTCGGGGATAAAATCGCCGCGCTGATGTTCGGTGATGAGCGGCGTGCTTCCTTCGCGTTTGAAATACGCCCATATCCATTCTCCGGTAACAGTCAGGCGGTTGCGAAAACCGACGAGCAGGAAAACGTGGACGACCGACCACAAAAGCCACGCCGTGAAGCCGGAAAATCTTCTGCCGCCGAATTCCGCAACGGCGCGGTTGTGTCCGATTGTCGCCATATTTCCGCGGTCGTTATATTTGAACGCGAGACGTTTTTCGCCGCGCGCGTCGCGCAGTATATTTTCGCCCGTCGCCTTTCCTTCCTGCATCGCCGCCGCGCCGAGACCGGGAACTAATTTGCCGTCCGCGCCGGTGAGCGCCGCCATATCGCCGATGACGAAAATCTCCGCGTGTCCGGCGATGCTCAAATCGGGATTGACCGGCACGCGCCCGGCGCGGTCGGTTTCGACGCCGAGCTGTTTGCCGAGCGGCGAGGCGGCGACGCCGGTCGCCCAGAGCGTAACGTCCGCCGGAAGCCACTGTTCGCCGACTTTGATTCTTCCCCGCTCGACCGCCGTTACGAGGCTGCCGGTGCAGACATCGACGCCCAGCTCTTTTAACTGTTTTTCGGCGCTTTTAGACGACGCTTCCGAATATGTTCCCAGGACGCGCGGCGAGCCTTCATAAAGCCGGACGCGCGCCTTCGTCGTGTCAATCGTCTTAAAATCCTTTGCCAGCGAAAGCTGAGCTAAATCGGCAATCGCGCCCGCCAGCTCGACGCCCGTCGGACCGCCGCCGATAACGGCGAAGGTTAAAGGCTCGCGCTCACCCGTCAAAAAGGCTTCGCGCTCCGCCGTCTCAAACGCCAGCAGAATGCGGCGGCGAATTTCCACCGCGTCTTCAATCGTCTTCAAACCGGGCGCGTCCGCCGCCCATTCGTCGTGTCCGAAATAAGCGTGGCGCGCGCCCGCGGCGACAATCAGATAATCGTATTCGAGTTCGCCGCCGTCCTTTAATTTCACACGTCGGACGGCAGTATCGAAACCGACGACTTCGCCTAAGATAACTTCGATGTTGCGCGCCTTTCGTAAAATGCCGCGCAGCGACGAAGCGATGTCGCCCGCCGCCAGAACCGCCATCGCGACCTGATAAAGCAGCGGCTGAAACGTGTGGTGATTTTTACGGTCAATCAGCGTTACGTCGACCAACTTGTTCGACAGGGTTTTCGCCGCGTAAAGACCGCCGAAACCGCCGCCGACAATCACGACTTTCGGGCGTTTATTTTTCTCTTTCGTCATAATCGATTCATTGTTCATCATCAACCAGCCTTTAGCTAAGCAGCCGAGCAAAATTAAACAATCGCCAACGCATTCTCGCGTTCAAATTTCAGTTTGTTTCTTTCTCATCGGCTTGCCGTTCGCGCAATGATTATATGCCGCGAACAAATACATTTTAATTTGCGCCCGACTTAACGCGCGGTCGAAATCGTCGCAATCGGTTCTCCGGCTCTGACGGGCTGCCCGATTCGCGTGCTGAGGACGCGGACGTTTCCGGCGACCGGAGCGCGCACGGCGATTATATTTTCCGGCGCGTTCTGTTCAGAATTTATACTGCTTTGCGGCAAAACCGGATTGATTTGCGGGTTTTGCGCGCTGCGGCGCAGCTCGTCGCGCCGTTCCTGAGCCTGCTGATATACGGCGCGAGCGGCGTCTAATTGAGCCTGCGGCGCGCTGTCAGACGCGACGAGCGGTTCGATGCGCTGCAATTCGACGGCGGCGCTCTGCAGCTGCTGTTCGGCGTCCGCGATTGCCCTGCCCTGATTCTGCATTTGATTGTCAACGGGCGGGCGATTGGAATTTGTTGGCGGATTAGTGTTGTTTGTCGGAACGGCAATCTCAATCAACACGGCATTTTCCGCGACTTCCGTATCTTCGCTGACCAGAACGCGCTTGACCGTCCCGGTTCTCGACGCGTTGACGACGACGAGTCCGGGCGGCGTATCCGCGTTTTCGCCCGACGAACCGCACGCCGCGCCGGAAACGATTAAGACTCCGGTTAACACAAAACTTAAAGCACGATTTTTTTTGGCGGAAAGCATAATTTCACTTCCTTATTCTACGGCTTCGCGGTTAAGGAATTTGCTCCAGCCGCGCTCGAAATAGTCGGCGATTTGCGCGGCTGACTCGAAAAATATCCTGTGCCGTCGGTGTCGGCGGGCGCGGGATTATCAATTTTTAACTGTCTGTTCGGCGTCGTCTCATCGTCTTCGACAGTGATATTGTGCGATTGAAAAGTGTTGCCGGTGGCGCGCTGGAAATCGGCAATCGCTTTGTTTAAATCGGTCTGCGCCTGCAATTCACGCGCCCGCCCCGCGACTAATTCCTGCTGCCGCTGGAGAACGAGAAAAATCGTCGAAGTTCCGTTTTCAAAACGGCGCTGCTCGCTGGCGTAAAGCTGCTCGCCCGAAGAACGCGACGCCGCCGCCGATGCCAGACGCGCTTCGGCGGAGCGCAAAGTCTGCAAAGATGTCTGCACCTCGAATTTAACCTGCTGCATTGTCTGGTCGCGCTGCGCTTCGATGCGCGTGCCTTCGGCAAGCGAGCGTCCGAGATTCGCTTTCGCCGTGCGATTTCCGAACGGTAAATCGACGCGAACGCCGAGACGAAAAGTCGGATAATTAAAACCGACGACATTTTGCAGCGATTGACCGTAGCCGCCGATTAGATTATTTGGAATCGCGCTGGTATTGGAATTGGCGACGGGCAAAGGCGGTAAATTATTCAGCGCGGACAAATCGTTGACACGCTGAATTATCGGAGCGAAGCTCGATGTTAAAGGGTTTGAGCCGGAAGAAACGGAAGTTCCGGCGAGTCCGGCGCTTGTAAAAGACGCGATTAAATCAACCTGCGGCTTTGTCTGGTCGCGGAAATAACGGGCGTTGATTTCATTGATTTCCCGGCTGGTTTGCAATTGAGCCAGCTCCGGTCGGGTTGTCATCGCCGCGCCTAACGCTTCCTCAAACGACGCGCGCGGAGCTTCGACATTGACCGGCGTCGTCGGCACAATCGCCCGCGCCCATAAATCAGCTTCGGCTTTCGGCAGAATCAGCGTTTTTAAAGTGCTTTCCGAGCGCGTAACCTGTTCCTGCGCGGTATAAACATTCTGCTCGAAATTCGTAACCTGCGTGTTGGCGGCGATTATATCAATCGGCGCGAGCAGTCCTTCCCGAACCTGCCGCTGATTGCTTTCGACCTGCGTTCTGGCTTGTCTCACCGCGTCAATCTGCACCTGCAAATTACGAAGCGCGAACGTCAAATCCCAATAAGCGTTGATAACCTGAGTAATCGTTATGATTGACTGCTGGCGAAACTGCGCGTCGGTCAAGCTCAGGTTTTTCTTCGCAATCTGAATCCGGCGGCGGTTGTCGTCAATTCTGCGCCCGCGAAAAAGCGGCTGAGTGTAGCTGAACCTGAGCGCGGTCGGAAACTGCGGGTTGAGCGAAGTGAACGGATTATCGGTCGTCTGTCTGGCTGACGTAAAGCTCGATTGGTACGAACCGCCGGCGAACGGCGTAAAACCGTTGAAGCCGACGTTGGCGTTAAAACCCGATGTTGTCGTCGAACCGTTCGCGCCGCCTAACGATGAAGCCGTCGGAACTTTGCTGCGCTCGTAATAGCTTTCCGTAAAAAAGCGCGGGTCGTAAACACCGCGAGCGGCAGTTAAATCAAATTCGGAAAGCCGCACGTCAATCTGGGAAGTTTCGATATTATTGTTGTTTTCGAGCGCCATCGTAATCGCTTCATTGAGCGAGAGCGGCGTCTGGTCGGCGACGTTGACGCCGACGCGCTCGGCTGACGGAAGCGGGCGCGGCGGAGCTTCAAAATTCGGCTCAATCGCGGGCGGATTCGCCGGAAGCTGAGCGGGCGCGACGCCACCGGAAGTCCCGACATCCTGACCGGCAGCCGTCGGCGCGGGCGCGCTGCTTTGAATGCCCGGCGCGGCGGGAGCGGTAATTGTTCCCGGCTGTATCGTCGCCGGAACTTGTCCGGCGGGAACATTCGGCTGCGTCTGCGTTTGTCCCGGCTGCGGATTCGGCTGAGTAGTCGGCGGCGTTATCGTTCCGGGCGGCGTCGCGGACGTTTGCGGCTGCTGCGTTGTCGGAGTTGTCGGCGTTGTCTGCGCCGCCGCGCCGACGGCGAACAAAAAGCCGCACGCCGATGTTAAAATTAACTGCGTTAGATACTTCTTCGGACTTTGCATAAAACTATTCACCTTGAGTTGATTCCGCGTATTCTTCCTTCCTGTTTTTTCTCGAAACGGACGCCCGCGCATTCGACCACGCGCCGGAAATCTTCCGACCGACGCCGCCCGTAACTTTGGTGTAAGCGCCGCCGATGTAACCCCAGACGCGCGATTCTCCCAAATCTTCAAACAGCGAGTAGAAAACCGGCACGGCGAGCAGTGTCAAAAGCAGACACAAGCTTTGTCCGCCGACGACGAGAACGCCGATTGAGCGGTTTGTTCCCGAACCGGGTCCGGTCGAAAGGACGAGCGGCAGCATACCGGCGACGAGCGCGATTGTCGTCATCAGAATCGGGCGCAGACGGTCGCGGTTCGCCTGAATAATCGCGTCGTAGCGAGCCATACCGTGCGCCCGTAATCCGTTCGTATGATCAATTTGCAGAATCGCGTTCTTTTTAACCACGCCGAACAAAAGCAGCAGACCGAGAGCGGAGAAAATATTGACGGTTTGACCCGTTACAAGCAGACTCAAAATGCCGAACGGAATCGAAAGCGGCAGAGTCAGGAGAATCGTCACCGGATGAATAAACGATTCAAACTGCGCCGCCAGCACGATATACATAAAAATAAACGACATCGTAACGGCGAGCAGAAAATAATACGCGGTTTTCGCCAGTTCCTTCGATTGTCCGGCGACGCCCGACGTATAACCCGGATCGAGTTTTAATTCGGAAACGGCTTGGTTCATTCCGGTGATAACGGTTGACTGCGAGCCGCCCGGACGGACGTTTGAAGACAGAGTTACCTGCCGCTGGCGGTTCAGACGGTCGATTGCCGACGGACCAGAACCGGGCGCGAATTTAACGACTTTATCAAGCGTAACCGTTCCGCCTTTTGTTGACGCGATGCTGATTTGCTGCAAGCCTTCCGCCGTCGTGCGGTATTGACCGAGAGCGCGAAGGCGGACGTTATACTGGTCTGTTCCGACGTTAAAAGTCGAAATTTCCTGTCCGGCGACGAGCGCGTTGAGAGCCTGCGCGACATCGCCGACGCGAACGCCCAAATCAGCCGCGCGAACGCGGTCAACTTCGGCGCGTAATTCCGGTTTGCCGACGACGAGCGACGTATCGGCGTCAACGACATCTGGAATCGCTTTCATCTTTTCGAGCAGAGCCGCCGAATACTGCGTTAGCTTATCCAAATCGGGTCCGCTTAAGAAAAATTGAACGGGCGCGTTGCGCTGACCGCCGCCGGAAATTGCGGCAACCGCCTGCACGCTGACGCGAAATTCGGGCGGGTAATTTTTCAACATCTCGCGGGCGCGAATCATCAATTCGTCCTGCGATTCTTCGCGTTGGTCAATATCAGCCAGTTTGACATAAACCGAGCCGGTATTGACCGTCTGCTGCTGACCGCCGCCGATTGTCGCCAGCGTGTCGGTTACGCCGGGAATTTGCCGCACGTCAGCCGCGATTCGTTCGACGATTGTCGTCGTCGCCGGAAGCGTCGAGCCTTCTTTAACGCGCACCGAAATTTCAAACTGCGACTGGTCGTCAACGGGCAGAAAGTTTTTGCCGACGAACATAAACAGCGGCACGATGCTGATGACGACTAATAAACAGATTGCGACAATCGCCCAGCGATGCGCCATCGAAAGTTTCAGCAGCCACGTATAACTGCGGTCAACGTAGCTATACCAGCCGGATTCTTTTGATTCGTGCGCGTGCGCAGGATGTTTGACTTCGGGCGAGCCAGGCGTAAGACCGTCGTCTATCAGCGCGCTTTCACGCACTTCTTCGCTGCCGGCGGCGTCTTCCGGGTCGTCGCGTTTGATGAGCCGCGCCGCGAGCATCGGCGTCAAAGTAAATGAAACAAGTAAGGAAACGGCGATGGCGGCGGAAGCGGTCAAGCCGAAGCTCGACATAAACCGCCCGATAATTCCGCCCATAAATCCGACGGGCAGAAACACGGCGAGCAGGCTCAAAGTCGTCGCTAAAACCGCGAGACCGATTTCGCGCGTGCCTTCGATTGCCGCCTGATACGGCGACATTCCCTTTTCTTCGATAAAGCGGAAAATATTTTCGAGAACGACAATCGCGTCGTCAATCACGATTCCGACCATCAAAGTCAGCGCGAGCATCGTGATTTGATTAAGCGTGAAATGCATCGCATACATCGCCGCGAAGGTGGCGATAATCGAAGTCGGAATCGCCAGCGCCGCAATCAACGTCGCCCGGAAATTCCATAAAAAGACAAAGACAACGATAGACGCGAGCAGTCCGCCGAGCAAAAGATGTTCTTCAATCGCGTTGAGCGAAGCTTTAATAAAGACTGACTGGTCGCCGATAATCTGCGTGCGGAATCCGTTCGGCAGCGTCGGCTGAATCTCGGCGAGGCGCGCTTTTATCGCGTCGGCGATGGCGACAGTATTCTGCCCGGATTGTTTCTGGACGATAAGCGTTACGGCGGGCTGACCGTTGAGGCGAGCGGCGGTGCGCGGTTCCTCAATCGTATCGGCGACTTTTCCGATGTCCTTGATTTTAATGGCGAAGCTGCCGCGCGTGGCAACGACGATTTCGCCGAACTGCTGCGGGTCGCTGATGCGTCCCATCGTTCGCAAAGTCAGTTCCGTTCCGCCCTGATTGACTCGCCCGCCGGGAACTTCGAGGTTTTGCTGGCGCACGGCGTTTGAAACATCGGTAAATGTTACGCCGTTCGCCTGCATTTTTTCCGGGTCGAGCAGAAGCTGAATCTCGCGCGTTCCGCCGCCGACCATATTGACCTGCCCGACGCCGTTAATCGTTTCGATTCTTTTAACGACCTGTTTGTCGGCAATGTCCGTAACTTCGCGCAGCGCTCCCGGACCTGACACGACGACGCGCAGCACCGGCGAGGCGTCCGGGTCAATTTTCTGGATAATCGGCTGCTCAATCGTGTCGGGCAAATTACCGATAATCAGATTGATTTTATCGCGCACTTCCTGCGCTCCGACATCGCCGTTTTTGTCGAGCGAAAACGTAACAATCACGGTCGAAACGCCTTCCACGGAAGTCGAGCGCAGCTCGTCAACGCCGCTGATGGTATTGACCGACGCTTCGATTTTATCGGAAACCTCGGTTTCGATTTCCGTCGGCGACGCGCCCGGATTAATCGTCGTAATAACGACCGTCGGCAAATCAACCTTCGGAAACAAATCGACGCCGAGCGAAAAAAACGAAAATCCGCCGAGAACGACGAGCGACAAAATCAGCATCGTCGCAAACACCGGACGCTTAACACAAATTTCAGCTAACCATTGCATAATCTTTTTAGTTCAAAGTTCAAAGTTATTTGAACCTACTGCCGCCTCACAGTTACGCCGTCAAAAAGCTGCTCGACATTGCTCACGGCAACCGTTTCATCAGCGTTGACGCCCGTTATAATCTGAATCGTATCGCCTTCTTCGATTCCGGTCTGCACCTGACGATTGCGCGCCGTGTCGCCTTCGATAACATAGACGCTCGCCGTGTTGGTCGTCGGGTCGGGCAAAACCGCCGAGCGCGGCACGAAAACGCTTTCGCCGCCGCCGGACTGCAAAATGCGGGCGGTCGCAAACATATTCGGGCGCAGCAGGTTTTCGCCGTTATCAATCTGCGCCTGGACGATAACCGCGCGCGTGCTTGCTTCGAGCGACGGATTGATGCTCGTTATCTGTCCGGCAAACTGCCGGTCGGGATAAGCGGCGACGCTGACCGAAACCGACATTCCGGCGCGAACTTGTCCGGCGCTGGCTTCGGGAAGCTGGATGTTGACTTTAATCGGATTGGTGCGAACCAGGGTAGCGATTCTCGAAGCGGGCGTTACGTATTCGCCGACGGCGCTCGCCCGCTCGCTGATAAAACCGGACAGAGGCGCGCGGATAATCGTGTCGTTCACCGCTTTTTCGGCTAAAGCGGTCGCCGCCCGCGCGTTTCCCACGGCGGCTCGCGCCGTGGCGATTGCCTGATTATTCTGCCGCGCCGTATTGATGACGACTTCCGACTGCTGGCGCGTCGCGCTCGCCTGCGCCTGCACTGTATTGACCTGTTCTTTGACGGCGTTGAGCTGCGCTCTGGCGGATTCGGCTTGCGCCTGCGCCTGATTATAGGAGATGCGCGAAACGTCGCCGGTGCGCAGCAGATTCGCGTACCGACGCGCCGTATCTTCGGCAAGCCGCGCCTGCGCATCGACATTTTTAATCTGCGCTTCGGCGCTGCGAATCTGCGCCTGCGCCGCTTCGTAATTCCGCTGCGCGGCGCGCACTTCGGGAACGTTGTTCGGGTCAAATTGACCGCCCGGAGCGAGTCCGACTCTGACCTCAGCCTGCCGGACGGCGGACTGCGCCTGCTGTTCATTCGACTGCGCCTGCTGGAGCCGCAGACGAGCGTCGCGGTCGTCGAGTCTCGCAATAACGTCGCCGCGTCCGACAAACGCGCCCACATCTACGGGCGTTGCGGTAATCTGCCCGGAAACCTGCGGCGCGATGTCGGATTGTTCTTCGGCGACGAGGCTTCCCGTCGTTTGAATAAACGCCGGAACGGAGCGCGAAACCGCCTGAGCGGTCGTTACTTCGACAATCGCTGCCGCCGCATTCGACTGCGAGTTCGCGTTATTATTCGCGGTTTTAGAACCGCCGCACGCCGCCATCGTGATAAGTAATCCGCTCAAAAGCGCGGCGGAAATTTTACTGCGTTTTAACATAAACTTAAATTCGTAAGCTCTTACTTTTCTTTTTCCCGGCAAAAATCTCTTCCATCCGCTTTTTCCCGCGGCGCGTTTCGGCGCAAGCCGCCGGGCGATAATTTTGCAAAATCCGAATCATCAAAAACTAAAATAATACACAAAATAAATAATTCGCGCACCGAAGTATCGCGCTAAAAATTTTTGTGTATTATTGATTGCCTGAATTTGATTCGATGTATTGAGCCGCGCTGCGGGCGATTTTTCTGGTTATCTCCAAATAAACGTCCTGCTCGCTTTCGTTCAGCGATTGCAGCATCCGGCGGCTTAATTCCATATAATTTTCGACATTCGACTGATGAACCTTCCGTCCCTTGCCGGTCAGAATAACCCGGACGATGCGCCTGTCTTCGTCGTTTCGCTCGCGCCGGACTAAGCCTTTGTCTTCTAATTTGTCGATAATTCCCGTCATCGTGCTGACCGCGACCTGCAAATGTTCGGACACTTCTCTCATAATGCACGACTCGCGCTGACCGATACAATTGACAATCTTCAATTCCTGCAGGCTCAGCTCGCCGCTCGCGCTCGCCGAGTTAATCCACTGAAAGTGAGATGTTATCACGTCAAGCGTCTTTTTTAACTCGATTGCTTTTGCTTCTAAATCGGGCATTTCAATATCGTCTCCTAATGGTTCGACTTTCGAACTATTCACAATGTAAAATATTTCCTATGCTGCGTCAAGTGTGCCGATAACCGGCGGCAAGATTTTTCGCCGCGGGCGATTTTTTGACATCTGAACAAATTACGGATTTATTAGAAGCTGAAAGATGAGAAGATTCAAAAATGGATTGTTTTAAAAATTCGGAATTTAGAAAAATTCAAATGAAAAAGGTAAAAGAGATTTTTTCCGCCGCGCTTTTCGTCGTCGCTTGTTTATTTCCGGCGGTTCGGGCGCAAAATACCGCGCCGGCGGCGGCTAATCGGACGGCGGCAAACGCTTCGGCTTCGCCCGCCGCGTCGCCGACGCCGATTCCGTATTCGGACGTTATCGCGCAAGCCGAAAGCGCTTCTTCGACCTTGAAGGAAATCGCGGCGGGCGCATCCGCGGACACGGCAGCCGAAAAGGTCGAGCAGGATTTGCCCGCTTTGACCGTCGAAATCAACGCGCGGCTCGAAGAAACGGCGCAGGTCGTCGAAGGCGCGACTTCGCTCGACAAGCTGAGAAGTTTTCAGTCCGACTGGAACGGTTTAACCAAAAATCTGCCGCGCTGGAAAGACGATTTAACCGCCCGCGCCCGCCAGCTCGAAGGCGATTTGAAACAGCTCGACGACCTGAGCAAAAGATGGCAGAAAACGCTCGGAGAATTAAGAAACACGGAAACTCCGCCGGAAGTTCTCGCGCGGATTGAAGAAATCATCCGGGTCGCCGCAGACACGCGCCGCGCAGTCGAAACGCGGCAGGCGCGCGTCGTCGTCCTTCAAAACCGCGTCGCCGAGCAGCAGAATCGGGTTGACGAGGCAATCGATTCAATCAGACAAACGCGCGAAGCGCTCGTCGGTCAGCTGCTGGTGCAGGACAGTCCGCCGATCTGGAGCGCCGATTTATGGACGCGGGCGGGCGTCTCACAAGGTCTCAGGGATTCGCTCTCCGCGCAGTTCGACGGGTTAAAGGCGTTTGCCGCGCGCAGCCGCGACAAGCTCTTTATTCATTTTCTCCTCTTTGTTTTGTTTGCCGCGTTTCTGATTTTTCTACGCCGCCGGGCGCGTCCGCTGGTCGAATTGAACCCGGATTTGAAATCGGCGGCGGTGATTTTTTATCTGCCGATTCAGACCGCGCTCGTTCTGGCGATTCTTTTTAACTCGCGGATTTACCCGCAGACGCCGCAAATGTTAAGCGCGATATTCGGCGCGACTGCGCTTCTCCCGACGGTTATTATCCTCAAAAAACTAATCGCGCGCTCCGTTTATCCGCTTCTGTACTCGCTCGTCGTTTTCTATTTCGCCGACCAGCTGCGAGCGATTGCCGACGCCGTGCCGACCGTCGTCCGCCCGTTGTTCCTCGCGGAAATGCTCGGCGGGTTTCTGTTCTTTCTGTGGTTTTACCGCGCCGGATTATCCGCCGAAGAAACCGCGAATAAAAAACACGGGCGCGCCTTTCGCACTGTCCGCGCTGCCGCGCTGGTTGTCCTGCCGTTTTTCGCCGTCGCGTTTCTGGCAAATGTTTTCGGCTACGTCAACTTATCGCGTCTGGTCGGCAACGGAGTTTTAAGAAGCGCGTATGCCGCCGTTGTTTTATACGCCGTCGTCCGCATCATCGACGGTTTGATTGTTTTCGCGCTGCGCCTCCGACCTTTGAATCTGCTCAAAACGGTGCAGAATTACGCTCCGACAATTCAGGAAAAAGCGCGGAAATTCGTCCGCTTCGTCGCCTTCGCGCTGTGGCTCGTCATTACGCTCGAATTTTTCACTCTGCGCGAAGTCGTTTTCGGGGAAGTCAAAGCGCTGTTGACCGCCGAGCTGAGTTTGGGTTCGCTGAGCATTTCGGCGAGCGACGTGCTGCTGTTTTTCGCCATCGTCTGGGCGGCGTTTCTGCTCTCGCGCTTCATTCGCTTCGCGCTCGAAGAAGACGTTTATCCGCGCTTTTCACTGGCGCACGGCATACCTTACGCGATTTCGACCGTTCTCAATTATATTATCCTGCTCGTCGGATTCTTTTTCGCGGTCGCCGCCGCCGGTTTCGATTTGACGCGCTTTACGGTTTTAGTCGGCGCGTTCGGCGTCGGCATTGGCTTCGGCTTGCAGAATATCATCAATAATTTCGTGTCCGGTCTGATTTTATTATTCGAGCGTCCGATTAAAATCGGCGACGAAATTATGATTGAAGAAGCGACCGGCACGGTGCGGCGTATCGGAATCAGGGCAAGCGTCATCCGGCAGTGGGACAATTCCGAGATAATCGTGCCGAACAGCAAACTAATCAGCGAAAACGTCAAGAACTGGACGCGCTCGACACCCAAACGCGGAATGGAAATACTCGTCCAGGTCGCGCGCGGCGTCGATACGCAGCTCGTCATCGAACTGCTGGGCAAAGTCGCCGCCGCTCATCCGCTCGTCGCCGGAAACCCCGAACCGAAAGTTTTGTTAAGCAATTTCGGCGTTCTCTCGCTTGATTTTAAATTGCGGGTGTGGACGACCCAGTTTGATAAAACAGTCCAAATCAGCAGCGATTTGGCGGTCGCGGTCAGTCAGACGCTCCTCGAAAACAATATCGCTGTTCCGCCGGTTGTCAGCCCGAACGTTATTACGTGATATTAGAAGCTGTCTCAAAAATAGCAAAGTCCCGCCGCCGTCGAAATAACTCATTTTCGGGATAAATTTTTATATTGACCGGAACATCCGTGCGAATTTATGAATTTTTTTCAACGGTTTATCCAATCATCGTTCCGGTGCCGGAGTCGGTAAAAACCTCCGAAAGCAGAGCGTTGCGCGTCGTGCCGCTGACGACGTGAGCCGATTTCACGCCGCGTTTGAGCAAATCTATAACGTTTTGCAGTTTCGGAATCATACCGCCGGAAGCCGCGCCGCTGCGGATGAGTTCTTCGGCTTGCGCCGCCGAAAGCCGGGAAATTTTCGTTTCCGGCTTGTCCGGCGCGAGGTAGATGCCGCCGACATCCGAGAGCAGAACGATTTTTTCGGCTTGCAGGCGGACGGCGATTTCGGCGGCGACCGTATCGGCGTTGATGTTGTAAATTTGTCCGGCGTCGTCCGCGCCGAGCGAGGAGACGACGGGCAAATAATCTTTGTCGAGCAGAATCTGCAAAAGCCGGTCGTTGATTTCCAGAACGTCGCCGACGTGTCCGAAGTCAATCGTTTCGCGCTCGCCGGTGGCGCGGTTCAAAACGTCTTTCGGCGGACGGCGCGCGGCGCGAACGATATTGCCGTCAACGCCCGAAAGCCCGACGGCTTCCGCGCCGTGATTTCTGAGCGCCGCCAGAATTTCCGTGTTGATTTTCCCCGCGAAAATCATTTTCGCCAGTTCCAGCGTTTCGTCGTTCGTTACGCGCCGTCCGTTGATTACGGTTTGCGCCACGCCGAGCCGCGCGGCGAGTTCGCTCAACTGCCTGCCGCCGCCGTGAACGACGCACAGGCGGATTCCGACCTGATGGAGAAGCGCCAATTCTTCCGCCAGTGAGGAAAGATTTTCTTTATCTTCGGTAACTTTGCCGGAAAATTTGACGACGAAAGTTTTGCCTTTGAATTTTTGAATATAAGGCAGCGATTCGCGCAGTAAATTGAGTTTTTCGTCGTTCATTTGATTAATTTCGTCAATATCGCTTTTTGAACGTGCAGGCGATTTTCGGCTTCGTCGCCGACGACGGAATTTGCCGAATCAATCACCGCGTCGGTAACAATCACATTTCTTCTGACGGGCAGACAGTGCATAAAAATCGCGTCGTTCGTCTTCTTCATTTTCGCTTCATCGACAATCCAATCGCGTCTCAAACCGGCGCGAAACTCGTTGTCTTTTTCCGCCGCGCCGTAAAATTCTTTGCCGCCCCAGCTTTTTGCATAAACAACCTCGACGTTTTCAAACGACGAATTTACATCGTTTGAAATTTCCACATTGCCGCCGTTTTCTTCGGCTTGATTTGCAATTTCCCGCATCAATTCGCCGTCCAGCTCATAACCTTCGGGATGCGCGATTATCAAATCGTGTCCGAATTGCGCCGCCGCCAGCGCGAACGAATTCGGCACAGCCATCGGCAGAGGCTTCGGATGCCAAGCCCACGTCAGCAGAACTTTTTTCTTCCGTTCGCCGAATCGCTCGCGAATCGTCAGCATATCGGCAAGCGCCTGACACGGATGATGCATCGCCGATTCGAGATTGATAATCGGTTTCGTCGAATACTTTTCAAACGCCGACAAAACAGGTTCGAGGCGTTCCGCTTCCCAATCTTTCAAATTCGCAAACGTCCGCACGCCGATTGCGGCGACATATCTTTCCAAAACTCCGACAAACTCTTTCAAATGCTCGGTTTTGTCCGAATCCATCACGACGTTTTCACGATGTTCGAGCGTCCAGCTCGTATTTCCCGGCTCCAAAATCACCGCGTTTCCGCCGAGTTCGTAAATGCCAACCTGCATCGAAGCTCTGGTTCGCAAACTCGGATTAAAAAACACGAGCGCGACGGATTTCCCGTTCAAAGTTTTTTCGATATTTTCGCCGCTTTTATATTTCAAAGCCGATTCGATAATCGCTTCAAGTTCAGCGCGCGAAAAATCAGATGTTTTTAGAAAATTATTCATTTATAAAATGACGGAAGCCCGCACGTCAGCAAGTTTGCCGAAATGTTATCTTTTGCACCCTTAGATTACGCGCGGGTTTCCGTGTTTTTAATTAATTGTTCTGCGCTAAAATTTAATAAATCGCCGATGCGTTCAACTGTAATGTCGGCGGGCGGATATTTGGCAATCTCCTTTTCATCAAAAGCGTAATGACCTTGACGCGGGAAAACGGTCGTTACTTTTTCGCCCCAGATTTTTTTTATCGCCGTTAAAATACGCAGTTTGTCGTCAACTAAAACGTAATGTCCCGCCGGATAACGCCGCTCGACATCGTGCAATTCGGTTTCTTTGTGAATGTAAATCAAAATATTTTTTTCGACCGCTTCGAGCAAACCGGAACGCTCGATTTTGCGCGGCTGAAAAACCACGTCGCCGTCCGAAAGAATAACGACTTTGCCGAATTGTTTGCAGTGTTCCAAAGCGTCGAGCGAGTTTGGAAACAGTCTGTTGGCGAACGGATAATTGATTAAAAAAGTCGAAACGGCAAGCAGATGCGAATCGTATGGATTTTCGACGCGATAGCGCTGAAGCGCGCCGAGATAATCGGCGTAACCAAGTTCGCGGCGCAGTTCTTCAAAAATTTCCCAGTAACGATTCGAGCGTTTCACGCCGACTTCGCACTCCAGAAAAGCGCGCAAATCCTTCGACACGCAGTCGTTATTGAGCAAAGTGTTGTCAACGTCAAATAAAAAAACCGTGTCTTTCATAAAAATTGCTAATCGAAATTCGCCGTCTGTAAAACGTCAACCAGCAAATTAATTTCCTCTTTTTTCACGCACAAGGGCGGTAATAATCTTAATACATTCGGATTGCTCGAAGTTCCCGTAATAATTTTGTTTTCGAGCAGCTTTTGATAAATCGTTTTGCAGTTTCCGGCAAACTCGATGCCCAAAAGTCCGCCTTTTCCGCTCATAGCTTTGACCGATTCGATTGCCTTTATTCTTTCGCTCAGATAACTTCCGATCTCGGAAATGTTCTCGCGCATCTCGTCCGTTTCAATTGCTTCGAGCGTCGCTAAAACCGCCGCCATCGCCAGCATTCCGCCGCCGAAAGTTGTTCCTAAGTCGTTTGTTTTGATTGTTTCGGAAACTTTTTCATTAACTAAACACGCGCCGACCGGAACGCCGCTGCCCAAACTTTTCGCCAGCGTAATAACGTCGGCTTCAGCGCTGCCGGCAAAATCGCTTCCGCTGAAAAACCAATCGCCTGTGCGTCCGACGCCGGTTTGCACTTCGTCGAAAATTAAAACGATTCCGAATTCATCGCAAACTTCGCGCAATTGACGAAAAAATTCAGGTTTCGCTTCGACAACGCCAGCCATTGATTGAATCGGTTCGAGCATAATCGCCGCTGTTTTGTTATCGGCGAATTCGCGCACCGATTCGATATTGCCGAATTCGGCGCAGACGTGATGCGGCACATTCGGCTTCCCGATATTTCTGTAATTTCCCAAAAACGTCGCCGAAATCGCGTCCGCCGTTCTGCCGTGAAAACCGCCGGAAAACGTCATAACTTTCTCGCGCTTCGTCGCCATTCTAGCCATTCGCATCGCGTTTTCGTTCGCCTCAGTTCCCGAATTGCAGAAAAACGCTTTCGTAATTGATTCGGGTGCAATCGAAACGAGTTTTTCGGCAGCTTTGGCGCGGATTTCCGAATAAACCAGATTTGAATAAAACAAAATCTTTTCGGCTTGATTTTTCAACGCTTCGACGACGTGCGGATGCGAATGTCCTGTCGCGCAAACCGCGTGTCCGCCGTATAAATCGAGATATTTCTCGCCGTCGCTCGTCCAAACCCACGCGCCTTTGCCGGTTTCGACGGCAATTTTCATCTTCGCGTAAGTGGCGAGTTGAAACTGTTCTTCCAAACTTTCTATTTCTTCAAAATTCATAAATATTTTTGCCACAGAGAACACAGAGTTCACAGAGAGATTCTTTTAATGCCGTCAACAAGTTTGGACGCGCCGAAATTTATTAATAAACCGCGTTTTAAGCCGGTTGCTTTTAGATAAGATAAAATTTGCGCCGTCGCCGCTTCGGGCAATCTTGCCAGAGATTTGATTTCAACGACGACTTCATTTTCAACCAATAAATCTAACCGCTGTCCTTTTATAATTTGTCCTTTATAAACAACGTCAACCTCGACTTGCCGCTGAAATTTAATATCTCTCAACTGAAACTCGCGGCAGAGAGCTTCTTCGTAGATAGATTCAAGCAATCCCGCGCCCAAAATTCTATGAACCTCAATTGCCGCGCCGATAATTTTTTGAGTTAAAAAATCACTCATAGTCTTTCTCTCTGTGAACTTTGTGTTCTCTGTGGCAAAAACTCTTACGGATTTGAACCCGCAAAAATCAAACCCGTTTTCTCGTCCAGACCGAACATCAAATTCATATTCTGCACCGCTTGCCCCGACGCGCCTTTGACCAGATTATCAATCGCCGAGAAAACCGCGATTTGTTTGCCGTTTGAATGCGCCGCGATGTCGCAGAAGTTCGTCGTTTTAACCCAATTAATATCGGGCGAACCTTCGACGATTCGGACGAAAAACGAATCTTTGTAAAAAAGCTCGTAAAGACGTTTCAAATCTTCATTCGTTAAATTTACGGTTGTTTCCAGATAACACGACGTGAAAATCCCGCGCGAAACGGGAAGCGAGTGCGTCATAAAAACAAACTCGCTCGAAAATTCGCCGACTTCTCTTAAATGCTGTTCGATTTCGGGAACGTGCTGATGCTCAAAAGGCTTATACGCATAAAACGAATTAGCGCGCTGCGGATGATGCGTGTTCGCCGCCGCTTTCGCGCCCGAACCGCTCGAACCTGTTTTCGCGTCAACGATGATTTTTCCCGTCAATAAACCGCTTTTAACCAGCGGCGCAAGCGCGAGCAGAGTCGCCGTCGCAAAACAGCCCGGATTGGCGATGCGATTTGCCGCCTTTATCGCTTCACGATTCGTTTCGGTCAAGCCGTAGACAAACTGCGCCTGCAAATCGTTCGCGTCTCGTTCGAGCTTATAAAATTTCTGGAAAACTTCCGCATCATTGATTCTGAAATCGCCCGAAAGGTCAACTACTTTGATTGTTTCCGGCAACTGCGGCACGAGTTTCAATGCCTGTCCGTGCGGCAAAGCGAAAAACGCGACATCAATATTTTCGAGCGCGGACAAATCTTCGGGCGCTTTCTCGAATCTCAAATCAGTCAGACCAAACAGATTTTTATGAACTTCGCCGACGGCTTTGCCCGCGTGTTCGTTCGCCGTAACAAGCGCGATTTCCGCTTCTGGATGAAACAGCAGAATCCGCAAAAGCTCGCTTCCGCCGTAACCCGAACCGCCGAAGATTACGATTTTTATTTTTTCTTTCATTTTATTAAATCATTTTGCAGATAAAGAATTGTTTGCCTTTGCCAAAATGAAAAGTTAAAGAGACTTATTGTGCTTTCTGCAATCCATTCACCATTTTCTTTATACTCAAGTGTCCATTTGTAAGACTCATTATTTCGATGAAATTCCTTCAAACGACAATCAGTCGAAAGACCAAAAGCAAAACAGTTTAATGCTTCTTCTTCGTTTTCAAAATCTTCGTGCCAGCCGTTAAAAAAAACTTTGATATTGTCGTAACCAATATCCAAAGTTACAGTAAATCCTTCTTCCGAAGCCGGAAGAACCCAAATTGAATTTTCATCTTCTTCAAATTTAATTTGCGGATATTTCTGCAATTTCTCTTTAATTTTTTCAATTGCATTCATAGTCAATCCATTTGCCGTAAACGCAAACGCAACGCCTGTAACTTTATAAAACCTTCCGCGTCCGTCTGGTCATACGCGCCCGCGTCGTCTTCAAAGGTTACGACGCGCTCTTTGTAAAGCGAATAGGGCGAACGTCTGCCCGTAACGATTACGTTTCCGCGATACAATTTAAGGCGCACGTCGCCCGAAACATTTGTCTGTGTTTGGTCAATCATCGAGCGCAAAATTTCAAACTCCGGCGCGAACCAGAAGCCGTAATAAATTGATTCGGCGAATTTGACGCTCAGAGAATCGCGCAGCCGCCCGACTTCGCGGTCGAGCGTGATTGATTCGAGCGCGCGGTGCGCCGCCTGCAAAATCGTTACGCCGGGCGTTTCGTAAACTCCGCGCGATTTCATCCCGACAAAACGATTTTCCACCAAATCAACGCGCCCGATGCCGTGTTCGCCGCCGATAAAATTCAAAGTCGAAAGCAAATCAACCGCGCCGTAAGTTTCGCCGTTAATGGCGACAGGCTCGCCTTTTTCAAACGTCAAAACAATTTCTTCCGCTTTGTCCTTCGCGTTTTCCGGTGATTTCGTCAGCAAAAAAATATCTTCCGGCGGTGCAGCCCACGGGTCTTCCAAAATTCCGCCTTCGTATGAGATGTGCATCAGATTTCTGTCCATCGAATACGGTTTTTCGGCGGTCGCCGTAACATTGATATTGTGTTTCGCGCAATACGCAATCAAATCGGCGCGTCCTTTGAATTCCCATTCGCGCCACGGCGCAATCACTTTTACGTCCGGTTTCAAAGCGTAATATGTCAACTCAAATCTAACCTGGTCATTGCCTTTACCAGTCGCGCCGTGCGCAACTGCGTCCGCGCCTTCTTTAATTGCAATTTCGATTTGCTTTTTCGCAATCACGGGACGCGCCAAACTCGTTCCCAGAAGATAAACGCCTTCGTAAAGCGCGTTGGCTTTAACCGCCGTCCAAACGTAATCTTTAACAAATTCTTCGCGCAAATCTTCGACATAAAGTTTCGACGCGCCGGTTTTCAAAGCCTTTTCTTCCAAACCGGAAAGCTCTTCGCCCTGCCCGACATCGGCGCAAAAGCAAATGACTTCCGCGCCGTATGTTTCCTTTATCCACAACAGCATCGCCGACGTATCGAGTCCGCCGGAATATGCCAGCACAACTTTTTTTATATCTTTTGTCATTCGTTTTTTGTCATTCGTTTTTTGTCATTCGCCCTTCGCCGGCTGATTTTGACGAAGGACGAACGACAAAGGACGAAACGCTACTTTTCAAACATTTCCCAAATCTTTTTTAACACCGCTTTTTGTTCCTTATGATTGCGGACGGCAATAAAAATCGTATCGTCGCCGGCAATCGTGCCGACGATATTCTCGACTTTCTCACGGTCGATTCTCACGCAAACCGCCGAAGCCAAGCCCGATTCGCATCTGGCGACAATTAAATTTTCACCGGCGATTTCCAAAGTCTGCAATCCTGAATTCTCGCTTTTCTCTTTTTGCGAGACTGCATAAAATCCGTTTGCTTTGACAATGCCGAGTTCATCCAGATCGCGCGACACGCTCGATTGCGTAACGGCAAAGCGAGCCTTTGACAACAGCTCGGCGAGTTCTTCCTGAGTGCTGATATTGCGCGCTCTAATTAAATCCCGAATTGTTTGCTGTCGTTTTTCTTTTATCATTTGCCGTAACCCGAAACTTAAATCAACGCCGTTTATCTTCAACGATGATTATGCATCGTGGCTGCATAATCGTTGCATACACGCATATATTAAAAATCGGGTCGGAAAATGTCAAATGAATGAAACAAATAATTTACGGAGTATATTTCGTTTATTTTCAGACAGAAAAAAGCCGCGCTGCGCGCGCGGGCTTCCGCCTATTAAGATTTTGCATCCGGCGCGAAGATTTCCGCATTCGTTTTATTTTCTTTTTTGAGTTATATTGTTTGCGAAGTCGGGTTCTAAACGCCCGAAATCTTTCTGCCGAACAAACCGGCGGTTATGAAATTCGCCGGTTGAATTTAACCGGCGCGAGAAACTTCTAAATATGACTCAAGTCATATCTTTTTCTACGAGAAGCCGGCAGACTATTATAAATTTGTCTTTTAACTCGCATATTAAAGCCGATTATGACGACTAATCCGCAGTATATCCGTTCCGAGAAAGTAAATTATACGAACCCGACGATAATCGGGCTTGTCGCGTCGGCGGCGTTGACCGCTCTGGTCATTATCGGCTCGCGCAGCCTTGAACATTTCGACTCGGCGCTGTTCGGCTACACGGTGGCGAGCGTCGTCGCGTTCGGCGCGATTGTTTTTCGCTACGCCATCTGGCTTCAGCGTCCGGCGACGCGCACTTATTTTAAGCGCGGTTTGCAGTTGTTTTTTCAGCGCAAAAAGTTCGCGGCGAATACGGCGACGGCGGCAACGACTACCGCGACAAATCTTATTGCTCAAAAATTCATTTTCAAACGCGGCACGATGCGCTGGCTGATGCACTTTTTAATAATGTGGGGCTGTGTTCTCGCCGCCGCGATTACGTTTCCGCTCGCCTTCGGCTGGGTTCATTTTGAACTTGAAGGCGATTTGGGTTATCGCGCTTATTTGTTCGGCTTTCCGCTTTCGCTCGTTCAGGGACGCGATATTTCGGCGTGGATAATGTTTCACGGGCTTGATATTTCCGCCGTGATGGTTATTGCCGGCTGCGTGATTGCGATTCACCGGCGTTTGAAAGATAGAGGCGCGATTGCGTATCAATCGTTTTTGCTCGATTTCGTGCCGCATATGATGCTGATTGCGATTTCGGTTTCCGGTCTGATGCTGACGGCTTCGAGTCTTTGGTTTGAAGGCTATATGTATCTGTTCATTGCGATGGTGCATCAGGCGACGGTGATTATGACGCTTTTTTATATTCCGTTCGGCAAGCTGTTTCACATCGTCCAGCGTCCGGCGTCAATCGGCGTCGAGCTTTACCAGCAGCGTTCGCAGGAAATGCCGCAAGCGGTTTGCCCGCGCTGCAAAACCGAATTTGTCGGGCAGATGTGGATTGACGATTTGAAAAAAGTCTGCGGCGAATTGGGATTTGATTATCGAATGGAAAACGGTCAGACATTGCAGGATTACTGCCCGCGCTGCAAGCGCGTGATGCGCGCGCTGTCCTACGCGAATTTGTCAAAGAAACGCGATGAGCCGGTTTTTTACGGAACGAGAGCGGAAGAACATTTAGCCACGAACAAACACGAATGAACACGAAATTAAAATCAAAGAAACATCGATTGCTAAATAGTTTTCATTTAAAAACCTTTCGTGAATTTTCGTGTTTGTTCGTGGCTGAAAATAATTTTAATTTATGTCGAAAGTCGAAAATTTAGAAAATATCATCGAACGATTCGGTCCTCACCTCCACGACGCTCCCGACGGCGGATGGCAGTCTGACCGCGTGATTGATAAGGTTGTGCCGACGCATTGCCCGTATTGCGGCGTGCAGTGCGGAATGAATCTGCTGGTCGAAAAAGGAAAGCTCGTCGGATTCGAGCCGCGCTACGATTTTCCCGTCAACGAAGGTCGTTTGTGTCCGAAAGGCGTAACGGCTTATCTGCAAACGCACCATCCTGACAGATTGCTTCATCCGTTGATAAAAAGAAACGGCGTATTTGAAAAGGCGAGCTGGGACGAAGCGTTGGATTTAGTCGTTTCAAAATTTAAGGAAATCCAGGCAAAACACGGCAAAGACGCGCTCGGCGTTTATTCAGGTTCCAGCTTAACGACCGAAAAAACTTATTTGATGGGCAAGTTCGCCCGCGTCGGACTCGGCACAAGATACGTTGATTACAACGGGCGTTTGTGTATGGTTTCCGCCGGTGCGGGAAATTATAAAGCATTCGGCGTTGACCGCGCCGCCAACCCCTGGTCGGATATTCCGCTGGCTGAAGTTTTGATAATTGCGGGCGCGAACTGCGCGGAAACTTTTCCGGTGATGAACAAGTTTTTGTGGCAGCAGCGCGATAACGGCGGCGTTTGGATTGTCATTGACCCGCGCGAAACGGCGACGGCACGGCAAGGCGATTTGCATTTGCAGTTGAAACCCGGAACCGATGTCGCGGTTGCCAACGGAATGCTCCACGTTATCGTCAAGGAAAATTTGATTGACGAAGAATTTATCAAAAGCCGCACGAACGATTGGGAATTAGCCAAAGCCGCAGTCGAAAAATACACGCCCGATGTCGCCGCGCAAATTTCCGGCGTTCCAAAGGAAAAAATCATCCAAGCCGGTCTTTTATACGGACGCGCCAAAACCGGAATGATTATGCACGCGCGCGGCATCGAGCATCACACAAACGGCGTGGACAATGTTCTTTCATACATCAACATCGTGCTTGCGACCGGCAAAATCGGCGCGCCCGGCAGAGGTTACGGGACGATTACCGGACAGGGCAACGGGCAGGGCGGGCGCGAAATGGGACAGAAAGCCGACCAATTGCCCGGACAGCGTTCGATGTTTAACGCCGAAGACCGCAAATATATCTGCGGCGTGTGGGATTTGCCCGAAGAAGAATTGCCCGAAGCCGGAGTTTCGATTGTCGAGATGTTCGGCAAAATGCGCGAAGGTGAAATTCGCGGACTGCTTTCGATTTGCAACAACGTGATGGTGTCCTTGCCGGACACGAACGAGGTGCGCGAAACGCTCGAAGGCTTGGACTTTTTCGTCTGCATTGACTTTTTTATGTCGGAAAGCTCGCGCTACGCCGATGTCGTTCTGCCCGGTTCGGCATGGAGCGAGGACGAAGGCGTTACGGCAAGCGCGGAAGGGCGCGTCATCAAAATCAACAAAGCGAACGAGCCGCCCGGCGAAGCCAAAGTTGACTGGTGGATTATCAACGAAATCGCCCGAAGAATGGGACGCGGAAAGTATTTTCCATTTAACAGCCCGCGTGAGATTTTCGACGAGATGCGTCTCGCTTCAAAAGGCGGAAAAGCCGATTATTACGGCATCACTTATGAGAAAATAGAGAAAAATAACGGCATTTTCTGGATGTGTCCGACGCTCGATCATCCGGGAACGCCGCGGCTTTTTGAAGAAAAGTTTTATCTGCCCGACGGCAAAGCGAAATTTCACGCGATTGAATACAAAGGCGCGGATGAAAAACCGGACGAAGAATATCCGCTGATTTTAACCACCGGGCGCGTCGTTTATCAATATCTTTCGGGCAATCAAACGCGCCGCATCGGTTTTTTAGTTCAGCAATGTCCCGAACCGTATGTCGAAATTCACCCGGAAACGGCGATGAAATTAAAAATCAACGACGGCGAGCGCGTTAAAGTCAGCTCAAGGCGCGGCGAAGGCATTTTCCCCGCGCTTGTCGTGCGGACAATTCGACAGGACACGATTTTTATTCCGTATCACTGGGGCGAAGATTTAGCCGCGAACCAATTGACAAATCCCGCGCTTGACCCGACATCGAAGATTCCCGAATTCAAGGCGTGCGCGGCGCGGATTGAGAAAATTCACGACAGAAAGTTGCCGATTTTCGGACAGAGCAGAAAAGGCGCGAGTTTGAGCGAAGTGCAGAAAGGAAAATAGGAATTGATTGATTTGGAATCAATTGCCACCATCTTCAGCTAGTGGTTTAGATTGGCAAAAGGCAATTGGCTTTAGCCAAACTTCTGTTAATAAAGTTCCTTTCGGCTTTAGCCTAATTTTAGCTAAAGCAAAAAGGATGATTGGTTTTTTAATTAAATTTGACTAAAGCCATTGTTTCAGAATTAAACTTTCCACTAGCTAAAGCTAATGGCAATTGAAAAAGCATTACTTTTAGTTTACTACTAAAATCAAACGGCTTTTTCGAGCGTTTCGTTGAGTAATTGATTGAGGCTGACGTTTTTCGCCGAGGCGAGGAGCTTATATTTTTGATGAATTTCAGGTTTCAGACGCAAAACGAGTTTTCCAGAAAATTGTTTTTTCGGCGCAATGTTTTTCTCTGCGGCAAAATCGAGAAATACTTTCAAACTCGTTTCGCCTTCTTTGCGCAGATTTTCGATGCTGTCGGCGTAAAAATCCGCGCCGCCGTTCAAGCCGACAAATTCGCCGCGAAACATCTGAATTTCCGGGTCAAAACTAATAACCGCGTCGTATTCGCCGAACTTCATTACATTTTTCATTGTGTTACTTCGTTCTCGTCAAGCCATTTTCTAATTGATTCGACCGCGCCTTTGTCGGTCGCAGGACTCGGATGCGGACGGTGGAAAACGCGAATTTCGCCGAACAGAAAAACTCTGACGCGCGAACCTTCGGCTTCGGAAATTTCCGCGCCCAAACTTTTGAAAAGTGATTCAATATCGCTCCAACGGATATTGCCCGAAACAGGTCTGGCAAAAATTAACGCCAGCGTTTTTCGGTGCTTGCTTTTCATCAAGTTATGATACTGGATGTTGATACTACTTTCAAGGAGAAATTATGCAGGAAACAATGTTCATAGACCCGCAGCGATGTATCGGCTGTCGTTCGTGTGTCGCCGCGTGCCGGGAATGCTCGACGCACAAAGGTTATTCGATGATTTTCGTTGATTACATTGACCGCGCCGAGACGACGGCGACGATGCCGACCGTTTGTATGCACTGCACCGAGCCGACTTGCGCGTTGGTTTGTCCGGCGGACGCGATAAAAATGAACGAAGACGGCGTTGTGATGTCGGCTTTGAAACCGCGCTGTCTCGACTGCCGCAACTGCGTCAACGCCTGTCCGTTCGGCGTTCCGAAATACAACACGGCGATGCACCTGCAAATGAAATGCGATATGTGCTACGACCGGACGAGCGAAGGATTGCAGCCGATGTGTACGAGCGTTTGTCCGACCGGCGCGCTGTCGTTCGGAACTTATGAGCAAATCGTTCCGTTTCGTAAAACAAAACCGGTCAACGCGCACGTTTTCGGCAACCAGCACGTCGAAACGAAAGTTTATCTGATGCTTCCAACCGACGACGCGGAGGTAACGGTTGACGGCTGCGGCATTTTTGAAGGAAAAGTTCTGGTTGACGCGCAGGCGACCGCAACCGCGGAATCGTGGATTGACACGCAGGTTGAAGAATCGGACAAAAGCAATGAATTTTAAAGTTTTGTAGGGGCGACGGCTTGTCCTCGCCCGCTCGCGTTGGAAATTATTCAAGACGGGCGACCACAAGGGTTCGCCCCTACAAATAAATTGAAATGAGTTCAAATTTATCAAAAACAATCAAAGAAGTTCTGGCGATTGACCAGCCGGCGGCGAATAATGAAATCTCCGGCGAGCGCGAAGTGCGCGAAGCGATTGCGCCGTATCAGAAGGAATTTCCTTACGAGCGCGACGAAGAAGGACAGGTTACGCGCCGCGAATTCTGTAATTTTTTGTTTCTGACTTCGGGCGCGCTGTTTCTGAGCGCCGCCGGGTTTGCCGGAAAATCGGTTTATGACGCACAGTTTGAACAGACTTATCCGCAGTCCGTAATCGAAGGCGCGAGCGAATTGCAGCCGGGCGCGTCTTTGAATTTTCGCTATCCGAACGAAAACGATTCGGCGATTTTGATTCGCGCTCACGACGGAAATTTCTACGCTTACGGGCAGAAATGCACGCACCTGTCGTGTCCGGTTTATTACTCGAAAGACGACGACCGGCTCGAATGCCCGTGTCACGAAGGCGGTTTCGATGTTCACGACGGCAGAAATCTTTACGGTCCGCCGCCGCGTCCGCTCGACAAAATCGAATTGGAGACGCGCGGCGCGGAAGTCTGGGCAGTCGGCAGAAAACCGAGCGGCGGAGAAAATGAAAATGGAATTTGAACCGAAAAATCCAAAATTTAACACGCTCGAAGACGCGCAGGCGCGTTATCTGTCGAACGAAACGCGCGGCGTCTATAAACCGGCGAATTATCAAGGCGGAATACGCCCGATGGAACGCGGGCGCACGGCAGTTTTTCAAGCGCGGCTGGTTTTATTTGTGATGATAAATCTGGCGCAGCTCTGGATTTTGTCGGCGACGGTCGAAGCGGCACTGGCGCGTGAATACAAACAACTTTTGCCGCTCGTCATCAGTTCGGGCGTGTGTTGGCTGATTGGATTGACGATTTTTCTGTGGTGGAAACCGGCTTCGCGCCGCCGCTTCAGCACGGGTTATATGCGCGGAAAATAAAATGAAACCGTCCCGCTTCGCGTTTGCACAGATAAATTGAAACAGAATAAAACCAAGATAGATAAAATTTTATTAAAAATCTTTCTTGAATCCGCGTCTATCTGTGCAAATCTGTGGCTAATAATTCTTAAATGAAACAAAAAATCATCGGTTTCGATAAAGACGACGAAAACGATTGGCGCGCCGAACTCGAATGCGGGCATCTTCAGCACGTTCGCCACAAGCCGCCGCTCATTTCGCGCGAATGGGTTTTAACAGAGACCGGACGAAGCGAAAAAATCGGCGCGGAACTCGAATGCAGAAAATGCGACGAAGGCGAGCCGAAAGATTTTTGATTACCGAAACTTCAAACCGAGCCGAAACAAAAACAGTAAATTTTAGTGAACGAATCAAACAGGGAAAACGGCAAAATCAGCGGCGCGATAGCGAACCTTTTTCCGGGTTATTTCGCGCTCGTGATGGCGACTGGAATTATCTCGATTGCCGCAAATCTGTTGGATATGATGTCGCTCGCGTGGGCGCTGCTGGTTGTCAACGTTTTTGCTTATTCAATTCTTTCGCTGCTGCTGCTCGCTCGTCTGATTCGCTTTTTTCCGCGCGTCGCAGCCGATATTTCCGACCACGCTCGCGGCGCGGGATTTTTTACCGTCGTCGCGGGAACGTGCGTTTTGGGCAGTCAATTGATAATCGTCGCCGGACAGTTTGAAGCGGCAAAAATTCTCTGGTTTGCCGGATTGATTTTGTGGGCGATTATTATGTATTCGTTTTTCACGGCGGTAACGATTCGT
>JBBPXZ010000065.1:0-79351 GCA_038200355.1 Pyrinomonadales bacterium | reverse complement strand
CTCGGCGCGTCCGTCTCCGTTGTAATCGGCGGGCATCGGTAAATCTTCGGCTAATCCGAACTGAACGTATTGAACAGTTCCCGTGCTGTTTAAGATATACCAGTAACCGTTTTCGGGACGAAAGACGGCAATATCGGTTTTGCCGTCGCCGTCGTAATCGGCGGGAACGATTTTATCGGTAGATAATCCGAACTGCGTATAGCTGACCGAAGAATTAGAGCTGTTTAAGATATACCAGATTGTATTGGACGGACGATAAAGCGATAAATCCGCTTTGCCGTCGCCGTCAAAGTCGAAAAGCGGTTTGCGCGGAGCGGCGACAGTTCCCGCCGCCTGATTTACCGTAAAGGTTTGTCCGCCGACCGTAATCGTTCCCGCGCGGGCAGCGCCGGTGTTGGCGGCAACCGAAAATGAAATCGTTCCGCTGCCGACTCCGTTTGCGCCGCCGGTTAAGGTAATCGACGAAGTGCTGCTTGTCGCCGAGTAGCCGCAGCCGTCTGTCCCGGTAACGGTAAAGCCGCCGTTTCCGCCCGCGGAAGTAAAGTTCTGCGATGCCGGATTAATCGAATATGCGCAGGCGATAACGGTAAAATTAACGGCGTTTGACGTTCCGCCGTTTGCCGAAGGATTAAAAACCGTTACCGGAAATTGTCCGGCTGTCTGCACGTCCGAAGATAATATCTGAACCTTCAGCTGCGTTGCGGAAACAAAAGTCGTCGCTCTGTTTTGCCCGTTAAAACGCACGACCGAATCGCCGACGAATCCGCTGCCGCTGACGGTCAGCTCAAAGGCGATTCCGCCCGCGCCGCGCGTGTTCGGGCTTAGGGAAGTGATTGCGGGCGCTGTCGATAACGGAGCGAATATATAAGCCGAACCCTGGTCGCGGTTTGCGCCGATGTCGTCCGCGTATGCGCCGACGATGAAATTACTGCCTGAGATGCCGACGCCGTAACCGAATAAATCGTCGCCCGTCCCGTCGCTCGCCGTCAATTGCTGCTGCCGCGTCCAGACCGTTCCGCCGCGCGTAAATACGTATGCCGAACCCTGGTCAGCGTTTGAGCCGACATCATCGCCCGAAGCGCCGACGATTATGCTGTCGCCTGATATTGCAACGCCGTCGCCGAACGTGTCGTCCGCCGCGCCGTTCGCGCCGCTGAGCTGTGCCTGCTGTGTCCAATCCGCGCCCGACCGGACGAAAACATACGCCGAACCCTGGTCGATGTTCGAGCCGATATCGGCGGCGAACGCGCCGACGACGACCGTGCCGCCGTCTATAGCGACACTGTTTCCGAAATTATCTTCCGCAACGCCGCCGCTGCCGGTTATTCGGGCTTGCTGCGTCCAGCTCGCACCGTTTCTGGCGAAAACATACGCCGAACCCTGAGAAAAGTTTGTTCCGACGGTATCGTTGTAAGCGCCGACGACGACGGTATCTCCGCTAACGGCAACACTTGCGCCGAAGGACGCATCCACGGACACGGCTGTCGAAAATAATCGTGCCTGCTGTGTCCAGGTCGCGCCCGACCGGACAAAAACATACGCCGAACCTCTGTCATCGCCGGCGGCATTTACGTCGTCGCCCGAAGCGCCGACGACGATTGTATCGCCGGAAATCGCAATGCTCGCGCCGAACAAATCCTGAGCCGACGCGTCGTTCGCCGTCAATTGCTGCTGCTGCGTCCAGACCGTTCCGCCGCGCGTAAATACGTATGCCGCGCCCTGCGTGTTAAAAGCAACGGTGTTGCCCGGCGCGCCGACTGCTATCGTGTCGCCGGAAATCGCTACAGCCCAGCCGAACGAATCGAACGCCGCGCCGTCATTGGCAGTCAATCGCGCCTGCTGCGTCCAGCCAGCGCCCGACCGGACAAAAACATACGCCGAACCCTGTTCACGAGCGGCGCGGGAATCATACGGCACGCCGACGACCGCCGTGTCGCCGGAAATCGCCACGCTGTAGCCGAAATAATCGGCTTCGCCGCCGTCATTAACCAGTTTTGCCGTTTGATTAACCGCATCCAGAGCGGTTAAACCGAATGTTTGCCCGTCATTTTGCCGGGCGCTTCTGACCGCGTTCATCAGCGAATTGTAAATCTCGTCCCGCGCCAGCCGCCCGATTGCTTTTTCGGCGCGCAGGTTCGGCGCGTTTCCCGTAATATTTAAAGAACGTCTATTTAAAAAATCCTTCCCGGCAGCCGGTATGCCGAGTCCCGGACGGCGCTGTTTTTTCATATCCGAAGATGAATGAACGGTTTCAAACGCGCCGGTCAGCAGGAACATAAATAAAAACAGAAAATAAAGTTTTTTACGGAAAGTTCTGATATTCATACGAAAAAGTCCTTAGTTTTAGTAAAGAGATAATAAAATTGCCGTTATTCTTAAAAATGATTCGACGTTCCGAGCTGCAGGAATTATAAATCAACGCCCTTACAAATGAGACGCGGAAAAGGGCTGAAACTTCCAAACACACAAAAACATATATGTAACTTGTATTATCAGTCGTTTTTTTTTGAAGTCAAGAAAATAAATAATATAAAGGTTTTCAAACGAAAATCCCGCCGCGAAACTTCGGGCGAAAAGCAAGGTAATTCGTGTAAATCAGATTATTGAGTGAATCCGTGTATTTTTTGAGCTGTTTCTTTTCGCGCCCGTCGAGCTTATCCAAATCTTTGCCGACATCTTTGGCTTCGACGTAACCGAGCGGGATTTCACGTTTTCTAATAACACAATCCGGCGCGCCGAAAGTTCGCCGCCTCGGTTCGTTTATCGCTTCAATGTCTTTGGCGAAAGATTCGACAAAAGTTTTCAAAAAAGGTCTGTAAGTGTGTTCGGTTGCGAGATTAGATTGGAAGGCTTTTCCAATCTCTTTGAAATAAGCATTGAAATCAATCATTTATTTTCCTTGAATTGAGTGTTTTCTACTGAACAGGCAGCCGAAGAATACCACGAGACAAACTGCCGAACGAGAAACCGAACGAGTCATTTATACAACCAATTTGCCCGGACAAAAGCAATCTATCGAAGTATTTATTACTCCGGCTGGTTTCCCGAACGTGAAAACGTATCCGCCGCCTGCTTTTACCGAAGTGTTTTCGAGTGATAACATACTTTGAGAAGGTCGGTAAATAACACTCCATAAAACAGGTAAATACAAGTAAAACAAAGCATTTATGCATTATCATTTAATCGGAATCTGCGGGACGGCGATGGCGTCGCTTGCCGGAATGCTTCAGGCGCGCGGGCATAAGGTTACGGGTTCAGACCAGAATGTTTATCCGCCGATGTCAACGCAGTTGGAAAGTCTGGGCATCGAGATTATCAACGGTTATAAAGCGGAAAACGCCGACATCGGCGCGGACTGCACGATTGTCGGCAACACGATTTCGCGCGGAAACGCCGAACTCGAAGAAGTTTTGAACCGCAGACTTTTTTATCGCTCGCAGGCGGAAACGGTCAAGGAAGAATTTATACGCGGGCGGCGCTCGCTCGTCGTCGCCGGAACGCACGGCAAGACGACGACGACGAGTATTGCGACGTGGGTCGCCGAAGTCGGCGGCTTGAATCCGTCGTTTCTGGTCGGCGGCATCGTCCAGAATTTCGGCGCGTCTTTCCGCGTTTCGGAGAGCGATTTTTTTATCGTCGAAGGCGACGAATACGACACGGCTTATTTTGATAAAAAGCCGAAGTTTATGCATTATCTTCCCGAAATCGCCGTCGTCAACAATGTCGAATTCGACCACGCCGACATTTACGACAATCTTGACGATATAAAATTTGAATTTTCGCGGCTGATGAATCTCGTGCCGTCGAACGGACGCCTGATTGTCGGCATCGATTCGCCGGTCGCGCGCGAAGTTTTAGCGGAAATGGACGGCAAATTAAACACGACCGTCGAGACCTTCGGCACATCGGACGACGCTAAATGGCAGGCGCGCTATATCGATTTTTCAAACGACACGACGCGCTTTACGGTTTTCAAAGACGGACATTCGTGGGGCGAGTTCGAGACGCATTTAATCGGCGAATTTAATGTCAGAAATTGTCTGTCGGTAATCATCGCGGCGGACGCGTGGGGCGTTTCAAAAGAAAAAATGCAGGCGGCGTTTTTGAGTTTCAAGAGCGTTAAAAGGCGCGTCGAAGTTCGCGGCGAAGTCGGCGGCGTAACCGTCATTGACGATTTCGCGCACCATCCGACGGCGGTCGAAGAAACCTTAAAAGCCTTGAAACAGAAATACGACGGCAGACGATTGATTGCCGTTTTCGAGCCGCGCTCGTGGTCTTCGCGTCTCGCCGTTTTTCAGGAAAAATACACTAAAGCCTTTTCCTACGCCGATTACGTCATCATCGCCGGCGTCTATAACACGTCGAAGGCGAGCGAACTCGGCAAGGTTTTAGATGTCGGCGAGCTTGTCGGAGACATCGCGCTTCAGGGCAAACCGGCAATGAGCTTCCCGGACGCCGATTCAATCGTCGAACATCTCGTGCCCGAATTAAAAGCAGGCGATGTCGTCGCCATTATGTCGAACGGCGGCTTCGGCGGCATTCACGATAAAGTTCTGGACATATTAAGAAGTGAATAGCGAATAGTTTTTTGTTCTCACCATTCACTCTCTTTACTGATTCGTTTTGCCGTTGAAACTTGCCAGCGCCGCGACGATTTCGTCGATAACGGCGGAACGTGTTTTTGAATCGGTTACGCCGTTGACGACGATTGAGAAAACGAACCGCTCGCCCGAAGCGGTCGTAACGTAGCCGGAAAGCGCCGAAACCTGGTCAATCGTGCCGGTTTTGGCGCGCACGTTTCCCGCCGCCGCCGTTCCCGCGAAACGATTTTTCAGCGTTCCGTCAACCGCGCCAATCGGCAGCGAGTCGCGCCAGACGTTTTGATAACGGCTTCGCGCCATAAATGTATAAAGCTGAACGGCGGACGCGGGCGTAATCAAATTATGCCGCGAAAGTCCCGAACCGTCGTATTGAATCACGCTGTCCGGCGCGATTCCTGCTTCGAGCAGAAAATTTCGCACGACAAACAAACCGCGCGCGTCGCTGTCGGCTTCAGAATCGACATTCGCATTTTCCGCGTGCAGAAGAACATTTTGATTCCAGCGCGTTTTCATCTGCTCGCCGAGCGCGCGCAGAATCGTTTCGGTGTAAAGATTCTGACTCGGCTTCATCGTTTTCGCCGCGATTATGCTGAGCGGCGGCGATTCGAGCCGCGTAATTTCTATCGGCGCGCTCGTCGCATTCACGGCGTTTGCGGAAACGGCGGCAGGCGATAAATTCGGTTTGTCCTTAGCTCCGACGACGCGGTTCTGTCCGGTAATCACAACGCCTTTCTGCATAAGAAGCCCGCGCAAAAGAGCGAGGAAAAGCTCGGACGGACGCGAAACGGTTACGAAATTTGAAAAACCTTTATCGTCGGCGGGCATCGTGCCGCTGATTTCGATAGAGTTCTCGTCGAGCTTTTTGAAAACCCGCAAATCGCGACTGACGCCCGGCGCGACTGTTACACAGCGATTGACGAAGCGAATAACCGCATTCGGCGGCGAAAACCGCACGACGCACGACGCGCCCGCCGTCGGATTCGGCTTGACGCTGAGGTCAATCACGTTGTTATTTATCGACAAAGCCGACACTTCCGCGCCGGAATTCCACTGCAAATCGTCCCATTCCCAACTGACCGGAATCGCGTTTCCCGTAAAATAACTTTCGTCGCCGATTAAATTTCCTTCGATTCGCTTCACGCCGGAAGCGGCGATTTTCGCGGCAAGCGCGTCGATGCCTTTCAAATAATCGCCGTCGTTAAACGAAAACGAAAGCGATATGTCGCCGCGCCCGTAAATCGACAAATCGCCGCGAATCGTGCCGCTCGCCTCCGGCAGCGCGGCGGCATAGACGCTGGTTACGAACCGGAAATCCGGCGAAAGTTTTTCCAGAGCCGCCGCAATCGTGTAGCTTTTCATATTCGAGGCGGGCATAAAATATTTTTCGGCGTTGTCCTCAAAAACCGTTTTGCCGGTGTCCAGAGAAGCGACTTTAACGCCGACGCGCCCGCGCCTGATTTCGGGACGCGCCAGCGCGGCGCGAATCCGCGCCTGCAAATCGGCGACGGTTTGCGCCGGAACAGGCGTCGAAATCGGTGTCGGCGAAACAATCGCCGGCGGCGGCGCTTTAGGCGCGGGCGTCAGTTGAGGCGTCGGTTTTCCCGTCGTTCCGCGCCGCTCTGTTTCCTGCGCCGAAACCGGAGCGCCGAAATTCAACCCGAAACCGAACACGACGAATGCCAGAAACGCAGCGATTTTTACTTTGTTTGATTTTGTTTTCATTTGATTTAACCGAAAAGCGCGAAAAAGTTTTTAAGGATTTTTAAGATACGCGATTTTTGCCCGAAAAAAAAGGCTGACCGAAGAATTTTCCGGTCAGCCTGAAGGTTTCGGAGGAGAGAAACGAAATTTATTTCGACGAAGCGGCGGCGTCTTTTTTCAAGGTCAATTTACCGAGCAGAACATTTATATCGCTTTGCGCGATTTGCACGTCGAGCGTTACTTCGCCGCCCGCGCGCGCTATTCTCAAATCATTGACGAGCCGCGCGTAGACTTGTTTGTCCGCGCCTTTCGCGCCGCCGAGAAAAGATTTTCCGAGCATCTGAAAGGCTTCGAGCTGCTCCTGAAGACTTTGCGCCTGTTCAGCGGTTACGGTTTTTGCCGCCAGCGAAACCGCCGCGCTGCCGTCCGCAACATCAGCCGCGCCGGAAACAAAGCGCACGGCGTCAAGATTTTTACTGATTTCGTCGCTGCCGAGCTTGATGAACTGCGAGAAACCGGCGGGCATTTTCAAACCGAAATTGAGAAGCGCGTTCGGCTTGCGATTAACTGCTGCCAGAACGTCGCCGCCGATGCGCGGGCTTGTGCCGAGAGTTTCACGCACGCGGGAGAGCGAACCGATTGCCAGAGTATTGTTGTCGAGAACGGTTACGGCAAGCTCGTTCGTCATCATTTTCATAAAATCAAAACTGACAACCAAGCCGACGCCGGGCAAAAGCACCGAAGGCTTGCCGCTTTGCGTTTGATTTTGTCTGACATCATTTTTTGCCGTAAAAACGTAGACGCTGCGGCTGCCGATTTTTTCTTCGCGGTATTTGCCGTTCGCGGCGGTTCGGGCGAGAGCGGCGAGCGCGCCCGCGTTAAAAGTTCCGCGCGCTAAAACGACTGGCTCGAAATCAATTTTCCGCGACGCGTTCGGCTTGGCTGAGACGCCGACGGCGATTTGCTCGAACTGCCGCAAATCGATGCCGGTTTTCGATTTCACGAGGTCGATATGCGCTAAAACATCGGCAAGCAGCGGCTGATTGCCCGACAAAATCTGCGGCATCGCGTCGCTTAAAAGACGCTGCATATTAACGCTCGCCGCGCCGTCCGACGCCGGAAGAAGACCGGCAAGCGGCTGACCGGTCTGATTGGTCAAAACGGTTCTGCCGGTTTGCGCGGAAACGGACAAAACGCCGGCGGCAAGCGTCCAGGCAATCATAAAAGTAAAAAATTTCCTTTTCATACAAAGCAACCTCGATTTAAATTATTCGGAGAAAATGTGTCGAATGTAAAGATGATTTATAATCGGTATTCGGTTGGCTGGAATTAAATGATAAATGATAGCTGATAAGTGATGGCTAAAGAGATTGCTTATACTTATCAGTTATCATTTATCAGTTATCACATTTTCTATATGACTTCGATAAACTTCCCGAATCCGCGCGCGCATAATTTCACCCAATGGGTTTCATTCGACGATTATTATTACGACGCGCGCGATATTATCGGTTTCGGCGGCGATTTATCGGTTGAAAATCTGAGAAATGCTTACCGCACCGGAATTTTTCCGTGGTGTATCAAAGGCTTGCCGCTGCCGTGGTTCTGCCCGGAGAAACGCGCCGTTCTCGAATTCTCCGAACTCCACGTTCCGCGCACTCTGCGTAAGGAAAAACAAAAATCCGAATTTACATTTACGATTGACAAAGATTTCAAACGCGTTATCGAAAGCTGCGCGAAAGTAAAGCGCGCGGGCGAAACGGGAACGTGGATAACGCGGGATTTTATCAGCGCCTACAATAAGTTTTACGAAGCGGGCGACGCGCACAGCGTCGAAGTTTGGAACCGGGGCGGCGCTCTGGTCGGCGGTCTTTACGGCGTCGATGCGGGCGGCGTCTTCTGCGGCGAAAGTATGTTTCACACCGCGTCGAACGCTTCAAAACTCGCGCTGCTTTTCCTTATCGAACATCTCGAATCACGCGGCGCGGCGTGGCTCGATACGCAGGTTATGACGCCGCATTTTGAGGCTTTAGGCGCAAAGGAAATCGGGCGCGCGGCGTTTCTCGATAAATTAGCCGACACGCAGGCGCTAAACTTGAAACTGTTTTGATATGAATAGAAATTTTCTAATTTACGGCGCAAACGGCTATACGGGCGAACTTATCGCCCGTGAAGCGGCGCGGCGCGGTTTGAAACCGATTTTGGCGGGCAGAAGTCAAAATAAAGTCGAGCCGCTCGCCAAAGAACTCGGTTTAACGTGCCGGACGTTTGCGCTCAAAGATAAAAAATCGCTCGAATACACGCTCAAGGAAGTTGATTTTGTCCTTCACTGCGCCGGACCTTTTTCGCTGACTTCAAAACCGATGGTTGAAGCGTGTCTGCGGCTTGGCAAGCATTATCTCGATATTACGGGCGAAATCGCGGTTTTTGAAGCGCTCGCAAAACGCGGCGAAGCGGCGAAAAAATCGAATATTATGATTATGCCCGGCGTCGGTTTCGACGTTGTGCCGTCCGATTGTCTCGCGCTGCATCTGAAAAATCGTCTGCCTCTCGCGACCGATTTAACGCTCGCTTTCTACGGAACGGGCAAAATCTCGCACGGCACGATGGCGACGATGACCTTAAACGCGGGCGCGGGCGGCGCGGTTCGCAGAGACGGCGCGGTCGTGAGCGTTCCGGCGGCGTGGAAAACGCGTGAAATAGATTTCGGCGCGGCGCGTAAAAACGCCGTTACGATTCCGTGGGGCGACGTTTCGACCGCTTTTTATTCGACGGGAATTCCGAACATCGAAGTCTATACCGTCGTTCCCGAATCGAATTTGCGAATGATGAAACTGAGCCGCTACATCGGCTGGCTGCTCTCGACAAATCTCGCGCAGAATTACCTGCAAAAACAAATTCCTGAAGGCGGACCCAATTCCGAAGAACGCGCGGGAGGCAAAACATATCTCTGGGGCGAGGCGGTTGACGCAGCCGGAAACAAAGTCGAAGCGCGCTCAACGTGTCCCGAAGGCTACGCGACGACCGTTTTAACCGCTCTGAAAATCGCCGAAAAAGTTCTCGCGGGAAACTTTCAAACCGGCTTTCAAACTCCGGCGAAATGCTGGGGCGCGGATTTGATTTTGGAAATCGAAGGCGCAGCGCGCGAAGATGTCGATTGATACAAATTGATTTTGGTAAGAAATCATTTTCCAAATCAGTTCTCGGACGAACTTACGGCAAAATAAAGCGAAATTACAACAGTCAAAACCATAATCGCCGCCGCCGTCCAGAAGGTTCGATATAAAGTGTAGTCGTCAATGTTTTGCGGCGCGGTCGCGCTGTAAAGCAAAAATGCGGACAGCGCCGGACCGATTGCGCGGGCGAGACTTGCCGCCGACTGCAAAATTCCGAGCGTTTTGCCCTGCGATTCTTCGGGCGCTTCTTTTGACGCGAGACTCGTCAGCGCGGGCGAGGAAAGCGAATTGCCGATTGAGAAAAAAGCGATTCCGACGAGCAAAGCCGTTAAACCGCCCGTTGCCGGTCCGACGAACGGCACGGCGAAGAAACTTCCCGCCAGTAAAATGCTGCCGACGACGACAAGGCGCGTTTCGCCGAATTTTTCAACCAGACGCCCGAAAACTCCGCCCTGCAGAATAATTGCCAAAACACCTATGAACGCAAACAGATAACCGTTTTGTTCGGGCGTGTAGCCGAAGCGGAACGACGTGTATTGAACGAAAACCGTCGTCATAATCGAAAAGGCGACGACGAGCAGAAAATAAAGCAGTGTTACGATGCCGAAGCGCGAATCTTTTAAAGATTCGACGAGTTCGCGGAGACGATTTTTTCGCTTTTCCGTCGTCTGGTTCTCGGCGAATCGGCGCGATTCGGGCAGAATGAAATAAAGCGAAACGGCATTTGTAAGAGCGAGCGCCGAGACGAAAAAAAACGGTGTCTGCGAGCCGAATTTGCTCAGGATTCCGCCGATTGCCGGACCGAAAATAAAACCCAGACCGAACGCCGCGCCGATTAAACCCATTCCTTTGGCGCGGTTTTCCCTTGTCGTAACGTCGGCGATATAAGCCTGCGCGGTCGAGATATTGCCGCCGGTCGCGCCGTCGAAAATGCGTCCGAAAAACAACAGCGGCAATATATGAAACGTCGCCGAAAGTCCGGTAACCAGCGCAGCGACGCTCGTTCCCAGAAGACTGAAAAATAAAACCGGGCGGCGTCCGTATTTGTCGGACAATTGCCCGATAAACGGCGTCGAGATGAACTGCATTATCGAATACGACGCCAGCAGCCAGCCGATAACGAACGGCGACGCGCCGAATTCGTTTTTGGCGTAATCGGGCAGAACCGGAATGGCGACGCCGAAACCAACAAGGTCGATAAAAATAGTAACGAAAATTATGATTAACGGTTTGGTGAAAAACTTTTCGCCGCCCGAATTTTTGTTTTTTCCGTTTTTCTCGCTTATTTCGTTATTCTTCGTCTTGGAATTGGTCGGCATTTCTCTTTTCAAATTTGACGCGGCGGTATATTTCGGTTATCGGCAAGGTTAATTCGACGGAAGAAAATTCGATTTCGTCGTCCGCCTCGCTGAATTAGTAAGTTATCCAATTGCCCGCGTCCTGCCGACGGTGTATCTCGACGTTCATTTTGTGCCGGTCAACGACAACATATTCCTGAAGACTCGGCATTTGAAGATAATGCAAAAGTTTTTCGCTTCGGTCGGTGCGTATTGTCGAAGGCGAGGCAACTTCAATTATCAAAATCGGCTCATTGCGAAAATACGCATTTTCCGGGTTTTGTTCGCACGTTACTAAAATGTCCGGGTAATAATAAATTTCCCGGCGGGCGCGAACTTTAATGTCGCTGGAAAACGGCTGACACGGCGAGTTTCGCAAATGAATCGCCAATGCCGTATAAATATCACCCGCGATTAAATTGTGTTTATCGCTCGTTCCCGCCATCGCGTAGATTATTCCGTCAACGTATTCACGCTTGACGGGCGAAGTTTTCTCCGCTTCGAGATAATCTTCGACGCTCGTTTTCGTCTTTAATTTCGGCAAACCCATAACCGGAATTTTAGCAAATAATCGTTTCGTTGTAATATAGCGTGAGACAAAATAATATTCGGACAAACCAAACAAAAGAAATGCGATTGAAAACAAACACAAAAGTTCTGACCGTTCTGATTTTCACACTGATTTTTTCTATGTATCAAGAAACAAACGCGCAGCGTAGAAAGCCGCGAGGCAAACAAACGGCGGCGGAAGTAAAACCGATTGCGCCGGAAATAAGCTACACGGTTTCGATGTCGAAGCCGTGGACGCATCTGCTCGAAGTCGAGATGCGCTTGAAATCTTCGGCGATGCCGGCGGCGGCTGAAATTCAAATGCCGGTCTGGACGCCGGGCAGTTATTTAATCCGCGAATACGCGCGCCACGTTCAGAATTTTGCGGCGGAAGACACCAGCGGCGCGGATTTGGCGTGGGAGAAAACTAATAAAAATACGTGGCGCATACAGACGAAAGCGGCGAATGAAATCGTTGTCAAATATAATGTCTACGCCAACGAATTGACCGTTCGCACAAATGAATTAAACGCCGACCACGCGTTTTTCAATAACTCCGCGCTGCTGATGAACGTCAAAGGCTTTTTGAGCGCGCCTTCGATTGTCAAAGTCAATCCTTACGGCAATTGGAAAATCGCAACGGGTTTGCCGAAAGTCGAAAATCAGGCGAATACTTTTCGCGCCGAAAACTTCGACATTTTATACGATTCGCCGTTTGAAGTCGGCGACTTTACCGAAGCGACGTTCACGGTTCAGGGCAAGCCGCATCGTTTCGTCGTCGAAGGCGAAGGCAATTACGATTTGAACCGCATCACTGCCGACACCGCGAAAATCATCGAAGAAGGCTACAAAATTTTCGGCGAACTTCCCTACAATGATTATCTTTTTATCTTAAATCTGCGCGGCGGCGGCGGTCTTGAGCATTTAAATTCGACCGCTTTGCAGTTTAATCGTCTCGGTTTCGCAACGCGCTACAAGGATTTTCTGTCGCTCGTCGCGCACGAATATTTTCATCTCTGGAACGTCAAACGCATTCGTCCTGACGCGCTCGGACCGTTCGATTACAACAACGAAAACTACACGCGCCTTTTGTGGGTTGCCGAAGGCGGAACCGCTTACTACGAATCGGTTTTAGTTCAGCGCGCCGGTATTCTTACGGACAAAGAGTTTCTGGCGGGCAAAGCGGCGGCGTTTCAGGCGCTGCAAAATCGTCCCGGACGCCTCGAACAAAGCCTCGAAGAATCGAGCTTCGACGCGTGGATTAAATATTACAGACCGGACGAAAACGCCGTCAACAATCAGATTTCCTATTACGACAAAGGCGAAATCGTCAATTTTCTGCTTGATTTACAAATCCGCCAAAGCTCGAACGGCGCGAAATCTCTGGACGACGTGATGCGTTATCTTTACAACGAACATTACAAAAAGAACAAAAATTATACGCCGGAAGATTATCAGAAAATCAGCGAGATGATGGCTGGAAAATCTTTAAATGATTTCTTCTCAAAATACGTGCGCGGGCGCGAAGATATTGATTACAATTCGATTTTAAGCGGCTTCGGATTGCAGTTGACGACAGGCGGCGCGGCGGAAAAAGCGTATCTCGGCGCGGATTTAACGCAGACGGGCGATAAATTGACCGTCCGCGCGACGCCTGCCGGAACGCCCGCTTACGAGCAGGGTTTAAATACGAGCGACGAAATCATCGCCGTTGACGGCAACCGCGCAAGTCTTACGTTTCTAAACAGTTATCTCGACCAGAAACGTCCGGGCGACAAAATTAAATTAACCGTTTTCCGCTTCGACCGGATGCGCGACATCGAAATCACTTTAGGCGGACGCGCCGCGCAAAGCTACAAAATCGTCGCCGTCGAAAATCCGACCGCCGACCAGAAACGTCTGTATCAAAGCTATTTCGGCACGGAACTGAAATAAGTGAAAAAGTGATAGGTGATAAGTAAGAAATTTGCTGTTACCTATCACTTTTCACTTATCACCTGTCATCTATTTTATGTATCAAAGAATTTTTGCAAAGCTGTTTTTAATCGCGCTCGTGTTTTCCGGGTTTGGCTGTCAGCGCGCCGTATTTGAAAAGCCGACGGTCGCGCCCGCCAGTTTGCGCGACGTGCCGGCGGTCAAGCTCAACTTTCGTTTTGAAACCGATGTTCCCGCGCCGCCCGCTAATAATCAAACGGCGCAGTCGGAGGAGAGAAACGCGGCGGTGCAGAACGATTTCGACCAGAATCGCCCGCAGGAAGTTCTCGATAAAACCATCACTTCGCCCGACAAACAGAGAGTTTTGGCGGTCTATCACAAAGCGCAGGATTTATCCGCCGAATTTCGGCTCGATATGTATGCGCCGGACGGGAAACTTCTGCATAAAATTACGCACGACGGAATGGCGGTTCATTTTCCCGAAACGATAATCTGGTCGCCGACTTCGACCGATGTCGCCTTTGTCGCGATGGCGCGCGTCGAGCAGCCTGTCGCCGCCGCTTCTCCGACTCCGGCTGAGAACGCCGCCGATGCTTCAGCGACTCCCGAAAACGGCGCGGGTGCAAATGCGAACATTCAAACAAACGCCGAAAACGCTAACGTTGCCGCAAACATTCCTCAACCGGCGGATGCCGCCGAAGCGCCGAAAAATGTTTTCACCTTTCGCACCGAACAGATTTATCTATGCAATGCCGACGGCGCGGATTTGAAGCCGCTGACGCAGAACGAAGGCTTGATTTATTTTTATTTCGTCTGGTCGCCCGACGGCGCGAGCCTGGCGGCGCTGGCAAGCACTTATCAGGAATGGACTTTTCTCGAACAACAGGCAAATCTCAAAAGCGAAACGTTTGTGCCGGCGGGCAGACTGCGATTGGTTGAAAAAACCGGACGCGAGCGGCGTCTGGACGACAATCTGACGACCGTGCGCCCGGTTTGGTCGCCCGATTCGGCAAAAATCGGCATCGCGTTTGAAACGCAGGTGCGAATTTACGACGCAATCGGCGACGCGCCGACGCAAGCCGCTATTCCGCTGCGCAATCAGCTTCTGATTTCTTCAAAAGCCTACGATGAACAAGCTCAACTGAAACTGGAGAGCGGCGACGCGAATTCAAACGCAAACGCCGAGGCGAACGCCAGCCAGGCAGCAAACGCGAACGTCAATCAAGCGGCAAATGTAACCGTCAGTCAGCCAATCGGCACACTGCCCGACGCTTCGACGCTCGTTTCTTTTAATCCGATAATCAATCTCGAATGGACTGAAGACAAACTTCTCTACGTGCAGACCGGCTATATTAAATTAATAAAAAACGACGCCGACAGCGCGCGCAGTTACCTGCGCTGGCATCGCCTGATTTTCAGCCCGCAGGCGACGGCAATCGGAAAATAATTATTATGAACAATCAAACAATCGACGGCATTTACACGGCAAACGATGAAATACTCGAAAACTTAACCGAAACCGTCGCAAATTTAACCGACGAGCAGGCGAATTCTTTGCCTGAAGGCGAGACGTGGACAATCGCGCAGATAGTCGAGCATATCGCAATCGTCAAAGAAGGAATGGGGAAAATTTCCGGCAAGCTGATTTCGCGGGCGCGGGCGGCGGGAAAGGCGGCAAACGGCGCGGCGGTTTTGTCCGACAGTTTCAAACAAAAAGCGGGCGAAATAAAAGATTTAAAGCTCGAAGCGCCCGAACAGATGCGCCCGACCGGAAAACAGACGATTGCCGAATCGTTGGAAAAAATCGGAGAAACGCGCCGCAATCTTGAAATTTTGCGCCCGCTTTTTGAAACAGTCGAATGTTCGGACGTTAAATTTCCGCATCCGTTTATGGGCGATTTGACCGCGCACGAATGGCTGGCGCTCGTCGGCAGACACGCGGCGCGCCACACCGAACAAATCAAAAGAATAATTGAAAAATTATCTTAAACGGGAATTCAGATTTTGAATTCCGCGACGACCGGCGTGTGGTCTGACGGGCGTTCAGCGCCGCGCGGTTTTCTGTCAATCCGGCAGCCGACGCACTTTTCAGCCAGAGTTTTCGATGTCCAGATATGGTCGATGCGCAAGCCCTGATTTTTGAAAAACGCGCCTTCGCGGTAATTCCACCACGAAAAAAGTTTTTCGTCGCCGTTGATTTGCCGGAAAACGTCCGTAAATCCCCATTGTTTGACGTGATGAATCGCGGCGCGTTCGGGCTTTGTAAAATGCAGCTTGCCTTCCCAGAACCCGACGTTCCAAACATCGCGCTCGTCCGGCGCGACGTTGAAATCGCCGCACAAAAGAACGTCTTTTTCGACATCGCACGTTTCATCGAAAAATCTTCTAAGTCTTTGCAGCCAATCGAGTTTGAAAGTAAATTTATCAGTCCAGAGTTCCGTGCCGTTCGGAATGTAAGTGTTGACGACGCGAATGTTTTCAATCGTTGCCGCAATCAGGCGTTTCGGCGCGTCGTCGCTGTCGTCCGAGAAATTATACTGCACTTTATCGATTGGAAATTTCGACAAAATCGCCACGCCGTTATACGACTTCTGCCCCATAAACGCGGCGTTGTAACCGGCGCTGTTAAAGGATTCGAGCGGAAATTTTTCATCGACGCATTTAGTTTCCTGAAGACATAAAACGTCCGTTTGCGTGGTTTCGAGCCAGTTTAAAACCTGTTCGAGCCGAATGGCGATTGAGTTGACGTTCCAGGTTGCGATTTTCATTTTAAGATTAAGATAGAGAATTTCCCGCAAAGCCGCAAAGCGGCGAACGAAGACGAAAGAACAAATCCGGGTTCGATTTTTTATAAATTAAAATTGTTTAATTTAATCTTCGTCTTCCTTTGCGAGTTTTGCGCCTTTGCGGGGAACAAAATTTGAAGAATTGCGTTCCCAGAAAACGCCGTCCGAAAAACCCTGAATCGTTTTATCGGTTTCGGCTGAAGCGAGTCGCTTTTCCGCTATTAAACAATAATTTTCGTCGGCTTCAATCAATGTAAAATTCCGGTTTAACTTTTTGGCGGCGACGGCGGTCGTTCCCGAACCGGCGAACGGGTCAAATATTAAATCGTTTTCGCGCGTCGAAGCTAAAATAATTTTCGCCAGAAGTTTTTCCGGTTTCTGCGTCGGATGCTCGGTATTTTCCGCCATTGACCAGAACGGAACGGTCAAGTCCGTCCACAAATTCGACGGCGCGGTCAGGCGAAAATTTCCCGCCTCGGACGTTTCCCAATCCTTCGGCACGCCGTTTTCCCGATACGGCGCGAGAACTTTTCTTTTAATTTTTACGGCGTCGGCGTCGAAAAAATAATTGTCCGAAACCGTAAAAAACCAGATGTCTTCGGACGCGTTTTTCCAATTTTTCAACGCGCCGCGTCCTTTTTCGCGCTCCCACGTGATTCGATTTCGCAGCCGGAAATATTTCATTCCGACGCGCTGAATCGCCGACGACGAGCGCCAGTCGCCGCAAATGTAAATCGAAGCGGACGGTTTCAGCAATCGAACGGTTTGCGCGAGCCACGCGTCGAGCCACGTCTCGTAATCTTCGTTTGAAATTCGGCGAAACGAATTTTCGCCGAAACTTTTCGTCAGATTATACGGCGGGTCGGCAAACAGCAAATCGAAACTTTTTTCGGGCAGAAGCGGCAAAACTTCAAAAGCGTTTTGGTGAATGACTCGGCTGAGAATTTCTTTTTCAGCTGCGGGATTTTCCAGACGAATCAAGTTTTGCCGGTAAAGATTCGTTTCCTCATTGGTTAAAAAAAGCGTGCGATTGCGTTTTGCGCGTTCGGCTTTTTCGATTTTCGCCATAAATTATTCAGCCAAAATCAAACCGGCAACAAGCGCCGCTCTTTTCGGTATATCGCCGGTAAAAATAAATTCTTCCATCGTGTGCGCGCCGTCGCCCGCGATGCCTAAACCATCGAGAACCGGAATGCCGAGCGCGCCGACGAAATTGCCGTCCGACGCGCCGCCGACCTGCGTTTCGCCTAAATCGTAACCGAAACCTGCGGCAGCGTCTCGCGCCTTTTCGTAAAGTTTGACGACATTTTCGGTTCTTTCAAGCGGCGGGCGATTCATCGCGCCTGAAATTTCGAGTTTTACGCGTTCGTCAAAAGATTTTAGGTTTCTGATTTCGTTTTCGATTCTGTCCGCCTCGCTTATCGACGTAAAACGCACATCGATGGCGCATTCGGCTTCGGCAGGCACGACATTTGAAGTCGTTCCGCCCGAAATCGTGCCGACGGTTACGGTCGTTCCCGTTTCAAAATTATTAAACGAATGGAGTTTTTCGATTTGGCGGGCGATTTCCAGAATCGCCGACGCGCCTCGTTCGGGTTCGAGTCCGGCGTGCGCCGGAACGCCGTGCGCCTTTAAAGTATAATTTCCCGTTCCCTTGCGTCCGGTTTTCACGCGTCCGCCGGCTGAAGGTTCGCAAACAAGGCAGAATTTCGATTGTTTCGCTTCCCTTTCAACTAAATTTCTTCCCGTCGGACTTCCGATTTCCTCGTCGCACGAAAGCAGAATCGTAATCGGGCGTCGCGGTTTGAGGTTTAATTCGGTAAAGGCGCGTAAAACTTCCAGCATCAAAACGCAGTTCGCCTTCATATCGAAGATACCGCAACCGTAAAATCTGTCGTTTTCGATACGCGTCGGATTATTTTCAAAACTTCCTTTCGGATGCACGGTGTCGGTATGTCCGAGAAGCAAAACGGTTTTTTCGTTCGCGGGAAAAGCGCGAATAATCAGATGTTCGCCGTAATTTTCGGCGGCGATTCGCTCCGTTTGAAACTCGTCCGAGATTTCCCGCGCTCGTTTGTCGAGCCAATCGACGACGGCGACACTTCCGGCAAAATCGCGTGAAGGCGATTCGATGCCGACGATTTCCCGAATCGAATCTAAAATGTTTGTCTGCCTGTTTTGAAAATAATCGAGAAGCGTTTCCATAGCGGCGATGCGCGGAAAAAACGAAAGAAACTGCAAAAAAAAGAATGCGGACGAATGGAATCGAACCATCACGATGTCGCCATCACAGGCTTCTGAGACCTGCGCGTCTACCAGTTTCGCCACGTCCGCGTGAAAATCGGTAAATGTGATAATACGAATTTCGCGGCGTAAGTTCAAGAAGCGGCAATAGATTTGTTATATTTGAAGTTATGCAAAACTATCTGCGCGAAAATTTAAGTGAGATTCGGCGGAGAATCGACGACGCAGCCGGACGTTCGGGCAGAAACGCGGGCGATATAAAACTCGTCGCCGTCAGCAAAACTCATCCGGTCGAAGTTTTGCAGGCGGCAATCGAAGCGGGCGCGGGCGTGTTCGGCGAAAACAAAGTGCGGGAAGCGGAAGGCAAAATCGAAATAATCGGGCGCGAAAATGTTGAATGGCATTTAATCGGACATCTGCAATCGAACAAGGCGCGCAGAGCCGTTAAACTTTTCGATGTCGTTCACACGCTCGATTCGATTGAACTTGCGGAAAGGTTGGAGCGTATCTGCATTGAAGAAAGTAAAGCGGGTTTGTCGGTTTTAATCGAAGTCGATTTAGCGAATGAATCTACTAAAAACGGCGTCGGGGAAAAAGATTTGCCCGCGCTGATTGAGTTTTTGAAAACCTGTAAGTGTTTGAAGTTAAGCGGTTTGATGATTATTCCGCCGTTTTTTGAAGACGTTGAAAAGGTCAGACCGTATTTTAGAAAGCTGCGCGAAATCCGTGATGAAATTCTGCCCGAAGGCGCGCTTTCGATGGGAATGAGCCACGATTTTGAAACGGCGATTGAAGAAGGCGCGACGATTGTGCGCGTCGGGACGGCGATTTTCGGCGAGAGAGAAAAAGTTTTATCCACTAGGTGAACACGGATAATCACAGATAAGAAGACTTTCATATTCGATTTTAATTTTGCATTTTCAATTTTATGCTTTTAGAAATTTACCCGTTTATCAGTTCGATTGTTTTTTTCGCGGCGGCGATTTTCGTCGCCCTTTTACTGCTGCGATTGATTTTCAGTTATACAGACCCGAATCCGTTCGGCGCGGTCGGCAGGTTTGCCTTTAAAATCAAAAAAATCACCGAGCGTTTCGTTTATCCGGCGGCGCGCCTGCTGGCGCAATTTCGCGTAAATATTAAATTTGCGCCGCTGGTTACGATTTTTTTAACGATACTTATCGCGTATTTCGGTTTAGGAATTATCTGGACGACGCTTTTTGTCGTCGGCGGTTTGTCTGAAAGCATCGCAGGCGGAGACATCAGGAAATTAATCGGTTATTTGCTTTACGGAGCAATCAGTCTCTACATTTTATTTATACTTATACGCTTCCTTTCGTCGTGGTTCGTTTTCTCGCGCAGTGCTTTTTTAGCCTTCGTCCAACGCGTAACCGACCCGATTTTAACACCGCTGCGCCGCTTGATTCCGCCCGTCGGAATGTTTGATATTTCGGCGATGATTCTGCTGCTGCTGCTCAGTTTTCTGCAATCGATTATCTTGCGAACTTTTGTCTATTAAAGAAAATCAGCCGCGAATTGCACAAAAAATGCAGAAGCCCGCACGGAGTAAGGGCGCAAGCGTGAAGCGAAGAACACTTACTTCGTGCGTGTTTCCGCATTTTTTTCGCGGCTAAAAAATGATTCGATTTACCAGAAAAGACGGCGCGTTAATTTTCAATGTGCGTGTTGTGCCGCGCGCCTCGAAAAGCGAGATTGTCGGCGAACACGACGGCGCGCTGAAAATTCGCATCGCTTCGCCGCCGACCGGCGGCGCGGCAAACGCGGAATTGATAAAGGTTTTGGCGAAACGATTCGATGCTGCGAAAAGCGCGGTTGAGATTCTCGGCGGACAAACTTCAAAAACGAAACAAATAAAAATTGTCGGCGGAAATATTGAAAGGTTACAAAATCTGTAGGGGCGGCATTCGATTTCATACATTCTTGTCAAGATTCCGAACGGCGCGTTATACTGCCTTTTTAATAAAATCTAACCCGAAGGAAAATAAAAAATGTCTGGACATTCCAAGTGGCACACTATCAAACACAAAAAAGGCGCGCTCGACGCCAAGCGCGGCAAGATTTTTACCAAATTGATTAAAGAAATCACGGTCGCGGCGCGAACCGGCGGCACGGGCGACGTTGACTCGAACGCTCGCCTTCGTAAAGCCGTTACGGACGCCAAAGGGCAAAATATGCCGAACGACACGATTGACCGCGCCATCAAACGCGGCACGGGCGAGCTTGAAGGCGTCAATTACGAAGAAATTACTTACGAAGGCTACGGCATCGGCGGCGTCGCGGTTTTAATCGAGACGATGACGGACAACCGCAACCGGACGGTCGCGGAATTACGGCATTTGTTCTCGAAAAACGGCGGCAATTTAGGCGAAGCCGGCTCAGTCGCGTGGATGTTCGATAAAAAAGGTTTGATTGTCGTCGATAAGGAAGCGCGCACCGAAGACGAACTGTTTGAAATCGCTATCGAAGCCGGCGCGGACGACGTGCAGTCGGACGGCGAAGTTTTTGAAATCTACACCGCGCCCGACGCTTTTGAAACGGTTTCCGAAGCCGTCAAAGCCGCCAAAATCGAAGCGCAGGCGGCGGAAGTTTCGATGATTCCGCAAAACTACATCAAGCTCGAAGGCGACGACGCCCGCAAAATGCTCAAACTTTTTGAGGCAATCGAAGACCACGACGACGTGCAGAATGTCTACGCGAATTTCGATATTGACGAGAGCGAAATGGAGTAACAACTAAATATTTAACAAAGAGGTTTTACAAGTTTCTTTAAAAATTCCTTTGCTCGAAAAGAACTGCTGAAAACAACATTTTTCAATTTTACAAAACGACAGACAAGAAGTCGCAGCGCAAAAGCGAGAGCGCGTTAAATAGTTTCCGCGCTTCGGACGTGTTTCGGGTAATCGATATTAGAAAAGAAAGCCTTCGGAAAGCTTAAAAATCGGCGGTGAATAACCGTTAGCAGCTTTTCAGATTGAATCAGTATTATCAGCAACTTTTAAAGGAACGCATATTATTTTTTCGCGAAAATTAAGTTCTCGAATTTTCGACGCCGCACCGGTTGTTTATTTAAACAGCAGAGAAAAGTTTATTCAGCCTGCGCTTTTTGTTAAGTTCGCGATAGCTTCGGCTAGCCGGTCGATGTCGATTGGTTTCGGCAGATGAAGCTGAAAACCGGCGGATAAGGCTTGTTCGCTGTCTTCCGGGCGAGCCATCGCGGTTAAGGCGATTGCCGGAATATTCGCGACTTTTTCCGTCGCCAGCGACCGGAGGCGATTTATTAAAGCGTAGCCGTCCTCGCCGGGCATATTTATATCGGTCAGCAGAATGTCAGGCTGCCAGTCGGTAATGTGTATGAAAGCCTCGGCTGCCGAAGTCGAAGACTGCGTGTCGGCGCCCCAATGCGTCAGCACATATGAAAGCATCTCGCACGTGTCCGGGTCGTCATCGACAATCAGTACGCGCACGCCGCCGAGTTCGGGATTGAAATTTTCCGGCGGTTTATGCCCGTTCGTCTCTTCCTCGCCGGTCGCCTCCGAACATTCGCTGACGATTAGCGAGCGCGGCATAGTGATTATAAAGGTCGAACCCTGCTCCCGACCGCCGCTCCGAGCGCGAACCGAGCCGCCGTGAAGCTCCGCCAGATGTCTGACGATTGCCAGACCGAGACCTAAGCCGTCGTGTTTTCTGGTGCTTGAGCTGTCCGCCTGGCGAAAACGGTCGAAGACAAACGGCAGGAAATCCGGCGCGATGCCCTGTCCGGTATCGGTGATTATAATTTCAATCGCGTCGTCGTTTTGCCGGAGCTTAATTTCGACCGCGCCTTCGGGCGGCGTAAATTTTACGGCGTTGGTCAGCAGATTCCAAATCATCTGCCGCAGGCGGTGCGCGTCGCAGGTTATCGAAACGGCGTCCGAATCGTAGATGCCGCGAAGCGAAACATTTTTCGCTTCGGCTGCCGGTCGGACGACATCGAGCGCCGATTCGATAATCGGGACGATTGGCGTCGGCGACAGGTTAAGGCGAAGATTACCGGTTATAAGGCGCGAGGTGTCGAGCAAATCGTCGATTAACTGCGCCTGCGATTTGGCATTGCGGTAAATCGTATCGAGCGCGCGCGGCTGCTGGTCGCCGCCGATTTTTCCGGTTTGCAGCATTTGCGCCCAGCCTAAAATAGCGTTGAGCGGTGTGCGCAGCTCGTGCGAGACGGTTGCCAGAAATTCGTCTTTCAGACGGCTCGCCTTTTCCGCCTGCTCGCGCAGGTATTTTTCGCGCCGCAGAAGATTTTCACGTTCGGATTCAAGGCGCTTGCGCTGGATAAATTGTCCGATTTCGCTGCCGATAGCTTCGAGCATATCGGTTTTCCGCTGGTCGAAAACCAGGCGGCGGCGCGTAAAAAACTCGATTACGCCGCAAAACTCCGTGCCGATTTTAATCGGAAAACCGATGCCGCTGCGCAGTCCGGCTGCCGTCGCCGGCGGCGCGCGCGAAAAATTTTCGCTCATCGCCGTATCGGGAAGCCAGACCGAAACGTTTTTTTCCCAGACCTGTCCGGGCAGACCGACTCCGCGCGCGACATTGATTCGGCGGCTTTCGGAAACAAACGGCGACAAATCGCTTCCCGCTGTCTCGTCCGAAGTTTCGGCGTGAACGCAGATGAGCGTTTTTCCCGATTCGTCCGGCTGCCACAGGCAGCAGACTTCGGCATCCAGATGCTCGCAAAACGCGCGGAGAACGAGCGGCGCGGCTGTTTCCAGATTACGCGCGTCGGCAAGCGCCCGCGTGATGGCGTGTTCGGCGGCGAGACGCGCTTCGGATTGTTTGCGCACGCCGATTTCGTTTTCCAGTTCGTGATTGGCGGATTCGAGCTGCGCGGTGCGACGCGCGACGCGAGCTTCGAGTTCGGTGTTTAAGCCGTCCAGCTGGCAGTTTGCCTGTTCGAGCAGAACGGCTTGCCGTTTAATTTCCTGATTCTGCTGAAAAAGTTTCGTAAAAACCCGGACTTTCGATTTGAGAATTTCCGGCTCGAACGGCTTGGTCATATAATCGACCGCGCCGAGCGAGTAGCCTCTGAAAATATACTGCTCGTCGCGAATGGCGGCGGAGACGAAAATTATCGGCGTGTGCTGCGTTCGCTCGCGCTCGCGAATCAGTTCCGCCAGCTCGAAACCGTTGAGTCCGGGCATCTGCACGTCCAAAAGAATCAGAGCGACATCTTCGACCAGCAAAAAACGCAGAGCCTCGCGTCCCGACGTGGCGCGAATCAGATTCTGACCCAAATCGGCGAGTATCGATTCCATCGCCAGCAGATTTTCCGGTCGGTCGTCAACCAGCAGAACGTTAGCTTGTAGTTCCGAATTCATTAATTCTCCTTTAAGGAACAGAGAAAGCAAACACCGAGTTTATAATATTTACTTCGCGTTTCCAATCGTTCTACCTGTCGAGCCAGATACGCAGGAGCGAGAGCAGCTGCTCGGTATCGACCGGCTTGGTAATATAATCGGACGCGCCGGCTTCGATACATTTCTGACGGTCGCCCTTCATCGCCTTAGCGGTTACGGCGATAATCGGAATCGACTTGAATTTCGGGATATTCCGAATCTCGCGCGTCGCTTCGTAACCGTCCATTTCCGGCATCATAATATCCATTAAAACGCCCGCGATGCCCGGCGTTCTTTTGAGCATATCGATTCCGTCTCTGCCGTTTTCGGCATACACGACCTGCATCCGGCGGCGTTCAAGAACGCTCGTCAGAGCGAAAATATTGCGAATGTCGTCATCGACGACCAGCACTTTTTTGCCTTCCAGACGCGGGTCGTTCAGGTTGACGCGCTTTAACGTATTCTTTTGCGCGTCGGTCAGGTTCGCCACGTCGCGGTGCAGATAAAGAGTGGTTTCATCGATTAATCTTTCGAGCGAATCGGCATCTTTGATGATAATGGTTTCGGCGAGCTTTTTGATTTTGGCAGATTCGCGCTTCGTCAAATCCCTGCCCGTGTGAACGATAACGGGAAGTTCGGGAAAGACGGATTTCTGTTTGATTTGTCCGATTAGCTCCGACCATTCCATATCGGGCAGCATTAAATCGACAATCGCGCAGTCGAAACCTGTCTGATGCAGCTTGTTTAAGGCTTCCGCGCCCGTCCCGACCGCCGTTATCTCGACATCATTGCCGCACACAAGTTCGCCGATGCTGCGGCGCAGCGTTTCGTCGTCTTCGACCAGCAACAGTCTTTTGACCGGACGCCCGACAAAATCTTTCAGGCTGACCACGCCTTCGATTAATCTTTCGCGGTTCGCCGGTTTTGTAATGTGTCCGAAAGCGCCGAGCTTCAGAACGCGCCGCATATCTTCGATTACCGAAATGATTTGAATCGGGATATGACGCGTCGAAGGGTCGTGTTTAAGGCGGTCGAGGACGGCGTAACCGTGCATTCCCGGCAAGGTTAAATCGAGCGTAACGGCGTCGGGGTGATATTTTCGCGCCGTCATCAGGGCGTCTTCGCCGTGTTGGGAAACCAGACATTTAAAGCCCTGTTCGCGGGCGATGTCGAGCATAATGCGGGCAAAGCCCGCGTCGTCTTCGACAATCAGCAGAACGCTGTCGCCCGGCTGAATATCGGCGCGGTCGTCGCCGATAATTTGCACTCTCGAAGGTGTGCCGTCTTCCGGCTGTCTCGACAATGTAACCAGACTCTGACCGCGATGTCCGTTTATTGAAGCGGTTTCTTCGTCCGCTTCGTCTTCCGGCGATAAAGCGGTCGGCTGATAAATTTCCGGCAGATAAAATGTAAATTTACTGCCTTCGCCCGGCGCGCTTTTTAAGGTGATTTCGCCGCCCAGAAGACGCGCGATTTCACGGCTGATTGAAAGTCCCAAACCCGTGCCGCCGTATTTGCGGCTCGTCGTGCCGTCCGCCTGCTGAAACGCTTCAAATATAAGCTGCTGCTTGTCTTCGGGAATTCCGATGCCGGTGTCGCTGACCGTAAAAGCGATGACGGACGCGGCTTTATTCAAGCTGTCGTTATCATAACTCCAGCCGTTTTCGGCAACCGCGACGCGCATCGCAACCTGTCCCTGCGCAGTGAACTTAAAGGCGTTGGACAGAAGATTTTTCAGCACCTGGCTGAGACGCTTGACATCGGTTTCCATCTGTTTCGGCAATCGGTCGTCCAGTTCGGTAACGAGTTCGATTCCCTTGTCGCCGGCAATCTGGCTGAACGTGCGTTCGATGTCGCCCTTTAACTCGTCAAAGCGAACTTCGCCGATTTCGACACCCATCGTGCCGGACTCGATTTTTGACAAATCGAGAATTTCGTTGATAAGCGTGAGCAAATCGCCGCCCGACGAATGAATGGTTTCGGCGAATTCGACTTGTTTTTCGCTGAGATTGTTATCAGGACTGTCAGCGAGCATTTTCGATAAAATCAGCATCGAGTTGAGCGGCGTGCGCAGCTCGTGCGACATATTCGCCAGAAATTCGGATTTGTATTTTGACGAAAGAGCGAGCTGTTTGGCTTTATCTTCGAGCGCGACGCGCGCCAGCTCGATTTCCTGATTTTTCTCTTCGACTTCCGATTTCTGCTCGGACAAAAGCTGCGCCTTGTCTTCGAGTTCGAGATTGGTCTGCTGCAATTCTTCCTGCTGCTGCTTTAAGAGTTCTTCGGACGTTTGCAGCGACTGCGCCTGAAGTTCGAGTCGGCTGTTGGTTTCCTGAAGCTCGGCTTGCCCGATTTGCAGTTCCTGCGCGAGCGACTGCGATTGTTTGAGCAGCGCTTCGGTGCGCATATTCGCTTCAATCGTATTGATGACGATGCCGATTGATTCGGTCAGCTGGTCGAGAAAGCCAAATTGGTTTTCGCTGAATTCGTTAAACGACGCCAGCTCGATAACGGCTTTGACCTGATTTTCAAACAAAACCGGCAAAACGACGATGTTCGTCGGCGCGGCTTCGCCCAAACCGGAATTAACTTTGACATAATCGCTCGGGACGTTGGTGATAATAATTCTTTCCTTTTCGAGCGCGCATTGTCCGACGAGGCTTTCGCCTAATTTGAACTGGTTCGAGATTGACTTGCGCTCGCGGTAAGCGTAGGACGCCAGCATTTTCAAAACCGTTTCGTCCTCAGCCGTGTCGGTTATGTAAAAAACGCCGTGATGCATTCCGACGAGCGGAGCCATTTCCGACAGAATCAGCCGCGAAACCGTCAGCAAATCGCGCTGTCCCTGCAAGAGCCGCGTAAATTTCGCCAGATTCGTTTTCAGCCAATCCTGTTCGGTATTTTTCTGAGTGGTTTCGCGCAGATTGCGAATCATCTCATTAACATTGTCTTTCAAAAAAGCGACTTCGCCCGAGGCGTCAACCGTAATCGTTCGGGTCAAATCGCCTTTGGTCACGGCGGTCGCCACGTCCGCCATCGCGCGCACCTGATTGGTTAAATTAGCGGCGAGCTGATTTACGTTATCCGTCAAATCGCGCCACGTTCCCGACGCGCCCGGAACGCTTGCCTGACCGCCGAGTTCGCCCTCGATTCCCACTTCACGCGCAACGGTCGTTACCTGGTCGGCGAAGGTTGCGAGCGTGTCAATCATCGCGTTAATCGTGTCGGAAAGCTCGGCGATTTCGCCCAGCGCCTCGACTTCCAGTTTGCGGTTCAAGTTTCCGTTCGCGACCGCCGTAACGACGCGTGCGATGCCGCGCACCTGCGTCGTCAGGTTTGAACCCATAAAATTCACGTTGTCGGTCAAATCCTTCCAGACGCCCGCGACGCCTTTGACTTCCGCCTGTCCGCCCAGTTTTCCTTCCGTCCCGACTTCTCGCGCCACGCGCGTAACTTCCGAAGCGAAAGAATTTAACTGGTCAACCATCGTGTTGATAGTGTCTTTTAATTCGAGAATCTCGCCCTGCACGTCAACCGTAATCTTCTTCGACAAATCGCCGTTCGCCACAGCCGTCGTAACGGCGGCGATGTTTCTAACCTGTCCGGTTAAATTCGACGCCATAAAATTTACGTTTTCGGTCAAGTCCTTCCACGTTCCCGACACGCCTTTAACCTGCGCCTGCCCGCCCAATTTTCCTTCCGTTCCGACCTCGCGGGCGACGCGCGTAACTTCCGATGCAAAAGAAGAAAGCTGGTCAACCATCGTGTTAATAGTATTTTTCAGTTCGAGAATTTCGCCCTTAACGTCAACCGTAATTTTCTTTGAAAGGTCGCCCGTGGCAACAGCCGTCGTAACGTCGGCGATATTTCGCACCTGACCCGTTAAGTTCGACGCCATAAAATTCACATTTTCCGTTAAATCCTTCCACGTTCCCGACACGCCGCGCACGACGGCTTGTCCGCCCAATTTTCCTTCCGTTCCCACTTCACGGGCGACACGCGTAACTTCGGATGCGAAAGATGAAAGCTGGTCAACCATCGTGTTGATAGTGTCTTTTAATTCAAGAATCTCGCCCTGCACGTCAACCGTAATCTTCTTCGACAAATCGCCGTTCGCCACAGCTGTCGTAACGGCGGCGATGTTTCTAACCTGTCCGGTTAAATTCGACGCCATAAAATTTACGTTTTCGGTTAAGTCCTTCCACGTTCCCGATACGCCTTTAACCTGCGCCTGTCCGCCGAGTTTTCCTTCCGTTCCGACCTCGCGGGCGACGCGCGTAACTTCCGAAGCGAAAGAATTTAACTGGTCAACCATCGTGTTGATGGTATTTTTCAGTTCTAAAATTTCGCCTTTGACGTCAACCGTAATCTTTTTCGACAAATCGCCGTTGGCGACGGCGGTCGTAACGTCGGCGATGTTTCTGACCTGTCCGGTCAAATTCGACGCCATTAAATTTACGTTGTCGGTCAAATCCTTCCACGTTCCCGAAACGCCTTTAACCTGCGCTTGTCCGCCGAGTTTTCCCTCGGTTCCGACTTCGCGGGCAACACGCGTTACTTCGCTGGCGAACGCGCCTAACTGGGCGACCATCGTGTTGACGGTTTTCCCCGTCCGCAGAAATTCGCCTTTGAGCGGGCGACCGTCGATATCGAGATTGAAATTCTGCGATAAATCGCCTTCGGCAACCGCGCCGATAACGCGCGCGACTTCGGTTGTCGGCTGCGCGAGGTCGGTTATCAGGGTGTTGACCGAGCTGATGCACGACGCCCAGCCGCCGGACGCGTGAGGAAGCGCGGCGCGGTTGCCGATTTTTCCTTCCTTGCCGACTACTTCGCTGACGCGTCCCAATTCCGCCGTCAGATGCTCGTTTTTCTCGATGATTTCATTTAACGCGTCATAGATTTTTCCGGCGATTCCCGTTTCGTTGTCGGGCAGACGACTGGAGAAATCGCCCTTTTTGACGGCGGTCAAAACGCTTAAGAGCTGTTTCGGGTCGAGAAAATCGGATTTCGTATGACCGTTTGTCTTATGATTTCCGTTTGTTTTGACATTTTCGCCCGCCGCCTGTTCGTTTGTCTTCGATTTTTGAACAGTCGATTTATTTGTTGACACAGCACTCATATTTTTTCTTTTTTCAGAGAAAGATTAAACCGTCTGAAATTATATTTTTGTCGTCCGTTACAGAAACGATTAAATTAAACAGTTGTCCCTCTGCCTACCTTACAAAAACCCCGGCACGCGACGGTGCGGAACTTAAAGCCAATCTGTTGACGATAGCCGGGCGATAATCCCGGACAAATCAATCATACTTTAAACGGGCGGAAAGTTTCCACTACATACCGCAGGCGGTATTTCGTGTGTTTCGCGGGCAGCCGCCGTAAAACTTCTTCAAAACCGACAATTTGAGTTGTAAAATTATGTTTATGCCTTCGGATGCGCCCTGTCATAAACTTCGATAAGTTTTTCCATCGAAACGTGCGTGTAAATCTGCGTCGTCGAAAGGCGGGCGTGTCCGAGTAATTCCTGAATGTCGCGCAAATCAGCGCCGGAATCGAGCAGGTGCGTGGCGAAGGAATGTCTGAGACTGTGCGGCGAGATGTCCGAATGAATGTTTATGCATTCCTTAATGTATTTATCGACCATTCGCCCGACGCTGCGGGTTGTGATGCGTGTTCCCTGATAATTTAAAAACACGGCTTGGTCGTCTCTTTCGGCTGGCGGGCAGTTGGCGAGAAAATCGGCGCGGGCTTCGTTTAAGTAAAACATCAGCGCCTGCAGGGACGGCTCGCCGAACGGTAAGATACGTTGTTTTTTGCGTTTTCCGGTAACGCGGACGAGCTTTTCGCGAAAGTCAATGTCTTTGAGATTCAAATTTACGAGTTCGCCGACGCGCATTCCCGTCGCGTATAGAAATTCTAAAATCGCTCTGTCTCTTTTGCCCAAATCCGTTTCCAAATCCGGCGTTTCGATAAATCTAACCGCGTCTTCCATCGACAGATGCGTCGGCAGTTTGCGCTCGATGCGCGGCGAAGCGACGAGTTTTGCGGGATTAGTTTCTAAAACGCCTTCGCGGACGAGAAACTGAAAAAACGTTCTTAAGGAAGCCAGCTTTCTGGCAATCGAAGTTTTCTTTTTATTAAGCCCGTGCAGATTCGACATCCATTCGCGAATCGTCAGATGGTCGATGTCTTTGACGGGAATTTGTTCGCGTGTTCCGTCAGCTTTCGGCGGCGCGATGTGTTCGTGAAATTGTTCGAGGTCGCTCGAATAATTCCGAAGCGTGTGCTGGCTGACGTTGCGCTCGTAGCGCAGATGTTCGAGAAATTGTTTCAGGTATTCTTCAAGCATAATCAGCGTCAATAGTAAATCGTCAATCGTCAATAGTAAAATCCGGCGGCAGTCAGGCTATTTACCATTTACGATTAACGATTTACGACTAACCTTTTCGGAACGTAATAACCTTTTCTGGTTCGCACGTTTAAGTTTTGTTTGCCTTTGACAGCCAGCGAAATAGTGCGAAATTCGCCGCGCCGCTCACGTTCGTTTTCGGGATAGTAACTCAAAACGTATTGCTGCGCGAGGTCGGCGGAGATTTGATTGAAAGCGTTGTCTAATTCGCGTTCGTCAATCGGCGAATAAACCGTGCCGCCGGTTTGCGCGGCTAGTTCCTGCATTCGTCGTTCGGCGGCGAGAATGCGGATATTGGCATTGCCGCCGCGCGCGCCGGTTTGCTTGAAGTTTTCAAATTCCTTTGTTTTAACTACAAAAACCTGGCAGTTTGCGGATTGCGCGGCTTTAACCGTGTCGTCGAAAGTCCGGTCGGAAATCGTGTCTTCGCCGTCTGAAACGATAACGATTACGCGTCTGCCGCCCGCGTCTTTCAAATATTCCGAGGCTTTTATAATCGCGTCGAGCAGCGCGGTCGCGCCTGCGGGCGGCGGAAAGTTTTCGATTGCCGAAATAATCTGCGCGACGTTTTTCGTCAACGGCTGTTCGAGCCGCGTGCCGGTCGAAATCGAATAAAGCGCGGCGAAATCGCGGTCGGGGCGAATAACTCTTTTGAAAAACCGAATCGCCGCTTTTTTCTCGAACTCGCGCGCCGTCGTAACGCTCGAACTGTTGTCAAACAAAAGCGCCAGCGAAACAGGCGCGTCCGAGCGCGAAAGCTCGCCGACTTCCGCCGGTTTGCCGTCAATCTCAAGGAAAAAATCTTCCAGTCGTAAATTCATCACGGCGCGGTTCTGCGCGTCTAAAACCGACACGGGAATCGGCACGAGATTCGATTCGACGCTGATAATTTCGTTGTCGTCATCACTTTCAATTTCGGTTTTAGAATTTTTTTTCGGCGTCGGAGTCGGCGCGGGTTTCAGAATATCCGAAGCCGTCTGCGTCGGCACATAAACGACATTCGGGCGCGGTTTCGGATTTGATTTTTCCGGCGTTTTGACGCGTCCCGACTGCGCGAAAACATTCAGCGTCAGAAGCGAGAAAATGATTGTAAATAAAAACTGCCGGGTCATAATGTTTTTTCGATTGAATTTTTCTCGCGGCAGAGCCGCGAGGAATCAAAGCGGAAAATCTTTTTTCCTTATTTCCGTAGCAGAGCTACGGGGAATTAAACCTATAAGGAACGATTAAGATTTTACAAAAGCCGCCGCTTTCTTTTCCGGCTCGCAAACTTCAATTGCTTTATTCGGCGCTGCCGCCGTTTTCGTTTCTTCGGCTGGCAGTCCGAGTTTTCGGCGAATAAATTTTTCGGCTTCGGCTTCGACAATCTCGCCGTTGGCGACGAACGCTTTTTTTAATAACGTGTCGCCTTTTTTCTCGATGTTTGCCGGTTCGATGAAAATGTTCCACGGCGTTCCCCAGCCGCGCGCGTCGCCGGTTGATTTGCGGTATTCGTAATGCGCGGTTTTTTGTTTATCGAAGCGCGATTCGGATTCGGAGACGACGGGAAACGTGATTTTCAGATTACCCAGATTCGCGCGCGTGTCGGCGACGCTCGCGTATTCGCCGACGCCGATAACGTCGAAACCGTATTGTTTATATTTGTCATAAAACCTTTGCGCGACCGGCGCTTCGAGCTTCCAGCCCGGACACCACGCCGCCAGATAGACAACCATTACGAGTTTTTTGCCAGCCGCAAACTCGCGCAAATCGATGTTTTTATCGTCGCGCACCGATTTGTAATTCCAGTTTTTATATTTTATTTCCTTTTCCTGCAAAGGCGCGTAATCGTGCTGCGCGCTCGCGAAAGTCGAAAAACCGATTAACAAAATCGATAAAGCAAAAAGCATTTTCATAATTTTCGATTCCTTTTGAAAGTGAAAAGCTAACTTTTCAGATGCGCGAAGGCAGGAAAAAATTGCCCGAAGGCAATCGAAAATGAAACCTTCAGACGGCATTTATACGTGCGCGGTTTCTTTTTCTTCCGAACCAGTAAATGCAGTTCAAATAAATTCCCGTCAAAGCCGACAGCGCCGCCAACGCGGTAAATAAAAGCAGCAATGGGGTTTGCCACGCGCCCGCGAAATAATAAAAATGCGCCTGCCGGAAAAAGCGCGTCGCCGGATTCGGCGGCGGCGTTTGCAGAACTTCGCCCGTTTCGGCGTTTATCAAAATCGATTCCATTCCCATTCCGCCGATTGCCTGATAAAACGGCGCGCCGCCGCGCATCAGCAAAGTGAGCGCCGTCGTCGGCAAAGTCTTTCCCGCAAATTCGTGCGCCTTGAGAATCGCTTCGTCGGGCGCGATTTTAACGCGCGACTGGTCAATCGTGTCAATTTTTCCGCCTTCGACCGTATTCGGCAGCGCGTATAGAAAACCGCTCAAAGCCCACGCCAAAACCGGAACGGAAACGAGCAAGCCGAGCCATAAATGAAGTTGATAAATTAGTTTTCGCATAAGAAATTTTAACCACAGATTAACACAGATAAAAGGCGGAATATTAAAATCTCAAGCGGTTTTTATCCGTGTCCATCTGTGTTAATCTGTGGTTAATTTTCTTTTAATGTCAGGAGATTTCAACAAAAAAACAATGAACAATCAATCAAGCGTCGCCGATATTTTTCGCCGCGCGCTGGAAATGAGACGGGCGAATCCGAACGCGGCGCTTAAAGACCTCAAAACGCAAATCGTCAATGAATTCGGCGGTCAGCCGTTTCCGCCGACTTATAATTTAACGATTCCCGAACTCGACAACATCGCGCCCGAAGAAGACTGGACATCGGGACTTTCCGTCGTTTTGCGCGGCATTCAAACCGAAGATTGGGCGGAAATCGCGCACGGCATCGTCATCAGCCTCGAACAGGTTGAAAATTACCCGAAACAGTCGGGACGCGAAGACGACCCGGAAAAGGAATGGCGCAACCGTCATAAAGGCATCGCGGACGCCGAAGACAAAAACCTGAGCAAATGGATGCCCGAAGATTTGATGAATATGGCGCAGCGGGCGGCGAAACGCAAGACTTAAGGTTTTCGAGGAAGATTTTTAGCCGCGAACAAACACGAAACGGCACGAAAATTAAGAAACAGATTTTAGAAAATAGATATTAGGCGTTGGGTGTCAGAGAACTTTTAATCCTCACGCCTAAAACCTATTTCCTGACGCCTATAATTTAATTTTCGTGCCGTTTCGTGTTTGTTCGCGGCTAATCTTCTTTTGAAATTCGAGCGGCGGCTTCGTCCGTAACGATGCATAAACCGGCGATTTTTTTCGCTTCGAGTCGTTTTAATTTTTCTGCGGCTTGCGCGTAAGTCAGGTTTTTCGCTTCGACCGCATCGAACGAAACGACCGACCAGCGCGACGCGTTTATCTCGCCTGCCGCCTTTTCCGACCGGACATTTTCATTTGACCGAACAGCTTTCTTTTTTTTCGCCGCCATATTAATTTTGCGCTAAACCTTTTCTTTTGAAAAACATATCACAACATTTCCGATAATACGGTAAAATTTTGAAGAACCGGCAGCTTTCAAAATTAAATCGGCGCGCCCGCTTTTCTACTAAATAACTGTTCAGTTATAATCGGCAGTATGAACGGGAGCGAAACAATTTTTCTGACCGGATTTCCCGGCTTTATCGCCGGGCGGCTCGTCAGGCGTATGGCGAAAAACGACACGCGGTTTTTTCTGCTCGTCCAGCCTGAATTCGTCGAAAAGGCGATGCGCGAAATCGAAGAAATCGCCCGCCAAACCAACACTTCGCTGGAAAATTTCGCCATTATCGAAGGCGACATCACGCGGGAAAATCTCGGAATGAGCGCGGACGATTCGGAAACAGCGCGGGCGGAGACGACCGACGTTTTTCATCTCGCCGCCGTCTATGATTTGGGCGTGAAAAAGGATTTGGCGTTTCGGGTTAACGTCGAAGGCACGAAAAATGTCAACGAATTCGTCAAATCCGTGCCGAATCTGTGGCGTTATAACTACGTTTCCACTTGCTACGTCGCCGGCTTGCGAAAAGGCGAAATTTTAGAAACCGAACTCGAACACGATGTCGGTTTTCGCAATTATTACGAGGAAACGAAATATCTGGCGGAAACCGAAGTCGAAAAACTGAAAGTGGAAATTCCGACAACGATTTTTCGCCCGTCGATCGTCGTCGGCGATTCGCTAACGGGCGAGACGGCAAAATACGACGGCATTTACTCGCTGATTTTGTATCTGCGGCGAGCGCCGAATCTTCTCCGCTTCGTCAACGTCGGCAACGAAAGCGTCAAATTAAATCTCGTTCCCATCGATTTCGTCGTCGAATCGATTGCGGTTCTGGCAAAAGACAAAGCGGCGACGGGCAGAACAATCGCGCTCGCCGACCCGCAGCCGCTGACGACCGCCGAGCTTTTCGATGCGATTGCCGAAGCGCTGACCGGCAAAAAATCAATCGTCAAACCGCCCGCGAAATTGATTGAAAAATCTTTAATGCTGCCGCTTTCGCCGCCAATCAGCGGCTTGCCGTTTCCCGCCGTGCCGTATTTTTTCGTGCCGCAAAACTACGATACGAGCATTGCCGACGAACTGCTCGCAAAACACGACGTTCGCTGCCCGAACTTTAAATCTTATGTCGAAAATCTTTTAAGATTCGTCGCCGAACATCCGAAGCTGTAAGAGTTCAAAGTCTCCTGAAAGTCCAAAGTCCAAAGTCCAAAGTTCAAAGTTATTTTTAATTTTCGGCATTGGACTTTGATTTTATAATCGTTAAAATCAACGAAAGATTTTTTAGACTTTAGACTTTGGACTTTTTAGACTTTGGACTTTATATCTTCGGACACCAAAATAAAATGCGTCGGCGTCGTCGTCAAACCGAATCACGCGGAAGCGCGGGCGACGGCGGGCGAGGTGGCGGCGTGGCTCAAAAATCGCGGCATCGAAACGGTCAGCCAATCGCAATCGCTGACGGAAACGCGCAATATTGAAAGCGTCGATGTCGAAGAATTTAAACGCCAAGTCGATTTAATAGTCGTGCTGGGCGGCGACGGCACGATGATTTCAACCGCGCGGCTGACGGGCGCGCGCGAAATTCCGGTGTTGGGCATCAATTACGGCAGTCTCGGATATTTGACGGAATTTCGCATCGAGGAAATTTTCACGGCGCTGGCGGCGATTCTGGCGGAAGATTACGAAATCGACCGCCGTTTAATGCTCGATGTCGAACATCTGCGCGACGGCGAAACGCTCGCCGCCGGGCGTGTTTTGAATGAAGTCGTCATCAACAAAGCGGCGATTGCGCGGATAATCGAAATCGAAGTCGAATGGAACGATTTATTCGTCAACTCATTTCGCGCTGACGGGCTTATCGTCGCAACTCCTACGGGTTCAACAGCTTATAACCTTTCCGCCGGCGGTCCGATTATTTTTCCGTCGATGAATGCCGTCGTCATCACGCCGATTTGTCCGTTCACATTGACCAATCGCCCGATTGTCGTTCCCGATGACGCGCCGATAAAAATAAAATTAAAGAACGAAATCGAAGGCGTCGTTTTAACTTTGGACGGGCAAATCGGACACCAGATAAAAGCCGCCGACACGGTTGTCATTCGCAAAAGCTCGATTAACTTCAACCTTATTCAACCGCCGAACCGCAATTATTTCGACGTTTTAAGAAATAAATTAAAATGGGGAAGATAACTGTTCAATGAGCGAATTTCAAATTATGAATTGCGAATTAAATACAAACATTCGTAATTCGTAATTTTCAATTGACAAAAAGGCTTGGCTGCTCGTCGTCTTCCTTATTTTCAAAACCTTCGGGAAACCAGCGGTAAATATTCAAATCGCAGCGTCCTTTTTCGTCAAATTTAACGCCTTCGTCTTCGAGAATTTTCTGCTGTAAATTAACGGGAAGCAACATTTTTCCCGTCGAACACGCGCCCTGCGAATTGATAACGCGCTGCCAGGGAACTTCTTGCGTATCAGCCGCGTGCATCACAAAACCGATTGTGCGCGGCGTGTAGCCTGCTCCCAGAAGTTCGGCAATCTGCCCGTAAGTCATAACTTTTCCTACGGGAATTTCACGCACGATTTCATAAACGCGCTCGCGGTATTTTTGTTCATTTACGGGTTCGTTATTCATTTTATTTACGTCCTAATTTTCTTGCCAGAGTGTTTGAAAGCTGGTTGATTTCCTTTACGTGCAGGATTTTCGCCGCGAGTATAAACGTAATTCCGCCCAAAATTATCGGCACGAAGGCTTCGATTATTTTTGTCGAAAAACCGCTTGTTCCGAATCGGTTAAATAGAAATTGATAGCTCAAATAACAAACCAGCGACATCGCGGCGGACGCGGCGGCGATGCGCATAAACGACGAAATTATGTCTCTGCCGTCGATGCGCCCGATGCGTTTCCGCATCACGAGAGCGAGCGCGAAAAAGTTGACGAGCGCGACGCTGGAAGTTGCCAGCGCGACGCCGACGTGTCCGTAGCCGCTCGGATATTCGGGCGAAACGCCGAAATTTGAAAGCCAGTTGCGGAAAAAATAACTTGCCAGCGCGTTGACGCCGATTGAACAGACGGCAATAATCATCGGTGTTTTCGCGTCGTCGAGCGCGTAAAACGCGGGCGATAAGATTTTTATCGCCGCGTAGCCCGTCAAACCGATTGAATATCCGGCAAGCGCGTAAGCCGTCATCGGCACGTCGGATTCTTTGAACGCGCCGCGCGAATAAAGCAGACGAATAATCGGCTCGCCCAGAATTATCAGCCCGCAAGCCGAAGGCAGCGTCATCAGAAAAACCAAATTCAAAGATGAAGAAAGCGTTTTGCGAAAGTCGCCGAGTTTGCCTTCGCTCGCCATTCTCGAAAGAACGGGAATCGAAGCCGTGCCGATTGCGACGCCGAAAACGCCAATCGGAAACTGCATCAGACGAAAGGCGTAACTCAGCCACGAACGCCCGCCGTCGATACCCGAAACGAACGCTAAATTTACCAGAACATTGATTTGCACCGCCGAAGTTCCCAAAATCGCGGGCGCCATCAAATGCATTATTTTTCTGACGCCTTCGTCGGTAAAACTTAAAATCGGCGAAAAGCGAAATCCGACTTTCAGCAGCGACGGAATCTGCATTAAAAACTGCGCCGCGCCGCCGATTAACGTTCCGATTGCCATTCCGAGAATCGCCCACTGCGCCGAAATTGTCGGAATCGTGTATTTATCTTTGGCAACTTCCCAACCGCCGCCGGAAAACCAATAGGCGAAACCGAGACCGACAAGAATCGAGACGATATTAAAAACCGTCGAAGCCGACGCGGGAATCCCGAAAATGCCTTTCGTGTTTAAAACGCCCATTGCAACCGCCGCCATTGCGACGAGCAGAATAAACGGAAACATTATCTGCGTCATCGTAACCGTCAAAGCGGCTTTTTCGGGCGAGAAACCGGAAGCTACGATTGATACGAGATACGGCGAAAGAAAAATGCCGAGAATGGTTATGACGCTCAAAACGACGGCTAAAGCGTTCAGCACGAGGCTTGCGAGCTTCCACGCTTCTTCTTCGCTTTTGTTTATTTGATAATCGGTAAAAACCTTGACGAACGCGACGGACAAAGCGCCTTCGGCAAACAGGTCGCGCAGAACATTCGGAATCGTGAACGCCGCCTGATACGCATCGTAGAGAAAGCCCGCGCCGAAATATTTGGCAAAAATCATTTCGCGCACCAAACCTAAAACGCGCGAAAACATCACGGCTATCGAGACGATACCGGCGCTTCGGGCGACGCTCGTTTGTTTGGTTACGGGTTTTTCCGCGTCGATTTGTTCGGCGGCGGAAGATGCGGTTAGAAGTTCGGGAGTTTCTTCGGTCTGGTCTTTTTCCTGTTCGATTCGGTTCATTGGATTACAAGTCGCGGCAAAATTCAAAGTTTGCATTATTCGATTGATTTCGACAAGCGAAAACGCAAAAAAAGAAGCAGTATTTCGACTGCTTCTTTTTAGTTTTTTAATTTTTGTAAATTCGCTTTATTCGTCGATTCGCGGGCGCGTATCGGGATACGTGATGCGCGTCCGGGCGATTCGCCGGTCGAGCGGAATTCCGGCGTAGGCAAGGGACGACGCTCCGCCCAATTGACCTTGAATCAAGGAGACGAGCGAATTTTGAAACGAGCGAAAGCGCGTGTTGTTTCCGCGCTGATTGAAGATGACGAACAAAACTTTGCCGGTGCGCGTCTGCATCTCGCCGCACAGAGAACTCGCGCCGCCGTCTGTTTCGCCCAAAGTTCCGGTTTTGCCGACGACACTGCCGCGCGAGAAATCCGTGTCGAAACGGCGTTCGAGCGTGCCTTTGTCGATTCCGGCGACCGGCATAATATCGGCGAAAGTCATTTTGTTTCTGGCTAATTCCTTCTGCAAAGTCCGCAGAAGACTCATCATCGCCCTGGGCGTAACGCGGTTTATTCCCAAACCGCTCGACGTTTGCAGAATGAATTGTTCGGGCGGAATCTGCGCGTTCATCTGCACGACGCGCGCTACGGCATAAGCGCCGCCGAGCATATCGCCCAGTTTTTCAGCCAGGTAATTGTTTGAATAACAGAGCGTCAATTTAACGATTTCACGCAGCGGCGCGGATTCGTGCGAGAAAAGAAGTTTGGCGTTGGTCGGAATCGTCTGCACATATGAACTGCCGGTTATCGAGACGCCCGGAAATCCGCCGATTGAGGTTGTGTTGCCGGAATTGATTAAATAACTCTGCCACGCACGATTGGCGACGGCGGAACGCTTCGCGCCGTCCATCGTCGCGGCGAGCGACGCGCCGGCGCGCTCGGTCGAGCTGCTGTGGTTAAGCACGAAACTGCCGGTAACAATCAAATCGCCGCTGATTTGTCTGACGCCCAAACGGTTAAGCTCGTTCGAGAGCGCGACCGCGTGTTCGTAATTAAAAACCGGGTCGCGTCCTGAAACATAAAGATTGCCGCTCAATATTCCGGTCGCCGGGTCGATTTGCCCATCTGTCCAAACGTTCGTCTGAAATCGATAATCGGGTCCGAAGGTTTTGATGACGGCGTAAGCGGTCGCGACTTTGACGTTTGAAGCCGGATTAAAAGCGTAGTTTGAATTACTGTCGAGAACCGTGTTGCCGCTTAAATCTTCGACTAAAACGCCGGAATAACCCGGAATTTCCATATCCGCCAAAACCGGAATAGACGTTTTGCGTCCCGCAGCCGGCATCGAGCTTCCCGTCTTTCTGACGAGCGGCGGAGTCGCGGCGGGAACAGCGGGTTTCGCCGTCGGCTGAACGGTAATCGTCTGCAAAAGCGGCTTGACTGCCTGACCGAAAGCGGCGGAACTCGAACCGACGAACAAAATCAGCGCGAAACTGAGCCATAAACCTTTATTCTTAACGAAACTATTCATAATTTTTGTATGTGAAATCGGGCGTGCGGTGAACTTTCCGTTTTTGTTTCTCTGTCGCTTCCATCGGAAAGACTTTTCAAATTATATCACAACAACCGCCGCCGTCTTCGAGCAAAGAATTTTTTCTTCCTGTTTTGCCGGTCGCTTCCGACAATTTTTAAGATGTATGCGTTTTCAGATTAGATGCAGGGATTCAACATCGCTTATAGCGGCAACACTATTTACTTATACATTAAAAACCGGAAAAAACAAAAGATTTTTTTCGCCGATTCTATTCTTCAAACAAAAAAAATAAAAAACTTTCGCCGGTGAATTTCGGAAATTATAATTAAATTATAAAACGAGCGATTGCCCGAAAAGCATTGACAATCGGCGAAGAAACTTTCAAAATCAAGCGAAATAAAAGTTTTGTGAAAAAAGAAATCCAGCCTTTAACGATTGAAAAAATAAAAATCGCGCACGCCGAGCGGCGCGGCGAGATTCGGAGAAGAATTTCCGAGTTTGAAGCCGTGCGGCAAAGCGGAACGGACGAGCGCCTTTGGGAAGAAATGGTTTTTTGTTTCTTTACCGGCGGCTGTTCGGCGCGAATGGGAATGCGTTCGATTGAAGCCGTCAGACCGATTTTGCTGACCGGCGACCACGCCGAATTAGCAAACGCGCTGAGCGGGCGACACCGTTATCCGAATGCCCGCGCCGGTTACATCGTCGCTTCGCGCGCGTTTTTGCAGGAACACTGCGAAATGCGTCTCCGGGAAAAGTTAGAAAGTTTCGACAACGATTTCGAGCGCCGCGATTGGCTGGTTAAAGAAAAGCGAATAAAAGGTTTGGGCTATAAGGAAGCGAGCCATTACCTGCGCAACATCGGTTTGAAAGGCTACGCCATTCTCGATAAACACGTTTTGCGAAGTCTGGCGGAACTCGGAATCATTGAAAATCCGTCGCCGCCTCAGACGCGGGCGAAATATCTGGCAACCGAGGAAAAATTAAAAGAACTGGCTGCGCTCGCGGAGATTGATTTTGACGAATTGGATTTGGTTTTATGGTCGATGAAAACGGGCGAAATCCTTAAATAAAGCCGTTAGCGCGCGGCGGCGACGGCAAATTTGAAATTGTCTGCGGCTTTCTGCGCTCGGTTGACATCAGCGCGGTTAAAGTTCGGAACGTGCCGATATAGAGGTCCAAAGTCCAAAGTCTAATGCGTATCCTAATTTTGGACTTTGGACTTCTGACTTTAGACTTACAAACAAATGAAACAAAGCCTCTATTTAGAAACTTCAATCGTCGGGGCGTATCTCGACAACGGCGAACCGTTTCGGCGCGATTTGACGATTCGCTGGTGGGAACACGAATTGGATGAGTATCGCGCTTTCAGCTCGATTCTCGTCCGGCGCGAAATCGAACAGGTTGGCGAGCCGCACCGCACCGGTTATCTGAAGCTGCTCGCCCCGCTCGAAAATCTCGAATTTGCCGAAGAAGCCGCCATTTTAGCCGAAGGTTATATTTCGCGCGGCATTTTTCACCGCAAATTCATCGCCGACGCGCTCCATTTCGCGCTCGCCTCGGTTCATAAAATCGATTATCTGGTAACGTGGAATTTCGGACATCTCGCCAACGTCCGCAAACAGGCGCGGCTTCGATTATTTAATACCGCCGCCGGATTTTATGTGCCGATGATTGTTACGCCGGAATTTCTCGTTCACAGTTAAATAGTGAATAGTGAAAACGGCGTATAATTAATTTTTAATCGCTTCATTTGGTTGACGATTAACCATTGAAGACTTACGATTCACTTTTAGTTTTTCACTATTCGCTATTCACTAACTTATGTATCGCCGTCCGAAATTTTTAGAAATACTGCTTGAGATTCGACAGGAAATGTCGCGCGCGGCGGACTATGACGTTGATTTATTCGCGGAAATGGTTCGCTCCGGCAGATTCGCCGAAAACGTCGAGCGGCGCGATTTGAGCGACGCCAAAGAAAGCGAGGAAACAAAGAAAAACGATTCGGAAACGTAAATTCCGAATCACGGCATCGATAAATCGGGACGATTCCGCCGGATTAATTTTCTATGGAAATAGCTTTTGATGCCATCGGCATCGAGATTACAAACGAAACCGCCTTTAATAATCTGGCGGAAGACGTGGAAAAGCGCGGCGAAGCGTCGTATCTGACGCGCAAAACGGGCGTGCTTCACGGGCGTTGTCTCAAGCTCGGCGCGGGTCTCGAAATCTGGACGGTTTTATACGAAACCGGCGCGGGCGCGATTTCATACGCCGATTGTCGTCCGGCGTTTCGCGCTCGCTTTTCACAGAAAATTTCGCCGTGGATATTGACCGAGAGCGACGAAGAAGGCAAGGCAATCGTTCACGGTTTTTTAGAAGACCGCGACACCGAAGTTTTGTTTGAACTACAAAATCTGACCGAAGTCGGCGGCGACATATTCAAACAAAATTCGCTGCCAATCGGCTTGTGCGGGCTGGCTTCGAGCGCGAAAATCGTCGCCGCCGAAAAACCTTACTGGAATTTTTCCGACGAAATCGTGTTGAATGTCGGCGGCGACGAAAACGCGTGGAGTTTATGCGGCGAAGTTATCGATTTCGAGATTTTGCGTAATCAGTTTTCGGGAACGGATTTATACTGGCTTTACCTCGATTTGGGCGAGCTGAAACTCGAAATTTTAGTCAACCGGCGCGTTCTGCAAGGCGACGAAATAAAAGCCGGAAATTTTATCCGCGCCGAAATCTGGCTTCAAGGTCATATCGTCGAAGAAACCGCGAAACGTTTCGGCTACGAAGGCGTCGACCGCTCCGCTCGCACAATTGATTTTTGGAAACAATTCAAAAGAAATAATTGAGTTCGATAAATTTGCCGGGTTGCGTAACCGGCGTATTTTAAGCCGATTTTTAGATTTAAAAAACTCGCCGAACCCGGTAAACTCGCTAAACTTCCCAAATGCGTCGTTATTTAATTTCCGGTTTAATAATTTTCATCGTCGCTTCGCTTGCCGGGCTTTATTTTTTCAATCAATACTGGATTCATCATTACGACGAATTGATAAACAGGCAGGCGAGCGTCTACCGGCTCGACCCGAATCTGGTGTGGAGCGTTATTTACGAGGAAACTTATTTCCGTTCGTGGAAAATCGGCGCGGCTGATGAAGTCGGCTTAATGCAGGTTACGCCGACCGTCGCGCGCGAATGGGCAAAGGAAACCGGCTTTCAGGAATTCGAGCGGCAAACGAGCGAGAACGTCAACGAATTTTTACGCGACCCTGAGCGAAATATTCAAATCGGCTGCTGGTATCTCGAAAAAAAGCGCGAGCGCTACCGCGACTTTCCAGCCGAACGAGCGATGACACTCGCCGCTTACAACGCCGGCGCGAGCCGCGTCGAAGAATGGACGAAAAACGCGGATTCGTCAAAGCTCTCGGAAGAAGAATTTATCGGGCGCGTCAGTATTCCTTCCACAAAATCCTACGTTTCTTCGATTCTCAATCGTTATTACAACAAATTAAAAACCGATTTTATCCGCTGATTTCCCTTTTTCAAACGTATGAAAATCTACGCCGCCGATTACGTTCTGCCGATTTCCGCCGAATCGATTGAAAACGGCGCGATTGCGATAGAAAAAAGTCGAATTGTCGCCGTCGGCTTGAAAAGCGAACTCGCCGCGAGATTTCCCGAAGCAACGATGGAAGATTTCGGCGCGGCGGCGATTCTGCCCGGCTTCGTCAATTGTCATTCGCATCTGGAAATAACGCTGATGCGCGGATTTCTCGACGACGTGGAAGCGGATTTTTATTCGTGGCTGATGAAATTGACCAAAACACGCGCCGAACATTTGACCGAAGAAGACATCGAAACCGGCGCGATTTTAGGCGCACTCGAAGGCGCTCGCGCGGGCGTAACGTGTTTCGGCGACATCGGACGTTTCGGACGCGCCGGCTTTAACGCGCTCAAAACAAACCATTTACGCGGCGTTCTGTTTCAGGAAACCGAATTTTCGCCCGACGATAAAACTGCGCACGAAGATTTTTACAAACTCGAAGAAAAGTTTCTAACGCTCAAGGAATCAGAAACCGAACTGGTCAAAATCGGGCTTTCGCCGCATGCGCCTTACACGGTCAGCCGAAAACTTTTTGAAACGATTGCCGAATACGCGATTTCAAAAAACGTAAAAATCTCGACGCACGCCGCCGAATCGGAAATGGAAGCGGATTTCTTTGAAACGGGCGCGGGATTTTTTGCCGGAGTTTACGAAAAAATCGGCGTCGATTGGCGAGCGCCGCGAATTTCTCCAATCCAATATCTTCACGAAATCGGCGTCTTAAAAGCTAAACCGCTGCTTGCGCACTGCGTCAGAGTTTCCGAAAACGACATCGATTTAATTGCTGCCAGCAATTCGACAATCGCGCATTGTCCGAAATCAAACGCCAAATTCGGACACGGTTTCGCGCCGCTCGAAAAGTTTCTCGAACGCGGCGCAACGGTCGGATTCGGCAGCGATTCGGTGGCGAGCAACAACACGTGCGACATTTTGGAAGAAGCGCGTTTCGCGACGCTTTTCGCCAGAAATCAAACGGGCGCGACGCGGTTTTTGCAGCCGCGCGAAATCATCGAAAACGCAACGATTGGCGGCGCGAAATCTCTGGGACTCGAAAATGAAATCGGAACGCTCGAAGCCGGAAAGCAAGCCGATTTCATAATCGTTTCGCTCGAAAACATCCGGCAGATGCCGGTTCACGACGTTTATTCCGCTTTGCTTTTCGCCTCAAACGCCCGCGACGTTCGCTTAACGGTTGTCGGCGGAGCGGAAATTTACCGCGACGGCGTTTCGCTGAAAATCGACGAGCGTCGGTTAAAAGCGAAGATAAAAGAGATTGCCAGAAAAATGTAATATTTTTAAAGTCGGCGCAAATCAATCGATTTAATATTTTAATCGCTCCGAACAACGATTTTAATAAAAATATTTCGCGTATTCCGAAACATTGATTTAATTCGGCGCGTAAGCCAAACTACTCGAACCAAAAGCAATTCCAAATCTAAAACCGAAGGTAATTTCAATGTCTAAAACGTCTGTCTCTTTACCGCAGAAAATTAATTTTGTGTTTGTTATCGTGTTTTTATCGGCGCTCGCGGCATTTGCGCAGACGCCGACACCCGAGGCGCAAATGCCGCGAACGCCGGGCGCGCAGGTGACGCCAACTCCGCAGTTCGCGCCCTCGCCGCAGATTTCGCCGACGCCCGCGCCGCTGTCTGTTTCAGCGCAAAAGAAAACCGACCCGCTCAAAAATTTGCAGTATCGCTTAATCGGACCGTTTCGCGGCGGGCGTGTCGGCGCAGTTGCGGGCGTCTCCTCGCAGCCGAACGTTTATTATTTCGGCGCGACCGGCGGCGGCGTCTGGAAAACGACCGACGGCGGTGGGACGTGGGAAAATGTTTCGGACGGATTTTTTAAAACAGGTTCTGTCGGCGCGATTGCCGTTTCCGAATCAGACCCGAACGTCGTTTATGTCGGAATGGGCGAGGAAACCGTGCGCGGCAACGTCTCGCACGGCGACGGCGTTTACAAATCAACCGACGCCGGTAAAACCTGGAAATTCATCGGTTTAGGCGACACGCGTCAGATTTCGCGCATTCGCGTTAATCCGAAAAACCCCGACATCGCGTATGTCGCCGCAATCGGGCATTTGTGGGCGGATAACACGGAGCGCGGCGTTTTTAAAACGACGGACGGCGGGAAAACGTGGCGGAAAATCCTTTACCGCGACGCGAAAACCGGCGCGAACGATTTGGTTTTCGACCCGTCGAACGCCAATGTTTTGTTTGCGACGATGTGGCAAATCCGGCGAACGCCGTGGGGTTTCGAGTCCGGCGGCGCGGGCAGCTCGATGTATAAATCGACGGACGGCGGCGACAACTGGACGGAAATTTCGCGCAATAAAGGCTTGCCGTCGGGAACGCTCGGCAAAATCGGAATCACGGTTTCGCCGGTAAATACAAATAGAGTTTGGGCGATTGTCGAAGCCAAAGAAGGCGGGCTTTATCGTTCCGACGACGCGGGCGACAACTGGCAGCGCACCAGCAATAATCCGCAGATTTTGCAGCGTCCGTGGTATTACCACAGAGTTTACGCCGACACGCAGAACGAAGATACGGTTTATGTTTTGAACGTCGGGCTTCACAAATCAGCCGACGGCGGGCGCACGTTTTCAAACGTCAGCACGCCGCATTCGGACAATCACGATTTGTGGATTGCGCCGAACGATGCGAATCGGATGATTGAAGGCAACGACGGCGGCGCGAACGTTTCGACTAATGGCGGCAAATCCTGGACGGAGCAAGACCAGCCGACGGCGCAGTTTTACCGCGTCGCGCTCGATAATGATTTTCCATACAATATCTACGGCGCGCAGCAGGACAATTCGACGGTTCGCATCGCGTCGCGGTCAAATGATTTTGCGATTACCGAGCGCGACTGGTATGACGTGGGCGGCGGCGAATCCGGCTGGATTGCGCCATTGCCGACCGATACGAACATCGTTTTCGCCGGAAGCTACGGCGGTTATTTAACCCGTCAGGACAAGCGCACCGGACAGCAGAAGGACGTTAACGTCTATCCTGAAAATCCGATGGGCGCGGGCGCGGACGTTCAAAAATATCGCTTTCAGTGGAATTACCCGATTTTATTTTCGCCGCATAAGACCGGCGGCGTTTATCCGCTCTACGCGGCGGGAAACGTGCTTTTTCGCTCGATGGATGAAGGCAATTCGTGGCAGGCGATTTCGCCGGATTTGACGCGCAACGACAAAACGAAGCAGGTTTCGACCGGCGGCGAAATTTCCAAAGACAACACGAGCGTCGAATATTACGACACGATTTTCACCGTCGCTGAATCAAGCGTTACGCCGGGCGTTATTTGGGCTGGAAGCGATGACGGACTCGTTCACGTTTCACGCGACAACGGCAAAAACTGGGAAAACGTCACGCCGAAAGCGATGCCCGAATGGATTCAAATCAACTCAATCGACGCGTCGCCGCACGACGCCGGAACAGCTTACGTCGCAGCAACCGCTTATAAATTAGACGATTACAAACCGTATCTTTTCAAAACAACCGATTACGGCAAATCGTGGAAAAAAATCGTCGCCGGCATTCCGAATGATGCTTTCACGCGCGTCGTCCGCGAAGACCCGAACCGCCGAGGTTATCTTTTTGCGGGAACGGAAACCGGCATTTATCATTCGTTGAACGACGGCGAAACGTGGAGTTCTGTTCAGTTAAATCTGCCGGTTGTTCCGGTTACGGATTTGGCGTTTCACAAGCGCGATAAGGATTTGGTTGTCGCCACGCAGGGACGCGCTTTTTACGTTCTCGACAACCTGCCGGTTTTATATAATCTGGCGGGCGCGCAAAACGCGGGCGCGTATCTTTTCAAACCCGAAGACGCGTATCGTCAAGCCGGCGGCGGCGGTTTCACGCCCGCGAAAACGGCGACATTCGGCGCGAATCCGCCGAACGGCGCGGTTGTTAATTATTATTTAAAAACCAGACCGGCGAAAGAAATCGCGCTTGAGTTTCTTGATTCAAGCGGCAAAACGATTCGCAAATTTACCGGCAAACCGCCGGTTGAAGGCGAACAGCAGCAGGCGCAAGGGCGAGGAAACGAACCGAACCTCTCAACGGAAGTCGGCTTGAATCAATTTGTCTGGAATTACCGTCTGCCGAACGCGACGAATCTTCCCGGTTTGATTTTGTGGGGCGGAAGTTTAGCGGGCGCGCGCGTCGCTCCCGGCAATTATCAGGTTCGTCTAAATGTTGACGGCAAAGCGGTTTCGACCGAAAGCTTTACGGTCAAAGCCGACCCGCGCCTTTCAACCACGCAGGAAGATTTTCAAAAACAGTTTGATTTAATGTCGAAAATAAACGCCAAATTGACCGAAACGCACGAAGCGATTTTGGAAATTCGCGACGTTCGCAAGCAGTTTGAAGATTTGTCAGCGCGGCTTAAATCGCCCGACCAAAAAGATTTGCGTGATAAAGCGGCGGAAATCTCGAAAAATCTGACGGCGGTTGAAGAAGAATTAAATCAAACGAAAATAAAAAGCGGGCAGGACGCGCTCAATTACCCGATAAAATTAAACAACAAACTCGCGGCGCTCGCGTCAGCCGTTGACAGCGCCGACGCAGCGCCGACGCAGCAGTCGTATGACGTTTACAACGATTTGACCGCTAAAATCGACACGCAACTGGCGCGTCTCGCGGAAATCAAATCGAGAGACATCAACGAATTTAATCGTATGTTCGCAACGAAAAACCTGCCGGTCATCGTGCCGAGAGGGAAATAAGAAGAGTAGAGACGCGGAGAAAGGGAGAAAAGGAGAATAAGGCGAATAAGATATTCCGACTTATTTTCATCTCCTCTTTTTCTCCTTTTCTCCCCGTCTCCTTTTCTCACCCGTCTCACTTCCCTGCCGCTTCCAATTCCCTTAGTAAATCGTCCGGCGTCCAGTCGTTACCGGGAAAAACTTTGCTCACTTTGCCGTCCGGCGCGATGACGAATGTTACGAGCGAATGATTTATCAAGGCTTTGTTGCTGGCGTCAGTTTCGTATTGCAAGCCGAAATAGTTTGCGACGTTTTTTATCTGCGCGTCCGTTCCCGTCCCCAGTTGCCAGACGGTAAAATCGGGTTTGGCGTCTTTGCCGAGATAGCCGAGACCGTATTCTTTTAATTTCTGCGGCGTGTCCGTTTGCGGGTCAAACGAAATGCTCAACAGTCTGATTTTGTCTTTTAATTCGGGCGAATTTTGCACTTGTTTGGCGGCGTCGCTGAAATTTTTCGACATCAAGATGCAGTATTCGGGCAGCGGACAGCGCGAGTAAATGAACGTAATCGCCAGCGATTTGCCGCGAAAATCTTTGAGCGAAGTCGGTTTTCCGTCCTGATTGACGAGCGAGAAATCGGAAATCTCTTTGCCGACCTGCGCGAAGTTTTCGTTGACCGGCGGCGCGGGCTGATTCGCGTTCGGCGCGGCGGAACTGACGGCGATGTTTTCGAGCCAGAAGCCGTCCGTATCGACAACTAAATCGGCTTGAATGTCCGCGTCTTTCGTTAAATCGTTTAAAACGAAATCGCTTTTGACCGGAAAAGCCATCGTCATCGCGTCCATATAATTCGGGATTTCTTCGTGCGCGACGGTTACGGTTTTTTTCGCTTTATCGACCGAGACGATTTTGCCTTTAAACGGGTAATGTTTCGCGTCCGGCGAAGCGGTTTGCCGGGAAGTCGGCGTTTTTTCACACGCCGCGAAAAGTAAAACCGAAAATAAAATCAATATAAAATAACGCATATCGACAATTCTGCATAAAAATAAACGCGAAAACAAACGGCGCGGTTATTTATTAAAACATTAGAGATTCTAAAAATCTCTAATAAGTCGGCGGCGATAAAAAAGGTTGTCGTTTTATTTCGCTTTCAATTTTTCGTCGTAAAACACTTGATAAACGCGGTAGCTCGCCAGCACTTTATAGACGTAATCCTTCGACTGAGTGAAGGCGATTTCGGGAACGTAGCGGTCGGCGTCGCTTGAATTGGCGCGCGCCAGCCAGCGCGTCATATTGTCTTCGCCGCCGTTGTAGCTTGCCGCGACAGCCTGCGGCTGGTTCGGAAACATCTTAAATAAATCTGACAAATACTGCGCGCCGAACAAAATCGCCGTCGGCGGATTGTAAAGCTCGTCCTGTTTAAAGTCGGTTTTTCCCAAGCCGACAGCCAGTTTGTCGGCGGTCGTCGAGATAAACTGCATCAGTCCGCGCGCCGCCGCGTTCGATTTGACATCGGCGCGAAAACGCGATTCCTGCCGCATAATCGAGAGCATAAAACGCGGGTCAACATTGCGTTCGGGCGCGTATTTCAAGAGCGAATCGGCATACGGCGCGGGATAAAGAAGCTCGATTTGCTCCGGCGGCATCAATTCGATTTGATAATCGGCGGGAACGTTTCTCCACAAAGGTTCGGCAAAACCGACGGCACGATTCGCCGCGCCGCCGCGTTTATAGAAAACGGCGAGCGTGTAAGCCGAATCGTCGGATTTTAGATTTTGAATTTTGGGATTTGGATTTTTTTCATTGCCGCCGATTGTCTTCAGCGCGGCTTCCAATTCGGGCGCGCCTTCGTCGTAAAGTGCGAGAAAAAGAAGTTCGTCCGCCAAAGCCTGATGATAATTTTGATTTTTAATTTCGCGCTTTTCTTTCAAAATATCTTTGCGTCCGAATTCGAGCAGCTTAAAGTCTGGAGTTTTATATTCGGGAAGCTGCGCGTAAGATTTTTTGAGCGTTTCTAAATATTTATTGTCGCCCGTCAAACGATAAAGCGATTGATACGTCTTTTTTTCGTCTTCGGGCGAAAGGTTTATCGTGTTCAGATTAAAATATTCGGTTTTATTTTTGACGAAAACGTCGGTTTTTTTGTCGCTTCCCAATGCCCGCAGTCTTTCGGTTGCGCGCCAGCCGTAATATTCGGCGCGTCCGTCGGGAATCGAGAGATAAACGTCAATCGCCTCCCCGAACCGATTGAGATTTTCAAGGGCGAAACCGCGTAGAAAGGCGATTTCGGCGTGATTCGTTCCGCCCGGAACGCGTGTGCCGCCTAAATCGGCGAAGTTCTGCAAATTATTTAAATCATCGAGTGCGTTTTGCCAGTCGGCAAGTGAAATGCGGACACGCGCCTGCGCGAAAAGGGCGAGCGCTTCGGGCAGTTTGCCTTTGAACGCTTCACGCGTTTTCGCCGACCATTGCAGGGCGTTTCCGTTTTCGCCCTGGTCGCGCAGAACGTCGATAATATTTAAATAAGCGCGGTCGAGATTTTCCGCGTCCGGGTATTTTTCGATAAAGGTCTGATAGCGCGCAACAGCAACTTTCGGCTTATTAACGCGCGCGTAGACCGATGCCGCCTGGGTCAAAGCGTCTTTGGCGATTGGATGCTCGGGCAGTTCGGCTGAAACTCGCTCAAACCAGTTTATCGCTTCGTTGTAATTTTTTTCCTGAGCAAAGCCGCGTCCCGTTTGATAAAGCGCGTCCGGCACGAAACCGCTCGCCGGATAACGTTCGACGATTGCCCGGAAATGCAGGCGCGCCGCCGAGAAATCGCGGTTAAACTGGTAAATCGAAGCGCGGCGAAAATGTTCCGCGTCCGACATTTGTCCGGCGGTTTTGCCGGCATTTTCAAGCCCGTCGAGAACGCGGGCAGCGGTCAAAGCGAAATCGTCGGGCTGCGCCGGATTCGGCAAATTGCCGATTAAACTGTTGAAAATTTCGCGGGCTTCGGTCTGCTTTCCGCTTTGCAGATAAGCCTGACCGAGCAGCGCCGAAATTTCACGCACTCCCGGACTGCGGTAATCAATATTCGTTTTTCGGTCTTCGGTCTTCGGATTTCGGTTTTCAAACTTTGAACTTTTGACTTTTAACTTTGAACTTTCTTCGCTTCGTAATTGCTGATTCAGCATCTGAATCGCCGCCGCAAAATCGCGGCTTTCAAAATAGCTTCGCGCCATTCGCGCAGCTGCCGCATCGTTCAATAAACTTTCCGGCGCGAACGCGAGAAGCTGGCGCAGATAAATTCGTTCGAGCATTAAATTTCCGCTCAAACGCGCGATTTGCGACAAATGGCGAAGCGCGTATTCGGTTAAAACGGAATTTCGATTGACAACCGCTTGATAATCCGCCATCGCCCTGGCGAAATCGCCGTTTTTTTCAGCGAGACGCGCCCGAAGATAATCGTAATTATTCAGCTCAAACGCTTTTTTGTCGCGGCTTTCGAGATTTGTCAGCTCGCTTAAAGCCGCTTGATAATTTTTATTTTCGACGGCGCGGCGGATTTTTACGTCCATTTCCGGTAAAGTCTGCGCGAAATTGTTTCCCGCAAAGGCGCAAAGCGCGCAAAGCAACGCGGCGAAACGCAAAAGGTTTTTCGCGTAATCGTTATTGTATTGAGATGTAAAACGAACGTTCGCGCCCGTGCGCGGCTGCGGGAATTTTTCCGGTTTCATTATAAATTTACAATCGTCTGATTTCGCGTTTGAAAGTCTTGTCGGCAATATGAATTCTAACTTACATTCGAGAGCCGCCAAAACTGACAAATCTAATCGCGCCCTGTAGAATAGAAAACTTCTATGACGGCACAAATATTAAGCGGAAAATTATTCAGCGACGCAATAAAAACGGAAGTCGCGGCGGAAGTTAAACGATTAAACGAAAAACATAATTTTCGTCCGACGCTGGTTGTCGTGCGCGTCGGCGACGACGCGGCGTCGGCGGTCTACGTCGGCAGCAAAGTCAAAACGAGCGAAGAACTCGGCATAATTTCCGAGCATAAACATCTCGCCGCCGACACGACGCAGGCGGAACTTCTCGCGGTTGTCGAAGAACTCAACAATCGCCCGGACGTTGACGGAATTCTCGTTCAACTGCCGCTGCCGAAACAAATCGACGAAGCGGCGATACTCGAAAAAATCGCCGCGGAAAAAGACGTTGACGGTTTTAATCCGGTAAATGTCGGGCGATTGTCGCAAGGTCAAAACGCGCTTGCGCCCTGCACACCGGCGGGTGTTATTGAAATCTTAAAGCGGTCGAATATTGAGATTGCGGGAAAACACGCCGTCGTTCTGGGCAGAAGCAACATCGTCGGCAAACCGATGGCGATGCTGCTCTTACGGGAAAATGCAACCGTTACGATTTGCCATTCGCGAACGAAAAATCTAGCGGAAATTACAAGTCAAGCCGATATTTTAGTAGCGGCAATCGGACGCGCCGGTTTTGTGCGCGGCGAGCATATAAAGACAGGCGCGACGGTTATCGATGTCGGCATAAACAATGTCTCTGACGTTAATTTTGCAAAGGAATTATTTAACGAAACGGATTTGGAGAAGCGCTTGAACACAATCGAAAAGCGCGGATTTACTTTAGTCGGCGATGTTAACCCGAAAGAAGCGCTCGCTAAAGCTGCTTATTTTACGCCCGTTCCCGGCGGCGTCGGACTTTTAACCGTCGCGATGCTGATGAAAAATACCGTCGAAGCGGCGAAAAGAAGAAGAACGGGAAAGTGAACAGTGAATAGTGAAAAAAATAATCTCTTATAACTATTTACTATTCACTATTCACTGTTCACTATTTAATATTTCGGCACATTCTGGTCAACTTCGTTTGACCACGCCGTAATGCCGCCTTTCAGATTTCTCAAATTTCCCTTAAAGCCCGACCGTTCAAGAGCTTCGATGGCTTTGGCGCTGCGTCCGCCGGCTTTACAGTGAATAACGGCTTCGCGTGTCGGGTCGATTTCGCTCATTCGGGTTAAAATTTCGCCGAGCGGAATCAGTTTCGAGCCTTCGATGCGGGCGAAAGCGTTCTCGTCCTGGTTGCGCACGTCAATCAACTGCACGTCTTCGCCGTCGTCCATTTTTTGTTTCAGTTCGGTTGCGGTTATTTCCTGCATAGAATTTACTCCTGATTTTCGCTTTGATTAATTTAATATAAGAAGTGGTCGTTCACGATTAAATAGGAACGAATCGCGCTTTGAGCCGTCGATTTATCGCTGCTGTTCGGCTGACGAAGAACAATCTAAAGTTTGAACACGAGAACGATTGCCCGTAATTTAACTTAATTTTACACTTCTACTTATCCCAATTTACCAAAAGACGCCGAAAATTACATTTTCCCGAAACAAAAAAGCAAATGGGAAAATCCGTTTGCCCTTTTTGTTTCGTTTCCGGTCAAAAGCATTTCAAAGTTCGCTTCGTCAACGGCTTTAATTATGAGCATTACGGGCATTCGGCGGCATCGGTGAAAACCGGTCGGATTGTTACGTTAAATCCGACTGGCGATTTTCGGACGTGAAAGCTGAAATGTCCGAGACTGTGATTGTGTATAAATTCGACTTCCGATTTGTTCGGCAGCTCTCGTTTGACCGCCGCCGGAATCAGCGGAAAAACCAGCATACTGATTTGCGTTCCCAGCAGCGGCGCGTTCGCCACATCCGTCGCGCCGCCGTCGGCGATAACGTAAGGTATTATGTTTGGTTCGAGATGCAGTTCGTAACTACAGCTGGACAATAAAGTTTGCAGATACTCGTTCAGCTTTTCCATTGTTGAAGCTCTGTCTGACTAAGATTGCGGGATTCGGCTCGAAGGATTCGGCATCGGAAAATGCACGGATTACATTAGCACATAACAATAATGTCTGTCATTAAAAATAATTTTACCGTCCGAAAAGAAAAAAGGCTTCGATATTTAAACAAAATCGAAGCCTTCGATGAATTCAGTTTTCCGAAAGAATTATTTATTCTGGTCGTATAAATACAAACCCAAGCCGAATTTCGCGCTGGCGCGGCGCAGAGCCATCGATTCGGCGTTGCTCGAAGAATCGCCGTAGGATTCCAGCGTTTCGTCTTCCTGTCCGGTCGCCTCGCGATAAACGATGCCTTCGGCGCACAAGACCGACAGGCGCACGATTAAAATCAGTTTTCCGCCGACCGAATTTAAAGAACGAATTTCATAATTCCAGCCGGGCGCGTAGTGGTCGAAATACTTTATCGCGTCGTGCCAGGCGATGTAGGTTATGTCTCTGCCGCCCTGTTTGCGCGAGCGCAAGTGGCGCTTTGCAACCGGTTTCGACAAATCTTTAACGATTTCCCGAATCGAGCGCAGTTCGCCATTACTTTCCGGCTGGTTTTCTATTTCACCTAAATCATTTGCATTATTTGTCGACATTTATAAAATTCCTCACAAAAATGATGTGTCATCTGTGAAACACTATCATTAAATAAAATCGTAATCAAACGTGTTAGTTTTAATAAAGCTCAATGAATTCCGATACTACTTGTTGCTTCCCAAATTACCGAATAAACAAAAACCGCTAAACCAAAAAATGCCTGCCACTTTGGAATTGCCGATAGTGCAAATACCAAAGTTAAAATAGAACTTACGATTGCGGAGCGTGATAAATTAATTAAAACCACGTCTGAATAAAATGTTTGCTGAATGCTCATCGAAGTGCTTGAAATTAAAAAGACAAATGCGAAAAATACACATATCCATTTCCTAACATTTTTATTCATAAAAATTTCCTTAAACAGTTACGGCTTCGCGGTATTCGCCCCAGATTTTTCTGAGCGCGTTTGAAATCTCGCCGACGGTTACGTAATTTTCGACGCATTCTAAAATATGCGGCAGGAGATTTTCGGTTCCGCGCGCGGCGTCTTCGAGTTTCGTTAAACTGTTGTCGGCTTTGGGTTTGTCGCGTTTGAGGCGAAGGGCTTGGAGACGCTCAACCTGCGCGCGCTCGACGGCTTCGTTGACCCGCATAATCGGAATTTTGTCGTTCTCCTCGATTTGAAATTTATTAACGCCGACGACAACCGCGTCTTTTGTTTCGACGGCTTTTTGATATTGATACGCCGCTTCCTGAATTTCCCTTTGCGGAAAACCCTGTTCGATGGCGCGGAGCATTCCGCCTAAATCGTCGATTTTCTGGATATAATCGGCGGCTCTTTGTTCGAGATTATTGGTTAATTCTTCAATCGCGTAGCTTCCAGCGAGCGCGTCCACGATGTCGGCGACGCCGGATTCGTTGGCGACAACCTGTTGTGTTCGCAAAGCGATACGCGCCGCTGTTTCGGTCGGCAACGAAAGCGCTTCGTCCATCGAATTAGTGTGCAGACTTTGCGTGCCGCCGAGAACCGCCGCGAGCGCCTGAATGGTCGTTCTGACAATATTTACTTCCGGCTGCTGCGCCGTCAGAGTCGAGCCGGCAGTTTGCGTGTGAAAACGAAGCATTAAGGACTTCGGATTTTTCGCGCCGAATCTGTCTTTCATAATTTTTGCCCACAAGCGGCGAGCGGCGCGGAATTTGGCGACTTCTTCGAGCAGATTGTTGTGCGAGTTAAAGAAAAATGAAAGGCGCGGCGCGAAGTCATCGACTTTCAAACCGACGGAAATCGCCGCATCGACATACGCGATTCCGTCCGCCAAAGTAAAAGCGATTTCCTGCGCGGCGGTCGAACCGGCTTCTCTGATGTGATAGCCGGAAATAGAAATCGTGTTCCAGTTCGGAACGTCCGAGGCGCAGAAGGCGAAAATATCGGTTATCAATCGAAGCGACGGGCGCGGCGGATAAATATAAGTTCCGCGCGCGATGTATTCTTTTAAAATATCGTTTTGAATCGTGCCTTGAACTTTGTCGAACGCGACGTTTTGCTTTCTGGCAACGGCTAAATATAAACAAAGCAAGGTTGAAGCCGTCGCGTTTATTGTCATCGAAGTGGAAACCTCTGAGAGCGGAATTTTATCAAACAGCGTCAGCATATCTTCGAGTGAATCAATCGCCACGCCGACTTTGCCGACTTCGCCCGCCGCTAAACTGTCATCCGAATCGAGTCCGATTTGCGTCGGCAAATCAAAGGCGACCGATAAACCCGTCGTGCCTTGCGACAAAAGATATTTATAGCGCGCGTTGGATTCTTCGGCGCTCGCAAAACCGGCGTACTGGCGCATCGTCCAGAATTTTCCGCGATACATATTTGAGCGGACGCCGCGCGTGTATGGAAATTCGCCCGGCTTGCCGATGTCGGTTTCAAAATCGATGTTCGTATTCGCCGGATTAAAATCGTTCGGCAGCTCGATGCCTGAAGAAGTCTCAAATTTTTCTCGTCGTTCCATTTCCTTTTAAGTTTCTGGTTTCTAGGTTTCTGGTTAAAAAGTAACTCAAAACACTTTTATTTTGAAATCACAAACCGGAAACCGGAAACTTGAAACCGGAAACTTGAAACTTTCCCGCCGCTCGCGTAGCATTTCTAAACAGACAAAATGGAACTCGACAAAGAAGCACAGGAAGCTGTCCGGCAGCTCGGCGCGGCAATCAACAAATCAATCGAAAAATCGACGGACGTAACGCGCGCCATCGAATATCTGCGCGTCCTCGGCTACGAGCCGAATTTAACGCTCAAGCTCGAAATCGCTCTTCAGGAAATCGGCGGGCGTTCGGTTGATTTTTCCCGAATCGAACCGAACGAAAATAACGAAAACATCGAAGACATCGAACTCGAACTAACGGACGAAGATTTACGCACGCTTCGCCGAATGAAAATCCGCATCGAATAGTGAAAAGTGAAAAGTGAAAAACTAAAAGTTGATGAATCATTTATTATTAGATTTATCTTCCGCCTTCACTTTTCACTTTTCACTTTTCACTTTTCACTATCTTGAATTACTACAATTATTTTACCGAAATCGAAGAAACCTTCATTCGGCGGCGCGGAAAAAATCTGATGCTCAGCCCGCTCGATTGGGCGCTGATTGAAACGTGGCAGGAGCGCTCTGTTCCGCTTCACATAATACTGCGCGCTATCGAAAAGGTTTTCGACACAGCCGACAAACAACCGGCGCGCAGGCGGTCGGTCAAATCGCTGATGTATTGCAAGGAAGAAATCGAAGCGCAATACGCCGAATGGCTCGAATCGCAAACGGGCAAAAGCGGCGGCGAAGGTGCTGCCAACGACGCAGCGGCGGACGATTCGCTCTTTTCGGACACCGCTGTCGAAACGCATCTGAAACAGGTTTCAACAGATTTGGAAAGCGCAAAACAAAACGCGGCGGGCGATTTGCGCGAAACGCTCGAAAGAGTTTTAAATCGTCTGGCGGAACTCGAAAAAAATATCGAAGGAAGCGAAAAACTCGAAGAATCCCTTGATAAACTCGACGCTCTTATCGACGAATCGCTTTTGAAAACCGGCGCGGCTGATGATTTTAAAGCGGAAATCGAAAAACAGCTCGCCGCGTATAAAAACAAAATGGAACAGGACGCTTACCGGCGCACATTCGATTTGATGCTGCTCAAAAAACTGCGCGAGACGGCGGAAATTCCGCGCCTTAGTTTGTTTTATCTGTAAATTGTGATAAAAATTTCACGCCTCTAAAATTCGGGTAAAAGGAAAAATTCAAATGAACAAACTTAGAATAAATAAGCTCGGTGTCCTTTCAATCGCTAAAATGTATGCGCTCGTTATGCTGGCTATCAGCCTGATTTTCGCCGTTCCGATCGGACTTATTATGATGGTTTCGAGCGCGTCGATGATGGGCAGTCGCGATGCCGGAATCGGCGCGCTCGGCGGCGGCGGCATTGTCGGCGGTTTGTTTATTACGATATTTCTGCCGGTTCTCTACGGAGCGATGGGCTTCGTTTTCGGCGCAATCGGCGCTTTTATCTACAATCTTTTCGCCGGAATCGTCGGCGGCGTCGAAATCGAGGTTGAAAACATAAGTTGAACAACGAACCGGGCAACATTCTCGAAGTAAAAATCGAAAAAATAGTGCCGAACGGTTTCGGCTTGGCGTTTGCCGAAGGCTTGACCGTTTTCGTCGCGCTCGCCGCCGTCGGCGACCGTTTGCGCGTCGAAATCACTCGGAAAAAAGGCAAAACGGCGTTCGCGCATATCGTCGAAATCCTCGAACCTTCGCCGGACAGAACCGAGCCGCGCTGCCCGTATTTCGGCACGTGCGGCGGATGTAATTTTCAGCAGTTAAAATACGAAGCGCAGTTAAACGCCAAAGTCGAAATCATCAAAGACTGCTTGTCGCGCATCGGAAAAATAAATTACGAGGGCGAAATTTCGATAATAGGCAGCCCGAATTTTTACGAATACCGCTCGCGCGCGCAATGGCACGTTGACGTGCGCGCCCGCAAAATCGGTTATTTCAAAGCCAAATCGCACGACGTTTTAGATGTCGAAGTCTGCCCGATTCTCGTTCCCGAAATGCAGACGCTCTTAAACGAACTGCGCGAAACGATTGACTGGGAAAGTTTTTCCGGGCGAATTATCGAAATTGAAGCGGCGACGAGCGGCGAAGACGTTTCGATTTATTCAGGGGAAATTCTCGAACCGACGAGCGAAATCAGCTTTACGGCAAACGGCAATCGTTATTTCTACGACGCCGACACGTTTTTTCAGGGCAATCAATTTCTAATCGAACCGCTCATCGACGCGGCGACAAACGGCGCAAACGGCGCGGCGGCAATCGATTTATACTGCGGCGCAGGACTTTTTACATTGCCGCTCTCGAAGAACTTTACAAAAGTTTTGGGAGTCGAAGGCTACAAAAAAGCGCTCGATTTCGCAGCGAAGGCGATTGAAAACCAGCAAATCGAAAACGTCGGCTTGTTTGCCGAAAACGTCGGCGAATGGCTGACGGAAAATGTAAATCAGTTGGGCGCGGTCGATTTCGTCCTGCTCGACCCGCCGCGTTCGGGAACGGAAAAGGAAACGATTGAAAGTTTAATTAAATTGAAACCTAAAGAAATCTCGTATGTTTCGTGCGACCCGGCGATTTTAGCGCGCGATTTGCGCCTTTTAACCGAAAATCTTTACCGCATCGAATCAATTACGGCAGTCGATTTGTTTCCGCAAACGCACCACGTCGAAACCGTCGTTCGGCTGAAACTCGTTTAGAATGAAGAAATGGGACGCGGACAAACACCGATTAAGCGGATTGAGGCGGATAAGATTTTTATTGCTAAACCTTTTTTCTACCACAATATTTTTTCAAAAAATCCGCGGCAATCTGCTAAAATTCAAGCCGCGAAGCCTGCTTCGTCCGTGTCCTATTTCCCCATTTCAAAACAGTTTCCGGTAGAATTTTTATGAAGCTGCAAAAGATTGTTCGATTATTTTTGTGTATCGCGCTTTTGCTGCCGTCCGCTTTCGCTTTTGAAACCGACCAATACAACCTGCCGCCCGCGCCGCTCGCCGACATTGGCGACGAAGTTTCCGAATACGTCGAGCAGAATTTAAGAAAAGCAGTCGATAAAATAAACGCCGAAATTTCCGCTCGCCGAAATTGCCTGGAAAGCAATGCCGTAAAAGCCAAAAAATCAAAATGCGATTCATCAGAAAAAGAACGCGCCGCAATCGTTTATCTTCAATCGGAAGAAGCAGTTGCGCGGGAAGTTTATAACCTGCTCGGCGCGGGAACGATTCCGCTGACGAAATCCGGCAGCTGGATGGAATCGCACCAGTTTAAAAATCAACCGGCGCGTTATAAAACAAACTACCTGAAATCAATTTTCTTTACCTTTCCGACCAATTATTTAACCATTAGCTCGACGGTGAATCTTTACGGCGCGAGCTTCGGAACGGACAAAATCGCGCATATATTTCAGCAGGGATTTGATTATTATAAAATTTATAATCGCGCTGTCGCCGGAAAATCAACGCCCGGAAAGGCATCGGAAAAAGCCGTCCGCTACGGGCAAAAAACCGAACGAACCTACTTCGGAACTTTGGTTTCCGGCGTTTTCTCGAACGCCGATTTATACGCCAATTTCGCGGGAATGAAGTTTTATATCGGTCTGACGCGTGAAATTAAAGTCGGCGACAAGGCGCGTCCGGCGATTTTGCGGTTTGAAAACGGTTTTTGGAAATTTGACGAAAACGTCGATTTGCGCGAAATTCTCGTCAAACCTTTTATTTCCAATCATCTCAACGAAGCGCTCAATCCTTCCGTTTTCGCGGTCGGTCTGCGCTCCAACGTGCGCCGCATCGTCAGACAGCAAAGCTGCGCGCAGTGGAGCAGACAATTTCCCGATTTTACGCAAGTTGACTTTGATGATATTTCAAAAGGCTTGAAACTCTGGAACGGCGAAAATTACGGGTTCAAAGACAGCAAAAAGTTCGTAACCATCGCGAACACCTGTTTCGGAAATCAAGACTGAAATAAAGATTTAGTCGGAGCGCGGGCATCTTGCCCGCAAAGACCGGCGCGAGCAATCTAAAAGCGCTTCGTAAAATCCAGCGTTGAATTTACCCGACGACTGTGCGAACGCGCGGCGCGTTCATTGCGGACAGAATGCCCGCGCTTTCGGTGAAAACTTTTTGCGCTCTTTCGGCGTTTGAGACATCAAACGTTTTGCGTTTGAATTATCCCGAATATCTATCTAAAATTTAATTATGCCAAAACAAAATTCAACCGGCGCGATTGCCGAAAAATACAGCGTTCGATGTCGTTACTGCGGGCAGAAAAACAACGTCAAAGAAGATTACAAAAACGGCGAAGCCGTCTGCGGGCGCTGCCGTCTGCCGCTCTCGAACGCCGACCATAAAAAGTTTGCCGATTTGAGCAAACACGATTATATTCATCCGGCGGACAGCAAAGCGCTCGCGGCGCTCCGGGCAATTCCCGGAATCGACACGGCGCTCAAAAAACTGCTGACCGTAACGGGCGAATCGGCGATTCGCGTAACGTTTATGGCGAGTGCCGTGCAGGTTACGCCGAAACAATGCCCGGATTTACACGCCAAACTGCAAATCGCCTGCACGACTTTGGGCGTCGATATGCCGGATTTTTTCATCCAGCAGAATCCGACCGTCAACGCTTTTACAGGCGGCGTTGAACGTCCGATTATCGTAATGCATTCGGGCTTGCTCGAACGCTTGAACGACGAAGAAACGCTCGCCGTCATCGCCCACGAAGTCGGACATATTCACGCCGAACACGTTCTTTATTTAACGGCGGCGCAATTGATTTTAGCGGTTGCGACCATTCCGCTCGCGTCCTTGCCGATTGCCGGAATTATCAAAGAACTGCTGACGGCTTCGATGCGCGGCGCGCTTCTGGCGTGGATGCGCCGCGCCGAACTTTCCTGCGACCGCGCCGCTTTATTAGTCGCGCAAGACCCGCACGTTATCGGCAAAACGATGATGAAGCTGGCGGGCGGAACTTTCGCGTATAAAATGGATTACGACCAGTTTTTAGAACAGGCGCGCGAGTTTCAGAAAAATTACGACGAGAAAAAGCTCGACAAATTCTGGGCTGATATTTTGAACGCCGGTTTGTCGCATCCGTTCCCGATTTGGCGCGTTTCGGAAATTTTGAAATGGGTCGAAAGCGGCGAGTACGAGGAAGTTTTGAAAACTAAATAAAACGGTAAGAAGAATTTAGCCGCAAAAAGGCGCAGAAGACACAAAAAATCTTTTGCGCTTTTTGTGCATTTTCGCAGCTGATTTAGATTTTAATTATTTTTTCGCGCCGTTGCTTCCCGATTCTTCAAATGTCCTGACAATAAAATCTACCGCGTCTTTCGGCGAATCGGTCAGATAGATTAAGCCTAAATCTTCGGCGTTGATGTTTTTTTCGTTGAGCATCGTCGAGGTAATCCACGCCAGCATTCCGCGCCAGTATTGCGAATTGACCAGAACAACCGGAAAGTTGCGGATTTTCCTGGTTTGAATCAGCGTCAATGCTTCAAAAAGCTCGTCCAGCGTGCCAAAACCGCCGGGGAAAATGACGTAGGCGTTGCTGTATTTGATAAACATCGTCTTGCGAACGAAAAAATATTTAAAGGTTAAGGAACGATTTTGATACGGATTCGCGGTTTGCTCGAACGGCAGTTCGATGTTGCAGCCGACCGAAACTTTTCCCGCCTCGAAAGCTCCGCGATTCGCCGCTTCCATAATTCCGGGACCGCCGCCGGTGATGACCTCAAAACCGGCTTCGGCTAATAATCGCCCCGTTTCGCGGGCAGCTATATAATTCGGGTCGTCTTCTTTCGTGCGCGCCGAGCCGAAAACCGAAACGCCGCGCGTGATTGTGGCGAGCGAGTCGAAGCCGTTGACGAATTCGCCCATTATGCGGAAAACGCGCCACGAATCCGAGCTTTTAAATATATCGTCGGGTTCGGGCGAGCGCAGCAGAAGCTCGTCTTCGGTCGATTGCCAGTAAGTATTTTCCAGTTGTTTTGCTTCGGCAACCGTTTCCGGTTCAATCGTTTCGACGCCTTTTATTTTGCTTTTTATTTTGTCTTCAGGTTTTTTCTTTTTACTTTTTTCCATTATTGATTTTGCATAAGTTTGTGAGTTTTTTATTTTTTAATTTTAAGAGACAGGTCTTTGAACGCCGACGATATTGAATCCGCAATCGACGTAGATTGTCTCCCCGGTAATCGCGGACGATAAATCGCCGGCGAGAAAAAGCGCGGTGTTGCCGACTTCGCGGGCTTCGACGTTGCGGCGGAGCGGCGCGTTTTCGGCGATATGTTTGAGCATCGCACCCATATTCTTCACGCCGCGCGCCGATAAAGTGTTAATCGGTCCCGCGCTTATGGCGTTGACGCGAATGTTCTGCTTGCCCAAATCTTCCGCCAAATACCTGACCGAAGATTCGAGCGCGGCTTTGGCGACGCCCATCACGTTGTAATTCTGCACGACTTTTTCCGCGCCGTAATAAGTCATCGTGATGATGCTTCCGCCGTTTTTCATCAATGGCGCAGCGGCAAACGCCAACTGCGGCAAAGAAAACGCGCTGATTTCCATCGCGGTCAGAAACGCTTCGCGGCTCGTCGCCAGAAATTCGCCTTCGAGCGCTTCTTTCGGCGCGAACGCAATCGAGTGAATCAAAAAATCGAGCCTGCCGAAATTCTTTTCGACCGTTTCAAATGCCGCATCGACTTCCTTTTGATTGGTTACGTCGCACGGCACGACAATCGAGCCTTCCAGATTTTTGGTCAGCCTTTCGACGTTTTCTTTGAGGCGTTCGCCCTGATACGTAAAAGCCATTTTCGCGCCGTGTTTCGCGCAGGCTTCGGCGCACGCCCACGCTATCGAGCGCTGGTTGGCGACGCCGAAAATCATTCCGACTTTGTTTTCAAGCATAATTTTTCAATCCTTTTAATATCGAACTGCAAATTATAGATAGAAATTCGCGGTTTGTTAAGTTAAGCGGTTGAGATATTTTCAAAATTCGGCAATTATACCAATCGGCTTTCCTATTTTGAACGGCGAAAATGTTTTGTTCCCTTAACGAAAATGAATTTATCTTTTGAAGAATATCAGCAGGCGGCGAGAAAGACGGCTTTGTATCCGCGACGACTCGAAAATCTCGAATATCCGACGCTCGGTCTGGCGGGTGAAGCAGGCGAAGTAGCAAACATCGTCAAGAAAATCCAGCGCGATTTCGGCGGCGAAATTACCGACGAGACGCGCGCCCGATTAAAGGACGAACTCGGCGACGTTCTCTGGTATATTTCCGCCTGCGCCGACGAATTAGGCTTGACGCTTGCCGAAGTCGCCGAATTTAATGTCGAAAAACTGGCGAAAAGGCACAACCGAAAATAAATGTTAAAAGTCGGCTTAACCGGCTCGATTGCCGTCGGCAAAAGTTTTGTCTGCGAAATTTTCCGCGAACTCGGCGCGTTTGTTCTCGACGCGGATATAACGGCGCGTGAAGTTGTCGCGCCGGAAACCGAAGGCTTAAAGGCGATAGTCGAAACATTCGGCGCGGAAATTCTTCAGCCGAACGGCGAGCTTGACCGCGCGAAACTCGGCGCGATTGTGTTCGGCGACGAGCCGAAGCGACAACTATTAAACGCTGTCGTGCATCCATTAGTTATTAAAAAACAGGACGATTGGCTAATCGAGCGCGGGCGCGAAAACCCGGACGCCGTTTGCATTATCGACGCGGCGCTGATGATAGAATCGGGCGGCTGCGAGCGTTTTGAAAAGCTGATTGTCGTCTGGTGCGAATCCGCGATACAATTGCGGCGATTGATGTTACGAAATTCTCTGAGCGAATCCGAAGCTCTAAAACGCATCGACGCGCAGATGCCGCAGAACGAGAAAAAGCTTTTCGCCGATTTTCTGATTGACACTTCCGAAGGTTTCGAGACGACGCGCCGGCAGACAACGAAAATTTTCCGGCAATTAGAACTTTTAACAATAAAGAAACGCGAACCGGCAGATTGAAGTCAAACTCCCTGCGTTACTTTCAATGTCGATTCAACTTCCGATTAAAATAGAAATAAAAGAAGGAATTTAACCGCAGATGAACACGGATAAACGCAGATTGGGCGAATCGAAAAAATCTACGTATCTCCGCGTTTATTTGCCGGCGCTGCTTCTCATCTTGTTTTCGAGCGCGTGCAGCCAGCTTGAGAAGTCGAAGCCCGCACCTTTCTACGCCGAAACCGCGCCGCCGCAGGTCAAGGAATTTCGCTGGAGCAACGGCAGGCTGCCGAAATCGTTCGACCCGGCAAAAGCCGCCGCGCCGCCCGAAACCGACGCTGTGCGCGCCGTCTATGAAGGCTTGACCGACACGAACGCGAAAACTCTGGAAACCATACCGTCGATTGCCGTCGATTGGTCAGCTTCGGACGATTACCGGACGTGGACTTTTAAATTGCGGCGCGATGCCCGATGGTCGAACGGCGAGCGCGTAACGGCGCAGGATTTCGCGCGTTCGTGGCAGCGTCTCGTCGCGCTCGGCGACAAAGTTCCGCATTTTCAACTGCTCGGCAACATCGCCGGAATACAGCCGCGCGCCGTCGCCGACGCTCCGAAAAGTCAGGCGGAATTGGATTTTTTCGAGAATAAAAACCTGAACCAAAATCTCCAGACTATTCTCAAATCCGCGAACGACGGCGCGCAAAAAACAAAAGACAAACAGCCCGGCGACGCGATTTTGCCGGACGCCGAAAAGAATCGGACTGCCGCCGAAACAAAAATCGAACAAAAAGCCGAACAGAAAACCGGGCAAAAATCAGAACAAAAGCCGGAACCGCCGCTCGAACAAAAACTCGGCGTCGAAGCCGTTGACGATTACACTTTAAAGGTTTCGCTTCTCAAACCGGACAGGGATTTTCCGGCGCTCGTCGCGCATCCGCTTTTTCGCCCGATTTACGGCGACGGGAAATATTTTGAAGCGGGGAAATTAAACGCCGATATTGTAACGAACGGCGCGTTTCGCCCGGCGAATGTTTCGCCCGAAGGCGTTACGCTCGAACGCTCGGAAAGTTTCTGGAACAAAAGCCGCGTGGAAATCGAAAGAGTGCGTTTCGTTCCGATGGAAAGCGCCGAAGCCGCGCTCGAAGCGTATCGCGCGGGCGAACTCGACGCCGTAACGAACATCGATTTCGAGCCACTGGCGCTGAAACTGCTCACGCCTTTCGACGATTTTCGCCGCACGGCGCACGGCGCGCTGAATTTTTACGAATTTAATACGACCAAAGCGCCATACGACGACCGCCGCGTCCGTGAAGCGCTTTCGATTTCGATTGAGCGCGAGCGTCTGACCGAAGACGAAATGGACGGCGCGAGCGTTCCGGCTTTCGGTTTCTCGCCGTTTGAGAACGGGAAAAACACGAAATTAAAACAGGACGCCGCGCGCGCCGAAACGCTTCTGGCTGAAGCCGGATTCGCGGGCGGCGAAAATTTTCCGGTCGTTCGTCTGGTCGTCAATCGAAACAACGTGCAGCAGCGCATCGCGCGCGCCGTCGCGAAGATGTGGAAGCGGAATTTGAATGTCGAAACGGAAATCGTCGTCAAAGACCAGGACGATTTTGGAACGGCGCGGCAGACAAAAGATTACGATTTACTGCGGCGCGGCGTCGTTCTGCCGACGACGGACGAAGCAATGAATATGCTGGCGATTTTTGAGCCGCAAATTCAAACGGAAAAATTGGCAGACGCCAAAGAAAACATTCGCGCAAACGAAAACAAAACAGCCGGAGAAGACAAAACGACGGGCGCGGCGAATCAGCCGGACGAAGCGCCGATTGCCGCAGACGCGAATGCCGACGCGCCGCGTCAGCCAAACGAAAACCAGGCAGCGCCCGCAAATAAAAACACGGACGTGCCTTCGGAAATTTCAAGCGAAAACGAAGCGGCTTTTCAGATTCGCGCCGTTCCGCTTTATTTTGCGACTTCTTACTCGCTCGTCAAACCGTATATTCAGGGTTTTGAAATAAACACGCTCGACGCGCCGTCGCTCCAAAACGTGCGGATTGACAATAACTGGCAACCGAAAAAGGCGGAAGATGAATCGTAGAAAGCGGAAAAACATCTGTCAAAGTTTCGATAAGCGGCGATTTAAAGCGGCTCGTCTGTTAAAGTTTCAATTATAAAATAATTCTTGCCCGTCGCGTTTGTAACGTGGTAAGTTTATCGCTAACGTAAGTTCAGCAAAATTTTTACTCTCCTAATTTGCCGGAAAATCGGACTTTTTCAAAAAAGGATTTTTCAATTTTTCAATTATTATGCGGCGAATCAACTACGTTCAATTTCGTTTTGTCATCGTTCTCGTTGCTCTGTCTTCGATTTTAGCCGGCTGCTCGACTTCGGCGGACAGTCGTTATTTCGGTTTGACCACGCCGCCGAAAGACAATGTGATGCGTTATGTTTCCGGCTCTGAACCGGAATCGCTCGACCCGCAGTTCGTAACCGGACAACCGGAAGCGCGCCTGATGATGGCGATTTACGAAGGCTTGGTCGAATATCACCCGAAGACGATGGAGCCGATTCCGGCGATTGCCGAAAGCTGGGAAAAGAACGCCGACGGCACGGAATATCTTTTTCATCTGCGCAAAAACGCCAAGTTTTCCAACGGCGACCCGATAACGGCGAAAGATTTCGTTTATACATTTCGGCGCGGCTTGTCGCCGGAACTCGCCTCGCGCAACGCAAATCTCGCTTATTACGTAAAATACGCCGAAGGCTACAACGCCGATATGTCTTTCGTCAAAGACGCGGGCGGGCAGTTTTTGCTTAAAAAAGATTTTGAAGAAAAAAAGGAAGGCGAGGCGACGGCGGAAAATTCGGCAGCCGATGTCCAGACGACGCCGGATAGTTTCGGCGGGGAAACCGAATTTCATAAATTTATCGACTCGCCGCAGCGTCTGACCGTTCCGAGCGACGAAAAAGACCGCAATAAATTATTGGAAAAAGATGCCAAGCTGAAAGCCGCGCTCGAAGGCAAGGAATTTGTGCCGGTTCGAGCCGAAGACATCGGCGTCGAAGCGGTTGACGACTATACTTTCCGCATCAAACTCTACCAGCCCGCGCCGTTCTTTTTAGGACTTCTGGCACACCAGTTTTTCCGCGCCGTTCATCAGCCGTCGATTGAAAAATTCGGCAAAAACTGGACGAAGCCGGAAAATATCGTAACCAGCGGCGCGTTCAAGGTCGCCGCGCATCGCCCGTATGACGAACTCGATGTCGTCAAAGACCCGAATTACTGGGATGCGGCGAACGTCAAGCTCGACGGTATCGAGTTTTATCCGCTCGAAGAGCAGACGACGATGCTCAATCTCTACAAATCCGGCGCGGTTGACGCTACTTATAATCACACCGTTCCGGCGGCGTGGAACGAAACCATACGGCAGTTTAAGGACGAATATTCGCTCCACCCGGAAGTCGCAGTCGAATATTATTCTTTAAGCGTCAAAAAACCGCCGATGGATAACATCAACGTCCGCAAGGCTTTCGCGCTGGCAATCGACCGCGACGCGCTCTCCAAATTTCGCAAAACTATTCAGCCGCTCGTCGATTTCACGCCCGAAGGAATTTTCCCGAAATACGAGGAAGCGCGCAAAAAAGTTTATACCGAAGAATTGACCAAACAAGGCAGCTCGCTCGAAGAATGGAAAGCCCGAAAATTCGACGCCGAAAAAGCCAGAAAGCTGATGGGCGACGCCGGTTTTCCCGTCCAGAAGAGCGGAAATGGTTATGTCAATCCAACGTTTCCCGTCGATAAAGTTTCCATCACCTACAACACCGCCGAATCGAATCAGAAAGTCGCCGAATTTATACAGGCGCAGTGGAAACAAAATCTCGGCATCAGCGTTCCGCTTAAGAATATGGAGTTTAAAACGTTTCTGCCGTATCGTTCGGCGGTCGAATATTCGGGAATGGTCAGAAACGGCTGGGTCGGCGATTATATGGACCCGTTCACGTTTCTGAATCTTTTCTACTCGCCGCAGAACGACGGCGCAACCGGCTGGTGGGACCCGAAATACGACAAAATGCTCGACGACGCCAACCGCGAAACTGACGAGATGAAGCGCCTCGAAATGCTGGCGCGCGCGGAACTCTACGTGATGCAGCAGCAAATCGTCATCCCGCTTGCCACTAACGGCACGAGCTGGATGAAAAAACCGTATATCAAAGGAATGTATCCGAATCCGGGAACGCTTCACCCGTGGAAATTCGTTTATATCGAGACTGACCCGAATAAATGGACGCAGAATATAGCCAATATTATGAGCGAAACAGACCCGGTTGTCGAAGCGCAAATCAATCAGCTAATGGCGACGCAGAAGCAGATGCAGGATTCCAAACAATCGGATGCGGCAAACACCGCCAAAGCAGAATAAAAGTGTGGACGAGAATAAATTAGAAAAAACGATTGAATTTATTTTGGAAAGTCAGGCGCAGTTTTATGCCGATTTGCAGCAGGTTCAGGAAACAAATAAACAAATTCAAGAAACGCAGAGAGAAGGCGAAAAACGGACGAATGTTTTGGAGCGTGTTTGTTTGAATCTCTACAATTCGAGCGTCGAACAGCTAAATACAACGGTTGAACAAGGTAAGAATATCGCCGAACTGACCGAAGATACTAAAAAATTGCGTGAAGCTCAAAAGGAGACGGACGAGCGGTTAAGCGCGGTAATCTTAATGGCTGAAAGGTTTCTCGGCGGACGAAACGGAAAATCGGAATAAACAAAAATAATGTTAAGTTTCATTTTACGCAGATTGTTAATAATAATCCCGATGGCGCTGCTCGTCGTAACGCTGACGTGGGGCTTGATTCGGATTGCGCCCGGCAGTTTTTATTCGACCGAAAAGAAACTGCCGCCAGCCGTCGAAGCCAATATTAAAAAGAAATACGGACTCGACAAACCGTGGTATGAGCAGTATTTCCTGATGATAAAAAATACCGTGCAGGGCGATTTCGGCGATTCGCTTCGTTATCCGGGACAAACGGTCAACGAAATTATCCGGCGGCATCTGCCATATTCGGCGACAATCGGCTTGCTTGCTTATCTGCTCGCTTTGATTGTCGGTTTAGGCGCGGGAATCATCGCCGCGCTGAGGCAGAATTCGGCGTTCGATTACGGCTCGATGGCGCTGGCGATGCTCGGACTTTCCGTGCCGAATTTCGTTTTGGGTCCGATTCTGGTTTTAATATTTTCGCTCGGACTTTATATTCTTCCGCCCGCGCGCTGGGGCGGCGTTTCAAGCCTGGTGCTGCCGGTAATCACTTTAGCGGCGATTTATATGGCTTATATCGCCCGTCTGACACGCGCCGGAATGCTCGAAGTTATGCGCTCGGATTACATTCGCACGGCACGCGCCAAAGGTTTGGACGAAAAAACCGTTCTTCTGAAGCACGGTTTGCGCGGCGGAATTATTCCGGTCGTCTCGTTCACGGGTCCCGCGCTCGCCGCGCTGCTCGCCGGAACGGTCGTCGTCGAACGCGTTTTCTCGATTCCCGGTTTAGGCAATATTTTCATTCAGGCGGTTCTGAACCGCGACGAGCCGCTTATTTTGGGAATCGTCGCTTTTCTCTCGATTCTGATTATGATTTTCAATCTCGCGGTCGATATTTCCTACGGATTCTTAGACCCGCGCATTCGTTACGAGTAAAAATTATGACTTCCGTTATCGAATTAAAACGAACTGCTTCAAAAGTTTCGCCGAAAAGATTTCGCGTCGATGAATTTCGCAGAATGACCGAAGCCGGAATACTGCCCGAAGAAAGCGGATGGGAAATTATCGACGGTTTTTTAATTGATAAAATGACTATTGGAAGCAAGCACGCAAGTGTTGTGAGAAGGCTGGAGAAATTTTTTGAAAGAAATTTCGGCGACAAAACGATTGTTTCCGGGCAAAACCCGATTCATCTTGACGAATACAACGAACCCGAACCCGACGTCGCTTTGCTCAAACCGCGCGCGGATTTTTATGCGGAAAGTCATCCGAAGCCGGCGGACGTTTTACTGCTCGTCGAAGTTTCCGATTCTACGGTCGAATATGACCGCGAAATCAAAAAAAGGCTTTACGCCGAAGCCGAGATTACAGAATTCTGGCTCGTCGATTTAAAGAACGACACGATTGAAGTTTATTCGCAGCCGAAAAACGGCAGTTATTATTCGGCGCAAACTCTGGAAGCGGGCGAAACGGTCAAATCGACGGCAATTGAAAATCTAACGCTCTCAATAAACGAAGTTTTAGGCTCTTAGAAATTTTATGGCAGAAAATACAGAAACCGTAAAAGGAACATCGCTTTGGAAAGACGCGTGGCGGCGGCTTTTGAAAAATAAATTAGCCGTTTTCGGGCTTATTGTAATGACGATAATGGTTATCGCCGTCATCATCGGACCGTCGATAATTTATTGGACAACCGGCTTTACGGCTGAGTCGATTCCTTCCGAAGGCGATTTGATTAAATCTTTTCCGCCGTCGCTGCAACATCCGATGGGAACGGACGAAGCCGGGCGCGATATGCTTGCCAGAGTTCTTCAGGGCGGGCGAATTTCTCTGATGGTCGGCATTATCTCGACAATCGTTTCCCTGCTCGTCGGCGTCAGCTACGGCGCGGTTGCCGGTTATATGGGCGGCAGAATCGACAATTTTATGATGCGCGTCGTCGATATTATCTACGCGATTCCATATATTCTCATCGTCATCGTTCTGCTGTCGGTTTTCGGCGGACCGAACACGCCCGCGTTTATCAAATCGATGTCGGAAACTTTCGGCGGCGGGCAAGGCTTGAGCCAGATTTTTCTTCTTTTTTTCGCGCTCGGACTTGTTTCGTGGCTGACGATGGCGCGCGTCGTGCGCGGGCAGATTTTGAGTTTGAAAAATCAGGATTTCGTAATGGCAGCACGGGCGACCGGCGTTTCCACTCCTTCGATTATTTTCCGCCATCTCGTCCCGAACGCGCTCGGACCCGTAATCGTTTATGCGACGCTGACGATTCCGAGCGTGATGCTGACCGAAGCGTTTCTGTCGTTTTTAGGCATCGGCGTTCAAGCGCCGTTCGCCTCGTGGGGCAGTCTCGCCGCCGACGGCATCAAAAACATTTCCGTCTTTCCGTGGCAGCTGATTTTCCCTGGCGTTACGATGGCGCTGACGCTTTTCTCGCTTAACTTTTTAGGCGACGGACTGCGCGACGCGCTCGACCCGCAAACCAGAAAATTTTAAATAGTGAATATGAAAAAACTGCTGATTCTATTTATTTTTTTAATCGTCTGCACGGCTCAAGCGCAAACCAATGAAAAGGAAGCGCTTACGCAACTCAATAAAACCGTTGTTTCTTTATACCAAAATAAGAAATTTGACGAAGCTCTTAAAAACGCGCTTCAGGCAGTTGATTTAAGCGTCAAAATCTATGGTTCGGAGCGCGCCGAAACGGCAGCCGCCTACACGAATCTCGGCGTAATATACAGCGAGAAAAAAAAGCTCGGCGAATCAATCGAAAATTTTCAGAAAGCCGCAGATGTCTATGGAAAAAGTCCCGGCTATAAGGGCGAACAATCGGTTGCGATTTATATAACACTGGCGTATACACAGCTGTTGGACGGCAGGAAAAAGGAAGCTGAAAGCAGTTATCTAAAAGCTATCGAGACAGCAGAAAACGTTTTCGGAAAAGAAAGCAAAGAAAGTTACCTGCCGAAATTGAGTTTGGCAAATTTTTACGCCTCTTACGGAAAATTAGAGAGCGCCGACGATTTTTATTTGAAGAGTTATGCGGCGGCAGTAAAAAATTTCGATAAGGAAAGCAAGGAAATCGAGCAAATCGGAAATTCAAGAAGCTGCATATTTTACGGGCGAAAAGAAGGCGATGAAAAAGAAAAAGCCTTTGACGCCGCCGTCGATAAACTCTTCGGTAAAGACGGTTCTGAGAAACTCGGAATGGTCAACGGGAAGGCTTTACTGCTTCCAAAACCGCGCTATCCGGTTGAAGCGCACGAGAAAAGATTAGCCGGCGTCGCGTCCGTCAGAGTAAAAATCAGCGTACAAGGCAACGTCATCGAGGCGAAATCAATTTGCAGAGAAGATATTCTGGGAAGAACGGCTGAGGAATCAGCGCGCGGGGCAAAATTTCAGCCGACTACAAAAGACGGAAAACCGGTCGAAGTCACCGGAATCATAGTTTATAATTTCATTCCGTAAAAAACGAAAATGATTAATCAAAACGGAAACATCTTAACCGTCAACGATTTAAAGACGTATTTTCAAACCGAAGACGGCGTGGTCAAAGCGGTTGACGGCATTACGTTTGAACTTGAAAAAGGCGAAACTCTGGGCATCGTCGGCGAGTCGGGCAGCGGCAAATCAGTAACGAATCTCTCGATTATGCGCCTTATTCCAGAACCGCCGGGAAAAATCGTGGGCGGCGAAGTGATTTTCGACGGCATCGACGTGCGCGCGCTTTCGCTTGACGAGGTGCGGAAAATTCGCGGAAAGCGGATTGCGATGATTTTTCAAGACCCGATGACTTCGCTCAATCCGTTTTTGAAAATATCGACGCAGTTGACGGAAGTTACGCGACTGCATCTCAATCACACGAAAAAACAAGCCTACGACCACGCGATAAAAATGCTCGAACTCGTCGGAATTCCCGACGCGCCGAATCGCATCAACAGTTACCCGCACGAATTTTCCGGCGGTATGCGGCAGCGCGTGATGATTGCGATGGCTTTGAGCTGCGAGCCGGAATTGCTTATCGCCGACGAGCCGACAACCGCGCTCGACGTAACGATTCAGGCGCAGATTTTAGAACTTATTAAGGATTTAAAAGCGCGTCTCGGAACAAGCGTAATTTTAATCACGCACGATTTGGGCGTCGTCGCCGGAATGACCGAAAAAATTATCGTGATGTATGCCGGAAAGGTTTTCGAGCAAGCGCCGACCAAAGAACTTTTCGCAACTCCGGCAAATCCATACACGAAAGGTTTGCTGAAAAGCGTTCCAGACCCGGCGCACGAAGAAGGCACGGAGCTTTACCAGATTCCGGGACTGCCGCCGGATGTCGCGCATCTGCCGCCCGGCTGCCCGTTCGCGCCGCGCTGTTACCGCGCCGAAGAAATCTGCCGCGAGCAGTATCCGCCGTTCGTTCAGATAAACGAAAATCACCGCTCGCTGTGCCATTTCGCGGCGGAAGTCTACGCTGAATCTTTGAAGGAAAGTGGAAACGATGTTTGATAGAAAGAGTTTCCAAATAAAATTGCTCTGTTATTTATTTTTGTAGTTTGCGTTCCGGCAATAACTTCTGACGCGCAAAAAAATTCGATGGTTACTGGAATAAAATTAAATCCGAAAGAAACTATTGCAAGAGCTTATGAATTAATTAGTCAGAAAGAATCCTGGATTTTGGAATCTACTACTTCGAGCGATACATCACAGCCTCAATCAAAACTTATCGCCCGTGTTTTCTCGCAAGATTATCAATTTGAGATTTTTGGCTCTAACGGACAAATATTGATGAAGTTGGTGTGCATTGGAGACGATAAATACTTTTTTTCAGGAAGTTGGGAAAAATCCAAGAGAGAAAAAGACGACAATTTAGATGAAATAAGAGAGTATTTTGCAAATCCTCTCGAATCTATTAAAAATGCTGAATTTATTAGCGAAGAACAAATTGACGGAATAGTTGCCTCTGTTTATCAATTTGATTTCGACTTTGATTTGGTGATAAGAAAATCGTCATTTAGAAAATTAAGCAATAAAACTTCTAACATTGAATATAAAGTAAAAATTTGGATAGACAACAAAAATTTGCCGGTGAAAATCGAGTCAAACAGAAAAGATAAGAATTCAAAAGGTATAAAAACCGAAAACAGAGTAGAAAAGTTTAAGTTCGATGAAATTGTAAAAATCGAAGCTCCCAAAATTTAAAGAATGGAAAACGATAATTTAATCTCGATTCAAGATTTACGAGTTCACTTCAAAATCGGCGGCGGCTTATTTAAGGAAACAAAACACGTTAAAGCTGTGGACGGCGTTTCGCTCAACATTAAAAGGGGCGAGACGCTCGGACTTGTCGGCGAATCGGGCTGCGGAAAATCGACTTTAGGAAAAGCTATTTTGCGCCTGACAGAACCGACAGGCGGACAGGTTTTTTATAACGGCAAGGATTTGGCGCGGCTTTCGACAAGTCAAATGCGCGACGAGCGGAAAAATTTGCAGATGATTTTCCAAGACCCGTATGCGTCGCTGAATCCGCGAATGACAGTCGGTCAGATTATCGGCGAGCCGCTCAAAACATTTAATTTATCGAACGGAAAATCGACCGAAGAACGCGTGCAGGAATTGATGGAAACCGTCGGAATGAGTCCGCGCTTCGTCAAACGTTACCCGCACGAATTTTCCGGTGGTCAGCGTCAGCGTATCGGAATCGCGCGCGCGTTGGCGGTTGACCCGGAATTTATCGTGGCGGACGAGCCGATTTCGGCGCTCGACGTGTCGATTCAGGCGCAGATTATGAACTTGATGGAGCGCCTGCAGGCGGAAAAAAATCTGACGTATCTCTTTATCTCGCACGACTTACGCGCCGTCCGTCATTTAGCAGACCGCGTTGCCGTAATGTATCTCGGAAAAATCGTCGAACTTGGGCAAGCTAAAGAAGTGTACCGCGAACCGCTGATGCCTTACACGAAGGCGTTGATTTCCGCCGTTCCGGTTCCCGACCCGAAAATCGAAGCAAACCGCCAGCGAATTATCTTAAAAGGCGACGTGCCTTCGCCGATAAATCCGCCAATCGGTTGCAATTTTCACACGCGCTGCCCGTATATGATTGAGAAATGCAAAACAATCGAGCCGCCGCTCGTCGAGATAAAACCGAAACATTTCGCGGCGTGCATCAGAGTCTCGCCCGACGCGCCGCATATTGAAGCGGTTGCGCCGGACGACGCGCCGGGTTTGAGATATTTGAACTCGAACAACTGAAAGTTTTATCAAAAATTACTTTACCTTTTCGTAACCGAAAAAATCGCAAAAGAAAAAGGGAGCATCGCGCTCCCTTTTCAAATTCAGATTAGGAATAAGTCGTTTGTTTTAGCTGTTCGCCGCGCTTGCCGCGTTGCGCAAAGCCTTGATGTTGTCGTGCGCTTCTTTAACTTTCATCGCCTGCTGCTGAACGACGCTGCTCACATTTGACGGCAGCTGCATCTGCGTCGCTTTATCGTAAGCGCTCTTGGCAGCGTCTTCGCCGCGCTCGCATTCGTCGAGAATCGACGCGTCGTCCTTTCCGGTAACGACTGATTTAATATTTATCCAGCCGCGATGCAGCGCCGCTGACGTGCTGCCCGTGCTTTCCGGGTCGCCGCCAAGTTCGCGCACCAACCCTTGCAGCTCGCCCGTGAACTGCGCCCGCTGCTGCGCGTATTCGTAAAAAACCGATTTCAAATCAGACCGCTCGACGCCTTCCGCCGCCGTTTTAAACCCGTCCTGACCGTCTTTACAGGTTTCAATCAAATCGTTCAGTGTTGAAACTACATCATCGTTTGCCATATTTTTTCTCCTTTGGATAAACCTTTATCGTTTGAATTAAAGTCCGTATTGTTTTGACTATATTTGCCGCTAGATACAAACATTATGCCAAACCGCTCAAACCGCTTGATGCGGCGGCTTTCAACGGTTCAATAAACTTTCGTGGAACGTAACAAGACAGTTTCCTGTATCAAACAAGTTCAAAAAACTCGCTTCAAATAAAAATTACTGTCCGAGCGGTTGAAATTGTTTGCCGTAAAACTCCTGAAAAACCCAGCCCAAAACGCGCGCTTCCGCCGTCAAAAGAGCTTCGAGCCAGCAGCTTGTCAAATAAAGCCGTTTTTCGGCGTCGGAAGTTATGTTTTGCGCCTGTTCGATGTGCGATTTATTCGGTTCTAATTTATGAGCGGCGGCTATCTGTTCATTCGTTTGTTTCGATTCGCCGAGCGCTTCGACAACTTCGGTCAGCCAGATTTGCAGCGCCGTTTCCGAATCATTGGCTTCGAGCGCCTGAAAAATGCCGATGGCAAAGCGCGCCTCGGCATTTTCAAACGGATAAACGGCAGCATCATTGACTTTATCGTCCTGCTGTTTCCACTGAAAAAGCTCTTCAACCTGCGGATTTCTGACAAGCGCGACGCGCGAATCGTGATTTAAAAACCATTCGATTAAATCCGCCAGCGAATTATTATCAATTTTGCCGTCCGCCGCTTTTCTCAGCTTCGGCGGCTGATTTGTCTGTTCAGTCATAATTTATTTGTTCCTTAATTGAAATTTAAACTATCACCGCGAGCGGCAATTTCAAAAAGCGAGGGAAAAAATAGTTGAAACCAAACTCTTTCTTTAATCGCCGTTTTCGATTAAACTTGATTGAAATTTTGACCAATCGACAAACAATCTTGAAATCACAACTCGTTTTAGCTTTAGACATCGGAACTTCGAGCGTGCGCGCCGCGCTTTATGATTTTAACGGCAATGTTCTGCCCGAAACAATGGTCAAAAACGAGCGTCAATTAACCGCAACCGAAGACGGCGGCGCGGAAATCGACGCTCTCGAAGCCTTGGCGCAGGTTGAAAAAGCGGTTGACGACGTTTTGGAACGAGTCGGAAATCTTTCGGGTGAAATCGAATTCGTCGCCGCTTCTTCCTTTTGGCACAGTCTGGTCGGCGTTGACGAAAACGGCAATCCGACGACGAAAGTTTTCGGCTGGGCAGATACGAGAAGCCGCGAATACGTTTCCGTTCTGCGCGAAAATTTCGACGAAAACACGGTTCACAATCGAACCGGCGCGCATTTTCATTCGAGCTACTGGACGGCGAAACTGCTCTGGCTGCGCGAGAGGCAGCCAAAAGTTTTCAAGAAAACGGCAAAATGGCTCTCGTTCAGCGATTTTGTCGCGCTCGAATTATTCGGCGCGGCGCAGACAAGCGTTTCGATGGCTTCGGCGACCGGCATTTTTGACGTTCGCCGAAATGTTTGGGACGAAGAACTTCTCAAATTTCTAAAAATAAACTCCGAAAATTTACCGGCAATCGTCAAAAGCGACGCGCAAACTTTTAAATTAAACGCCGAATATCAAAAGCGTTGGGACAGATTGAAAGATGCCGAATGGTTTCCGGCAATCGGCGACGGCGCGGCGAATAACATCGGCGCGGGCTGCGTCGAAAAATCGAAAGCGGCTTTGATGATTGGAACTTCTGGCGCGATGCGCGTCGCTTTTCGAGGCGAGATTCCAAAAAAAATCCCAAACGGTTTGTGGTGCTATCGCATTGACCGCAAAAGAATTATCATCGGCGGCGCATTGAGCGACGGCGGCGGACTTTATCGCTGGCTGAAAGACAATTTTCGCCTGAAAGATGACGATGACAAAACCGAATCGGAAATCGCGAAACGCCAGCCGGACGCGCACAATCTAACTTTTCTGCCGTTTCTGGCGGGCGAGAGAAGCACCGGTTATCACGAATCGGCACACGGCGCGATTTTAGGTTTGAAATCGGCAACCGACACAATTGACATCGTGCAAGCCGCGCTCGAATCGGTCGCTTATCGGTTCGCGGAAATCTACGATCAATTAAGTGCCGTCGTCAAAATCAAAGAAATCATCGCGTCCGGCGGCGCATTGCGCGAATCGCCGGTTTGGACGCAAATCATCACCGATGTTCTTGCCCAAAATATGAGTTTGCCCGACGTGCGCGAAGCCTCTTCACGCGGCGCGGTTTTGCTCGCGCTCGAAAGTTTGGGCAAAATAGAAAGCATCGAAAAAATCGAAACGCCGAAAGGTCGGGAATTCAAATTTGATAAAAAAAGAAATGCGATTTACAAAAAAGCGCGTGAAAGGCACGAGAAGTTTTACAAGCTGTTAATTGATTAAAATATGCACATCATCACGCGCAGGCGTTTGAATGAATTTGCCGAAAAATATCCCGAAACGAAAAACGCTCTTGCCGATTGGTATCGTTTGATAAAGCAAAACAATTTCTCGAATTTAGCCGAAGTAAGAACGATATTTTCATCAGCCGACAAAGTTGGCAAACTCACGAATTTCAACATCGGCGGAAACAAAGTTCGCCTTATCGCGGCGATACATTATAATCGTAAAAAGGTTTATATCCGCGCTGTATTGACGCATAAGGAATATGACGCTGAAAAACGGAAAAAATAAATTATGCAGAATCTCGATGTCAGCCAAACTGTAAATAATTGGATGCTGCTTGCGAATACGCTTTTCGTTCCGCACATCGAAAAGGAATATGAAAATCTCGTCCGATTGCTCGACGATTTGATTGATGAAGTCGGCGAAGATGAATCACATCCGCTCGCCTCCTTGATGGAAGTCGTCGGCGTATTGATTGAGAAATACGAAGATGAAAATGTTTCCGAATTGAGCGTTGCCGAATGAGGAAAATATGAAACGAATAATTTTCATTGTGATTTTGATTTCAGCTTTTTGTTCAGCAGTTTTTGCTCAGGACGGGAACTTTGAACCTTTAGATAGATATGGAAAAGTATCTGCAAACGAAGAAAAAGCACGTCTTGACAATCTGTTTATTGTGCTTTCCCGTGAGAAAACTTACGAAGGCATAATAATCTTGAAATTTGATAAACAAAGTTCTGTGAACAAAAGAATCAAGCGAGTGAAAAAAATTATTGGATGGCTCAAATTCAGAAAATTTGACCTGAATCGCATCACGTTTATGTTTGCAGAAGAAGTTTCTGAACAAACTACCTTCTTAGCTTTGGCGCCAACTCACAAATTGTTAGAAGATCTAATCAAGGATTATAAATCGGCTAAAGCCGAGGAATTTGAACAGAAAATAAAAGAAATATTTCCAAGAAACTAAACGACTCTGCACTGGAAGTGCAGAGGTTTGAAAAAGGACTGAAAGTCCAAACCTAATCATCTTCAAGGATGAACGGATTGTTATCCTTGTTTGATTGCTGCCGATGATGCTCCAAGTATTCCTGGACAGCCTCT
>JBBPXZ010000064.1:0-6922 GCA_038200355.1 Pyrinomonadales bacterium | reverse complement strand
GCCACGAACCGCCGAATTTTCGTTCACCAAACCGGTTCGTGGGGAATGAAGCCGTCCGAAGCCGAATCGGGTTCGGTTGCGTTATCGATGCTGAGCGCGGCGGCAGACGAGCAAAAGCCTTTCGACATCGCGATTCTCGATCTGATGATGCCAACGATGGACGGTTTTGAATTAGCACGGCATATCAAAGCCGATTCGACTATTTCCAAAACGCATTTAGTTCTGCTGCCCTCCTACGGAAAACGCGGTGACGGGCAGATTGCCAAAGATTCCGGCATCGCCGCATACCTGCAAAAACCAGTTCGTCAGGCACAGCTTTACAGCTGTCTGATAAAAGTAGTCGGCGAAGCGTCAGTCGGCAGTGGTTCGCCGAACGAACGACAGGCGCCGCTTATTACGAAGCATTCTCTCGGAAAAGCTCCACTGGAAGCGGCAGCTAACAGAGAGCGCGTTCTCGTTGCCGAAGACAATATCGTCAATCAAAAAGTCGCGTCGAGACAGCTGAAAAATCTGGGTTATACGGCAGATATGGTTTCAAACGGACGCCAAGCGGTCGAAGCGTTTGAAAACAACCGATACGACATCGTGCTTATGGATTGCCAGATGCCGGAAATGGACGGATACGAGGCGACCGTCGAGATCAGGCGGCGCGAAGGCGACTCAAAACATACGCCGATTATCGCGATGACCGCGCACGCGCTCGAAGGCGAGCGCGAAAAATGTCTCGCCGCCGGAATGGACGATTACATTTCAAAGCCGGTGAAAGTCGAAGAACTCGAAAAAATGCTGGCAAACTGGCTGGCGGTTTCGCACGCGTCAGCCAAAGAAATCGTTTCAATGGACAAACAGGAGAAAAGCGCCGCGCCGCCCGTCGATATGGAACGTCTTGTTTCGGTAATGGGCGATGACCCGCAGGAAGTGCGCGAAATACTCGACCTCTACCTGGAACAAATGGAGAAAAATCTTAAAACTTTGAGCGCCGCCGTCAAAAGCGGCGACGCCGGCGAAATTGATTTGATTGCCCACAATTGTCACGGTTCGAGCGCCAACTGCGGAATAGTTTCGGTTGTCGCGCCACTCCGAGAATTGGAACGAATGGGACGTGAAAATCAATTAACCGACGCGCCGCAATGCTTAGCCGAAGTAGAAAGAGAATTTAACCGCGTTAAAATCTATTTACGGGAAAATCCGGCGTGATTTGTGTGACCATCCGAAGTTATGAAACCCCCGTGCCGTATATTTTCATTGACGAGCGGTTAAAAAAACTCGTCAATTCACCTATGTACTAATAAATATTTATGAATGATATAACTGACAATAAAACCGCTTCTTCCTCGAAAAATCATCGGATGTTTCGGCGGATTTCCTTAATGCCTTTTTGGTGCGCTGCAATTGTCGGTTTGATTAGTATTTCGGTTCTGGTTGGCTGGGCTTTTGACATTGATTTTCTGAAACGCATCGTTCCCGGATACGTTTTTATGAATCCGGCGACGGCTGTCGCGTTTATTTTGTCAGTGGTCGTTTTGCGGTTGATGCAAAGCTCGAATGTTTCGAGCTTTCGCGCCGCGCGTGTTTGCGCCGCAGTTGTTTCGCTAATCGGTTTAATCAAGCTGTGCGCGATAATCGGTTTTTTCGATGCCGGAATCGACCGGATACTTTTCAGCGAAAATTTATTCGACCGCGTTACCGGCGAGCAAAACCGGATGGCTCCGAACACAGCACTGAATTTCCTGCTGCTCGGCGCGTCTTTTCTGCTGCTGAAAGTTGAGACGAAACGGCGCGGGTTTTTTCCGGCGCAGTATACGGCACTGGCGGTGATTCTGACTTCATTCGCGGCAATTGTCGGATATCTGTTCGGCGCTAAATCGTTTTACATAATTGTTTCCTACAACCCGATGGCGATTCACACCGCCGTTTCGTTTCTGCTGCTCGCGCTTGGAATTCTTTTTCTTAAACCGAAAAACGGAATAATCGGGGAAATATTCAGTCCGCATATCGGCGGACAGGCGGCGCGGCGGCTGTTTCCGGTGCTGGTTATTCTGCCGGTTATTTTAGGCTGGCTGCGGTTATACGGCGAGAGAAAAAGTTTATACGCGGCGGAAATGGGAACGGCTTTGCTGGTCGTCATTATCGTCATCGTTCTCGGCTCGATTGTCTTAAGGAACGTGCGCCTGATAAATAATGAAGCGTTCAAACTCATTCAAACGCAGGACGCTCTGAGCAGCAGCGGCGAACTGCTTAGGCTACTGGGCGAGAGTGAAAAAAGCTACCGGCAGTTAGCGGATGCTATGCCGCAGATTGTTTGGACAGGTAACCCCGACGGCGGACTCGATTATTACAATCAACGCTGGTTTGATTACACCGGAATGACGCTCGAACAAACGCAGGGTTGGGGCTGGGAGCCGGTTCTCCACCCGGACGATGTCGAAAACTGCGTCCGGGTGTGGAGCGAATGCGTGCGAACCGGCGATTCTTACCAAGTCGAATATCGTTTTAAGCGGGCTTCAGACGGCGCTTATCGCTGGCATTTAGGGCGCGCGACGCCGGTGCGCGATGAAAGCGGAGCAATCGTCAAATGGTTCGGCACCTGCACCGATATTCACGAGCAAAAGAGAGCCGAGGAAGAACTGCGGCAAATCAAAAAAGAGCTGGAAAGCAGAGTTGAAGAACGAACCAGGGAGCTGTCTGTTATCTCCGAAACGCTCGCCGAGGAGATTGAAGAGCGCAAAATCGTCCAGGAAAATCTGCGCGTGCGTGAAGAGCGTTTTCAATTTGCGACGCGCGCGACTAATGATGTCGTTTGGGACTGGGATTTAACGACGAACGATTTGCTGTGGAATCATAATTTTCAAAACCTATTTGGCTACAGTCTTGAGGAAACCGGAACGGATATAGTTTCGTGGACGAGCCGCCTTCATTCCGACGATTTACATCGAGTCGAAACAAGTGTTCACCACGCGATTGAGAACGGCGAGCAGAGCTGGACGGACGAATATCGTTTCAGTCGGCGCGACGGTTCATACGCTTTTGTCGTTGACCGCGGCTACATCATTTATGACGAAAGCGGAAAGCCGTTAAGAATGATTGGCTCGATGATGGATGTTACCGAGCGGCGGCTGATGGAAGAATCTCTGCGCGAATCCGAATTAAAATTTCGCTCGGTTACCGAATCCGCTAATGACGCTATCGTCGCCGCCGACAGCAAGGGAAATATCATTTCGTGGAACAACGGCGCGAAACGTCTTTTCGGTTATACCGACGAAGAAGCCTTAAACAAACCGCTGACCGTTTTAATGCCGGAAGTTTATCGCGAAGCGCATCGTCTCGGAATGGAAAGATATAACCAAACGGGCGAGGCTCACGTCATCGGAAGAACCGTGGAATTAATCGGGATGCGGAAGGATTCTTCCGAGTTTCCGCTCGAATTATCATTGGCTAGCTGGACGGCGGGCGAAGAAAGATTTTACAGCGGCATTATCCGCGACATCAGCGAACGAAGGCGCAACAAAGCCGCTTTGGAAGAAGCGACGAAGCGCGAGCGGGCGATGATTGAGAACGCCGTCGACGTGATTTGCACGGTTGACGCCGAAGGACGATTTGTCAGCGTTAATCCGGCGTGTTTTAAGGTTTGGGGCTATCAGCCGGAAGAACTCGTCGGACAAAAATATATCGATTTGGTCTTGCCCGAAGACGTTGCGAAAACAAACGAAGTGGCGGCGAGAATGGCAACGGGCGAGGAACTCACTAATTTTGAAAACCGTTACCGGCACAAAAACGGAACGCTCGTCAGCACGATTTGGACCGCGCGCTGGTCGGAAAGCGAGCAGTTAATGTTCGCCGTCGCGCACGACAACACCGAGCGCAAACTGGCGGAAGAGAAACTAATTCAGTTATCGTCCATCGTCGAATCGTCGAACGACGCCATTTACAGCACGGATTTGAACAGCATTATTATCAGCTGGAACGGCGCCGCGGAGCGTCTTCACGGATACGCCGCCGAAGAAGTGATTGGCAAAAGCATCTTACTGCTGTTCCCGCCCGGATGCGAAGACGAAGAATCGCGCATTTTGGAAAGAATCAGACGCGGCGAGAGGGTCGAGCATTACGATACGGTGCGAGTCAAGAAAGACGGCAGGCTGACCGAAATGTCGCTGACTATTTCCCCGATTAAAAACGCGGCGGGTGAAATCACGGGTGCCTCGAAGATTGCCCGCGACATCACTGAGCGCAAACAGGTTGAAGAAATATTAAAAGCCAGCGAAAATATGCAGCGGCAGCTGGCAGCCAGGCAATCCGGCATTCTCGACGCGCTGCCGGCGCATATCTGCCTGCTCGACGGCGCGGGAAATATTCTTGAAGTCAACAACGAATGGAAACAATTTGCAACCGCCAACGATTACAGGGGCATAAACTTCGGCGTCGGAAGCAACTATATAGAGACGTGTGAAAACGCCGCCGGCGACTGCGCCGAAGACGCGAGACAAGCTGCCGATATTTGCCGCGCCGTGCTTTCGGGAGAGGTCGCTCATTATGAAATGGAATATCCGTGTCATTCGCCGACCGAGAAAAGATGGTTCAAACAGACGGTTACTTCATTGAATAAAGTGAAGAAAGAGAAGCAGGCGGGCGCGGTTATTATGCACGTCAACATCACCGAGCGGAAGCGCATCGAAGAAGAACTCGAACAAACTCGAGATGCCGCTTTGGAGTCGACGCGGATGAAATCAGAATTTCTGGCGAATATGAGCCACGAAATCAGAACACCGATGAACGGTGTCATCGGGATGACCGGACTTCTGCTCGAGACGGATTTGTCAGCCCGCCAGCATGAATACACCAAAACCATCGAAACGAGCGCCGACGCGCTTCTGACGGTAATCGACGATATTCTCGACTTCTCGAAAATCGAAGCCGGTCAGCTTCGTTTCGAGAAATTAGATTTCGATATACGAGCAACAGTCGAATCGACCGTCGAAATACTTGCCGAACGCGCGCAGTCGAAAGGACTCGAAATAGCTTCGCTCGTCCACAGCGACGTGCCGACGCTAATCGGCGGCGACCCGGGACGACTCAGACAGATACTGACGAATTTAATCGGCAACGCCGTCAAGTTCACCGAGCAGGGCGAAGTTACCGTTAATGTCCGAAAGCAAAGCGATGCGGGCAAATATATTACCCTCCGTTTTGAAGTAATCGATACCGGCATCGGAATCTCCGTTGAAGCGCACAAGCAGCTTTTTCAGGCGTTCGTCCAAGCCGACGGTTCGACGACGCGCAAATACGGCGGAACCGGTCTGGGGCTGGCAATCTCCAAACAGCTTGCCGAGTTGATGGACGGCGAAATCGGTATCGAAAGCGAGCCGGGACGCGGTTCGACCTTCTGGTTTACGGCGCGTTTTGAAAAACAGGCGGCGCAAACTTTAGCGGTTCAAACGGACAAAGATGTTTCGCTTGAAGCGGTGCGGATATTGATAGTGGACGACAACCGGACCAATCGCAAAATATTTCTGCATCAGACTACATCGTGGGGAATGATTGCGGCGGAAGCCGATTCGGGCGCGGGTGCGCTCGAACAAATGCGAGCCGCCGCCGCTCGCGGCGAACCGTTCGAGATAGCGCTTCTCGATTTGATGATGCCGGAAATGGACGGATTTGAGTTGGCGCGGGCTATCAAAGCCGATTCGACCATTTCCGGCACACGTCTTATTCTGCTGCCCTCCTACGGAAAACGCGGTCACGGGCTGACGGCATCGGAAATCGGAATCGCCGCTTACCTGCAAAAACCCGTTCGCCAGTCGCAGCTTTATAATTGTTTAAAGACGCTTTTGACCGGAGCCTCCTCGGTTAATCAGGGCATCAAGCAATCAAAACAGCTGGTTACGAAACATTCTTTGCGTGAAATTTCCTTCCCGCAAAATAATGTCAGCGCCGCGATTGCGGGAAAAGCCCGGATTCTGGTCGCCGAAGACAACGCGGTGAATCGGGAAGTAATAATCGCTCAATTAAAAAGTCTCGGTTACGCGCCTGATGTCGTCGAAAATGGACGGGAAGCTGTCGAGGCACTGCAAAAATCCGAATACGCGGTTGTCTTGATGGACTGCCAGATGCCGGAAATGGACGGTTTTGAAGCGACGGAGAAAATCAGAAGCGGCGAAGTGGACGCACGCCACCAGATTATCATCGCCATAACCGCCAACGCGCTCGACGGAGACCGTCAAAAATGTTTGGCTGCCGGAATGGACGATTACCTGAGCAAACCGGCGAAAATAGAATCGCTCCGGCAAAAACTCGAACAATGGACGGTTTCGACAGCCGGGGAAACGAACCATTTGCCGGAAACGTCAAATAATGTTTCCGAAAATGAATTGCGGCAGGTAATCGACCATTCCGTTCTCGAAGGCTACAAAGAATACCAGCAGCCGGGCGAACCTGATTTAGTCGGAAAATTAATTGATTTGTTTGCGCGGGACACGACAGCGCGTTTATCGACTCTTAAGCAGGCAGTTGCCGACGCGGATACGGGGCTGATTAAACGAGAAGCGCACAACGCCAAAGGAGCAGCGGGCAATATCGGCGCGCTGCGAATGGCGGACATTTGCCGGGAACTGGAACAAAAGGCATCGATAACCGCAGATGCGAATGTTTTAGTTTCCCGGTTAGAAAGTGAATTCAACCGGGTAGTCGAAATTTTAGGTTCTGTAAAATAATTGCGGAAAGATTAATATAAACACGGTCAATCGGCAAAGTAATGCATTGGCAAGTTTTCAGGAAAAGGCTTATGAACGATTTTTTGAATCAGAATGAACAGGTAAACGTGTCGCTCGATGTCGTCTGGCAGGGCGGGGCGGGAAAATATGACGCGCGAATCGGTGAAATCAGCCTTGACGGCTGTTTCATCGACAGTATGGGACAGGAGATTTTG
>JBBPXZ010000063.1:0-32353 GCA_038200355.1 Pyrinomonadales bacterium | reverse complement strand
CGGTTTTTCGTGAACGATTTGCAAATCTTTGACCGTCGCGCCCGCTTTGTCTTTAACGGTAAAAGAAAGCAGCGTCGGCGTTCCGGCTTTTATTTCAGCCGGTTCGTTTTTGAAATCAATGGTGAACGCCCGCGCCGCGTCGTTTGTTACGGGGGCGTTTCCGTTTGTCGCCGCGCTGTTGGCAACAACTGCCGTGTTTGAGTTTTTCACCGTTTCGGTTGTTGCAACATTGGTGCAGCCAGCCAGCAACATTGCGCTCGATAAAAGCGCGATAATTCCAGATAAAATAAATGTCTTTTTCATAATTTGTATGTTTTATTCTTCAAAAAATGCTTTACTCTCCAAAAAACTTTACGCCGAAGGCACAGTCGAGCGAAGCTGGTAAATGCCTTCGGTAACGACTCTTTCGCCTTCTTTTAATCCTGAAGCGACTTCAAAATAATCCGCGCCTTCAGCGCCGAGAGCGACGGGGCGTTTTTCAAACGTTTCGCCGCCGTCGAAAACGAAAACGAAGGTTTGTCCCTGTTCGTTGACGACTGCCGTTTTCGGCACGGCTAAAACCTGTCGGTCGCCGCTCGTGTCAATCGTCATTTCGACAAACATTCCGTCTCGTAATCTTTGCAGCGGATTGATGACTTCGTAAATAACCGGAACGGTGCGCGTCTGCTCGTTGACCATTTGACCGACGGACAATAATCTGCCGTCGCCGTCGGGCGTTCCGATGGTATAAACTTCGCCTCCCAAAGCCGCCGCCGTAAAACTCGCTCTGGTTGATTCGCGGACAAGCGGCAAATCGCGCTCGAAAACCTGCGCTTCCAGTAAAACCGTCGAAAGATTGGCGATTGATAAAATTTCCGTGCCGGTTTCGACCTGCTGCCCGCTCGTCGCTTTGATTTCGTTAATCACTCCGGCAATCGGAGAAGTTAAAGGAAACGAGCGCGTCGGCTGGCGCACCGTCGGCGCGTTAAAAATCTTTTGTCCGGCGTTTGCCTGTTTGATTTGATTGTCGAGCAGCGCGACTTGTCTGTCCGCCGCCGTTACTTCCTGTTCAGCAACTTTTACCGCCGTTAATGCTTCTTCAACCCGTCTTTTTGGAACTGCGCCGACTTCGACCAGATTTTCCGAACGTCTTAATTCTCTCTGCGCCTGCGCCAAACGAGTTTTTGCCTGATTTGCGCTGGCGCGCTGCTGTGCCTGCTGTCCCTGAAGCGCGAGAGCCGTATTTCTCAGTTCCAAACGTCTGGCTTCGACATCGCGCTGCTGCGCTTCGACTTCCAATCGCTGCGATTCAAGTCCGGCTTGACCGGAAACATCCAGAATCTGCTCGACTGTTCCGATTTGCTCGCCGCGACCGACGGCTGAACCGAGAGTTAAACCCTGCCGCAAAACAATTCTGCCCGCGACCGGCGGCACAACGACTGCCCGCGCGTCGGGACGCGCCCGCACAACGCCCGTCGTCTTCAGTCCGCTCGTGATTTGTCTGGTTGTAACCGGCGCGGTCTTAATGCCGAAGAGAATTTGCGATTCCTTCGGGATGTTTAAAACGGCGGCTGCTGTCAAAGCGTTCGGCTTTGTTTCGGTTGGCGCGTTCAACGGAATTTCGGCAATCGTCCGCGTTTGACGCGGCGGCAGAAAATAAGCCAGAGCGAAAGTGCCGAACAGGAAAATCAAAACGGCGGCGACGGCAAACGGAGCGATTTGCCTGTAATTAATTTGACCGTCGCTGCGTCTGCGGGCGGCGTAGAAAACCGCGCCGAGCAAACCTAAAGTCAGCAAACTCAAAACCAACATTCCAATCCAGAATGACCATTTAATTGGCGCAGACGAGACCGAAACGGGAAAATCAACCGAAAATGAGCGGTTATCGGCGGTTGCTGCATTAAAGACGATTTTGTAATCGCCCGCGCTTCCGAAAGCGTAAGACAGGCGATAATTGCCGTTTTCCAACGGAGCGGCTGACAGATTTTCGGCAACCGCGCTGCCGTCCGCTTTGGTAACGCTCGCCGAAACCGTCGCCTTATCGAGCGGCACGGGTTCGCTCGCGCCGAAGCCGCCTTCGACTGTTTCCGCAATGCGGACGAGAAATTGTCCGGTTTCACCTGCTCGCGGGTCGGACGGCGAACGGCGCAGAACGACGTTGAATTGTCCGGCGTCAGTTTGCAGATTGCGCTCCGCCGCCACAATCGTCACGGGCGGAAAGCCTGCGTCCGGCGTTGCGGTTTGGGCAAACGCGGAAACAGTCAAAAGTGAAAAGTGAACAGCCAACAGCGAAAACAAGACGGCAAACAAATTGAATTTACCGACTGCTGACCAACGCTTTGCACTGCCTGCTAATAACCTTGAACTTTGAGCTTTGAGCTGTCTACTTTTCATTAGTGTGAATGTGCCGCCCCGTAAAGCATCTGCATCGTCGTCGAATCAATCCGCACGGCTTGAGCAATCGCTTTTGCCGTCGCTTCATCCGCGCCGTTTGCCTTGATGTCGCCGCCGACCGCGAATTTATCGTCGTGTCCTTTTCCGGCAAATTGGGCGAGAAACGGCGCGGGAACGCCCTCGCTGCGAACTTCTTTTATCGCGGGCGAGCCTTCCTTATTTTCATAGACAATAACGACATCTTTTCCATCGACTTTAACGACTGTTGCCGCGCCGATTTGCTTCCGCGCTCCGCCGGTCGTCGAGAATGCCAGATAAGAATGATGGTCGGTGTCGGGAACTTTTCCGCCCGTGTCTTTCTCGATGTCGGCAATCGTATCTTTGGGAATATCTTTATGCTGTTTGGTGAAAGACTGCGCGTCGGGAAAAGCCGCTTTGACCGAAGCCGGAGCATCTTCTTCCGTTTTCGCGGCGCTGGTCGTTGCGTTGTTGGCGACGGTTGTGCTGGCGGCGTTGGTCGTCGCGTGATTGGCGTTCGTCGTCGTTGTCGTCGTCGTATTTGAAGCAGACGAGCAAGCCGCCGCTAATCCGACGGCTCCGCTCAAACCGATAATCGTCAAAATTTTTAATTTGTTCATTTTTTTGATTCCTCTACTGTTTTTTTACTGTTCCTTTTTTAATTCGGCGTTTTGTGAAACGCTCTTTTTCGGTATCTCAATTGTTTGAAGAGATTTCAATAGTTTGGCGCGGTCAGTCTGCGTCGGAACTATTTCCTTCGCGGGCAAAACCGAACTTCCATCGGGCGAAAAACCCGAAGCCGGAAGCTCGCCGCCGATTGCCGTTTCTAATTCCGTCAGCGCGTTGTAATAATCGCGCAAAACCTGATTGTAATTCGTCACATTTTCGGTCAGACGACGCTGTTCGTTGACGACTTCAAACACGGAAAATTCGCCCAAGCCGTAAGCGGCGCGAACCGATTGCAGATTGGCTTCGGCGCGGGGCAGAATCCGCGTCGAATAAATAACCAGAGCCTCAGCAGCAGCCCGGTATTTGCGGAAAGCGACAGCGACATCACGTCTGACCGCGCTTTCCAAAAATTCTCTCGTCCGCGTCGCTTGCAGCCGTTCGCCCGTCGCGGAAGCGATTTCGCCTTGATTGCGATTGAAAACGGGAATATCAACCGACACGCCGAAAGTCAGTTCGTTATCCTTATTCGGAAAACCGCCGCCGCCGAGCCGTGCCGGAAAATCAATAATCGAATTGCTCCGCGAATATCTAATCGCCGCCGCGACATTCGGAACGGCGTTCGCCCGCGCCAAATCAATCCGCGCCGCGCCGAGCTGTTCGCCGAGCCGAGCCGCCTGCAAATCGGGGCGCGTATTCAAAGCGGTTTCGGTCAATTCACTTAAACCGGTATCGAAACGCGGCGGGCGTTCCGGCTGCGGCGCGAGCCTGATTGATTCGGCAATATCCGCGCCGATTAAAGCGCGAATCTGCAAAAGCCCTGTTTCGAGTTCGCTTCGCGCCTGAATCACCTGAACTCGCAAACGGTCAGCTTCGACTTTAACTAAATTTACGTCGAGCGGCGCGACATCGCCTTCCGTCAAACGCGCTTCGGTGATGCGAACGAGTTCTTCGTCGGCGGCAATCAATCTTTCCAAAACGTCGAGCTGCCGCGCGGCGGCAAGCGCGTTGGTGTAAGCCGCGCGAATTTCGACGGCGAGCGCGCGTTCGAGTGCCGCTACTTCGGCGCGAATTTGACTTAATTCAAGTTTTGCAACCGCCACTCGCCGCGAGCGTTTTCCGCCGAGTTCAAAAATCTGCGTTACTCCGATTGATAAATCCGATTCCGCTTCGCCGCCCAGAAAGCGCGGGCTGCCGTATTCGGCATCGAGCGTCGGATTCGGTCTGAATCCGACTTGCAACAGTCTTCCTTCGGCAATCGCCAGACGCTGCCGCGCTGCCAGCAAATCCGCCCGCCGGCTGCCGCCCAGTTCAATTAATCGTTCGATATTTAAGCCGTCCTGCCCGACAAATTCAGCGGAACTCAGTTTCACGGAAGTCTGCGTCGGCGCGAGAACGGGCTGCTGCTGCGAAAAAGCGGCGGCGGTGAAAATAAAAATCACCGCCGCCGCCGCCGGAAGAAGACAGGAGAAAACATCCGGCTTGATAAATTTGATAAAACTGCCCTTGCTCGTCGAAGTATGATTTGAAAACATTCTGATTGTTTATTAAACCGAAACGGTTTCTTCGCCGATTTGCTTTTCGCCCGCCATTCGCCAGACAAAGTAAAACAAAATTCCGAACAACCCTAAAACCGCCGCGCCGACCGGATAAAACAAAGCCGAGCCGAACCGCGCCGCGCCGCCCGCCGCCGTTTCCGCCGCGGGACGGGCAACTTCAACGCCGGAAAATGTCGCCGTGTCGGTTTCGCCGCCGGATTTTACGTTCGCGCGGATGCTGTAATTTCCTTCCGGGAGCGCGGGAATCTTTAAATTGTAGCTTCCGGCATTGGTTCCTTTTTCGACCGCGAGTTGCGTAATCGCGCCGTTTGCCGATTCGATTTCCATTGTCGGCGCGGCTTCATTAACCGCTTCGTTGGTTTCAAATTTAGTAATAAACAAACGCCCGTCGGCTGCCGTATCGGGCGCAAGCGCGGAATGTTTGAAGGTTATTTCAAAGTCGCCGAGCCGCGTCGTGCGCGTAACCGTTCCCTTTTCGGTGGTTGCGACCTTCGGCTTTTCGTCGCCGTGGTCTTCGCCGCCGTGCGCGAACACCTGCGCCGCGTTTCCAGAAAACGCGATTAGCAATGCCGCCAGTAAAGCCAGTGACCAATTTTTCGACTTGAATATATTGATTACTTTCATAAAATTAAATTCCTCAAATCGTTTTCCAAAACGATTTTTTCGAGCAATGTTTCCGATGTTACGCTGAATGCGGTTTGCAAAGACCGTGCCGCATTTCGACGCTTGCTCAAAAAAGCGTTCGATGCCCGTCGTTACTGATTTTTACGAGTTATTTCCGATTGTCAGCGTGTTGATTGGAGAGCTGTGTCTGCTTACTTGCAGACACGGTTGTTTGATAACAAACATCTCTTTTAGCCATAGAAAAATAAACCGTTTCGACATCGCCGGTTCGCCGCGCGCCGCTCAGTTTTATCAGGATTTAGCCCAAGACTCCATCTATAACCGTTTCGGTTTGATTGGAGAGTGTCAATTCACGTTTCTCTTATGCAATATCGAGTAGACGGTCGGCGTAACGACGAGCGAAAGCACGAGCGCGAAAACCAAACCGCCGATGACGGCAATCGCCAGCGGCTGCAAAAGCTCGGAACCCGCGCCGATGGCGAGCGCGAGCGGCAGCATTCCCAAAATTGCCGCTAAACTTGTCATCAGCACGGGGCGAAAACGGCGGCGACCCGAAGTAATTAACGCTTCAGTCAAATTGTCGCCTTCGGCAAGATGTTCCTCGACCGCATCGAGCATCAGAATTCCGTTTTTGGCGACAATGCCGACGACCATAATCATTCCCATAAAACTCACTACATTGAGCGTCGTTTTCGTCACAAAAAGCGCGAGCAGAACTCCGGTTAAAGCCAGAACCGCGCCGGTTACAATTGCTACGGGATGCGCGAACGAACGAAACTCGATAAGCAGAACGAGAAAAACCAGCACGATGGCGAGCGCGAGACTAATTGCCAATTCGCGGAAACTCGATTGCTGTTCGGCGTAGAGTCCGCCGTATTCGACGGTCATTCCGGCGGGAAGTTTTACGTCTTTCGCCAGTTGCGCTTTAATCGCGGTAATCGTCGTTCCCAAATCGCTGCCGGAAATTCTGGCTGTAACCGCCACTGATTGCCGGAGTCCGTCGCGTTCTAACTCGGTTTGTCCTTTGTCGTAAATGATGTCGGCAACCTGGTCGAGCCGGAACTGCGCTCCGCTCGCGGAACGAATCTGCAAACCTTTGAGCGTGTCGAGCGATTGTTTAGCATCGGGCGGCAAGCCGACGCGAACGGTGATTAATTTCCCCTGCTGCAGAATCGCCGATGCCGCATCGCCCGTCATCGCCGTCGTTACGGCGTTTGCAACGTCAGTCGCGTTCACGCCGAAACGCGCGGCGTTCTGCAAATTGATTTTGAATGTGACGGCGGGACCACTGACGACCACGCCGCTATTAGTGTCAACGACGCCCGATACCTTTTTGATTGTTTCCTCGATTTCGGCGGCTTTGGCGTGCAGAGCGTTTTTGTCGTCGCTGAAAATCTTGATTTCAATCGGCGCGGGCGAACTTGTTAAATCGCCGATTAAATCCGACAAGATGCCGACGAATTCGATCCGCAAAGCCGGCTCGGACGTTTCGATTTTCCCGCGCAGTTCGTCGGTTACGTCCGTCGTCGTGCGCGAGCGTTGCTGTTTTAATTTGACGAGAAAATCGCCCGTGTTCGGCTCGGTGATTGAAAGTCCGAGCTGCAAACCCGTCCGTCTGGAATAACTTTCGACTTCAGGCGTGTCTTTCAAGATTTCTTCGACGTGCGTTAAAAGACGGTCGGTTTCTTGAAGCGATGTTCCGGGCGGCGCGATGTAATCGAGAACGAACGCGCCTTCGTCGAACTGCGGCAGAAATTCCGAACCGAGCTGATTATAGAGAAAATACGAGCCGACGAGCAGCACGCCGCTCGCCGCGATTACCAGCCATTTGTTCTTGAGCGAAAACCGCAGCAGCCATTCATACGGACGGACAATCAAGCTCATCACACTGCCGAGTTCTTCTTCGTCGTGCTTTTTACCCTTTTTGATTTTGACGAATCTTTCAGCCAGAACGGGCGTGAACGTCAGAGCCAGAACGAGCGATGTTAGTAGCGCGACCGCCATCGTCAGCGCCAGCGAGCGAAAGAAAACGCCGGTTACGCCGGTCAACAAAGTCAAAGGCAGAAAGACGACGACCGGCGTGATGGTCGAGCCGATAATCGGAACGGTAATTTCGGAAATCGCGGCTTGAATGGCTTCGTGTCTGGTTTGCCCGCGCGCGAGATGCGTGTAGATGTTTTCGACGACGACAATCGCATCGTCAATAACTAAACCGATTGCCGCCGCGACGCCGCCGAGCGTCATCAAATCGAACGACAAGCCGACCAGATACATCGCTAAGAATGTTGCGAGAATCGTTACCGGAATTACCAGAATAGCGACAAAAGTCGTGCCGACATTGCGCAGAAATGCGTAGAGAATGAGAACCGACAAAATCAATCCGATGATGATGGCGTCGCGCACCGAGTTCATTGATTCGCGCACCAGAATTGATTGGTCGTAATACGGCGCGATTTTTATATCCTTCGGCAAAGTTTTTTGAACGGCGGCGAGTTCGGCTTTCACTTCGTCAGTTACGTTGACGGTGTTCGCGTCCGGCTGGCGCAGAACATTGATTAGAACCGCTTCGCGTCCGTCCGCCGTCACGATTGTGTAATTCGGCTGCGTGCCTTGCCGAACCGTTCCGATGTCGGAGACGAGAACCGGCGCGTTGTTGATTGTGGCGACGACGATTGAATTCAGCTCGTCGGGCGTCGTCGCCTGACCGCTGACGAGCGCGAGTTCAAGTTGATGATTTTCTTCAATCAAACCGGGCGACGCGATGATATTGGAATTTTTCACCGCATCCGATACTTGCTGCAAAGTTACGTTTCTCGCCGCAAGTTTCGCCGGGTCAATCTCGACGCGAAATTCTTTAATTTTGCCGCCCGCGATAGCGACGTTGGCAACGCCCGCGAGTCTGGCAAGGCGCGGGCGAATCGTATAGGTTGCAATTTCACGAAGGCTCGCCGGGTCGCGCGTCTCCGACGTTAAGCTGTAACCGGCGACGGGGAAAACGGCGAAAGTCAGGCGGTCAACCCGCCGAATCGAAGCGGTCGGCGGCAAATTGAGCTGCGAAATTCGAGTTTGAACGAGCTGCAAAGTCGTCGGCACGTCAACCGTCCAGTCGAAGAAAAGATTGATGTCCGCCGCGCCGCGTGCCGTCACCGATTTTATCCGCACAACGCCGGGAATGCCGTTCATCGCTTCCTCTATCGGCTGCGTTACAGTAACTAACATCTGGTCGGAGGGCGCGTCGCCGTTGTCCACGACAATCACGATTCTGGGAAAGTCCGTGTTCGGAAAAATCGCCGTCGGAAGTTGAAACGCCGCGTAAATTCCCAGCAGGCAAAGCAGCACGACGACGACCATCACGGCGCGTTTCTGAGTTGAAATTATTTTAGCTAAATTCAATTTCCCGCTCCTTGATTGTCTTTCGCAATCTCGACTTTCGTTCCGTCGGGCAGCGCGTAATTGCCTTCGACGACGACCGTTTCGCCGCCCGTCAAGCCTTCGATAATTTGAATTTTATCGCCGGTCTTGATGCCGACTTTGACCTTGGTTTCGTGCGCCACGTTGTCTTTATCAACCGTCATCACCGTTCCTTCATCGGCGTTCGATGCGTCCAAAGTAACGGCGACGGCAGGGACGACAACCGCGTTGTTTGTCGGATTTGCAGACACGACGAACTGCACGGCATCGCCCGTGCGAAGCAGCCCGCGACCGTTGGCAAAGCTCGCCCAAATCTCGACCGTCCGATTCAGCGCGTCTGCCGAACGGCTTATCAGCGTAACTTTGCCGCCCATCCGCTCGTCCGGCGCGCCCGGCGGGTAAATAGTTACGCTGTCGCCGGTTTGTAAGTTGGCGACGACCGAATCGGCGAAATTCGCTTTGACGATGACTTCGCCCGACGATGCAATGGTCAAAAGACGCGCGCCCGCCGCCGCGTATTCGCCTTCAAATTGAAACTGGTCGGTTACGACGCCGGAAATCGGAGCGCGAATCTGCGCGAGACTAGCTTGCGTGTCAATCGTGTTTATCCGTTGCTGCGCCTGTTTTATTTTGGTCTGCGCGATGGCTTGCGCGTTCGGATTGACCGCCGACGTATTTAATCGGATGTTATTCTGCGCGAGCCGCAAAGCATTTTCCGCATTTTTGAGCGCGAGACCGGACGATTCGAGTTCTTTTAACGAGAGTCCGCCTTTGGCGTATAAATCCTTGCGCCGCTCGTAAATGGCGCGGGCATTGTCAGAGGCGGCTTGCGCGTCCGACAAATCTTTTTCCGTCTGCGCTCTCGATTGCGGAATCGTTACTTTCTGCAAAGTCTGCTGGTTTAATCTGGCTTCGTCGAGCGCGGCGTTCGCTTCGTTGCGCTGCGCCTGCAAATCCTGCGAAGCAAGCACGGCGAGAACTTCGCCCTGTTGGACGTATTGATTTTTGAGCAGCCGCATCTGCTTGATTTGCGCCGAGAGCGAAGCCGAAACGGTTGACGCTTGCGCGGGCGCGACGTTTCCGATTGCCGAAAATTCCTGCGCTATCGGCTGCTTTTCCGCCGTCGCCACTTTGACGCTGACGACGGTTTCGGTTTTCGCCGCGTCGGTTGCTGCCGAAACGTCCGTTGTTTTGCTTCGCTCGTAATAAAGATAAACGAAAATTAAAAGCAGAGACGCTGCGGCGATGCCGCCGATGATGAGAAATTTCCTGCGCGGCGAAACCTTTTCGTCGTCTTCGTCTTCGCGCGTTTCGACTTCGGTTTCGCCCGTCGCGTCCGTCTGCAAAGCTTCGCCGTCCGCCCCGGCGCGTTCTTCCCGATGCGTCTCGATTTTCGTGATATTTTCTTTCGTGTCTTCGCTCATCTCGAAATTTTCCTAAACCGTCAATCCAAAATCCAAAATCTAAAATCCAAAATCGCGTTACTGTCCGATGGCTCTAAGCAGCCGCGCCCGCGCCGTCTGGTAATCGAAAATCGCCTGATACAACGCCAGACGCTGGTTGATTAAAGTGTTCTGCGCGTCGGTAACTTCGACAATCGAGGCTTCGCCCGCTTGATAACGCGCCAGCGACGCTCGCAAATTTTGTTCGGCTAAGGTGATGCCGTCGCCGATTTGCCTGATTCTCAATGCGGCGGATTGGGCTTGCGTTCCGGCTGAAAAAAAGGCTTGCGCGAATTGTCTGGTCGCTAATTGCCGGTTATTTTCCGCCTGTTGAAGCCGCAACTGCGCCTGCGTCTGCCTTGCCTTACTTGCGCCGCGGTCGAAAATCGGAATCGAAACGCCGACGGTCGGCTGAATGCCGAGCGAATTGTAAATCGGTCGAGGTCTCAGAGAATCCGAGATAAAACCGCCGTTGATCGAATAAGTAATCTGCGGCTTGCGTTCGGATTTGGCGATTCTCACGTCCTGCTCCACCGCCAGACGCTCGGCTTCAAACTGCGCGAATTCCGGGCGCGTGGAAATAAGCATTTCGGTGTAATTATCAATCTCACCCGCCTGCGGCAACTGCACGAGCAAATCTTCGGCGGCGACGGGCGCGGAAAAGTCGTAGCCGATAAACACGCGCAAGCTGTCGGCGTTGACCGCTTCGTTCGCCCGCGCCTGTTCGAGTTCGTCCCGCCGGAGCGATGTTTGCAGACGCGCCCGGATTAAATCTACCGGCGCGACTTCGCCCGCGTCGAGCTGCAATTTGAGATTGTTTTCAAATTCACGCGCCGTCTGCAAATTCATTTCCGCGCCGCGCCGCCTTAAAGTAGAGAGCGCGAGATTGTAATAAGCATCCGTGACAGCGACTGCCAAATCGCGTTTGGCGACTTCGGTTCCGGCGCGAGCGGCTTCTACTAAAAATCTGTTTCTTTTAATCGTCGCCCGCAGTCTGCCCGACGTATCAATTTCGCCTGCGGCATTGATGACGGCTTGATATTCGGTAATCGCGTTCGCGCCCAAAAACGACGGCGCGCGCGAAGTTAGGGCGGTGATGTTGCCGTTCGTCACGCCGACAGTCGTCGAGTTCGATAAAGACGGCGTTGTGTAAATTAAAGTCGGATTGGCGGCGACTCGCGGATATAGCGCCGCTTTTGCCAGCCGCACGTCCTGCGCCGCGATTTGCTCATTGATTTGCGAAGCGCGAAAAAGGGAAGCCTGTTTTAACGCCAAATCAACCGCCTCGGCTATCGTCAGCGGTTTCGCATCGTCAATTTGACTGATTAAAGTCGTCGGCTGCCGCGCCGCCGGTGTCGGGGCAGCCGTCGGTGTTATCGTCGGGGCATTAGTCGTCTCTGTTGTGATTTGCGCCGACGCCGCTAAAACAAATAAAAAAAGCAAAAGCGATGCGCTGAAAAATCGTTTCATTTTCTCGAATGCTGCTGATTCTTTTCAAAAATTCCGCTTCTCAAAAGCGCATCGTTTTTTGCTCGTCCGTTGTAAATATCAACCGCCGTTCGAGCCTCAGACGCGAACGGCGCGTCCGAAGAGTTTTGCGTAACGGTTAAAGTTTGAGACGGAATTAATGTTTTCCGCCTTTCTTCTTCGCCTGTTTCGCGTCCTCGCTTTTTTCCTTTGCTTCGTCCGCTTTCGATTCTTCTTTCGCGCTCAGCAGTTTTCCGGTTTTCGCGTCAACCTGCACTTCGGTGATAATGCCTTTTTCGCTGCGAATGTCGAACGAATAAAGAAGTTTCCCGTGTTCCTTTTCCAATTCTTCGCCTTCGATTTTGCCTGAAGCCTTTTTCATAGCGATGGAGCGCGCCTGCGCCATCGTAATTTTCGATTGTTTGGCTAAATTAGCGTCCTGTTTTTCTTCCCGTTCCTGTCCGAAAGCATTCGTCGAAGCAATGGCGAAAAGTCCGGTTAAAAAGAATGCCGATAAAACAAATCCCGCGATTCGTGTGTTTTTCAATTTCATTGTAATTACTTCCTTGATTTTAGTTTCTCGCCTGAATTAGTTTCCGCGAGTTGGTATCCAGATTAACAATCCGAAAATGAATAGAAGATTAACGTCCGACACTTTTCCATCTTTTAGAAAAATCTTTCAAATGTTTTTTCAGCAATAAGTTTTCGGGGTTCTTTAAAGAAAATGCCGCCGATTAACGGCAAATGATTAACGACCTGATGCCGGTGAGCAGGATTCATAGTAGTTAGGACTTTCTGATTTTTGCAGAAGCCCGCACGTAAGTAAGGCGTGATGCGGAATAAATGAAAAAAAATTCTGCGAATATAAAAAAGCGGCGATTGTTTTAGGAATATGTATTTTGAAATTATTTTTCGGCGGGAAATCGAACGGTGAAAATCGAGCCGTGAGAATCTGATTCGGCGAGCGCGAGCGTTCCGTCGTGAGCTTCGGCGATGAATTTGGAAATCGCCAGTCCGAGTCCCGCGCCGCTTCCGGCAGACGCATTCGCGTTGCGGGAACGCGCTTTGTCGGCGCGGTAGAAACGCTCGAAAACGTGCGGCTGCGCTTCCGGCGAAATTCCCGCACCGTCGTCCGCAACTTTTATTTCGTAAGCATTTTCACGACATTCGGCTGTGATTTTGACGCGCGATTTGGCGTGTTTGAGCGCGTTATCAATTAAGTTTGAGAAAAGCCTTCGCAAAAGCTGCGCGTCGCCGGAAAACTTCATTCCTTCCGGCGTTTCAAATTCAAGCGAGATGACGCGATTGTTTGCCACCGTGCGAAAGGATTTGACCGCCTCGGCTAAAATTTCGTCCACATAAATTGTGCTTTTCTGCAGCGGCTGTTGTCCGGCGTCGACCCGCGCCAGCGTGAACAAATCTTCGATAATTCTGGTCATTCGCTCGGCTTCCGATTGGACAATCGAAAACGATTCGCGGTATTCCGCCTCAAGGCGTTTTTCTTTTCCCAGAATCACGTCGGATTCGCCGCGCACAATCGCCACCGGCGTGCGAAGCTCGTGCGAAGCGTCCGCCATAAATCTGCGCTGCTGCTCAAAGGAATCGTCGAGGCGCGCGAGCAGTTCGTTGAATTTTCCGGCGAGACTTCCGAGTTCGTCGCGTTCGTTTTTGACGGGCAGCCGCTCGTGCAGATTTTTTGCCGTAATCGCTTCGGCTGACCGGCTCATTTCGCTAATCGGCGCGAGCGATTTTTTCGCCAGAAAGTAGCCGCCGAAACTTGCCGCCAGCAGCGCGAGCGGAATGGAAATCAGAAAAGCGTAGCCTATTCGCGCGAGCAGCTCGTTCTGGTCGTCGAGCGAGTGGACGACAAGCAGCCGGTAGCTCTGATTTTGCAGATTGAACGAATAGAAAAAGGCGCGAAAAGTTTCGCCCGCGTTTTCAAAATCGGCGAAACCGGCGTTTGCTTTCACGGAAAAAGTTTTTAGCTGATTTTCGGCGGTTTCCGGCGTAATTCGCGTGTCGCTGTCGGCTGTTTTCGTCGCTGCAATCAAGCGGTTGTCGTCAGAGAAAGCGAAAACCTGATAATCCTTGAAACCGAGTTCAATCGCCGCGTCGCGCACGGCTTCGTCGGTTCTGGATGCGTCGAAAACCGTGTCCTCGTCGTCGAGTTCCCGGCTGGCGGTCGTTTCAAAAACACCGGCGATTTCGCTCAAAGTCTGGTTAGTTTGATTCTGCAAAGTGTAGGCGAAAAGCAAATAAGTCAGCACGGCGAACAGCGCGAGAACGAGCGCGAGAACGCCCGCATACCAAACGGTGAGCCGCGTTTTCGTCGAATTAAACATTATTCTTCCGCTCTCAAATCGCCTAAAACGTAGCCCGCACCGCGCTTTGTGTGCAGCAGAACGGTTGTGCATTCCTCCGCGTCAATTTTCTTTCGCAGGCGGTTGATAAACACTTCAATCGTGTTGGTGAAAGCGTCGTAGGTTTCGTCCCAGCAATGCTCGGAAATCTCTTCGCGCCCGACGACTTTTCCGGCGTTTCGCGCCAGATATTCAAGCAGAGTAAATTCTTTGTTCGTCAGCGCGATTTCCCGCCCGTTGCGCCAGGCGCGCTGTGCTTGCGTGTCGATTTCCAAATCGGCAACGGTGATGCGCGTCGGCTCGAAAGATTTTTCTTTGCGGCGCAGAATCGCCCGCAGCCGCGCCAGAAGCTCGCCGAACGCAAAAGGTTTCGTCAGATAATCGTCCGCGCCCGTATCCAAGCCTTCGATGCGGTCTTCAACCGCGTCCCGCGCCGTCAGCATCAGAATCGGAATCTGTGAACCCTTTTCGCGCAGTTCGCGGCAGACTTCAAAACCGTCTTTTTCGGGAATCATCACGTCCAGAATGATCGCGTCGTAAGTATTTATTTCGGCTTGATAAAGCGCGTCATCGCCCGTCTCCGCCACGTCCACGGCGAAAGCGTTTTCGCGCAAACCTTTGACGACGAAATTGGCAATGCGCGGTTCGTCTTCGACTAATAAAATCCGCATAATTTTGAAAGATTAGCAAATCAAAGATTAACAGAAGATTAACGCGCCGGAGAAAGCCGGATTAGCAAAACAATCCCAAAAAAATCAATTTTGCAGGCGCGGATGTGCGTGGGATTCTTCTTTGCCTTTTCCGAGTAAAAATGCCGCCAGCGTAATGAGCAAACAAACGACTCCGGCAGCGGTAAATGTCGCAGGCGTTCCAAAGCCTGCCGCCGCGTAGCCGATTGCCGGATAAGTAATCAGCCAGCAGGCGTGAGTCAGCGCGAAATGCGCGGCGTAGGCTTTCCCGCGCTCGGCTTCGTCGGCGTGTTCCGCCAAAAGTGTGGAAGAAGGAATGGCGATCAAGGCTTGCCCCGCGCCGTTTAGAAACCACAAGACGGCAAAGATGAAAATCGGCGGAACGAGAAAGCCGGGCAGAAGAATCGCGCCGAGCAGAACGCCGCCGAAAATGAGCGCGCGTTTTGTCCAGGCGTGACGGCGATTGTGCAGTTCGACTTTATCCTTTACCGATTGTTCGTAGCGTCCAGTGGCGCGTCCCAAAAGAATCGCCGCGACGGTCGAACCTAAACCGAGAGCCGCCATCACGAGCGCGAAAGCCGTATCGCCGCGTCCCAAAGCATCGCGCACGTATGCGACCGTCGCCACAATCGCCGCCGCGCCCGCCGTCGCTTCGGCGAAACTCAGAACCAACGCTTGCCGCAGCGAAGGTTCACGCAGCAGAATGCGCGTTCCCGTTTGAATTTCTGAGAGGAAAACTTTGACTGAAAGCGGCACGACTTGTTTGGCGATAAAGGGAACGACGGCAAACAAAACCAATCCCGCCGAAACGAGATAAGTTACCGCGTCGAACCAAAAAACCCAGCGCACACCGAGCCAAACGATTAGCAAACCGGCGACAGCGGGCGCGGCGACGGCTTCGATGTCAACGGCGACGCGAGAATATGAAAGGGCTTTGACGTAATGCTCATCGCCGACAACTTCGGGAATGCTGGCTTCATAAGTCGGCGTGAAAAAAGCGGTCACGGCGTTAATCAGAAATATCAACAAATAAACCTGCCAGACTTCGGTGATAAACGGGAAAAGCGCGAGCAGTCCAAAACGCAGAACATCCGCCGCGATAAGAATATTTTTGCGATTAAAGCGGTCGGCAATGACACCCGCCGGTTGGGAAAAAATCAGAAACGCCAGAATCCGCAAAAAAAGCGCGTTGCCGATAACGGCGGTCGCCGCCTGCCCGCCCGTCAATTGATAAGCGAACAAGGCTAATCCGACGGTCGTCACGCCGCTTCCGAGAAGCGAGATGATTTGCGCGGAGAATAAAAGAAGATAATTTCTATTGCGCCAAAGATTGGTCTGCATAATATTGAATTTTCACTGATAATTTATTAAAAAGAATTTTGTCCGACGTTTGATTGAAGCGTTGAAAATCTGCTTTATTGATAACCGGCGGCTTGTAATGCAAACAATTCGGAATACACGCCTTTTCGTAAAACAAGTTCGTCGTGAGTTCCTTCTTCGGCGACCGTTCCGTTTTGCAAAACGATAATCCGGTCAGCCATTCGGACGGTTGAAAAGCGGTGAGAAATAATAATCGCCATACGTCCTTTGCTTAATTCGCTAAAGCGCGTGAATACTTCATATTCGGCGCGGGCATCGAGCGCGGCGGTCGGCTCGTCCAAAATCAAAAGTTGCGCCTCGCGCATATAAGCGCGGGCGAGCGCGACCTTTTGCCATTCGCCGCCCGACAAATCAACTCCTCCGTCAAAACGCTTTCCGAGCATCTGGTCATATCCGTTAGGCAGTCGCGGCAGCAAGGTGGCGGCAAGCGATTTTTCCGCCGCCGTGACGATTTGCGCCGGGATTTCGATTGGCGGAACATTCGTTTTCAATCCAATCGTTAAGCCGTTATTTTTTCCGTTTGATCCGGCATTATTACCGAAAAGATATTCCTTTTCGGTATCGTTTTCCTGCACTTCGGAAATGTAGTGTTTAACCTTCTCGATTTCGCCGACTCCGATATTCGCGCCGAACGCCATATCGTAGCGGACGAAATCCTGGAAAATAACGCTGATTGCCGAACGCAAAGATTGCAAATCATATTCGCGCAAATCAACGCCGTCAAGCAGAATCCGTCCTTCGGTCGGGTCGTAAAGACGAGCAATCAATTTGGTGAGCGTTGTTTTGCCCGCGCCGTTTTCTCCGACTAAAGCAATTCTCTCGTCAGTTTTTAGACTAAAATTAACATTGCGAATCGCCCATTTTTCCGATTCGGGATAACAAAATCCGACGTTTTCAAAAACGAATCCCTGATTGATTGTTGCGGGAACTTTTCGCGCACCGGGCGGCGAAACGATTGTCGGCTGCACTTCAAAAAAATCAAACAAATCCTTCAAATAAAGTGCCTGACTGAAAACAGTGCTTGCATTATTGAGAATGCTTTCGACCAAATCGCGGCTGCGGGCGAACGAACCGGCGAGAAACGTCAGCGAGCCGACGGTAATTGCTCCGCTGACGGCTTGCAGCAGAATTGAAATGTAAGCCGTGTAATAACCGAGCGTGCCGATGATTGAAAGTGCGGCGGCGGAAAGACTGCGACGAATCGAAAGACGGCGATTTTCTTCGTAAAAGCGCGTCGAAATTCGGCGAAACCTTTCAACCAGCCAATCCGCCAATCCGAACATCTGGACTTCCTTCGCCGATTCATCGCTCGCTCCCAAAAAACGAATGTAGTCGAGCAGCCTGCGCTCCGGTGTCTGGCGAAAAAGAAGCGAATATTCGAGCGCGGCATAATGCGTCGCTCCCAGGAAAGCGGGCAGAACCGAAAGCACGAGCAACAGAACGAGCCACGGGCTAAAAACCAGGAGCGCGGCAGCCAAGGAAAAAAGCGTAAAAGAATCCTGCGCGACTTGAAAAATTTGCGGAAGCAGACCGATGCGCCCCGTTGTTTGTCTTCGCGCTCTTTCAAGCCGGTCATAAAACTCCGGGTTCTCGAATTGATACAAATCTAAGGACGCGGCGTGCCGCATCAATCGCACGCTGATTTGATTGGCAAACAAATCGCCCGTCAAACTCTCAACCAATACCGAAGCGCGAGCGAGAAGCTGTCCGGCGACGACAACGGCAATCTCCAGCCCGACCAGTTTCCACAAATAAAAGTTATTGTAAAAAGGTTGATTCGATGTTTCGGGCGTTGTCCGGGCGATTAACACGGCATCAATAATCAGCTTTCCCACCCAAAGAGTTGCAACCGGAATGAAGGCTCGCACAAGACGCAAAATTACCATCAAAACGGTATAGCCGCGATTGGTTTCCCAGACCAGCCGGAGAAACGGCGGCACGTATTTGAGTGCTTGCAGACGCTTGCGCCACGTCATCTTGTCGGCACTGGCTTTGAGTTTAGATTTAGGAGTCATATTCAGGCGCAAACTTCGGATTTGTAAAGCCTGCGGCAACTTGCCGAATAACCGCCCGTTAAAGTTTCAGCATTGGGATTTGCTCTCGTTTTGGACGCGAGAAAAGAACTTGTTGTGTGCCACGAATCAGTTCTTCCAATCTGCTCGCCGCGTTTGAGGAGCGGACAAACGCGGCAGTATTTTCCGCCGCGTTTGTATTTCTTGCAGCACTTTGATTTTTTGCTCATTTTAGGTAAGTCTTCACCACGTCAATTACTTCCGCCGCCGCTTCGGATTGTTTCGCCGTCGGATTATTCGCCGGGTCAATAACGTGAAAACGGATATGACCTTCGATAATTTCAGCCATCAAGCCATTAATCGCCCCGCGACACGAGGCAATCGTTTGAAGAATTGAAGAACATTCTTCTAAATCTTCCTCCAAAGCGCGTTCAATCGCATCAATCTGACCGCGAATGCGTCGAACACGGTTAAGCAGTTTCTTTTTGTCTTTTTGTGTATGCGCCAAATTTTTTAATCTCCGAAACTAAATTTACCGATTATTCAGATAATATACTCCCCTATACTATTATGCAAATTTATCAATTATAGTTTGCTGTAATTTATTTAAGTTCAAAAATCGGAAAATCACTTAAAATTCAGCAACCGCAGACTGTTCAAAATAACTAAAACCGTCACGCCGACATCGGCGAAAATTGCCAATGCCAAACTGCTGATTCCTAAAATCGCCAAAACGATAAAAACGAGTTTTGTGGCGACGGCGAAAGTCGTATTGATTTTGATGGTTGAAATCGTCCGTCTTCCCAGGCGGACGAGATACGGAATCAGTTCCAGCCGGTCGTTCAAAATCGCAATCGAAGCCGCTTCAATCGCCGTGTCCGAGCCTGCCGCGCCCATCGCCACGCCGACCGACGATAGAGCCAAGGCGGGAGCGTCGTTCACGCCGTCGCCGACCATCGCCACTGCGCCGTATCTTTCCAGCAGCTCTTTAATCGCGTCGGCTTTGTGTTCGGGCAGCATTTCGGCTTTGACTTCCGTGATTCCGACTTCTTTTGCTACCAGCAGAGCAGGCGCGTGATTGTCGCCCGTCAGCATCACGGTTTCGATTCCCAATGCCCGCAAATCGGCGACCGCCTGTTTGCTTTCCGGTTTGAGTTCGTCGGTTAAGGCGATAATGCCTTCCACGCCGCCGTTGCTGCTGATAACGATTGACGTTTTGCCATCGAGCTGCAAGGCTTCAACCATTTTCACAATCTCGTCCTGAACGTGATGTTCTTCCGAGATAAACGGCAGTTTGCCGATGCAGTGATGACTGTCGTAGCAGACGACGCAATCGGCTTTCGCGCCTTTGCCCATTACGGCTTGAAAATTTTCGACCGCGTGAATCTCGATTTTTTCAAAGTGCGCGGCATCGACAATCGCCTGCGCGAGCGGGTGTTCCGAGTATTTTTCGATTCCGGCGGCGCACGCCAGCAGATGCTCGCGCGAAGTTTCGCCGAACGGAATCACATCGGTAACTTTCGGTTTGCCGTAAGTCAGTGTGCGGGTTTTATCCATCGCCACGGCTTTCACCTGCCCGATGGCTTCGATATATTTGCCGCCTTTGACGAGCGCGCCTCTGGCTGATGCGTTGCCGATTGCCGCGTAAATCGAAATCGGCGTGGAAATCACGAGAGCGCACGGGCAGGCAATAACTAAAATCGTAATCGCCTGCTCGAACCAGGGATTAAACGGCTGACCGAAAATTAGCGTCGGCACAATAACCAGCAAAGCGGCGATGACGATGATTGACGGCGTGTAATAACCGGCAAAAGTTTCGATAAACTTCTGCGTATCGGCTTTTGTCTTAGTCGCGGCGAATGTCGTTTCGATGATTTTCGCCAAAGTCGAATCTTTGGCGGTTTTCAAAACGCGGGCTTCCAGATAACCCTGCATATTGAGCGTTCCGGCGAAAACCAGATCGCCTTTGTGTTTATCTTTCGGCAGCGGCTCGCCCGTGATGGTTGATTCGTCAACCGACGACGCGCCGGTGGTAATTTCCGCGTCCAGAGCAATCATATCCGACGGCTTGATTATTAAAACATCGCCGATTTTTATATCTTCGAGTTTCAAATCCTGTTCGCCGTTTTCCAGTTTGACGAGAGCGGTTTTCGGCGTGCGGTCAACCAACGCCTGCAAAGCTGACTTGCTCGACTGAATTCCGAATGCCTCCAGTCTTTCGCCGAGGCTGAAAAGCACGATGACGACCGCCGCTTCTTCGTATTCGCCGAGGTAAAACGCGCCGACCATCGCAATCACCATCAGCAGATTGATGCTCCGAAAATTTAATTTGGCGAGAGCCTTCAAACCGTGCCAAATCGTTCGCCAGCCGACCGCCAATATTATCAAGGCGAAAAACGGCGCGGCTATTTCGCGCGGCAGTTGTCTGCCCGTCAGCGACAGAAATTCAAACACGGCGACGACCGCGACGCTCGCAATCAGCCACAAAAATTTGTGGTCTTGCCAGAGACCGGACTTTTTACTTTCAATCTTTACCAATTCGCTCATATATTTTCGCCGATTATTTTTCTTGATTTTCTATAAATGCGTTTCGTGTCGGGCAAAACCGACGCACTCGGTCTGCACAGTAACGTGCGAGATTTTGAAATTCTTTGTGCAATGCTCGTGAACCCGCGCCAGAACCGCGTCGTGTTCGTTGTCGTTCTTCAATACCGCGTGGACGCTCATCGCGTTGACACCGGAAGTCAAACTCCAGACGTGCAAATCGTGAACGTCTGCCACGCCTTCGATTTTCGTTAAACTTTCTCGCAGTTTCGGTAAATCAACATCCGCCGGCGTGCCTTCAATCAAAACGCCGACGGCATCTTTCAAAAGCGACCAGGTGCGCGGCAAAATAAACAATCCGATTCCAGCGGAAATCAGCGGGTCGGCATAATACCAGCCGGTCGTCAGCATAATTATACCCGCAATAATCACGCCGATTGACGTGAGCATATCGGATAAAACTTCAAAATACGCGCCTTTCATATTCAAACTTTCGGTCGAACCGGAACGCAGAACGTAAACGCCGATTAAATTGACAACCAAACCGATAACCGCCACACCAATCATCCACCCGCTCTGAACTTCGGGCGGATTTTTGAAACGCTCGTAGGCTTCGTAAAGTATATAAAGCGAAATCAAAATCAGCACGACGGCGTTCGTCATCGCGGCGAGAATTTCGACGCGGTAATAACCGTAAGTTTTTTCGGGCGATGCCGGTTTTTCCGCAAACCAAATTGCTAAAAGTGCCAGCCCGACTCCGGCAACATCCGTTAGCATATGTCCGGCATCCGCAAGCAGCGCGAGGCTGCCCGTCCACAAACCGCCGATGACCTCGACAATCAAGTAAAATAAAGTCAATCCGAAAACGATTGCCAGACTTTTTTTGTTGCGCCCTGCCGCACTTTGAACGTGACCGTGTGAATCAGACATTGATTTCTCCCTTTGATAAAAATTGCTCTTTGCCGTCTTAAATAAGAACGGCGTTTTCAATCGGCACGACGAAAATTATTCCGTCGCCGATTTTACCAGTGTGCGCGCTTTCGCGGATTGCCGCGACAATCGGCTCGACCATTTCGTCGTTGGCGGCGATTTCAATATGCTTTTGCAGTTTGAACGGATTGAGCGGGTTGTACGGAATTGTCGGCACCAGCTTTCCGAAACCTTCAACATCAGTAATGGTGATGCCGGGAAAATTCTCGATGCCTTCAAGAGCGCAGACGATTCGGTCAATCGTGTGCGGGCGCACAATGGCGATGATTAGTTTCATAATTATTTGTTTCTATGAAAATTTGAAACCACTAATTGACGCAGATGAACGCGGATATTTTTTATTCGTTACCGGCGTTCATCCGCGAAAATCTGCGAGTTAAAATTTTCCCTCCTCCGTAAATTCTCCTTCTCTATCTTTTTCAAACCAGGCGTAAAGCGTCGGCAAAATCAATAAAGTTAAAAGCGTCGAAGTTATCAAACCGCCGATGACGACCGTTGCCAGCGGACGCTGAACTTCCGCGCCCGCGCTTGTTGCCAGAGCCATCGGAATAAAACCGAGACTTGCGACGAGCGCGGTCATCAAAACAGGTCTGAGCCGCGTCATCGCGCCTTCGTTGACGGCATCAATCACGGATTTTCCTTCTTCACGCAGATGGTTAATAAAACTGACCATCACCACGCCGTTTAAGACCGCCACGCCGAACAGCGCGATGAATCCGACACCGGCGGAAATCGAAAACGGCATTCCGCGCAAGGCGAGCGCGACGATGCCGCCGACAATCGCAAACGGAATTCCGGTGTAAATCATCAGAGCTTGTTTTGCCGAGCCGAATGTCGAGAACAGCATCACGAAAATCAGAAATAGCGCGATTGGGACGACAATTAAAAGCCGTCCGGTGGCGCGTTCGAGATTCTCGAAAGTTCCGCCCCATTCCAGATAATAGCCCGGCGGCAACTGCACTTGCTGTCCGATTTTTTGCTTTGCCTCTTCGACAAAACTCGCAATATCGCGGTCGCGGACGTTGGTTGAGATGACGATGCGGCGGCGCGTCGCTTCACGCGAAATCTGCGCCGCGCCTTCGACCAGCGAAATATCGGCAACCTGGGCGAGCGGAACGCGCTGTCCGGTCGGCGAAGTCAGCGTCAAGCCGCGCACCGATTCGACGGTTTTACTGGCATTTTCGTTGAGGCGCAGAACTATATCGAACCGCTGTTCGCCCTCGAAAACCTCCCCGGCTTTTTTCCCCGCGAAAATCGCTTCGACCAACTCATTCACGTCTTCGACGTTCAAACCGTAACGCGCAATCGCGGCGCGGTCGGGTTTGACTTGAAGCTGCGGCAAGCCGGTCGTTACTTCGGCTTTGTTTTCTTCCGCGCCCTGAATCGTGCCGAGAACGCGGTTAATTTCGTCGCCTTTTTTGGCTAAAACATCTAAATCGTCGCCGAACAGTTTAATGGCGACATCGCCGCGCGTTCCGGCAATCAGTTCGTTGACGCGCATCTCAATCGGCTGCATAAACCCGATTGAAGCCGCGCCCGGAACTTCCTTTTCGACCTTTTTCGACATCGCCTCGATGAGTTCCTCTTTCGTCATTCCCGATTCCCAATCGTCAATCGGATTGAGCATCACGAAAACGTCGCATTGATTGAGACTCATCGAATCGGTGGCAACCGCCGGCGCGCCGCACTTTGAAACGATTGTTTTGACTTCCGGGAAAACCTTCAGCGATTTTTCGATTTCGGTCGTCATTTTCATTGATTGATTTAATGAAACGCTCGGCAAAAGAATCGCTTCGATTAAAATATCGCCCTCGTCGAGACGCGGAATAAATTCGCCGCCAAGATACGGAAAAACCGCGCCGGAAATTAAAACCAAGGCAACGGCAATCGCCAAAACCTGAGCGCGGAATTTCATCACAAAAGCGAGCGCGGGTTTGTAGATTTGTTTCGCCCAGCGAATCAGAAAACTTTCCTTTTCCGAAACATTGCCGCGCAAAATCAGCGCAAGCATCGCCGGAACGTAAGTCAGCGACAAAATCAGCGAACCCAACAGCGCGAAAATCACCGTCAGAGCCATCGGCACGAACATTTTCCCTTCGATTCCGCGAAGCGAAAGAATCGGCAGATAAACAATCGCAATAATCGCAACGGCGAAAACCACAGGTCTGGCGACCTCCAGACACGCTTCAAGAATTGTGCGTTCGGGCGGCTCTCGTGAATTTTCGTGCTGTGCTTCGGCTCGGCGGCGAACGACGTTTTCAACCATCACGACCGCGCCGTCCACAATCAAACCGAAATCCAACGCGCCCAGACTCATCAAGTTTCCCGACACATTAAATATCCGCATTAGAATTGCCGCAAACAACATCGAAAGCGGAATTATCGTCGCCACGAGCAACGCGCCGCGCCAGTTTCCCAAAAGAATCAAAAGAACGAAAATGACCAACGCCGCGCCTTCGAGCAGGTTTGTTTCGACAGTCGCAATCGCTCTTTGGACGAGCGCGGTGCGGTCGTAAAACGGCTCGATGGTTACGCCCGGCGGCAGCGTTTTGCGGATTTCTTCAACCTTCGCTTTGACTCGTTCGGCGACCGTGCGCGAATTTTCGCCTTTCAGCATAATCGCCATTCCCGACACGATTTCGCCTTCGCCGTTGGTCGAAACCGCGCCTTGCCGGATGCTCTGACCTTCGACGACTTCGCCCAAATCCCTGACGAAAATCGGAACTCCTTCCGCGCCGGTTTTGACGACGATGTTGGTAATGTCCTCCATTTTTTCGACCAGACCGACACCGCGCAGCAAGTATTGCTCCGCGCCTTTTTCGATATAGCCGCCGCCGACCGTGCCGTTATTTTTCATCACGGCATCGTGAACATCGCTCAGGCTCAAACCGTAACTTTGCAGCTTTTCGGGCGAAAGCCGAACTTCGTATTGTTTACCGTAACCGCCGTGCGAATTGACTTCCGTCACTCCGGGAACGCCCATTAATTGACGGCGAATGCTCCAATCGTGAATCGTCCTTAAGTCGGTCGCCGTGTAATTGCTGCCCGGTTCGGCTTTGACTTCGTATTGATAAATCTCGCCCAAGCCGGTCGCAATCGGACCCATTTCGGGCGAACCGATGCCGGGCGGAATCTGTTCCCGCGCCGTCGCCATTCTCTCCAGAATAAGCTGTCTGGCAAAGTAAATATCGGTTGATTCTTCAAACACAATCGTCACGTTCGAGATGCCGAATTTTGAAACCGAACGAATTTCTTCGACACCCGGAATCCCCGACATCGCCACTTCAATCGGAAACGTGATTTGCCGTTCAATCTCCAAAGGCGCGAGCGACGGCGCGGATGTCAAGACCTGCACCTGCACGTTGGTTACGTCCGGCACGGCATCAATCGGTAAATTTATTAAGCTGTATGCGCCTGCGCCCGCCATAATAAAAACGAGCATTAAAACAACCAGTTTCTGCGCTATCGAAAATCTAATGAGTGCGTTAATCATAAAATCTTTTTCAATCCAAAATCCAAAATCCAAAACCCAAAATCAGCTTAGTGGTCGTCTCCCATCTCACCTTTCTCCATCTGCGTTTTTAAGGTGAAACTTCCTTTGGTAACCACTTTATCGCCGATTGCCAAACCGCTTTTGATAACCGTGTAGCCTTCGATTTCGCCGCCGATTTCGACTTCGCGCACTTCAAACGCGCCCGGCTCGTTTTCCTTCGGCACAAAGACAATCGCTTTTTCCCCTTCGCGCTGAATCGCTTCGGAATTGACTACGATTTCCGAGCCGCCGCCGGCTTCGCTGCCCGTTTGAAAACCGACTTCGGTGAACATTCCGGCGCGGAGTTTGCCGTTTCCGTTCGGCACTTCCAGACGCACCCGCGCCGTGCGCGATGTTTCGTCAAGTCGCGGGTCAATGTAACTGATGCGCCCGTTGATTGTGCCGATTGAGGCTGATTTTATTTCGGCGATTGAACCGATGGAAAGTTTGCCGACGCTTGCTTCCGGCACGTTGGCGATAACATAGACGGTCGAAAGATTCGAGATGGCGAAAAGCGGAGTTGCCGCGTCAACGCCCGCTCCGGCGTTAAATTTTCTTTCGGTAATCACGCCCGAAAGCGGGGCGCGGACGGCAACCAGCGATGTATCTTTTGAATGGTCGTCGGGTTTATTACTGTCAACCGGAACGCCGAGCGAGCGCATCTCGTCTTCAATGTGCGAAACATCCACGCGAGAAGTTTCAACTTCAGCTTTTGCTTCCTGAATTTCCTTGTTTAATGAAATGTTCGACTGAAAATCGTAGTCGGCTTTCGCCGTTTTATAATTGGTCTCGGCGGAAATCAAATCTTTACCCGCGCCCGCGCCGAGTTCGATGAGCCGTTTGGTTCTTCGCAAAGTCGCGTCGGTTTCGTCGAGTTTCGCTTTTGCCTGCAAAATCGAAACGCGGTTTTCCGCTTTTTGCACCCGCGCCTGATTTCGCTGTGCCAGTTCGTAGCGCGTTTTCGCTTCGTGCATTTTGCCGTGAAGCTGCGCCAGTTGCGGGCTGGAAACAATGGCTAAAACCGCGCCTTGCCGGACATTATCGCCGACACCGAAAAAAACGTTTTCGATTCTGCCGCCAACCAGAGGCGTTGCCATTTCGGTTTTTTCGGGATTTAGTTCAACCGCGCCCGTGACATAAAGTTTGGCGATTGCCGGTCTTTGCGTCGCGCCTTCAATTTCGATTCCGGCGGAATTGAGCATTTCGGGGTCGAGTATCACTTCGCGTCCGGTTTCGTTTTCACTGTGACCGCCGGCTTCTTCTTTCTTCTCGCCGGCTTCGACGTTCACAGTCGTCGCTGATTTTTTGCTCGCAATCCACGCCAAACCGACGATAACGACGAGTCCGACAATGACGGCGGTTATAATCCACGCGAACATCTTTTTCGGCTTCGACTCTGACGAATCTGTTTCGGTGTATTCGCGCTCCACTACAACCGCTCTTCTACCGGATTGTTCTTCCAACCGGCTCAGTTCCGCGTCGTCTTGAGCGTGATGCGCCGTTCCTTCATTGGGAACAACAGTTCGGGCGGCGGTATTTGCCGCCTCGTTTTTTGTAATTTCTTCTTTCATTTCAATTTCTTGTTTGTTATTTTTATTCATCGTTAAAGACACCTCACTTCCGTCCCGGCAGCAGCCCGCTTGCGCCGAGCGCGATGTTTAAATCAATTTGAGCGCGGTAACGCTGCGTCAGGGCTTCGGTCAAATCGCGCACGGCATCGAGCAAACGGCGTTGTTCGGCAATCAAATCGGTGATTTTTATTTCGCCGAGTTCGTAAACTTTGCGGAAGGTTTCGACATTTGCCGTCGAACGCGGAATCGCGGCGTTTTCCAACGTATTGACGGCGCGGCTCGCGGCTTCAAAGCGTTGATACGCCGCTAAAATCTCGCCGCGCACCGCTCTTTCGGCAAAATCTCGCTGCGCCTGTGCTTGCCGGATAGCAATTTCAGCTTCGGCTTTCGCGCCTTGATTTTTGTTGAAAATCGGCAGTCCGACCGCCACGCCGAAAGTTAATGAGCGGTCGCGCTCGGCAAACACTCCGCGCGGGCTGTCGGTTATCGAACGCCCCTGCGTGTAGCGCGTGTAGGCGGTCAAATCGGGACGCGAGGAAGCGCGAACCAGCCGCAATCCGGCAGTGGCGACTTGTTCTTCGATTTGCGCCAGCCGAATGTCGGGACGAGTTCGCAGAGCAATATCCACCGACGCTTCGCGTGTTAGCGGCAGCGTCGGCAGGATTGCCGAATTTAATTGTTCGCGCAGCCGCAGAGGTTCATCGAACGAAATCCCGGCAAGCAACTTTAGTTGGGTTAAAGATGATTCGAGCCGTCCTTCGGCAAGCTGCCGGCGCGCCCGCAGGCGTTCGACTTCCGCCTGCAAAAGATTCAACTCCAGCGGCGGCGTTTCGCCTTCGTTGACGCGAATCTGGACAAATTTCGTTGTCTGTAAATCGAGTTCGAGCAGTGGTTCCGTCGCTTCAAGTTCGCGCAAAGCTCCGAGAGCTTCGGCGTAGTTGGTCAGGATATTTGCCGCTAAAACTCGCTCGCGGTTGCGGACTTCCGCTTCGCTCGCTTCGATTTCAATATTAGCGACGTTTATTCGCGCCTCGCGCCTGCCGTAAATCTCAATCGGGAGCGACGCGCCGACGGTAAAATTTCCATCACCGCCGCTTCCGACTAATCTGCCCGAAGATTGTTCAAATTCAAGCGTCGGATTCGGACGCAGGCGAGCTTGATTGAGCCGCGCCCGCGCCCGTTCGATTCCGAGCCGTGTCGCCGCCAAATCCTGATTTGTATTAAGAGCGCGTTCAATCAACTCATTGATTGAAACGCCGTCCTGCTGGTTATAGTAATTCGGCAGAACCGAAACTAAAATTGGTTTTGTTGAATTTGTTGTATTTGTATTTTCTTCGTTAACAGCGGCGACCGGCTCGTTTTTGGCTAAAAGTCGCGCGTCCTGCGCCGCTGTCGCCGTCACGAGAAGAGCGAGCGAAACGGCGACGGCGCACCGCAAACGCATTCGGGTAATAAAAAATCTCATTGTAATTCCTAATCAAAATAATTATAGAAATGCTTTTCCCGCTGCTCAAAAACGGCGAAAAAAGCCAAGTGATATGTGAACCGATAGCGCATATTTACCGCTTTTCCGGCGGAAAATTGACATATTTCAGGTTATTTGGCGTTTGATTAGGAAAGTTTAGGCGGGTGATAGGGCGGCGGAAGCGAGTTATAGACGGGTTCGCCGAAATGAAAAGTAATTTGCTCACTGCGAAAAGACACCGGTTCTTTCGGCGGAACGATTGAATTTGGAATCGCCGTCGCGTGGCAGAGACATTCGTCGTTGCAGACAGTCTGCTGATGGTTTTGGTCTTTATGATTGCCAGCCGAAAGCGAAATTTCCGCCGCCGCGTTTTTTTGATTGACGGAGATGTTTATTTCGTCCGGCGGGAAATTAATTTCGGCGGCAAAAGTTTGCGTTCCGCACAAAGCGGGACAGAAAAGTTCAATCATTACAAAAAGAAGCCACACCGCGATGAGGCGGCGCAAATTTCTTTTTTTCTTGATAACTCGAAAAAGGCGTTGCATTCTTTGGTGGGAGCTTGTGAACAATTTCCCTTACCTAAAATCTAATCTTTTATTGAGAAAATTGTCAAACCGATTTGTATTGAAAGCCTTAATGGGCATTTTGTTAATCTCTTTCCATTGGCTCGCTGATTGTTCGCAGCTTCCGGACTATCCGAGTTTGCGGCAGCAGCAATAAACAAACTTCTGGTTTGTGCCGAACGGCATTTTGTGGGTTTCGTGAAAACTTTTGACGAGATTGAATTCATCGCCGAATTCGTCGCGTATCGCTTCCGGGCGGTATCGCGTAACGTCCGAACCGCTGCATTTCTGCGAACCGTTTTCGCCGAATGACGCGACGACGATGTGTCCGCCGATTTTCAAAGAACGCAATACGAGTTCGACGTATTTTCTGCGGTCTTTCGGCGCGGTTAAAAAGCGAAACACGGCGCGGTCGTGCCAAATGTCATAATGATTTTCGGGCGGAGAAACCTCGGTAATACCGGCTTCAATCCATTTGACCTGCGCGGCTCGGCTGCCAGGACGCTCCCGGCTTTTCTCCATTGCTCGCCGCTTAAATCCGGCAGTTTCAACTCCGGCAGCGGCTTTTCCGCAGCTTTTGCCGCCATCGGCTTTTTGACGGATTTACGCCGCGTCTGTCCGTAAATGTCGCCCGCGCCGACTAAACTTGACAGTCTTTTGATTTATTCAATATAGTGAAATTTAAAGATGAATAAATGGCTGACATCTCTTTTTCTGCTTTTCGCTCTCGCCTCCGGCGTGCTGGCGGGAACGCCTGTTTTTTCGGGCAGCGCGGAAAACGGTATGTCGGCAATGGCGTGCTGTAAAAAGAAAACAAAAGACTGCGATGCTAAAAGCGTCAGCGCGGCGAAACTTTGCTGTGCGATAAATTGCGGCAATCCCGCGCCATCTTCGCCGGGCGCGTCGTTTAACTTTTCGCCTTCAAACATTATTATCAGCGATTCAATTCTCAAACAAATCGCGTTGCTGCTCGGACAGGAAAAACCGGCTTTAAAGGTTTCCTTTTCGTTTGAGCGCGCAGCTTTCTCGCAAAAATTCCAACCCAAATATATCCGGCATCATTCGTTTTTAATTTAATTTCAAGGGCGTAGTGTGCCTTGTTGACGGGCGAAGTGCGTCCGCGCGGGGCTTTTTGTTTGCGCGTCTTTGTGCGTCTCGGCGTGTCTTCTTTAAGGCATCCGTGACGGAAAATTCTATTTCAATTCGTTTCAATTTAAGGAGATTTCAAAATGAAAAAAAATATTCTATTTATTGGTTTCGCATCGCTTTTCGCATTTATTCTTTCGCCGGCGTCTTGCAGTTCAGGCACTCAGCCGACCGCAGCTAATCCGGTTCCGGGGAAAGTCATTAAAAGCGCTCCCGTCGGCAGCAATCTGACGGTTACGCTCTCAAACGACACGGGCAAACTTAAAAACGGCGAACAGGAAATCTTTCTCGCCTTTACCGATGCTTCGGGCAAAGCGGTCGATGTCGGTATGGTCAATGCCGCCGCGCTTAATTTTCAAATGCCGGCGATGGGAAGTATGGCGCAAATGAATGATGCGGCGACTTTTACGACGACATCCGTGCCGGGCGTGTACCGCGGCAAAGTCAAAATCGAGATGCCGGGTGATTGGCAGGCGCAAATCAGTTATGAAGGCTCCGCCGGAAACGGTAAAACTTCGATTCCCGTAACTGCTTACTAAATAAAAATATGATTAACCGGCTTATCGAATGGTCGCTCAAAAATCGCGGCGTCGTCATCGCTTTTTACGTTGCGCTGGCGGCGGCGGGCTACTGGGCTTTGACGCGCACGCCGATTGACGCGATTCCAGACTTGTCCGACAACCAGGTCATCGTTTTCACCGATTGGGCTGGACGTTCTCCCCAGGAAGTCGAAGACCAGGTAACTTATCCGCTCGTAACGAACTTGCAAGGACTTCCGGGCGTGCGCGTCGTGCGGGCGAGTTCCGCCTTCAGCTTTTCGATGATTAACATCATTTTTGAAGACAACATTGATTTGTATTGGGCGCGAACCCGCGTTCTCGAACGCCTTAATCTCGTCTCGAAACAATTGCCCGAAGGCGTTGTGCCGACGCTCGGACCAGATGCGACCGGAGTCGGGCAGGTTTTCTGGTACACGCTCGAATCTGACACGATGAATTTGCGCGATTTGCGCTCACTGCAGGATTGGTTTGTCCGCTATCAATTAAATTCCGTTCCGGGCGTGGCGGAAGTCGCCTCGGTCGGCGGCTACGTGCAGCAATATCAGGTTGATGTTGACCCGAACAAACTGCGCGGGCTTAATATTCCGCTGTCAACCGTCGTCGAAGCCGTGCAGCGTTCAAACAACAACGTCGGCGGAAACGTCGTCGAGCAAGCCGGACAATGGGCGGTCGTGCGCGGCATCGGGTTGATTGAATCGGCGGCGGATGTCGAAAACGTCGTTATCGGCTCAAATAACGGAACGCCGATTTATGTCAAAAACGTCGCGGAAGTAAAACTCGGCAATGCTTTTCGCACCGGCGCGCTGGATAAAAACGGCAAGGAAGCCGTCGGCGGCGTGGTCATCGCGCGCTACGGCGTGAACACGCTCGAAGTCATCGAAGCGGTCAAGAAAAAAATCGAAGAATTAAAGGCTGGTTTGCCCGAAGGCGTTTCAGTTGTTCCTTTTTACGACCGGACGCAGCTTATCAACCGCGCCACTTCCACCTTACAAACGGCTCTGATTGAAGAACTGATTCTGGTTACGCTCGCGCACATTATTTTTCTGGCGCATTTTCGCTCGATTCTGATTGTCACGATTCCCCTGCCGCTCGCCGTGCTGACATCTTTTCTGTTTATGTATTTTATGGGCATCAGTTCAAATCTGATGTCGCTCGCCGGAATCGCCATCGCCATCGGCGTGCTGGTTGACGCGGGAATTGTCGTCACGGAAAACGCTTTTCGCTATATCGAGCAGCACAACATCAACCTGAAAGACAAACCTGCCGTCTGGCGGGCGGTTCTCGAATCTACCAAACTCGTCGGGCGACCGACGTTCTTTTCGATGGCGATTATCATTCTCGCCTTCGTTCCGGTTTTCGCGCTCATCGGGCAGGAAGGAAAACTGTTTCATCCGCTTGCTTTTACAAAAACTTTTGCGATGGTCGCCGCGACGATTATTGCCATCAGTCTGGTTCCCGTTCTTTGCACTTTTTTGCTCGGCGGAAAAATTCACTCCGAGCAATCAAATCCGGTGATGCGTTTTCTGCACCGGCTTTACCAGCCGGCTCTCGATTTCGCTCTCGCCCATCGCGTCTTAACGGTCGCCGCCGCGCTCGTCCTTTTTCTCGGCGCGGTTTTTCTGGCAGCCGGCATCGGCAACGAGTTTATGCCGCCTCTGAATGAAGGCGACGTGATGTTTATGCCCGTAACCGACCCGGCGATTTCGATTGACGAAGCCCGCAAGATTATGAGCAGGCAGGACGAAATCCTTAAAAATGTTCCCGAAGTCGCCTGGGCGGTCGGAAAAGCCGGACGCGCCGAAACTTCGACCGACCCCGCGCCGGTGAATATGAACGAAACAATCGTTCACTTAAAGCCGCAGGAAGAATGGCGGTCGGGAATGACGCGGGAAAAATTGATTGCCGAGATGGACGCGGCTGTAAAAATGCCCGGCGTGACGAACATCTGGACGCAGCCGATTATCAACCGGATCGAGATGCT
>JBBPXZ010000062.1:0-140482 GCA_038200355.1 Pyrinomonadales bacterium | reverse complement strand
TCGCCCGTTCCGAAATCAACTTTGCCGCCGACTATAGCCAGTCGTAATAAGCCCGGAATTCCAATAAACGAAGCAATCGAAGAGAGCGTGTAAATACGAAAATCTCAGGCAGCCAACCGGACAAGCTCGGACGCTTCCGGCGCGAACAAAGTTTTTTTGAATCGACGGCTGATGACTTTCGACCGCTATTTGATTTTAATTACTTTACAAACGGCAATCAAGGTCATAACGAACAGCCGCGAAGTTCTCAACGCTTTATTTGTTTGCTTTTCGTCATATAATATGTGAATCGAGAGTAGTGAACCGTGAAAACTGACGCCACGTCGGAGCGCGGGCGCCTCTGCCCGCAATGGACGCGCTCCGCGTGCGAAAAGTGTTGAGAATTACTCAACATTGAATTTAATCCAATCGTTCGTTCGCGCTTTCGCGCTCAATGCGGGCAGAGATGCCCGCGCTCCGATCCTAAATGCTTTTTTATTACTTTTCCTGCCTCGCATATATAACTTATCTAAACAAAAAGGGCTGAAAAAATTTGTCTGTTATTTGACGACGATATTAACGAGGCGATTCGGGACGACGACAATCCTGACAATTTGTTTGCCGTCGGTGTGTTCCTTAACCTTCGCATCCGCCAAAGCCGCTGCTTCGAGCTGTTCTTTCGGCGTTTCGGGCGCGACCATTACGCGCGAGCGGAGTTTGCCGTTGATTTGAATCGGAATTTCGATTTCTTCGGCGCGTGTCAGGTTTTCGTCGGCGACGGGAAAGCGCGCGCCCGAACTCAAAATTCCCGACGCGTCTCCCGTAACCGTTTCCCACAGTTCTTCGGAGACGTGCGGCGCATACGGCGTCAGCATCAGGATAAGACTTCGCACGGCTTCATTTACCGCAAACGCGTCGCCCGCTTCCGCCTTTTCCGGCTCGATTTTGAAATCGCCGAGCGCGTTCGACAATTCCATTAAAGCCGCGACAGGCGTGTTTAATTGAAAGCCCTCGAAGTTTTCCGTAACGCGCTTTATCGTCCGGTGAGTTTTCTGCCGCAGCCTGCGCGCTTCGACGCCGGTTTCGATTCGTTCCGGCTGAGCGCCGACCGCCGACCGCCGACCGTTTATGACTTCGCGCCACCGATAAACGAGTCGCCAGACGCGCTGAAGGAATCGAGTCGCGCCTTCGATGCCGGTTTCCTGCCAGACCAATTCGTTTTCCGACGGCGCGGCGAACAAAACGAAGATGCGCGCCGCGTCCGCGCCGTAGACGGCAATCATATCGTCGGGGTCAACGCCGTTATATTTGGACTTGGACATTTTCTCGACGGCGACTTTAACGGGCGAATCGTCTTCTTTAAGATTCGCGCTCGAAATCTTCCCGCGCTCGTCACGCTCGATTCGCACTTCGTCCGGCGGATAATAGCTCGCTTTGGCGTCCGAGTAATAAGATTCGCCGACAACCATTCCCTGCGTCAGCAGATTTCTAATCGGTTCGTCAAAATCGACAAGCCCGATGTCGCGCATTACTTTCGTCCAGAATCTTGTATAAAGCAGATGCATTATGGCGTGGTCAACACCGCCGATATACTGGTCAACCGGCAGCCAATACGCCGCCGTTTCCGGGTCGAACGGCATTTCGGCGTTGTGCGGGTCGGTGTATCGAAAGTAATACCACGTCGAATCGACAAACGTGTCCATCGTGTCGGTTTCGCGCTTTGCCGCTTCATTGCATTGCGGGCAAATCGTGCTGACGAATTCGGGAACTTTGGCGAGCGGCGATTCGCCGACGCCCGTGAACGGCGCGCTTTCGGGCAATTCTACCGGCAAATCTTCATACGGCACGGGAACTGTTCCGCACTTCGGGCAGTAAATTATCGGAATCGGCGCGCCCCAGAATCTTTGCCGCGAGATTCCCCAATCGCGCAGCCGATACGTCGTCGCCGCTTCGCCGAAATTACCGGATTCGGCAAACCGCGTCATTTCCCTTTTAGCGTCGGCGCTCGTCCTGCCGTTCCATTCACCGGAATTTATCAGGAAACCGTAATCGGTGAACGCCTGTTTGTTTTCGGATTCTGGATTTTCGTTTTTGCTTTCCCGGCTGACAACTTTCCGAATCGGCAGATTAAAGCGTTTTGCAAACTCGAAATCGCGTTCGTCGTGCGCCGGAACACTCATTACCGCGCCCGTGCCGTATTCCATCATCACGTAATTGCCGACCCAGACGGGCAAATGCTCGCCGCTGAACGGATTCGTCGCTTTTAATCCGGTATCGATGCCGTCTTTTTCGGCTTCCTCGCCGTAATCGGTCGGCTTTGCCTTTTCGATTTTAATTTGTTCGACTTTATCCTTTACAGCGTCGGACAAATTCGCCGCGTTAGCTTCGATAATCGGATGTTCGGCGGCGACGACAATGGCGTTCGCGCCGTAAATCGTGTCGATGCGCGTCGTGAATACCCGAATCGACCCGACATTTAAATCGCCGGACGTTAAATCCGTCGATTCATTGAACTTTGAGCCTTGCACCTCGAACTCGACAAACGCGCCTTCGCTTTTGCCAATCCAATGTTTCTGCATCGTCAAAACGCGCTCCGCCCAGCCCGCTTCGATTTCCGACATTCCCGTCAAAAGTTCTTCGGCGTAAGCCGTAATCCGCAGAAACCACTGCGCGATGTCCTTCTTTTCGACAGCCGTGCCGCATCGCCAGCAAACGCCGCCGCTCGCCTGCTCGTTCGATAGCGTCGTCCGGTCGCGCGGACACCAGTTGACCTTTGTCATCTTCTTATAAGCTAAACCGAGTTCGAGCATCTTGAGGAAAAACCACTGGTCGAACTTGTAATATTCGGGACGATGCGCGGCAATCTCACGACTCCAATCGTAGCTGATACCGAGCCGCTGAAGCTGTTCGCGCATCTGGCTGATGTTATCTTCCGTCCAGTCGCGCGGGTTGACGCCTTTCTTAATCGCGGCTTGTTCGGCGGGCTGTCCGAAACTGTCCCAGCCAATCGGATGCAGAACATTAAAGCCCTGAAGCCGTTTATACCAGGCGAGAGCGTCGCCGATTGAATAATTGCGAACGTGTCCCATATGCAGCCGCCCCGACGGATACGGCAGCATCTCAAGCGCGTAAAACTTCTCTTTCGCTTCGTCAATCGCCGCTTCAAACGTCCGGTTTTCCGCCCAGCGCTTTTGCCATTTCTGCTCAATCCTGAGCGCAAAATACTTCTCGTCCATAAAGTTTTCGGTTCGTCTAAATTCGTATAAAGATGCTAAGTCTAGCGAATAAAAATAAATCTATCCACTTATCGTTTATCAATTGAAATCTTATGACAAGTTATTGTCATAAAAAAGGCTTTGTGATAATTTTATAAATATTCCGAAGCGAGACCGCAGGAGACTTAACAGGACGAAAGTTTTAACGATGAGAAAACAATTGCTGCGGACGGTCGGAACTTGAAATTTAGGTTTGCAGTCCGACTGTCCGCCGAATAAAAAGGAGATACGAAGATGCAAAGCCAAACAAACAACCACATCGCCCGCGAACTCGGCAAGCTCGAACCGCACGAAACGCAAGCCGTCGTCCAATACATTTCACAGCTGCTGACAAAGCGCATCGCCAACCAAAAAGACGCGCCTCAAGGCGACGATTTAATCGGCTCGCTCGCCGACGCCTACGAAAACAAACGCGCCCGCGCCGTCATCGAATGGGAAAAGACGCGCCGCCAGAATCTTTACCGCGCTGCGTGAAAAAACAACTCTTAAATCATCAATCACAAAAGACGGGAACGCGATACTTTCTTTCGCTCCTCGTCTTTCTCTGCGCTCTCTGCACCTTTGCGGGAAACGCTCGCGGACAAATTGATTCTATAGCCGAAACAATTATAAGAGGCACGACCGAACAAAAGCGCGACGCGCTCGCCCGAATCAGAAACTCCGAAAACGAAACCTATTCGCGCCTCGCCGTTCCCGCTTTAACGGACAAATCCGAAATCGTCCGCGCAACCGCCGCCTCGTCCGTCGTATTTTTACCCGAAGACGAAGCGCTCGTCGTCCTGTCGCCGCTTCTGAACGACAAAAAAGAATTCGTCCGCCGCGAAGCCGCCTGCGCGCTCGGCAAAACCGGCAGTCCGAACGCCGTAAATGCTCTGCTGAGAGTTTTGCAGAAAGATAAAGTTTTAGAAGTTCGCTCGGCGGCGATTATCGCGCTCGGTGAAATCGGCGACGCGTCAGCCGTTCCCGAACTCGTCAGGATTCTGCAAAGGAAACCAAACGACAAAGAAGAATTCACGCGTCGCTCGGCGGCTCGTTCCGCCGGTCAAATCGCGCAGATTATCCAAACCGATAAAACAAAAGTTCAAACGCCCGAAGATTCTTTATCGGGTAAATACGTTTTTGTCGCCGCGCCGAAATATAAGAATCTGGTTGAAGCGTTTCCGGCGTTCGGCGCGGCGAACGCGGCTTTAATCGGAATCTTACAAAACCGCCGCGAGTCGGGCGACGTAAGACGTGAAGCGGCTTTCGCGCTCGGCGCAATCGGCGACACGTCGGCAATTGCCGTTTTGCAGTCGAATACGAACGCGGACGATTATTATTTAGCCGAAATCAGCCGCCAGGCGCTTCACAGAATTCGTCTTTCGCGCAAATTAACGGACGACAATTAAAAGTTATGAGCCGCGCCCCGACGAAAGAGGCGACGGATAACCGTTTTCTTTGCTCGATTTTTCTGTTTTAATAAAGATATGCAATCAACACACTCGACGAAAATCGTCGCGAGCGAACTCGAAAGCCAATACTCGTTCGTTCGCGCATACACCGAACAAATCTGCGCGCCGCTCGAAACCGAAGATTACGTTTTGCAGCCAGTCGCCGACGTATCGCCCGCCAAATGGAACATCGCGCACACGACGTGGTTTTTCGAGGAAATGATTCTCAAAAAATTCGCCGCCGGTTACGAGGAATTTAACCCGCAGTTCGGTTTTCTGTTCAACAGTTATTACAACACCGTCGGCGAACGCGTCGCGCGAGACCGGCGCGGCGATTTGTCGCGCCCGACGGTTCGCGAAGTTTTCGCCTATCGCAAATACGTCGATGAAAAAATGCGCGAGTTTCTCGGCGGAGACTTGCCGGAAGATTTGCGCGAGTTGGTTGTTCTCGGACTGCATCACGAACAGCAGCATCAAGAGCTTTTATTGACCGATTTGAAATACGCGCTCGGCTGCAATCCGCTTTTCCCCGCTTACGACGCCGAAAATATTTTGGAAGAAACCGGCGAATCCGAACCGCAGGAATTTGCGAATATTGAAAGCGGAATTTATGAAATCGGCTTTCAAGGCGACGGCTTTCATTTTGACAACGAACTCGGACGCCACAAGGTTTATCTCGAAGACTTTTCGATTAGCAAAAGTTTAATTACGAACGGCGCGTTCATCGAATTCATCAATGACGGCGGCTACGAAAATCACGCGCTGTGGCACGCCGAAGGTCTTGATTGGGTTAAGCAAAATCAAATAAACGCGCCGCTTTACTGGCGAAAAAAAGACGGCGAATATTTTCAATTTACATTGGGCGGACTGCGAAAGGTTAAACCGGAAAATGCCGTCTGCCACGTTTCATTTTACGAAGCCGCCGCGTTTGCCGAGTGGAAGAAAATGCGCCTGCCGACAGAGTTTGAATGGGAAGCGGCAAACGGTAAATTTGATTGGGGCTTGCGCTGGGAATGGACGAACAGCGCGTATCTGCCGTATCCGAATTTCACGCGCCCGGCGGGAGCGGTCGGCGAATACAACGGTAAATTTATGATAAATCAAATGGTCTTGCGCGGCGCGTCGGTTGCCACGCCGCCGAATCACAGCCGCAATACATACCGCAATTTTTTTCATCCGCACCTGCGCTGGCAGTTCACCGGAATTCGGCTGGCAAAATAAAATGCGGAAAATTAGCCGCCGGTGAGCGCGGATAGACTCTCCTGAAAAAAATGCAAACCAAAACCCAACCAGATACTTTCGCCGCAGACGTGAGAAAAGGTTTGTCCGCCGAACCGAAATTTCTGTCGTCGAAATATTTTTACGACGACGAAGGCTCGCGGCTGTTTCAGCAGATTATGAATTTGCCGGAATATTATTTGACGCGCGCCGAGTTCGAGATTTTTTCGACTCAATCGAAAGAAATTTTTGGAGCCTTTTCCGCAAACGGAGAGAGTTTCGATTTAATCGAACTCGGCGCGGGCGACGGCACGAAAACGGCGGTTTTGATTGATTATTTTCTCGAACAAAAAGCCGATTTCACTTATTCGCCGATTGATATTTCACAGGAAGCGGTTGACGCTCTCGTCGAAAAGTTCAAAGCCGATTTCCCCGCGCTTTCGATAAAGCCGAAAACCGGCGATTACTTCCGTATTCTCGAAACACTGAAAACCAAAGCGGAAAAGCCGAAAATAATTTTGTTTCTAGGCTCGAACGTCGGCAATTTCAGCCGCGCGCAGAGCATCGAATTCTTTAAAAATCTGCGTGCCGTAATGAATGCGAACGATTTGCTTTTCGTCGGTTTCGACCTTCACAAAGACCCGTGCGTTATCGTCCGCGCTTATGACGACGATTCAGGCGTTACGGCTGAATTTAACCTCAATCTTCTGCGGCGCATCAACCGCGAACTCGGCGCGGATTTCGACCTGAACAAGTTTTCGCACTACGCGATTTACCACCCGACTGAGTGCGCGGCGCGTTCGTTTTTAATCAGCCGCGAGCGGCAGACGGTTCACGTCGAAAAACTGAATCAAACATTCGACTTTGCGGCGTGGGAGCCGATTTTTATGGAAATCTCGCAAAAATTCAGCCCGGACGCGATTGAAGATTTAGCCGAAGCAAGCGGTTTTCAAACGGCAAAAAACTTCTTTGACGCCAATCGTTATTTTGTCGATTCGCTCTGGAAAACAGTTTAACGGAAAATGGATAATGGATAATGAAGAAATTATTTTCACATTATCCATTTTCCGTTATTCGTTATCTATTATTTATGAATTTCACGATTCTTCGTTTCGATGAACTCGAATCGACCAACACCGAAGCCGCAAATCAGGCAAAACGCGGCGCGTCCGAAGGTTTGTGCGTCGTCGCCGGACGGCAAACCGCCGGGCGCGGGCGGCACGGGCGCATTTGGGTTTCGGAAAAAGACGCCGGACTTTATTTCAGCCTGATTCTGCGCCCGAAGCTGGACAGGCGATTTTTGCCGCTGATTACCTTAATGAGCGCCGTCGCCGTTTATGAAACGCTTCGTCAATCGGACATAACGCCCGATATTAAATGGGCAAACGACATTCACGCAGGAGAGAAAAAGATTTGCGGCATTCTGGCTGAGGTCTGCGAAACGAAAATCGGATTGGCTGTTATTGTCGGCATCGGAATCAATCTGAAATCATCGAATTTCCCGCCCGAATTAAAGGAAATCGCCGCGTCGATTGAAGCTGAAACCGGCAGGCGGACAAACGCCGAAGCGTTATCACAAACATTAACCCGTTTTTTATCTTTTTACACCGATGTTTTATACGGCGAAAACGGCGCGGAAAAAATCCGCGAAGAATGGACGGCGCGTTCGTCTTACGCGTTCGGAAAACGAGTTCGGGCGGTTTTGGAAAATGAAATCGTTACCGGCACGACGCGCGGCATCGAAGATGACGGCGCGCTCCGAATCGAACGAGCCGACGGCGCGATTAAAATCGTTCGCGCCGGAGAAATTCAAAAATTGAGAGCGGCGGACTGACTTGATTACCGGGAACGCCGGCAGAATGCCTGCGCTCCCGGTTTAGTGAATTGAACTTTCAAACGCAACCGTGTAGTTTCTAATATATAAGGATTTATAAAAAAATTTATGAACAACGAATTTGATTTTGATGCCGCCGAAGACGAGTTCGACGAGGAATTATCAGGCGAGGATTTCGCCGATTTCGACGACGACGAACTCGGCGACGTGATGATGCGCACCGCTATCCTGTCGAAAAATAATATGGTCGCGCTGTTGTGCGTGAAAACGGCAAATGAAGGCGGCGCAATCTGCCGTGTTGACCCGCGCGAATCGCGCCCGTCGGTTCAGGTCTACGACGACCCGGAAAAAGCTCTCGACTGGTTTAATAAAAGCCTGCGAACGAGCAAACAAAACGGCTGGCTGATTGTCTACGACGGCTTGCCGCTGCAGGGATAGTTAATAACGAGAAGTGAGAAGTGAAAAGTGAAAAACATTTGTTTTCACTTTTCACTTCTCACTTTTTCACTTTTTGAAAATGCTTCTAGTTATCGACATCGGAAACACGAACACCTCGCTCGGCGTCTACAGAGACGAAAATTTAATCGCGCATTGGAGAATGGCGACGGTTCGTTATCGAACAACCGACGAATACGGCGTTCTGGCGCGTCAGATGTTTGCCGTCGCGGGCATCGATTACAAGGAAGTTTCCGCCGTCATCGTCGCTTCCGTCGTTCCGCCGCTTAATTTTACGTTTCAGAAAATGTCGGAAAGTTATTTCGGACACCAGGCGATTTTTGTCGATAACCGGATGGATTTGGGTTTGCCGATAAAATACAACCCGCCGTCGGATGTCGGCGCGGACAGAATCGTCGATGCGGTGGCGGCGATTGCGCGTTACGGCGCGCCGTGTATCGTCGTTGATTTCGGAACGGCGACGACGTTTGACGCGATAAACGACAAAGGCGAATATCTCGGCGGCGTCATCACGCCCGGAATCACGATTTCCTCGGACGCGCTTTTCACACGCGCCGCCAAACTTCCGCGTGTCGAAATAAAAAAACCGGAAAACGTCATCGGCGCGTCAACGGTCGGCTCGATTCAATCGGGACTTTATTACGGTTACGCCGGATTGGTTGACGGAATTCTGCGGCGAATGATTGAAGAATTAGGCAAAAAAACGCGCGTCGTCGCCACCGGCGGACTCGCGCCGCTTATTTCGCAGGCGTCCGAATTGATTGAAACGGTTGACGATAATCTAACGCTCGAAGGCTTGCGGCTCATTTACGAAAAGATAAAATCTTACTAACCGAATTTCAGACTTCAAACCGCAAAGAGTTTTCACAGGTTGTTTGACTCAGGCAGCTTTTACTCCGAACCTTTTGTTCCAAAACCCATAACCGAAATATAAAATCAAGCCGATTAACGCCGTGATTAAAATCGCCAGACCTTCTTTTCTGAAATCGACGTTCGTCAAAAGCCAGCCGATTAAAAGCAGCGATAAAACGGTCGCGGCAATGCCGAAGGGAGCGATAAATTTCGCTTCCGGCACGTTGTTTTTCAGTCTGAAAACCGGCAGCGACGCGCACGTCGTCGCGTACACGAGCAGGCGCGTTATGGTCGCAATCGTCAAAGCCGCGTAAAACGACGTTTGCAGCGTGAAGACGAAAATCACGGCGGCTGTAACGACAATCGAAACATACGGCGTTTTGAATCGGGCGTGCGTGCGCGCCAGAATCTGCGGCAATTCTTTTTGTTCAGCCATTGCAAACGGCAGGCGCGACGCCGCCAGAAATCCGCCGTTTAAGTTTCCCAGAATCGAAACGACCGCGCCTATTGCGATAAAAGCCGCGCCGAAACCGCCCATAAATTTTCCGGCGGCGTCGGCGAGCGGCGTTTTTGAATCAGCCAAACCGGGCAGCGTTCCGATGGCAACCACTTGAATTAAAATAAAAAGTCCGGCGCAGAAAACGAGCGCCGTCAGCAGCGCGAGCGGCACATTTTTCTGCGGGTCTTTGGTTTCGCCCGCCGGAATAACCGCGGCTTCAAAGCCGACAAACGCATAAATTAAAATCAGAATCGCTTCGGAAAATTTCCCGTAAGCGGGCGTTTCGTTGAAGCTGAAATTCGCTCCGTCAATAAAAAACATTCCGACGAAGGCGAAAACGAGCAGCGGCACGATTTTTCCGATTGTGAAGATATTCGTCATAACGGTCGATTCGCGCACGCCGAGAAAATTGACAATCGTCATCAGCAAAACGACCGAACTGACAATCAAAACGCGCCAAAGACCTTCCGCCGCCTGCGGGAAAAAGAAACCGAGATAAATTAAAAGAGCGTTGCAGTTGGTGGCAAAAGTCGTAACGCGCACAATCCAGTAAAGCCAGCCGACTTCAAATCCGACGGCTGCTCCAAACGCCTCGCGCGCGTAAAGATACATTCCGCCGGTCGCCCGAAAACGGCTGCCGACTTCGGCGAAGCACAAAACGATAAAGGCAATGATAACGGCGCAGGCGACGAACGCAAACAAGCTGTAGCTGCCGATTAATCCGGTAATTTTCGCGGGCAGAAGGAAAATTCCCGTGCCGATAATCGTGTTGACCGCAATAGCCGTCAAATCCCAGCGGTTGATGCCGCGAACGAGTTTTTCATCTGTCATTGTCGTTATTTGCTTTTGAGCCTAAGCGTTTTCGTTTATACTTTTAATAATTTTTCAACCGTTTTGCAAAGTCTTCCACGCAAAAACTTTTCAGTGGAGTTTAATTGATGAAAATATTATCTGCAATTTTTTTGAGTTTGTTCGTCGTTTGTTTTCTCGGCAAGGCGGCAAACGCGCAGACGAGAGAAGCGGCAAAATCGAATAAAGCGACGACGCAAAAAGGTTTTCAGTCGATTTCGTTTGACAATTCGCCCGCGCTGAAAACGCTTTTAGATTCGGCGATTAACGATACCGTCAGTCAATTTTCCGCAAAAGGTTTAAAGCCCGATTATGTCGCCGCAACTTTAATTGATTTGCGCGACCCGAACAATTTAAAAACGGCGAATTATCGCGGCGAGCAGAAAATTTATCCGGCGAGCGTCGTTAAATTGTTTTATATGACGGCGCTCGAACGCTGGCTTGAAGACGGCAAAGTTAAATCAACGCCGGAACTCGAACGCGGGCTTCGAGATATGATAATCAATTCGTCGAACGACGCGACAAATTATATCGTCGATGTTCTGACCGACACGGCGAGCGGCGCGGAATTAGAACCGAAAGAATTTAAGATTTACGGCGAAAAACGCAACGCCGTCAATCGTTATTTCTCGTCGCTCGGCTTTTCAAACATCAACGTTAACCAGAAAACTTACTGCGAAGACGCTTACGGACGCGAGCAGCAATTCCGCGACGGCGGCAAAAATCGCAATATGCTGACGACTGATGCGGTTGCGCGGCTTTTGACGGAAATCGTTTTAAGCAAAGCAGTTACACCGGCGCGTTCCGCGCAAATGATGGATCTGCTGAAGCGCGATTTTGCCGGAACTTCGACCGACGCCGACGACCAGGCGCACGGATTTACCGGAATCGCATTAAATAAATTAAATTTAACTGGCGCGCGTCTCTGGTCAAAAGCCGGCTGGACGAGCAAGACGCGCCACGACGCCGCATACATCGAGTTGCCTGACGGCTCAAAATTCGTCCTCGTAACTTTTACGGAAAACGTCGCGAACGAACGCGATATTATTCCGACGATTGCACAAAAAGTCTTAGAAAGTTTCGGAAAAATCAAATAATTTTTTCGTTTTAAAGTAACGGTATGCAAAATAGAACAGATGACGGACAATCAATTTAATCAACTTCATAAAGCGCTGACAGAGCTTCTGGAAGGCATACACAGGCTGGAAATCATTCAAGACGAAATTAAAGATATTTTTGCAGATTATAGAAGCGACGCCGTTAAAGCGAAAAGCAATATTGATGAATCAGAATAAAATCCAACGGAATCGAAAAAAGATTCGCGCCCGACCGTAAACCATCAATTTACCGACGCGGCGACCTTCGAAATTTGCGTTCGAGAGTTAAAATTTTGGAATTAAGAAAAAACCTTTCGGTATAAATTAGACATATGAAAAAATTTAGTTTTCTGCTCGTTATTCTATTGTGCGGCGGCGTGTTTGCGCAAACTTACCAGAAACCGCCGCAAAATGTTCTCGACGTTTTGAACGCGCCCGTTACGCCGACAACTTCGGTTTCGCCTGCAAAAGACAAGATTCTGCTTGCCGAACCGCTGCGTTATCCGCCGATTTCCGAGCTTGCCCAACCGATGCTGAGAATCGCCGGCTTGCGCATAAATCCGAACACCAACGGTCAGCATCGACAGCCGTATTTCGTAAAACTGACGCTGAAAAATATCGGCGACGGACGCGAAATACCGATTGCTCTGCCTGCAAACGCGCAGGTGATTTCGCCGAACTGGAGCGCGGACGGAAAATACGTCGCTTTCGGCAACCAGACACCAAACGGAATTGAATTATGGATTTTAGACGCGGCGAGCGGAAAAGCGCGAATGCTGAAAAACGTTCGCGTCAACACGGCGTTCGGCAGGTTCAATTGGATGCCCGACCAGAAATCTCTGCTCGTCAATCTCGTTCCGCAAAAACGCGCCGTCGCGCCCGCTTATCAAAATCTGACGCCGACCGCTCCGTCCATTCAGGAAACGGCTGGGAAAACCGGTGCGGTTCAGACGTTTCAAGACCTTTTGAAATCGCCGAACGACGAGCGGCTGTTCGATTATTACGCGACTTCGCAATTAGCGATTGTCGATTTGAACGGCAAAACACGCGAAATCGGCGCGCCCGCCATTTACGAAGAAGCGACCGCTTCGCCGGACGGCAAATATTTTTTAACCGCGCGCATTCAAAAACCGTATTCGTATCTTTTCCCGGCATCGTATTTCCCGACAGAAGTTGAAGTTTTAGACGCGCAGGGAAAAATGATTTACAAAGTTGCGAGCGTTCCTTTGCAGGAAAACCTTCCGGTTCAAGGCGTTCAAACCGGACCGCGAAGCTACGATTGGATTCCGACCGAAGCGGCGACTTTGATGTGGGCGGAAGCGCTCGACAAAGGCAACCCGAAAAATAAAATCACGCCGCGCGATAAATTGATGATGCTCGCCGCGCCGTTTTCGTCTGCGCCGACGGAAGTTGTAAAAATCGAACAGCGTTACGCGGGCAGACAATTCGGCGAGCTGGATGGTTTGATGTGGTTTTCAGACCAGAACCGCGACACGCGCCGCCGCCGCATTTACACGATGAATTACCGTTCGGGCGACAGCAAGCCGAAACTCATCTCCGATTTAAACGTCAACGACCGCTACAACGACATCGGCACGCCGGTTTTGAAAACTCTGCCGAACGGCGAGCGCGTTATTCAGCAAAACGGCGATTTTATTTATTTGACCGGAAACGGCGCGTCAAAAGAAGGCGACCGACCGTTTTTGCGGCGAATGAATTTGAAAGATTTGAAAACAGATGAGATTTTCCGCTCTGGTAAAGATTCTTACGAGAGTTTTGTAGCTTTAATGAATGACAAAGACTCCTTCACATTCATTACCCGAAAAGAATCAAACAGCAATCCGCCTAATTTGTTCTCAAATATTGTTCTCGGTTGTGTATTTGACCCGCGAGTTACTTGCCCGACAGTGGGCGGAGCTAAGCAAATAACAAATTTTACAGACCCGACGCCGCAATTACGCGGCATTACGAAACGGCTCGTTAAATATAAACGCGCCGACGGCGTTGATTTGTCGTTTACGCTTTATTTGCCGCCGAATTATAAAGAAGGAACGCGCCTGCCGACCGTTGTTTGGGCGTATCCGCTCGAATTTACCGACGCTTCGACCGCCGGACAGGTTTCCGGTTCGACCAATCGCTTTACGTCAATCGGCGGTTATTCGCATCTTTTCTTTTTGCTGAACGGCTACGCGGTTTTAGATGAGACGACGATGCCGGTTGTCGGCGACCCGCTGACGGTCAACGATACTTTTATCAAGCAGATTGTCGATTCGGCGAGCGCGGCGATTGATAAAGCCGTCGAGTTAGGCGTAACCGACCGCGATAAAGTCGGCGTCGGCGGACACAGTTACGGCGCGTTTATGACAGCGAATCTGCTGGCGCATTCGGATTTATTTCGCGCCGGAATCGCTCGTTCGGGCGCGTATAATCGCACGTTGACACCGTTCGGTTTCCAATCGGAACGACGCAATTTCTGGGAAGCCAAAGAGCTTTACGAAAACGTCTCGCCGTTCTTTTTCGCCGACAAAATCAACGAACCATTATTGATGATTCACGGCGAAGCCGACAACAATCAGGGAACTTATCCGATACAATCCGAACGGCTTTTCGCCGCGATGCAAGGCACGGGCGGAACTGCCCGACTCGTAATGCTGCCGCTCGAAGCGCACGGCTACGCGGCAAAAGAATCGACCGAACACGCGCTTTTCGAGATGATTAACTGGTTCGACAAATACGTAAAAAACGCTCAACCGCGCGGGAAAAATCAAACTGCCGGTAAAGAGTAAAAGAAATCAGCCACGAACAAACACGAAAGGACACGAAACAATTATTAAAAACCTTTCGTGTTTTTTCGTGCTTTTTCGTGGCTAAAAATTTCTTAAAAAGAATACCGAATCGGACAATAAGGCAAACTTTTCAGCAAAGCGGAACTAAATTCGGCAAGCTCGCGGCGGCGAAAATCGTAATCGTAGACAACCGTGTCGGGCGCGGTTTTCTTCGGAACCTGCAGCGCCGGATTCCACAAAAATTCTTCGCCTTTCGGATTCCATTCCATATTAACTTTGTGCAAATCAGCCGAGTGCGTCAGGAAAAACGCTTCGCATTTTAACTGCTTTTTAACTTTGTCGGTCAAGGTTTCGTCAATTTCCCTCCACAATTCCCGCCAGTCGGCTTTCCACTTTTCACCTTCGTAAACGATAATCGGCGCAAAACTGAAATGCACTTCGTAACCGGCTTCGACTAAATTATTTGCCGAAGCGATTCGCTCGGAAATCGGGCTTGTGCCGATGTCAACGTAACGCGCAATATACTGCGGCATCAACGAATAGCGAATTCGCGTCCTGCCTTTCGGGTCGAGCGCCGTCCAGTAATCGTCGCGCACGTTTTTCGTCGCAAAAGTTCCCTTTGCAAATTCCATCGTCGCAAATTCTTTGACGAGATACGCGGGATTGTCGCAAACATAGGAATCGGCGGACAAGTCGGCGTTGCAGCCGATGTCGTAAGTCCAAAATTTATCGTCGCATTGATTCGGTTCTAATTTTGCGCCTAATTTCCTTTGATGTTTGCGAATGGAAGCGGCGATTTCATCGATATTTATAAAAACCGTCAGCGGATTCGACGCGCCTTTTCTGCGCGCAACATAACAATATTGACACGAACTCAAACAACCGTTCGTATTTGAAGCCGCGATAAAATCCGCCGAACGCCCGTTTTTCGTATGCGTCAAACCGGATTTGATTCCGAGGACTAAACTTTCGCGCTTCGTGCGCATCCAGTCGCCCGCGTCGGCGTCGAACAGTTCGGGAATTTTCCAGTGAGATTCGACTTCGACAATCTCGGCTTCCGGGAAACGATTGATGATTTTTTCGGCATTCGAGCGCCAGATAATATCGTCGAAAATTGAGCGCTGAACATAGATTTTTTTGAAGTTGAGGTTCAAGCTAAATCTCCTTTTTTCTTTTACTTACGGAGCTTTTGAGATGAAGAAAAGCTCGCGCAGGTTGTCGTAAAGTTCGACAAAAGCTGCCTGGTTTGATAAAAATTTCGACCGCGAAAAATGCTTTTTCAAACGATTCCCGATGTCTTCATATTAAAACCTGCCGCGCGCTTTTTATTTCTATGACAACTTCAAACAAAATCGGTTCATCATTATAAATTGTAAGTAACTTCTATCTGCGGGAAATTTGGAAAAATCTGGGAGAATTTATGAAATCAGTAAAAAAATTAAGTTCAGTGTTTGCGGCTGTCGCTTTCTGTATGACACTGGCAGTTTCGTCAAGTTACGCGCAGCCGGGCAGAGCGAGATATGAAGGCAACAACGGCAAACATAAAGGTTGGGAAAAGCAAAACCGGCGCGCCGAACGCCGCGAAGACAGATTTGAAAACCGCGACGACCGTTACGAGCGGCGAAACGACCGTCTCGGACAGCGAAATCAGCGCTCATACAGTCGCGGCAGATTGAGCGAAGCCGAATATCGTCGATTGGAGCGCCGCCGCGAGCGTCTCGACAACCGCCAAGACCGTTATCAAGACAGCGGACGCGGCATAAACAACCGGGAACGACGCCAGTTAAACAGACAATACAATAGATATAATCGAGCAACGCGACGCGCTCGCAACAATTAGATATACCAATTTAATTTATAAGCGGAGTGTAAAAAAAAAGGAGCAAGTCAAACCGCTGACTGCTCCCTTTTTATTTTTCTCTTTTTCATAAATTCTTTTAGAAAAAAAGCCGATGACAAAAAAAATCGCCCGAAAATCTTCTCGCCAATTTTAACAAAACGAGTTAAACTTTTTGCTGTAACATCCAGAAATTTCTTTATTTCCAAAACTATATGAAAAACAAATCGTTTTTTTTCCTGCTGTTTTCGGCACTGTTCTTTTCTTTTGCCGGACAAGTCTTTGCCCAGACGATGCCCGCGGGCGCTGACCCGAAACTTTGGGCGCGCGCGCTGAATATTCACAAAAAAGCCGTTATCGTTGACGGTCATAATGATATTCCGTCGCCGATGGTTGACGAAGATTTCGATTTGGCGACAAATTCCGTCGGCAAATTTCACGCTGACGGCGACCCGTTTCACACGGATTTACAGAGGTTTAAGCAAAGCGGGATTACGGGTGAATTTTTCTCGATTTACGTTTCCGGCAATTCTTTAAAAACCGGCGGCGCAATGCGGCGGGCGATGGATTTAATCGACGCGACGATGCGCGAAACGGAAAAACATCCGAACCAACTGTCGTTCTGCACGACGGCTGACGAAATTCGTCGCGCAAAAAAACAAAATAAAGTCTGCGTTCTGATGGGACTCGAAGGCGGCTACGCGATTGAAAATTCGCTCGGCGCGCTTAGGGATTTTTACCGTTTAGGCGTTCGCTATATGACTTTGACGCACAACGTTTCGCACGATTGGGCGGACGCGCACAACGGCGAAGTGAAAAACAACGGCTTGTCCGATTTCGGCAAAGAAGTCGTCCGCGAAATGAACCGTTTGGGAATGCTCGTCGATATTTCGCACGTTTCCGCCAAAACAATGTCGGATGTTCTGGACGTTTCGACCGCTCCTGTTATCGCGTCGCATTCGGGCGCGCGCGGCGTCAGCGACCACACGCGCAACGTGCCGGACGACATTTTAAAACGCATCGCCAAAAACGGCGGCGTCGTAATGATAAATTTCTATCCGTCGTTTCTCGACGCGCGCACCAACAAGGAGGAAAACGAACGTTCGGCGCGATTGAAACCGCAAATCGACCAGCTTCGCGCACAATTTAAAGACAATCCCGACGCTTTTAACGAAGCCGAACGCCAATTACTTGCCGCCAATCCGATTTACATCGCGCCTTATACGCGAATTGTTGACCACATCGACCATATCAAAAACGTCGCGGGCATCGATTACGTCGGCATCGGCTCGGATTACGACGGCATACCGTTTCTGCCCGCCGGTATGAACGGTATGGAAGATTTGCCGCTCGTAACTTACGAAATGTTGCGGCGCGGCTATTCCGAACAGGATATTCGCAAAGTTTTAGGCGAAAATTTCCTGCGCGCCTTCTCGAAAGCCGAACAGACGGCGAACATAAATTCGCGCCGAATCAGCGGCGACGGAAGTTTGAAGAAAATTAAATAATGCTGTATTTTAGTTATGCTTCAACTTAATTTTCATCTCCTGGAAAAAGATTATGACCGACAACCAATTCAACCAGCTTTTCGATTTAGTTACCAAATGCGTCATCGGTATTCAGAGGCTGGAAACCGACGTTTCTGTTTTGAAAACCGACGTTTCCGAATTAAAGAGCGACGTTTCCGAATTAAAGCAGGGTCAGAACAGAATCGAAAAACAGATTCGTCTCAATAACGCGGCGGTCAATGAATTGGCGGGCGAACGGCTTAGAATCAACAGCAGAGTAACCGAACTGGAGAAAACATCGGTTTAAGATTTCGTAAAACTTCGCACAAACCTGAAAGCTGGTAAGTTTGGTTTACAAACTTGCCGGCTTTTTAAGTTTAAATTCAATTTCGCATTTAAATCATTTCCCATCTGCGTTAATATGCGATTAAATATTCCTTGATTTTGTCCGATTATTTACTTCAAAAATTATGAAAACCGAAAACCGAAACCGTCGTGAATTTCTCCAGTTAGGCGCGGCAGGTGTCGCCGCTGTGAGCATTGTGAAAAATATAAATGCCGAAGGAAAATCTCTGACCGAGCCGAACATCGAATTAAACGAAATCACAATTGCGGAACTACAGACGAAAATGCAGTCGGGCGAGCTTTCCGCCGAACGTCTGACAAGAAAATATCTCGAAAGAATAAAAGAAATCGACCCGAAACTAAATTCGGTAATCGAAACGAACCCGGACGCCTTGAAAATCGCTGAAGATTTAGACCGCGAGCGGAAAAGCGGACGAATTCGCGGCGCTTTGCACGGCATTCCGGTTTTGATAAAAGACAACATCGACACGGCTGACAGAATGCACACGACCGCCGGAAGCCTCGCGCTGCTCGACGCGCCGACGCCGAAACAGGACGCGTTTCTTGTTCAGCAATTAAGAAAATCAGGCGCGATAATTTTGGGCAAAACGAATTTAAGCGAATGGGCGAATTTTCGCTCGACAAAATCTTCGAGCGGCTGGAGCGGGCGCGGCGGGCAAACGCATAACCCATATATTTTAGACCGCAACCCGTGCGGCTCATCTTCGGGTTCGGGCGCGGCAATCGCGGCAAATCTCGCCGCCGTCGGCATCGGAACGGAAACCGACGGCTCGATTCTCTGCCCGGCGGCAACGTGCGGCATCGTCGGCATCAAACCGACGCTCGGTTTAGTTTCGCGTTCGGGCGTCGTTCCGATTGCGCACAGTCAGGACACAGCCGGACCGATGGCGCGAACGGTTGAGGACGCCGCAATTTTGCTCGGCGTTTTAGTCGGCGCGGACAAATCCGACGCGATAACCGCGAACAGCTCGAAAGGCTTAAAAGATTACACGAAATTTTTGCAGAAAGACGACTTGAAAGGAATGAGAATCGGCGTCGGGCGACAGATTTTCGGGAAAAATTCCAAGATTGACGCTCTCATCGAACCACATCTGGAAGTTTTCAAAAACGGCGGCTCAACCTTAATTGATGTCGAGTTTCCGACGTTCGGCAAATTCGGCGACGCCGAGTTTGACGTTCTGCTTTATGAATTCAAAGCCGACTTAAATAAATATTTAGCGCAGCGAAATTCGCCGTATAAAACACTTGCCGACTTAATCAAATTTAACGAAGACAACAAAGACCGCGAGATGCCGTTTTTCGGTCAGGAAATTTTTATAATGGCGGAAAAGAAAGGCAATTTGAACGACCGCGCGCATCGTCTCGCGCTTCAAAAATCAAAACTATTATCTCAGGCACAAGGTTTGGACGCCGTTTTGAACAAGAACAAACTCGATGCTGTCATCGCGCCGTCGGGCGGCGTCGCGTGGATGACCGATTTGGTCAACGGCGACTGCGGCGTTTTTGAAGGTTTGACGAGCTTTGCCGCCGTTTCCGGTTATTCGAGCATCACAGTTCCGGCAGGTTTCATACAGGAACTGCCCGCCGGAATCTCAATTTTCGGACGCGCATTTTCAGAACCGACGCTGATAAAAATCGCTTACGCTTTCGAGCAGGCGACAAAAGCGCGAAGAACGCCGAAGTTTCTACCGACTTACGCTTAAGAGTTTTCAGCCGCGAATAACACGAATTATCTATATTTTATAATTCGTGTTATTCGCGGCTAATTTCTTTTCGTGTCCTTTCGTGTTTGTTCGTGGCTAAATTCTTACTTAAAAATGCCTTCGCCCAAAAAGTTTTCACGCAGATATTTTATCGTGTCGTTCAAAGTTTCCTGCGGCTCGCGCGTCGTAAAGTTTAATTCTTCGACGGCTTTTGCCGAATCGAAATACCAGAAATATTCGCCCATCTCGACTTCCGAAGCTTCAAACGGCATCTGTTTGTTAAAATTTTTATAAATCGAATCGATAAAATTCGCGCCCCAGACGGCTACCGATTTCGGCACTTTCAGCACGGGAGCGGACACTCCCGATAATCGTTCGAGACGCCCGAAAAATTCCGCAAACGTCCAATTCGCCGCGCCGAGCAAGTATCTTTCGCCGTGTCTGCCTTTGTCCAAAGCGTTGAGAAAAGCATTCGCCGCGTCGCGCGCGTCAACGAAATTCAAACCGCCCGAAGGCGTTATCGGCAGCTTTTTCGCCATAAAATCCAGCACGACTTTCGTCGAACTCAAACGGTCGTCGCCCGCGCCCAAAAGCAGCGACGGATTCAAAATCACCAACCTCTCACCTTTGTCGGCAAACGCTCTTAACGCGGTTTTTTCCTGGTAATATTTCGACGCGTAATAAGCCCATTTCGTCAAAATCCCGACCGGCTGCGCGTAAGTTTCGTCCAGCATTTCCGGCGTTTCGCTGATGGCGCTCGTTCCGCTCGACGAAGCGAGAATAAAATTTTTAACTCGATTCTCTTTCGCCGCTTCACATAACAGCCGCGTGCCTTCGACGTGAATTTTGTTCATCTGCGCCGCGCCTTGGTATGCGAAACTGACTTTTCCGGCAAGATGATAAACCGCTTCGACATTTTTAGTTGCTTCGGCGACATCTTCCTTATTTGTAACTGAACCGGCAAACGCTTCAACGCCCGCGTCCGTCATCCATTCGGGAACGCTCGACGCCATCACGCGCAGGTTTTTCTGTCCCGCTTCGAGAAACTGCCGAACCAGATGCGCGCCTAAAAATCCCGTGCCGCCGGTGATTAAGATTCTCTTTTCAGATTTTGCCTGCCCTTTTGTTTTTTTTGCTGTTTTTTCTGCCATTTTTATTCGTCAATAAACGGTTCTTTCTTACGAGTTTTGCGGCGTTCGGCGCGCCACTTTTTGCGAACGGCGGCAACGTCGAATTTTCCGTTTTTTCCGCCGTCTCGCATATTTTCGATTTCATACTGGACGCGCGCGGCAATTAAGCGGTAGGCTTCGGCGTTCGGGACGCCTTTGACCATCTCGGCGAGTTCGTCGTATTCGAGAAAACGCCCGACTTTCGCGCCGATGTTTGCGCCGATGCTGCTCGGTTTGGGAATCGTCGCGCCCTTCGGAAAGGCTTCGTATGTTCCCCAATTATAGACGGGCAGAATTCCGGTTTTATTATTTAGCGCCAGATAACCGATAATCGGTTTAAATTCGTTTATCTCGCCGGTTAAGGAACGTCCGCCTTCGGGGAAAATCAGCGTGTTGTAGCCTTCGTTTAAGATTTGCGTAACGTGGCGCAGAGATTGGCGCAGGCTTCCCGTGCGCTCGATTGGAACGAGCGTCGTGAAATTATTCATATACGCGCGTTTGTATTTGGTGTCGAACCAGTAATCGGCGGCGGCGACGGCGACGGTTTTTTCGGCAACCGCGTCGCCGAGCGCGTATTTTACAAGACCCATATCGAGATGCGAGGCGTGATTTGCCGCGACGATAAAATTCGTGTGCGGCGGCACGTTTCCTTCGCCTTCGATGTTGGTTTTCAGTATTCCGGTGTAAAGCGTGTTCTGCGCCAAACTTACAACCTGATTTCCGACGCGGCGGACAATCGACGGAATAAAAAGCTCGTCTTCGCGTTTGTCTTCCGTCTTCGGTTCGTCAACGATTTTTTTCGATTTATCGACGCGCTGAACGGCAGTTAAAAGCTCGCGCACGGTTTGGACTTCGTTTAACGTGTCGGGCGATAAAATGCGCCCGCCCGCGTCTTCGACTGCGGCTTGCAGTTCGACAAACATTAAGCTGTCAAAACCTAAATCGGCGAGTTTCGTGTCGAGCGCGACATCGGAAAGCGGGCGATTCGTTACGCTTGCGACGATTTTTCTAATCCAAATCGAGTTGTCGTCGCCTTTTTGCGTTGTCGGGATTTGCGTTTTCGAGCGCGACTTATTTTCTAAATCCTGCAACATTTGGACGATTTCGGGACGTTTTACTTTACGCGTCACCGTGCGCGGCAGCTCGAACGGCGTGAAATGGACGACTTTGACGCGTTTGAAAAACGGCAAAGAAGCCGAAACTTCGCGGAAATGCGTTTCGATTCGCTTGTTGGTTTCGGCTCGCGGCAGAGCGATGTCGTATTCGTAATCGGCGACGACGAGCGCGGAAATTTTCTCGCCGCCGTCGCTGTCGGGCAAGCCGACAACGCTTAATTCTTTGACGAATGGCGATTTGCCGTATAAATCTTCGATTTCGTCGGGGTAAATATTCTTGCCGTTTGAATCAATTATTACGTCTTTCGAGCGCCCGACGATATAAAGGTTTCCGTCTTTGTCGAGTTTGCCCAAATCGCCGGTTTTCAGCCAACGGTCGTGCATCGCTTCATTCGTCGCTTCTTCGTTATTAAAATAGCCGAGCATCACGTTTTGCCCGCGCGCGAAAACTTCGCCGACGCCGCCCGCGTCAGGGTTTTCGATTTTGACTTCGACGCCCGGCAGCGGTTTGCCAACGCTGCCGCGAATCAATTTATTCTGCGGGCGCGTAACGGTTAAAACCGGCGATGATTCAGTTAAACCGTAGCCTTCAAGAACCGTAAAACCTAATCCGTGCAAATCTTTTTGAACTTTTTCCGAGAGAGCCGAACCGCCGGAAATCAAATAGCGCATTTTGCCGCCCAAACCCTGATGAATCGGGAAAAAGATAATCGGTCCGAAATTGAACGGGGTTTTGTCGCGCAGCCACGCGTTGAAATCTATTATATTGTCAGCAAAATCGGCAAACCAATCGCCGCGCTCGCGCAAACGAGTTTTGATGCGGCGATGCAGCATTTCCCAGAGCGCCGGAACGCCGACCATTCCGGTGATGTGTCCGTTTTGTATGGCGCGGGAAAGTTCTTCGCCGCTCAATTCTTCAAGATAAGTTATCGGCGTTCCGTTTGAAAACGGCGTCAGGAATCCGGCGGAAAACTCGAACGTGTGATGCATCGGCAAAACCGACAAAGTGCCGTCGGTGATGTCCATTTCCAAAACGGACGAAAGCATCGACACCATATTCGTAAAATTTTTGTGCGACAGCATCACGGCTTTCGGCGTTCCAGTTGTGCCGGACGTGAAAATCAGCGACGCGACCGAATTCGACAAAATCTTTTCGGGCAAAAGCGCGCGGCGTTCGCGTTCGGTTCGCTCGTCGGTCAATTCAAAAACGTCGTCGAACGTAAAAATCGAAACGTCAAGATTGTTTTCTTTTAATCTGTCGGCTAAATCGGGATTTTCATCAAAAAGTTTTTGGCTTACGACAATTGCGGACGCTTCGCCCGTTCTCGCAAAGTTTATAATTTCATCAACCGAACTCGCCGGGTCAATCGGAATGGCGGTCGCGCCCGCTTTCAAAATGCCGAAATAAGTTAAGCCCCATTCGGGCATATTGTGCGAAAAAAGAATGACGCGGCTTTGCGGTTTAATGCCGTTGGCGGCGAAAAATCCGGCGGCGCGTGTCGCTAATTCCTGCGCGTCGGCAAACGTGTATTGCTCTTTTTTGCCGTCGCGCTCGATGCGGAAAGCGACGCGAGTGGTAAATCTTTTCGCTGACGTGTCGAACAAATCGAGCAAATCTTTGTATGTGTAGGCGCGGCGCTCGGCAATCTTTAAATCTTCTTCCAGCTGCGGCAAAACCCATTTCCGCAAACCGGGAAAATGAATGTTCAGCCAATAGTCATACCAATCGAGTTTTTCGGGATACCACGGCAGCAAATTCTGCTCGCTTTCCTCAATCAAATCGTGCAAAGCCCTTGTGTTATCGGCGCGAAAAAAATATTCGTTGTCAATCGTGAACGGTTTGAACATCGCAAAAGCGTCAATCGTTTCCTGTGTCGCCCGCTCAAAGCTTTCAACCGATTTGCGCGCGTCGGACACGATGTTTCCGAGTCGACCGCCGCCCCAATTCGGCTTCGCTTTGTCGAGCCACCCGTTCGCCGCTTTTGCCAATTTGTTCATCATCGGCGCGCTCGTCAGCTCATACGTCCGCTGCGTAACCGGCGTCGCTTCGATAAACGAATTGACGCGATTCATCAGCTTGTTTCCCGTTTCCTTTTCGTCGAAATACTTGCGCTTGTAAAGACTGACCAGCCCGACCATTCGCTTCATATCGTTCGGATTCGCGTCGCTCGAACACGCTTGGAAAACCAGCGGCGGCTTGTCGTCAACAAGGGCGTTCATCGCCGCGCTTAAAATCGCGCCCGCCGCCAAATCGACCGGAATAATGTCGAGAACGAGATTTTTATTGACCGGCAAAACCGGCTGCCCGCGCAGGGCAATCAGCAAAAGCGGCGCGGTCGTCGTAAAGCCTTCGTTCCAGCCGGGAAACGGAAAGCTGACCGACGATTCGACGACCGACGGGCGAACGAGGACTTTTACAACATCGTCCTGTTTGGCGAGAATTTGCTCGGCAAGCGACTTGGAATAAGTGTAAATGTTCGTCCAGCCCCAATATTCGGCGCGTTCCGAACCGAGTTCGGTCGTCCGTTCCCGAATCCACATTTTGCGCTCACGGAAAATCGCCGATTTCAATTCCGCTTCGTCGTCCGGGTCGCGTCCTTCTTCAACAAATCTTTCTCTTGCCTGCTCTCGAAACTTCGCAATCTGCACCGCGTCCGCCGCTTCCTGTCTGGCTTGTTCGCTCAATCTGGCGCAGTCTTCGACTTCCTTATCAACGTCGAAAGTCGTTCCAATCAATTCTTCCCTTCGCGGAAAATAACCGACGACCGGCTCGTTCTCCCAAATCGTCCCGCCGCGTTTTCCCGCCACGAAACACGTCGAAACGTGAACGACCGCCGGACGCTTCATCAGCCGCGCCAATTTCAAAACATTATTCGTCCCGACGACGTTCGTCCGCAAAGCGCTTTCAAGCGGCGGATTAAACGTAACATTCCCCGCCGAATTGATAATAATGTCGCAATCGCTCATTATTTCCCGCGCTTCGTCTTCCGACATTCCCAAAAATTCATTCCCGACATCGCCGTTGACCGGCACGAGCTTCTCACGAATAAAATCCTCAAACCCGTCCCCATATTTCTCGCGCAGCGGATTAAACGTTGGCGAAGTTACGACGCTCGCCCAAAAACGATTCAGCGATTCGGCGGCGTCTCTCGCTCTGACCGTCGCGTAAACTCGTCCGACATCGGGAAAATTATGCAGCAGCATCGAAAGCGTAACCTTCCCAACAAAGCCCGTGCCGCCGATAAAGAAAATCTTTTTCCCTTTAAAAATTTCGGTTGGTGATAATTTCATTCTTTACTTGTCTTTATCAATAAATCCAATTGTTCGTTTTTGTTTCTTTCCGTCGCCTAAAATTTGACCGAGAAGTTGAGATATGACTTTAAATTTTTCGTCGTGATTGTCGGCAACCTGTTCGAGTTCTGCTACTTTTTCGGCTAAATCTTTGTGCAGCATTAGAATTGTCCGCATCTGCACAAAGGCGCGCACGACTTGAATGCTCGCGTCAACGGCAATTTGACTTTTTAAGACGCTTGCCAGCATTACCGCGCCGTGTTCGGTAAAAACATACGGAAAATAACGCCTTCCGCCGCGCTGTTTGTTTGAGGTCGCAATTTGCGACCTCAAACTCTCAAACTCCTGTTCGGTCAATTGAAACATAAAATCTTCCGGGAAGCGTTCGATATTTCGTTTGACCTGTTCGTTAAGTCGTTTGGTTGTAACGCTGTAGACTTCGGCTAAATCACTGTCGAGCATAACTCTCTGCCCGCGAACAGAATATATTTTATCGGCGATTGATTCGGCAATTATATTAAGTTCCTGATTTTCTTTATCTACCATTATTTTATGTCATCACAATTTGTGATTTCAAAAACTTAATCCGTGACATTGCACAAACCGATTATCGGCTGATGCAGCATCGTAATCTCCGCGTTTTTGCCCATAAAGGAGCGTGCCTGAGCGATGGCTTCGGTCATATTGTCGGCGCGTTCCCAGCCGAGCATTTCGGGAACGTGCGCGTTTTCGGCTCCGGCGACGATGACTTTGCCGACGTGTTGGCGTCCGTTTTCGCCCCAATACCACATAAAAAACGGGTGCGCGCCGTGATAGGCGTTGCCGCGCCGATACATTTCGATGTAGTTCGGGTTGGCGGCGAATTCGCGCTCGTATTTGTCGCGTAAATAAAAGGCGTCGCGCGATTCGGACAATAAACGGTGGAAAAATTCGATATACGACGGGTGAAATTTCGGGTCGAATTCGTCGAAACACGGGTGCGAGACAATCATCACGCCGCCTTTTCGGAGCAGCGGTTTGTTGCGATACATATTGAAATGATAGCCGAGCGCCATCACCTGGACGAGCAGCGGATTAAGCGCCGAATAAACGTTATACGGCGAAATGTCGGGTATGCCCGTGATTAAAATGTCGCACTGACCTTTGACGGGAATTTCAAACTGCTGGTAATTTTTCTCTAAAATTTTCGCGTGGACGGGTTCGGTCGCGCCCGCGTAACAGGCGATTAGCTCGTATTGCGCCGGAATCTGATGCAGAAGTTTGCGTTTCGCGCCGCGCGGCAGATTGCCGAATGTGCGCCGCATCACTTCCCATTTCGCTCGGTCGGCGAACGAAAATTCGTCTTCGTTGCGCGACAGAATGTCGTAGCCTTCGCCGAACATTCGACTGTTGAGCGCCGTTTCGATGTGAAAAACGTTGCAGTGTTCGTCAACCAATTTGCCGAGCTTAACGATTTTGTGGTTGAGCGCCGACGACGACGGATCCATATACGAATCCGAATCGCGTATCGTCTGCGGTTCGTGGTGCGCGCGCAGAGATTCGTAATCGCACAGCCCAACGGCGACCGATTTGTGTCCGCCGTTCATCGGCACGAAATTGATGTTGGCGTAAATCAGCAAATCGCTTTCGATGGCGCGTTTATTGACGCGCAGCGGTTCGTCGTGGCGCGTGTGTCCGATTGTAACGAGATTTTCGTCGTCTTCGGCGTCGTGGTTGTAATATCTGTCCGGGTAAAATTCGTTAAAAATCTTGCTCCCGACCATTCGCTTCATTTCCCACTCTGTCATCCGGCGATGCAGTGAAATCGCAATAACGATATGAACGTCCTCGACGCCGTTCGCCGCGCACTGCTCTAAGATTATTTCGAGCATCGTCTGGCGCACGTCCGGCGTCTGCATCGGCGGCAGCGGCATCGAAATATCGTCAATCGCAATGGTTACGCGCATTCCCGGCTCAAGCTGCGCGTAAAGCGGTTTAGCGTCAATCGGATGATTCAGCGCGTAACGAATCGCCGCTTCCCGGTTCGGCAAACCCTGAATCGGCGGATTCGGATAAATCACGCGCGTCCCGACCGGCAAATCTTCCAGAACAAAATCCTCGCCGAACGGGATAATGCGCGGCGCGCTGTCTTTGTCGATGTAAACGATTGATTCGTGTGTTTTTCTGCGTAATTGCAAAGCCATATTTTATTTTGTTTTGTCCGCGCTAATTGCTAAATGACAAGGTTTATCACAAATTTTTTCCATTTCGTAAACAATAAGTTTTGGTTGACCGCTCCTCAAATTCCATTCAAATTTTTCTCTAAATATTGCTTTTTCGGTATACACTAATTCGACATTTGAGAATCTTGTTCTCTTGACCAAAATTCTCTTGGCGACATCTTTTAAATCATCCTTTAACCAAACGTGAGATATTTGTTTTAATTCTTTGGCGTCGTTACTCTTTACAACTTCCAAATAAGAAACAAATTGTTGTTCGGTGAATTTGTTTTTCAACTCGTCATCAACTTCCGAATAAATTTGATTAAATTTCTCTTGATTGAACAAAGCGTGAAAATTATTAACGCTTTCGGTTAATTTATTTTCAACTTGGTGGTTTTCCTCAAAAGCACATCCAAAAAAACAAACGGAAAGAACTGAAATTAAAATCAATTTTAGAGTTTTCATTTCATTTATCGTAAACACTCAAAAGCAGTTTTCCTTCGTAATCAATCAAACCGAGTTTCACGCGGTCTAAAAAACCTTGTCTGCCGAGGATATTGCGTTACTGTCTTTGTTGTTCTTCGTATTTTGTTAGAATCCATCGCACAGCATTTTTCAATTCTTTCTGCGAAAAACCGTCTTTCGCTTCGTTGTAAAAATTAGCGTGAAACATTTGCAATACTTCTATCGCACGTTCGGGACTGATTTTTCCTTCGTTTTCATTGCACCTGTCATTTATTTCCTTATCAACTATTTCGCGCAATTTATCGAAATCTTCAAGCGGCGTTTTGCGGATTAAAGCTATGACCTGCTCTAATTTTGTCTCCATAGAAAACCTCCGAATCATTTCAAATTTAAAATCGCTCAACCGTGCCGCAAAATCATTTGCTTCAGTCTTCCCAGGGATTCAAAATCGTAACCTGCGATTTCTGAAAATTTTTGACGTTGCGCGTAACGAAAATTAAATCGTGTTCGAGCGCGGTTGCTTCAAGGAGCGAATCGAGCGCGGAACGAACGATTCCTTTATTTTCAAACTCGCCGCACATTTTGCCCCAAACTAAAAAAGTTTTTTCCGATAGCGGCAACAATCTTCGCGCAAAACGATTTCGCAGTTTTTCCAGCCATTCTTCGAGTTCAGCCTTCTTTTTGCCGGATTCAAGCCGGGCGATTCCTTTACGAATTTCGCCGACGCTCAAAACGCTTAAATAAAGTTTCGATTCGTCTTGCGCGTCAAGCCATTCGAGAACTCGTTTATTCGGCTTTTTTTGTTTCGCTTCGGAAATGACATTCGTATCGAGCAAAAACTTCATTCAAACGATACCTCGCGCACAGGGTCGTCGTTTCTTTCAAGATACGGAATAATTTCGTCGAGCGGACTTTTCATTAAAAATTCAACCAGACTTTCTTTCTCGCCGTTTATTTTTTTCCAATCTTCAATCGAAACGACGACGGCGACTTCTGTATCATTGCGCCGAATCACCTGCGGCTCGCCTTTTTCCGCAAGGCGAATCAAACCGCTCAAATTGTTTTTTGCATCTTTGACTGTGTGCGACATCTTTTTTACCTCGCAGAATTTAACTTGAAACATTTTAGCTACGTAGCCATTATATTCAAATTTCAATTGAATTTCTATATCGCTTAAATTTTTATTTCAAATCCAAAATCGCCCAGTCGTGCTGCAAAGCCGTTTGTTTAAGGCGAAAATCGGGATTGACCGCCGCCGGATGACCGACAATCGAGAGCATCGGCAAATCGGAAATGCTGTCGGAATAGGCGTAGGAATCCGAAAGCGAAAGGTTTTCGCGCTCGGCGTATTCGCGTATCCATTTCGCCTTTGTCGCCGACGCCATCACGGGCGGCAGGATTCTGCCCGTCGCTTCGCCGCCGACGAATTCGAGGCGGTTAGCGGCATATTCGTCGATGCCGAGATATTTCATCAGGGAATCGATTGTAAAATCGAGCGCGCCCGTAATTACTACCTGTTTTAAGCCGAGTTTTTTGGAAGCGGCAATTAAATCGTGTGTTCCGGGAAAAATCGCCGGTTTCAGAACGTCTTCAAACAGTTCTTCGGAGAAATATCTAAGCCGGTCTTCGCTTTCGCCTTTGTAGCTTTTGAAAAAAAGCTCGTTGAAAACATTGCGCGAATAAAAATCCGCCGCGCCGAACAAGGGCAGCTTGGCGAGCGTCGATAAACTTTTTTTAGCCGTCGCAAACAAACCCTGCTGGCGGCGCGAATAAAACGCGAGCGTATGCACCAGATTCGTGCTGACGAGTGTTCCTTCGAGGTCGTAAAACGATGCGGCTTTCGCGCTTTTTTCCATTTCGGCTTTTATAAACGTGCTGTATCCTGAAGAATTTCCGTTGAATATAAAGATAAAAATATAACAAATTTTCGGCTAAACTTCACACCGGCAGTTTTTTGAAACCCGGCGGCGCGCCGGAAAACACAATAAAATTACACAGATTCAGATATATAACTTATTTTACCTAAATGAAAATGGCGGACGTGTTTGGAAATTCCAACAAAAAAGGCGTGGAAAACATTTGCTTTCCGCGCCCTTTTTTTGATTTTTAGCTTGTCGAATTAATTGTTCAAAGATATTTCGATTTTCTGCACGCCGCGCCGGACAATCAGTTTTTTTCCTTCGACTCTTTTGTTTTGCATCGGTTTATCGGTTAGCTTCTCGCCGTCAATCGCCTGAACCGCGTCGCCGGTTTTTATGCCTGAACGCTCTGCCGGACTGTTTTGCCGGACGGACAAAACTTTCCAGCTCTCGTTTTCAAAAGCGGTTTCGATTCCGAGCTGCGACAGAACTTCTTTGGCGGTTAGAGGTCTCGCCGTTACAAAATCCGGCAAATTCATCGTCGTTTTATTAACATTACCGAGATTGATTCCGGGCGGCGTGATGATTTGTTTCGGCGGCGTCAGAGAATTCAGGCGCGTGCCGCCCGCGCCGTCGGGGTTGAGTTCTTCCGCCGCTGTTTTTGTTTTTACTTTTCCCGCGAACTTTTCGATTGTGAACCGCGCGGCGATTTCGGTCGCCGCCTTTTTGTTTTTTACCGGAACGACTGCCGCGGCGTTTCTCGCGTCTGACGGCGGAGAAATATTTACCGGATTATTTTCAATTTTATTTTCAATTAAAGTCGATTTGGCTAATTGTTTTTCGGCGGCTGGCGGCTGAAAAGTATTTTCGGCAGCGGTCGGGACGCCCTGCACGCCGGTAAAATATAAGCTGTTGAAAACAAAGCCGCTCAGGACGAGCAGAACCGCGCCGAGCGGCAGAACATAACGCAGCACGGGCAGAAAAGGCGCTCGATAACCGGCAGGCGAAGCGCCGGCAATCCGCGCCCTGACGCGAAAATCGAAATCGTTCGGCGCTTCGACACGCTTTAGACTGCCGAGCATCCGGCACAGTTTTTCGTCTTCGGCGCTTAAAGTTTCCGGGTCTTTTTGATTTGCTTCTAAATTTTTATAATTCATTTCCGCCATTCGATTAGTTAAAAATAGTTCTTTAGTTTTTCCCTTAAAAGCCCGCGCGCGCGGCTGATTCTCGATTTCGTCGTCCCCAGACCGAGTTCTAAAATCTGCGCGATTTCTTCATACGTTTTGCCTTCGATGTCGCGCAGAACAATCGGCGCGCGGTATTTGTCCGGCAGCGTCGCAATCGCCCGCGCTATCGTTTCGGACTGCTCGCTTTCAATCAGATTGTCAACGACGAGCGGCTTTTCGTCCGGCGGCTGAAATTCTCTGGTCTGCTCGTCTTCGGACTGAAAAAGTCCGGTCAGGGAAACGAGCCTGCGCCGCTTGCGCCGCCGGATTTCGCTGATTGCCAGGTTTGTCGCAATCCGGTAAATATAAGTCGAAAAAGCGTATTCGGTGTGATAACGCTCGATTGCGAAATAGACGCGGACGAACGTTTCCTGCGCCAAATCGACCGATTCTTCGTAATCATTCAAAAAACGATATAAATAATTCGTAATCGGGCTGCGGTAGCGATTCATAATCTCGCCGAAAGCCGCTTCGTCGCCCCGTTTCGTCGCTTCTATAAGCTCGTGGTCGGACAATTTTTTATTCGGCACGGCGGTTTTCGACGCCTCCGCCGTTTGTTTCTCGAATTTGTCCAAAGCCATACATTCATAAACTTTTACAGCATAACCGGACTCAAAACAAAAGCCGCCCGACGTTTCTCAAACACGCGACGCGCGGCGAAAAGTTGCGAAATAAGCGATAAATGACAAGTGATAACTAAAGATTTTGCTTTTACTTATCACTTATCACTTATTCTTCAACCGGTTTAACGGTTAAAATTAAAAACATCAATTCGCCGGATTTCGGTGTCGATAAAGTGCCGATTACCGTCGGCGTATTGACAGGCAAGTTGAGCATCTGCATTGAAAGCCCGATTGCCTCGTAACTTACGACGAAACTTGATTTGTCGTTAACACCGGCGGTTTTAATCGGAACTCGCTGACCGAATTTGAAATTTCTAATCGAAACGAAATTTTGCGGTTCAGTGTAAGGAAAAGCCAGTAATTGATTAAACGACCAATCGGAAAAGACGGGCGCGTAGATGTCTTGATTCGCCTCGTTTGAAGCGCCTCTAAAGTCTATGTTTCCGGTATTGGCGACTCTTTGAAGATAAGTCGAAGCCACGCGGTAATTTGAAAACGGATAAGTTGTTTTTAATTTTTTGACGACGTTTGAAAGCGTCTGCGGAACGACGGATTTATCGGCTGCGGCATCGGAAGCGGTCAAAACCTGCAAAACGACTTCGTAGCTCGGTTCGGCTTGTCGCGTCTGCGGATTCGTCTGCGCCGAAGAAGCGGTAAAGGAAAACAGGCAGACGAGAAAAAAAGCGGCGGCGGGAAAAATAAACTTCGGCTTGGTCATCTGGTTTCTCCTTCTGGAATATTTGAAAGATTAGAAAATTTTTAACGCGGTCAAAACCTTTCACAGACAAACTGCGATAAAGTTGCAAAAAAAAGATTCGGCGATTTAATTTAATTAAATCGCCGAATCCTTTTTTTTAGACTTAAATTTTCTCTAACCTTCCTGAAAAATATTTTCTTCGACCTTTTGACCGAAAGTAATGGTCTGCACTTCGGTTTCTTCGATTTGTTTGTCGTTTGCCCAGAGAACCGAGCGAAACGGGTAGAGCGTGCCTTGCGCTATTTTGTAATCGTAGAATTTGCGGCGGTATTTCGTCTCGCCTTCGGTGTATTCGAGCATCATCACGCGAAAGGTTTTCGAGCTGATGTAGTAACGTGTTTTGCGGTTTTGTTTATCGGTTACGTCAACCTGATACAAATCGACGCCGAGCATTTTCTCGCGTCCGGCGAGTGCCAGTGTCGAGCCGTTTTCCTTGTAGCGGAGCAGCGTGTCGAGACCGCGCCGGATTTGATTTTCAAACGATTTCGCGGCGTCTTCGCGCGGCGTGAATGCCGAATCGTTAAAAAGTCCGAAAATTTTATCGTTGCTGTAAATGAGCGCGTATTTGGCGCTCGGAAATTCCTGCTCGAAACGGATGCGTTCCTTGTCGAGCGTGTCGGCGCGCATCACCCAGCGCTCGTAATTCGCCTGTTCGGTTTTGCCTTCGGCGTTGACGACGCTGATTTTGCCGCGTTCGAGACTGGTTTTACGAATTTGATTGAGAAGGTTTCTGCCGCCGAAATTACCGTAAATCAAAATCGTCGATTCAGCGATTTGTTCGGCGGTCGGATTTTTCGCCGACTCAGCCGCCTGTCGCTTTGCTTCCTTTTTTGAAACTTTTTCAGGCGACGGCACTGTCGCCTGAGCTAACGCTAACGACGAGCCGCCCAGCATTAAAAAAGCGAATAATATAAAAAACTTAAATCGCAAAATCACTTGTGATTCTCCTCGAAATTTTACTGTTGAAATTTAACTGTTGCGGATTGTAGCACAAACTATTAAAATCACCACATTTTACCGCGTCGGGTTGAATTTATTGATGAACTTCCCGCCCGTTAAGATGCTTGCAATCAAAGAATATGCCAAACTAAGCCGGTAAAAATTACGATTTATTTTCAGCCGGAGGAAGTTTCAAACATACAAAATTATGAACAGTAAAATTCAGGATTTATTACATAAAGCCGCCGTCATCAGCGATTCTTCGGCGGATAAAATGAGTTCCGTCACCCAGGCGAAACGAAAGTTTGCGGACGAAACGCAGGCGAAAAAATGTTTCACTGAGCTGAGCGAAAAACTTTTTCAAATCAGAAAATGGAACGCCGATTCGGGTTTATCGAGCTACGAACTTTTCGACGAAACGGGAAACGTCAGCGCGCGGGAAACGGCGAAAACCGGCGATTTTATAAAAATCACGCTCGCCGGTTCGGGCAAAAGCGATTGGGTGAAAATTACCGGCATCGACAACGCGCCGGACGAAATCGTTTTAACTGTTCAGCCGTCTTACAATCCGACCGAAGACGCGCCGGACAAACAGGTTACGTCGCATTTTTTCACCAGCGAATCGACGAATAACTTTTGTCTGCAAAGAGTCGGCGACACGTTAAATTTTTACGTCGTCGGCTTAAACGAAAAATCGAACACATCAGACACCGGTAATATTATCGAAACGGCGCGCAACGTCGCGACGGCAAATATCGGTCATTATCTCGGAATTCAAAAAGCCGAGTGGACGACGTTCTGCGCGAATTTTCTTGAAATCGGCGAAGATAAATAAAACCCTTCGCAAAGGCGAAAAAATTATGTTAAATATCGCGTTAGTCGAACCGGAGATTCCGCCGAATACGGGCAATATCGCGCGTCTGTGCGCGGCAACTTTTACCGATTTGCATATTGTCGGCGTTACGGGTTTTCGGCTCGACGAAAAAGCGGTCAGGCGCGCCGGTCTCGATTACTGGGACGAAGTTAAAATCGAACGCCATATCGAACTGGAAAATCTTTACGAAGCGCTTCCCGGCTCACGTTTTATTTATTTTTCTACAAAGTCCGACAAGATTTACACCGATTTCGAGTTCCGCCGAAACGATTGTTTAGTCTTCGGACGCGAGACGCGCGGATTGCCCGAAGATTTACTGAAAAACAATTGGGAGCGCGTGCTGAAAATACCGATGCCGAATAAAAACGTCCGCAGTCTGAATCTGGCGACATCGGTCGGAATCGTCCTTTTTGAAGCCTGTCGCCAAATCGGTTTTCCCGCCGAAAAACCAAGCTGACCGCTTTGCAAAACTTTACAATTTCCCGGCTGAAAGCTTATGTTTTCGGCAACTGTTTTCTGTGTCTTTTCATCTGTATAAACAAGTGAACAGCGCGACGATATTCAATTTTGAAGTCGCTTACTTGGGAGACAAAAAAATGAAATACATAAAAAATTTATTGGTTACAGCAATCGCAATTTTTGGTTTTTCGACAATTGATTCACAGGCGCAGAGTTACGCCAAAGACAGAAACATTTCGCCCGCAACGGCGATTGAGCGGCAGGTTTTTAAAGGAATTTTGAAACTTCCCTACTACGGCGTTTTCGATAATATCGCTTACAAAGTCGATGGCGGCAATGTAACTTTATACGGAAAGGTCGTCCGACCGACGACGAAAAAAGACGCTGCCCGCGTTGTTCGGAGAATTGACGGCGTAACGAACGTGGTAAATAACATCGAAGTTCTGCCGCTTTCAAACTTCGACGATTCGATTCGCGCGCGCACTTTGCAAACGCTCGCCAGTGGCGGCGGAAGTCTTTACCGCTACTTTTTAGGCGCGAATCCTTCGGTTAAAATCATTGTCGACAGAGGCAATGTAACGCTCGAAGGCTATGTGGCAAATCGCGGCGATTATAACCTGGCGAACATTCTGGCAAACGGCGTTCCCGGAGTTTTCAGCGTCAGGAATAACCTGGTTATCGAAAGGGAAAGAGGTTAATTCGCAGCTCGATTTGTTAAGAAAAGACCGGACAGAGAAATTTTTGTCCGGTCTTTTTCGCTTTAAATTTATCTTCTTCTCTCCATTTCAACAAATACGGCAATCGAACATATAATGATTTTCCGGCGGTAGAAAAGTTGGGGAATTTTTCGCGGTGATAGAGATGAAACGACAATCGCTGACACGTTTTGCCTGGCTGTCGATTTTGGCGGCGATTTTTACGATTGCCTTCAAATCGACCGCTTATTTCTACACCGGCTCGGTCGGTTTATTGTCGGACGCTCTCGAATCTTTAATCAATTTAGTCGCCGCGATTTTCGCCCTTGTGATGATAAAAATCGCCGCCCAGCCGCCGGACGAAGACCACACGTTCGGACACGACAAAGCCGAATATTTCGCCAGCGGAATCGAAGGCTCGTTGATTTTCATCGCCGCGATAAGCATCGCCTACACCGCCGGCTCGCGCCTTTTGTCGCCGCAGCCGCTCGAACATCTGGGATTCGGTTTGATTCTTTCATCGATTGCCACATTGGTTAATCTAATCGTCGGGAAAATCCTGGTTCGAGCGGGCAGAGAGCATCATTCGATTATTCTGGAAGCCGACGGACATCATTTGATGACGGACGTTTGGACATCGCTCGGCGTTTTTGTCGGCATTCTTGCCGTCAGCTTTACCGGCTGGATGATACTCGACCCGATTGTCGCCATTGCGGTTGCGGCAAATATCGTCTGGACAGGCTTTCAATTGATTCGCCGCTCGGTTTTAGGCTTAATGGACACGGTAATCGAGCCGGAAGTTCAGCAGAAAGTCGTCGAAATTCTCGACCGCTATGTCGCCGAAAAATCAATCGACTATCACGCTCTGCGAACCAGACAGGCAGGCGCGCGAAAATTCGTCTATGTTCACATTCTCGTTCCCGACGAATGGACGGTGCAGCGCGGACACGATTTAATCGAAGAAATCGAAAATGAAATTCGCGCCGCCGTCCACGATTCGACCGTCTTTACGCATCTCGAACCGCTCGAAGACCCGTCTTCGTGGTATGATTTGGAACTTTTCAGACGCAATTAAAAATAAATTATGCAAAGCATTAAGGACATAAATCTGCAATACGTTACTAATCAATCCGGCAAAAAAATCGCCGTTCTGCTTCCGATTTCCGAATTTGAACGGCTTCTCGAAGATTTAAACGATTTAGCCGTAATTGCCGAACGTCGCGACGAAGAAACAATTTCTCAAACGGATTTAATTGAAGAACTCAAACGCAATGGAATCTTATAAAATCGAATGGAAGCGTTCGGCGATTAAGGAATTAAAAAAGTTGCCGAAAGAAACGATTGAAAAAATCCTCGCCGCCGTCGAAAAATTGTCCGCAAACCCTTTTCCGCATAGAACGACCAAACTCGTCGGCTCGTCGCAGAGCTTCAGAATCCGCGTCGGCGATTACCGAATCATCTATAATATTTTCGCCAAAACTTTAACGATTGAAATCGTCCGCGTCAAACATCGCAGAGAAGTTTACAAATGAGTTCCGCCCCTCGTTTGATTTTTCCCGTTGTAAATCATATTCTTACCGTTTGCTTTAGACACAACTTTTTATATCTATGATTACTACAGAAAAAATAAGAAACATCGCTATTATCGCCCACGTTGACCACGGCAAAACGACTTTGGTTGACGCGATGCTCAAACAATCCGGCACGTTCCGCGACAACGAAGTAATTGCCGACCGGATGATGGACTCGATGGATTTGGAGCGCGAGCGCGGCATCACCATTATGGCGAAGAACGCTTCGGTTCATTACGGCGATTATAAAATCAACATTCTCGACACGCCCGGACACGCCGATTTCGGCGGCGAAGTCGAGCGCGTTTTGAAAATGGTTGACGGCATCGTTTTACTGGTTGACGCTGCCGAAGGCTGTCTGCCGCAGACAAGATTTGTTTTGCGAAAAGCGCTTGAGCTTGGACTTCCGGCAATCGCGCTCGTCAACAAAATCGACCGCCAGGACTCGCGTCCCGAAGAAGTTTTGGACGAGATTTACGATTTATTTATCGATCTCGGCGCGACCGACAAACAAATCGATTTTCCGGTTCTCTATTCGATTTCGCGCGACGGCATCGCCAAAAAAACGCTCGCCGAAGAATCGAAAAATTTGAAGCCTTTATTCGACCAGATTGTCGAAACCATTCCCGCGCCGCACGCTTTGCGCGATGATTCCTTGCAGCTGCTAGTTGCAAATATCGACTACAACGCGTTTGTCGGACGCCTCGCCATCGGCAGAATTTATTCGGGCGAGATTGCGAAAAATCAGGAAGTTATCGTTGCAAAGCGTGACGGTTCGACACAGAAAACGCGCGTCAAAGAATTGTATGTTTTTGAAGGAATGAAGCGCGAACCCGTAGAAAACGCGGGCGTCGGCGAGATTGTCGCGCTTGCCGGTTTCGACGACATCAATATCGGCGAAACGATAACTTTAGTCGATAATCCGAAACCGCTGCCGGTTATTAACGTTGACGAGCCGACGATTGCGATGATTTTCGGTGTCAATATGTCGCCGTTTTCCGGCATCGACGGAAAATTCGTTACATCGCGCCAGATTAAAGACCGTCTCGAAAGAGAATTGCTCGGAAACGTCGCTCTGCGCGTCGCCGATACAGATTCGCCCGACCAATTTAAGGTTTCGGGGCGCGGCGAATTGCAATTAGCGATTCTTATCGAAATGATGCGCCGCGAAGGTTATGAATTGCAGGTTTCTAAGCCCGAAGTTATCACCAAACGCAGCGAAGACGGCGAGCTTCAAGAACCGATTGAGCAAGTCGTCGTCGATTGTCCCGAAGAATTTATCGGCGTCGTAACCGAAGCGCTCGGACGGCGCAAAGGTCAGATGATGAAGATGATAAACAACGGCACGGGACGCGTGCGGCTCGAATACGAAGTTCCGTCGCGCGGGCTTATCGGTTTTCGCGGCGAATTTCTGACCGAAACGAAAGGAACTGGATTATTAAATACAATTTTCTTACGCTTCGACAAATGGCTGGGCGATATGAAAGGACGCGGAACGGGTTCGCTCGTCTCCGACCGTATGGGCGAGACGACGACCTACGCGCTCTACGCTTTGCAGGAACGCGGGAAACTTTTCGTCAATCCGCAGACGAAAGTCTACGAAGGAATGTTAATCGGCGAAAACGCGCGCGCGGTTGACCTCGATGTCAACGCGATTAAGGAAAAGAAGCTGACTAATATGCGAACCTCAAGCGCCGACGAAGCGATGCGCCTTGTTCCCGTTAAAGATTTGTCTCTGGAAGAAGCGCTCGAATTTATCGCCGACGATGAATTGGTTGAAGTTACGCCGAAATCTATCAGACTTAGAAAGCGAGTTTTGAAGGCGAACGAACGTCCGAAGAAATAATTTTTCGTAAATCGTCAAATATAAAAATCGTGAATGGATTCGCTTCCGTTCACGATTTTTGTTTTATAATCGAACCCACAATGCTTGAAAAAACTTAAAAATGAATGATACGCCACCGGAAATTGTGGAAATGTTCGACGAGATATGGAAACGGCGGTCGCCGCAGGAGCGGATGAAAACAGCTTCCGCGATGTTTGTCTCCGCCCGAAAAGTCGTTCTCGCCGCGATGCCGAAAATTTATCCGAAGCCGAACAAAAGCGTTATATTTACGAGCGCACATACGGCGAGTCGCTGCCGGAAGATTTCCCCGTTTAACGGCAAATCCGGCGAGAGACGAAAAACGGCTTGATAAAACGCCATTGTTATTTTTGAGACGGCTTGCAGTCTTCTTCCTCGTCGTCATCGTCGTCGGGATTATAAATTTCGTAGCCGTGCGCGTCGTCGTAATAATAACTTCGCTCACGCTGTGCCTGCGTCCAGGAATCTTTATCGCCGGTTTCCGGTTTATTTTCGAGCAACTGTTCGATTTCCTTTTCCTTGTCGTTTTCCTCTTTCGGTTTTTCGGGCATAATTCATTTATAATCGCTCGAACACATTTAATCAAAACAAATTATGAAAACCAGAAACTATCTTTTAACTTTCGCGCTCGTCGCCGCTTCGGTCGTTTCGACGTATTTCGTAACCGCTTCGACGGCGCAGCAAGGCACTCAAACCGCGAAAGCGACGGCGGATAATGAATATCAGGTCGCCGCCGTTTTGTATATGCAGAAAGCGGGCGAATATCGCGCTCTGGCTTATCAGGCTTTTAACGTCGCGCAAATGCAGCTGAACGCCGATTTCGAGAAAAAGAATTTGAAAAAATTGCCGAAAGCCGAGCGCAAACGGACGCGCGCCGTCGTCGTCGATATTGACGAAACCGTGCTGGACAACTCGCCGCAGCAAGCCTTTTCAATCAAAAATCGTATTCCGTTTGATTTAAAAGTCTGGTATGCGTGGGGCGAAAAACGCGAAGCTAAAGCGATTCCCGGCGCGGTCGATTTTCTCCGATACGCCAATTCCAAAGACGTGCGCGTTTTTTATATTTCAAACCGCGACGAAGTGCAGCGACAGGCAACGATTGACAATCTCAAAGCCGTCGGTTTCCCCGACGTATCCGACGAAACCGTTCTGCTCCGCCAAACCGAATCGGGCAAAGAAGCGCGCCGCCGGGCGGTTTTGCGGAATCATCGAATCGTGCTGCTCATCGGCGACAACCTCGACGATTTATCAATGGATTTCGAGAAAAAATCAATCGCCGACAGATTTGCCGAAGTCGATAAAGCCCGCGAGATGTTCGGCAGAAAATTCATCGTCCTGCCCAACGCAATGTATGGAACGTGGGAAAGCGCGATTTACGATTACGGACGCTTAAACGAGGCGCAGAAAGCGGAAAAACGCAATTCGAGTTTGGAAATGTTTCAACCGACCGCGCCGTAAAGCGGTTGCAAATACGATTTTTTAAACAAAATAAAGAATAGAAATGAAAGCGCTTCAACTAACAATTTTAATTCTTGTTCTGACTGTTTATTCTTACTCCCAAAGCAATTCTTGGAATGGGTTAATCCCTTTGAAATCCACAAGAAGCGATGTTGAAAATTTACTTGGAAAACCGCGTGAGAATGGAGGCTATTTAATCAATAATGGATTCGTATCTATACAATATTCAGAAAAACTTTGTGAGAATAAGAAAATCTGTGAATGTATGATTGGTAAGGATACTGTTATTAAAATACGAGTTTACCTGCATCAGGAATTAAAGTTTAATGACCTTAATCTTAATTTGAAAAAGTTTAAGAAAAAAACTGATGAACATCTGTTAGTTTATGATTCCTACTCCAATTTTAAAGAGGGTGTTGTTTACACGGTATTTAAGGAAGAGAATACTGTGGAGAGCATTACTTATTTACCATCAAAAAAGGATTGTAAAGGCTTGCTAAACAGCAAAATTAAATATCAAAAGGCTGTGTCAGAACCTCCCAATTTTGACACAGTTTTAGCCAAACATTTCAGAGGTCGTCGTCAGAACATACTTTCACATCATAAAATCACCCGCACAAAACCGAGCCGCCGTTGATATTTAAAATTTCGCCCGTGATGTGGCGCGACCAGTCGGAGAGCAGGAAACAAATCGAGAGCGCGATGTCGTCGGTCGTCGCCATACGTTTTAAGGGAATGGCGTTGATGACGCTCGCTTTGTAAGTTTCATCTTCAAAAACCGGACGAACCATCGCCGTTTCAATCCAGCCGGGCGCGACGCAGTTGACGCGGATTTTCGGGCATAATTCTGACGCGAGCGCTTTGGTAAAGCTGATTTGCCCGCCTTTCGACGCCGCGTAGTTTGAATAATTGGCTTCGCCGCGCTGTCCGGCAGTCGAGGAAACAAGGACAATCGCGCCGCTCGGCTGTTTTTTCATTGACGGCACGCACGCCTTTGTCATCGCCCACGCCGCTTTCAGATTCGTATTCAAAACCCGATTCCACACGTCTTCCGACATTTCCTCAATCGGCGCGCCTTCCCAAATTCCGGCGTTCAAAACCAGCAAATCTATTTTGCCGAATCGCTCAATCGCCTGATTCGCCAAATTATGCGCGTCCTTCCATTCGGACACGTCGCCCTGAACGGCAATCGCTCCCGTGCCGAGATTTTCACACTCTTTTACCGCTTCGTTCGCTTTCGTTTCGCTTTTCAAATAATTGACGACGACATTCGCGCCCGATTCGGCTAATCGCAAAGCCGTCGCTCTGCCAACGCCGCGACTCGCGCCCGTAATGATTGCCGTTTTGCCTCGAAAAAGATTGTCTGGAAGTTTTGTTTCGACCGGTTTTTCGCTCATAGATTTTTATTTAACCACAGATTTACACAGATTTGCACAGATAATTAACAGCGATGGAAAAGATAAAAAGGGTAAAAGGAAATCTTGAAAAAGTTATTTATGTCCGTCTATATCTATTAAGTTCTATCTCTTAAAAATCTGCGTTCATCTGTGCTAATCTGTGGTTTCAAATTTCTTTATTTACCGCAAAATATGAACGACACAAACCTTCTGGAAAACCAGCCAATCGCCTGGACGCCGACGCCGGACGTAATCGAACGCGCGCAGCTGACGCGCTTTATGCGGCAAGTCAATGTTTCGACTTTCGACGAGCTGTATAAATTTTCAATCGAGAACGTCGAACAATTTACGGCGGAAGTTTTGAATTTTCTCGATATAAAATTCAATCCGCCGTATGAAAAACTGCTTGACACGTCGGACGGCGCGGCGTTTCCGCACTGGTGCGCCGGCGGCGGTTTGAATATTACCGAAATGTGCGTTGACCGCTGGCAAACCGACGAGATGCGCGACCAGCCCGCGATAATTTGGGAAGGCGAAGAAGGCGAAGTTCGGCAGGTTACTTATGCGGAATTACAAGAGCAAGTCGAATTTTGCGCGGCAGGTTTGCGAGATAATGGATTTGGTAAAGGCGATGCGATTGGAATTCATTTGCCGATGATGATTGAAACAATCGTTGCGCTTTTAGCGATTGGCAGAATTGGTGCGATTGCTGTTCCTGTTTTTTCGGGTTATGGAGTCGAAGCGATTGCAAGTCGTATGAATGCAGTGGGGGCAAAAGCACTATTTACTTGCGATGGATTTCCACGACGCGGGAAAGAATTTGACGCTTTTGAAATTGCTTCCGAAAGTATTGCAAGCTGTCCGACTATTGAAAAAGTTTTTATCGTAACTCGAATAAAAAAAGGTTTAAGCTATTCGTTCGTTAACTCACCACATAATTATTCATATTTGTATTTTGATGAGCTATTGGATGAAGGCGAGTTTGGACTCAGTTTTGAATACACCGGAGAAACGAAAAGATTTAAAGAAACAGTAGAACAAAACGAAAAAGAAGGCGTAAAAAATTTAAGATACCTTGAACTGACCTACGCCGAAGACCCACTCATTATTCTTTACACGTCGGGGACGACCGGCAAGCCGAAAGGCATCGCGCATTCGCACGTGAGTTTTCCGGTAAAGGCGGCGCAGGATATGGCTTTCGGCACGGATGTCGGGCGCGGGACGCGCATCAGTTGGATAACCGACATCGGCTGGATGATGGGACCTTGGCTGATTTACGGCGCGCTTATTAACGGCGCGACGATTTGCATTTACGACGGTGCGCCGGATTATCCGAAGCCCGATAGAATGTGGGAATTCTGCGCGAAGCATAAGGTTGAAATCCTGGGAATCTCGCCGACGCTCATTCGTTCGCTGGCGAATTGCGGCGACGATTTGCCGAAGAAGCACGATTTATCCGCTTTGCGGGCTTTTGCTTCGACGGGCGAGCCGTGGAATCCCGCGCCGTGGTGGTGGCTGTTCGAGAAAGTCGGCGATTCCAAGCTGCCGATTATTAATTATTCGGGCGGCACGGAGATTTCGGGCGGAATCCTGATGAACAACCCGCTTGTGCCGATAAAACCGTGCGGGTTTTCCGCCGCGTGTCCCGGAATCGACGCCGATATTCTGGATGACAAAGGCGAATCCGTCGGCGCGAATATGGTTGGCGAGCTGGCGATAAGAAAACCGTGGATTGGAATGGCGCGCGGCTTCTGGCACGAGCCGGAGCGTTATTTAGAAACGTATTGGAATCGCTTTGAAAATATTTGGGTTCACGGCGACTGGGCGGTGCGCGACGCCGACGGGCATTATTTTATTCTCGGACGCTCCGACGACACGCTGAAAGTAGCGGGAAAGCGCGTCGGACCGGCGGAAGTCGAAAGTCTCTTAATCGCGCACGAAATGGTTGCCGAAGCCGCCGTCATCGGCGTTCCCGACGAAATAAAAGGCACGGCGATGGTCGCGTTCTGCGTCCTCACCGGGAGCGCGGGCATCTTGCCCGCAATGAGCGCAAAGCGCGAAAATAACGCGGACGATTCGATTTCCGACGAAAATGCGGACTGGAGGTCTGCGCTCCAAACCGAACTAAAACAGCTCGTCGTCAAAGATATGGGCAAGCCGCTCGCGCCTTCAAAGATTCATTTTGTTGCCGCTCTGCCGAAAACGCGCAACGCCAAAGTGATGCGCCGCGTGCTTCGTTCGGCATATTTAGGTGAAGACGCGGGCGACTTGTCAGCTTTAGAAAATCCCGATTCCGTCGAGGAAATCAAACAAATAAATCAATGATTACCGTTTATACAATCGGACACGGACGGCACGCGTGGCGCGATTTTCTGGCGCTGCTGCAAAAACACGAAATCGCGTTTCTGTGCGATGTCCGAAGCGTGGCGCGCTCGCGCTGGGTGCAGTTTAACGGCGCGGTTTTAGCCGCAAATCTGCTGGAAAGCGGCATCGGTTATGAATGGCTGCCCGAATGCGGCGGGAAAACGACGCCGATACCGAAAGATTTGGCTTACGGCGTCGGGCGAATTTTGGAACTGTCGGCGGAGATGCGGACGGCGATTATGTGTTCCGAATCGCAGCCGCTTACAAAGCATAAAACGCCGCGCGCCAATTGCCATCGCGTCGGTCTGTTGTCGCCGATTCTGAAAGCCAAAGGCGCGTCTCAAATCGTTCACATTTTGCCGAACGGCGATTCGATTGAGTTTGACGAAACGACGGTCGAGTCAATCTGGTAAGGCGTCAGACGCGGAATCCAACAGCGGACGTTTCGGCAGTAATCCTCATAATCGGAACCGAAGTTTTTCAATAGATCATCTTCCTCCAGGCGTCGAAAAATTACTTGCCAAATCAAGCCGCCAAGCAGCGCGTAAAGCAATACGAGTGGAGAACCCAAAAACAAGCCGACCGCCAAACCTTGTCCGATTCCCGAAATCGCCATCGGATTGCGAACGAAAGAATAAACGCCCCGGACTACCAGATTGCTTGCCGCGTCGAGCGGCAAAGGCGTTCCGCGTCCGATTCGCGCCATCGTGTATGCGCCGGAAACTCCGAGCGAGCTGACGGTGCAGAAAAAAATTACGGATATAATTTGTTGAAACGGAAACGAAAATTTCGGAATGCCGAGCTTGGTTTCCAGGATTGCGATGAAATAAGGAAAAACAGCCAGAATCAAAAACCAGACGATAATAATCTGCGCGAAGGTTTTGGTCAGAATCCAGCTTGTTTTCGCTTCGTTTGAACGGCGAAACATTAAATCTTTAACAGTCGGCGACAAACCGACGGCGAAGTTTCCGCTCAAAGTCATCGCGGCAGCCATAAGCGCTACGCCGAGCCAGCCGGTATCGGTCATCAGGGCGAAACTAAAACAGTAAACGGTCGCGTAACTGATTGCGCCGACCACGAACCAGAGAATGTTACTTAAAAATTTACCGTCGAAAAAACAAAATAAGGCGGCGGCGAATGAACCGGCGGCGAGCAAAAATAAATCCGGCAGCCAAAAGGCGAGCAAAGTGGTCTCCGAATCGCCCATTTGAAAATAAATGCGCGAAGACGGCACGAAAAACAACAAAAGCCACCAGCCGACGACTGCCAATCCCTGAATCGAAAAATAAATTGAAGCTGCGCGACGAACTTTCATAGAGTTGGAATTTCACGAAATTATCCGGTAAGTTTAATAATTGTATAACGAAAAGATTCGATTTTTATGATTAAAACGCTCGACGAGAAAAATCTCGTCTTCGCCTGTAAAAAATTAGTCGAAAGCGACGCCGATTTAGCTTTTATATTTGAAACTTACGGCGCGCCGCCGCTCTGGAAACGCGCGGCGACTTTTGCGACGCTCGTTCATATAATTTTGGAACAGCAGGTTTCGCTTGCTTCGGCTTTATCGGCATTTAATAAACTGCGCGAAAAAATTGTCGAGGTTACGCCGGAAAATGTTCTGCGGCTTTCGGACGCGGAATTGAAAGCGGCGTATTTCTCCAGACAGAAGATTTCTTACGCGCGGGATTTGGCGGCGGCGATTTCAGAAGGCAGATTGAATTTACAGTCGCTTGAAGATTTACCGGACGCGGCAGTTAAATTCGAGCTTAAAAAGATAAAAGGCATCGGCGACTGGACGGCGGATATTTATCTGCTTATGGCTCTGCTGCGCCCGGACGTGATGCCGCGAGGCGATTTGGCGCTGCACGTCGCGTGGCGCAATTTGAAAAATCTGTCCGAAAAGCCGGGTTCGGAAGAATTTCTCTCGATTGCCGAACGCTGGAAACCTTTCCGTGCCGTCGCTGCCCGGTTATTGTGGCATTTTTATTTGAGCGCGAAAAGTATTCAGCCGCTTGCCTGCACAAATCGACGCGAATTATGAAAAGAAATATTTAACCGCAGATAAACGCGGATAAGAAATATGGATTATGGAAATACAAAACAATATCCGTTTTATATCGCTCTCTTTTATCCGGTTTCATCGGCGTTTGTCTGCGGTTAAATTTACCGTTGATTTTTATTGTTCGCGTCGATTTGTGCGGTTCGCGGCTGAATATTTTCTGTGTTAGATTTTTAGTAATGTTAGAAAAAGAACTCGAAACCGCCGTCGCGCTTGCCCGAAAAGCGGGCGAAAGCATAATGGATTTTTACGCCGCCGGCGTCGAAACCGAACATAAAATCTTTGCCGACAATTTTTCCGAACCGGTAACAATCGCCGACCGCACGGCAAGTAAAATCATTGTCGAAGGTTTGATGAAAGCGTTTCCCGGCGACGGAATCCTGTCGGAAGAAGAAGCCGACGACGACGAAAGATTAAGCAAAAAGCGCGTTTGGGTGATTGACCCGATTGACGGAACTTACGGATTTATCGAGAAAACCGGCGACTTCGCCGTGCAAATCGGTCTGACGGAAGACGGCAAAGTGATTCTCGGCGTCGTTTTTATGCCGACTGAAGACAGTTTGTATTTTGCCGTCAAAGGCGCGGGCGCGTGGTTAATCGAAAACGGCGGCGCGCCCGTTCGCCTCGAAGTTTCGGGCGAAACCGATTTTGCGCGGATGAATCTAGCCGTCAGCCGCAATCATCGAAGCCCGAAAATGTCGCGCGTCGTGGAACAATTCGGCTTAAAGTCCGAAACACAGCGCGGTTCGGTCGGCTTGAAAGTCGGCTTGATTGTGCGAAAAACGTGCGACCTTTACATTCATTTAAGCCCGCGCACTAAACACTGGGACACGTGCGCGCCGGAAATTATTTTGCGCGAAGCGGGCGGCGAGCTGACCGATTTGTTCGGCGCGCCGATTGTCTATAACACGCCGGATGTCAATAACCACAACGGAATTTTAGCTACCAACGGTGCGGCGCACACGGCGGCGGCGGCGGAAATGAAATCGCTCCTGACCGAATTCGGGCGCGTTAAAGTTAAATCGAAATAAATAACCGGACGGGTTTATTTTATATGAAGCAGAAGCGCGAAATTAAGTCGAGCAATCGACAGAAGTTCCGGGTTCAAACCTTAGTTTGTTTCTCCGCCAGCCAAAACGCGCGGCGAATCGTGAACTCAGAGCGAGATTTTCTTATATTTAATTGTGAACCGCTGCCGATTATTTAACAGGTGAATTTAATAAATGCGGGTAACGCCTTTTGATTTTCCCTATCGCCTGTTATCCGTCGCCTTTTCGCTGTATTTGTTTTCGCCGGAAAGCAGATAAAGAACGAAAGTCGAGGCGAAAGCAAGTCCGGCGGCGATTGTAACGCCGTAGAAAGCCGATTTGTAATCGCCGTTATTGAGACTTGCCAGCTTCCCGGTAATTACCGAGCCGATGAAGCCGCCGGAAGTTTCAATCAAAATTATCGCGCCTAAAATTTTTCCGATGTCGCGCAGACCGAAGTTTTCGACGGTTAAAAGCTGAATCAGCACGAAAGTTCCGCCGTAGCCCAAGCCGAACGGAATCAGAAAGACGAAAATCGTCGAGGCGTCGAGAAAACCGAGCAGCATCAAGGTCGAGAGAAACATCACGCCGCAGCAAATCATAATCACGCCGCGTACCGGGAAACGGTCGCACAGCCAGCCGAAAAGGAATTTCCCGGCGATGCTGGTCGCGAACAAAACGCTCTGGGCGAAACCCGCCGTCTCTTTTGAAATGCCGACGTTGTTTTGCAGATACAAATTAAACTGCTGGCTGACGGCGAAAATCGGGTAAAAAATCAGCGCCGCGCAAATTGCCAGCACCCAGAAGAGCGGCGATTTGAGCGCCTCGGCAAAAGTCGCGCCGGACGCCGCCGCTGTTTCGCCCGCCGGCACGTTCGTCGGCGCTTCGTCTCCGTCGAAATTTTCACCGATGTCTTCGGGTTTATCGCGCACGAGAAAAAACGTCGCCGGAATTAAAATCACCCAAACCAGCAAACTTAAAATCTGCATCGACGCACGCCAGCCGTAGCTGCCGATTAGCGGCGTAGCGACGGCGGAAATCGCCACGCCGCCAAGACTCGTGCCGAGCAGAACGATGCCGAGCGCCGTTCCGCGCCGCCGCCGAAACCAGTTGGCGACCAGAACGGTTTGAACTATCACGCCGACGAAACCGAGAGCGACGCCGAACAGCGAGTGCGCTATATAAACGTCCAGCGGAGAGACGGCGCGCGAATAAAAAAGAAGCCCGCCGCCCAAAACGACGCATCCGAACATCATCAACCGGCGCAGGCTGATTTTTTTAATAAAAAGCCCGACAACCAGCGAAGAAATTCCCGATAAAAGAAACGTAAGACCGGCGGCAAGCCCGATTACGGCGTCTTTCGTCTGCGGCGTAAGCGTTCCGAGCGCGAGCAAATCTTCCTGAATGGATTTGTAAAAAACCGGCAGACCGCCGATTGATAAGCCGTTGCTGACAAGCAGGGAAAAAGTCGAGACGCAGACGATTACCCAGCCGTAAAAAAAGTTGTTTTTATTTTCTGTGATTGTCGAATTCATTAAAATCGTTCGCCGGTCGAAAGCCGGAATTGTAATTCACAACCTGAAACGGTTTGTGTATAATTCGATTTGTTCGCTGGCGTTGGCAGATTTCTGCAATCCTTTTATTCAGCGCGCGCATCTAGCTTTATGTTTTAGAAGTTCCCGAAACACAAGTTTATATTTTACCTGTTTAATCGTCCCGATTGTAAATCAAACCGCTATATCAACAGTTTGCCGGAGGAAGTATGTTTTTCAAATCCAAGATTTTCCGCCTGAGTTTAATTTTAAGTTTAACATTATCCGTTACTTTTGCCGTTTTCGCCGACACGATTCGGTTAAAGGACGGCAGCATTATCAAAGGAAAAATCGTCGGCTTCGGCAGCGGCAGATTTACCGTTCTCATCGCCGACGGAACGCGCCGGCGGCAGATGAATTTTAACGCCGCCGAGGTCGAATCGATTTCCTTTGACGCCGAAACCGGCAACGATTCTTCCGGCAAACCGACAAATTACGGCGGCAATGTCAGTAGTGTCAGCAGCGCGACGACTCCAATCGCACGGACGACTCCAACGCCCGCGCCCGCCGAATCAGCGGCTCCGACCGTCATTCAGCCGGCAAGTTCTCCGGCGGCGGCGAATATAAAACCGATAACGATAAACGTCTCGGTTCTCGCCGACAGCACGTCGAACGGCTGGACGAATTCGGGTTTTGTCGTCCGAAAAGGTCAGAAAATACGCGTCGGCAGTTCGGGCAGAATCTCGCTCGGCGGCGGTCGCTATACCACGTCCGAAGGCATCGCGACTTTGCCGGACGGCAGTAAACTGATGGCGAAAGAAGCGACCGGCGGCTTGATTGCCGTTATCGGCGATGACAACAACGAATTTATTTTCATCGGCGCGGGACGCGAATTTACCGCCGCGCGCGACGGCGCGTTGTTTTTAGGCGTCAACGAAGGAAATCTCGAAGACAACTCCGGTTTGTTCAATGTGAAAGTCGATATTTACCCGAACTAAGTCAATTACGAAATTACGAAATTACGAATTACGAAACTGTAACCGGTCTTATAATTTTACAGTTGAATAAAATTTAAAACAGCCGGAGAACAACATTCTTTCTTTCGTAATTCGTAATTTCGTATTTCGTAATTATCTTGATTTCTTCCAACTAAAAGCGGACAATTACGTATCTAAAGCCCAAATACTTTCCTTAAGAGGCAGAAATTATGCAAACCGCTCTCGCGTGTCGTTTTACGACTTCGGTTGTTTTGACAATCGCCGCTTTCCTTACATTCAGCCAGATTTCTCCGGCACAGTCCCGCCCGCAGAAAGTCGAGAACCGGCGAGGCGACCAGAAAAAAAATGAGCGTCCCGTGCCGCGCACCGAGGACGAAGTAAGGCAGGAAAAAGAACGTCAGCGTCAGGAAGAAGAACGCAAAAAACAGGAAGAAGAAGAAAAAACCGCCATTATCGACGAGGAAGTCTTGAAGATTAAAACCAATATCGTCAACGTCGATGCGGTTGTCTATAACAAGAAAACCGGACAGATTATCACCGGCTTAAAAAAGGAAAACTTCGGCGTCTTTGAAAACGGCGTCAAACAGGACATCGCCAATTTCGCGATGCCCGAAGCGCCGATAACCGTTTCCCTGGTCGTCGAATTCAGCAAATGGTCGGAGATTTTCGGCTCATACGGCAGCCGCGGGCAGGAAATGGGAACGGCGGAAGTGGTGCGTCCGGTCGCTTATTTTCTTTCAAAATTCATCAAAGCGCCGGACGATTACGCGTCGGTTATCGCCTTCGATATGCGCCCGACACCGATTACCGATTTCACGAACGACCCGAACCGCCTGCGTCAAACGGTCGATTTGCTTTTGAGAAACAGTCCGGCTTTTCGTGAAAACAACATTTACGACGCCTTGAAATTCGCGCTTCTCGGCGGCAAAGGCGATTCAGTAGTTTTGGAAAATTCAAAGGAAAGCACGTCGATTTACGGCGGAATGGTTGAAGTTAAATCAAAACGCCGCGCCATTATTCTGGTAACTTCCGGCATCGACACGTTCAGCCGGATAAATTACGGCGAAATTCGCCGGATTGTTCAGGAAGCGGGCGTTCCGATTTACATTATCGGCACGGGAAATCTGTTTTATAAACTTTACGAAGACCGTCTCTCGGCAGCCGGAGACATTAGCGGAATGCCCGGACGACTGGATTTTTTGCAGGCTAATAACGCGATGACGACGATTGCCAAAGAATCGGGCGGCGCGTTTTTCCCCGTAACCTTTCCCGGCGAGCTGCCCAACGTTCTCGGCTCGATTAACGGACTTCTCAGAAGTCAATACAGCATCGCTTACGACGCCGGAGACACGAAGCGCGAGCCGGGCAAGAAAAATAAATTACAGGTCAAGGTTGACTTGAACGGCGACGGCGTTTACGAAGAAAAGGAACTGGTTGTTCAGCATCGACCGTTTTACACCACGCCGAAAGAAGCGCCGACACAAAAAAAGTAAATAGACTTTTATAAAATTTCGGTTAAAAAAAGAGCAGAATATTGCTCTTTTTTTGTTTTAGGCAAACAGTTAAATTAAAGCGCTTGCCGGCATTTTTATATTTGCTGCTGATTTAATACACCGCAAAATTTCCAATTAGAGAGAACAATTATTATATGTCCGAAAAGGCGAAAAGCTTGGTTGAAGACGGAATCGAGCTTTACAAGCAAAAACGCTAAGATTTCACACCGACAAGGATTTTGCAAATGCCGGTTCTGGAATTCAAATCGACGCTTTCCGTATCTCTCTGACAAGCCGGATTTCTGTTATAATTATTTTATGAAATTCCTGCATATCTCCGACGTTCATTTGGGCTGCACGCGTTACCAACTGGCGGAAAGTCCACGCGATTTTTTCGACGCGTGGATTGACGTTCTGAAGAAATACGCCGTCGAGGAAAAAGTCGATTTCGTAATAATGTGCGGCGATTTTTTTCATAAGCGAAACGTGCCGCCGGAGACGATGAATTACGCGTTTGCCGGTTTGAGTTTATTGAAAGCGGCGGGCATTCCGTTTGTCGGCATCGAAGGCAACCACGACCAGAAACACACCGACAGCGATTACAGTTGGCTGCGCTCTTTATCGAACTGGAATCTTCTGTATCTGCTCGAACCGAAAAACGTCGAAGGCAAAATCGTTTATGAACAGTGGAACGCGGACACCGGCAGAGGCGGATTTATCGACATCGGCGACGCCAGAATTTTCGGCTCGAACTGGTACGGCGCGTCGGCAAACTGGGCGATTCCGATGCTGACCGAGAGTATTAAGGAAAACACCAGAACGGGCGCGTTTCAGATTCTGCTGCTGCACACCGATGTCGAAGGACATCAGACGCACCCGATTCCGGCGCTTTCGATAAACAGTTTGAAGGAGCTTAAATCGGTTACCAATTACGTCGCGCTCGGACACACGCATAAAAATTACGAAATCGACAACTGGGCGTTTAATCCAGGCTCGATTGAAGTTACGAGCATCGACGAATTTCGCGAAACGCGCGGCGTTTATTTAATCGAAGTCAGCGACAATCTCGAAGTTTCCGCCAAACACATTCGCGATTACAAACAGCGCCCGTTTCAGCGCTTGTCTTACGACGTTTCGCAGGCAAGCGAGGCGAGCGAAGTTACAAACGGTGTGCTGAACAAAGTAAGAAACGAAGCCCGCGCCGCCGAAGAAGGTCAGCCGAAACCGATTATCGAAATTACCTTGCAGGGTCATCTCGGTTTCCCGAATTCTCTGCTCGAACAGCAAAAAATCCGCGAAGAAACTTTGAAATTAACCGACGCGCTGCACGTTCGCATCAAAAATCACACCGCGCCGGTCGAATACGCCGTTGCCGCCGATTTGGGCGAAGACGTTACACGCGAACAGCTCGAACGCCGCGTCGTCGAAGACTTAATCGTCCGCGACAATCGTTATAAAATGCGCGCGGCGGAAATGGCGGAAGCGGTTATCGGCTCGAAACGAATGGCTTTAAGCGACGAATCGCCCGAAAAAATCGTCGATTTCATAGCTTTAAAGAGTTTGTAGAGTTATAGAGTTATAGAGTTTATAGAGTATGAAGGAATTTTCTTTTACTCTATAAACTCTCTGAACTCTTAAAATTCCACCGACTCTATAAACTCTACGAACTCTATAAACTCTATAAACTCTTAAAATATGTCCGAAGCATCCGAGAAAGTATCAGGTCTGAAACATTTGCCGGTGTTTCCGCTGCCGCTCGTTCTGCTGCCGAACGAGCTTTTGCCGCTGCATATATTTGAACCGCGTTACCGGCAGATGCTTAGAGATGTCGGGCTGGACAAAAATATGTTCGGCGTTTCGTTTTTTAATCCGGGCGCGTCTTTTACCGATAAACCGTCGAGCGGCAGCGTCGGCTGCGTCGCCGAAGTGCGCGAAACTCAAATGATGCCGGACGGGCGGGCGAATATTATGACACTCGGCGTGATTCGCTATCGTCTTCTGGATTACGCCGAAGCGGGCGAGCCGTATCTGGTCGGCGATGTCGAGTTTTTTGAGGATTTTGAAGAAGACGAAAGGATTTTAAATCCGCTGGCGGACGAAGTTTTCGCGCTTTTCACCCGAATTACGCGGGCGGCGCATAAACTGAGCGGCGCGCGCGGCGCGTTTCCCGAAATTGCCCGCGCCGAACCGCAGGCGCTTTCGTTTCTGGTAACTGCCGCTTTTAATCTTGAAACGGAATTAAAATACCATCTGCTTGAAACGCGTTCGTCCGTCGAGCGTTTAACAAAAATGCGCGAGATTCTCGTTCAGGTCGTCGGTAAAATGGAAGAAAGCGCCGAAGTCCGAAAAATCGCGGGAACGAACGGACACGGCGGGAAAAAGATAAATCTTTAGAATAGATAATGGATAAAGGAAGAATAAAAACCATTAAAGTTAAAACTTTTAACTTTAAACAGTCATTATCCGAGAGAGTTAAATTTTCCATTATCCGTTATCCATTATTCAATACTTAAACTTCGTGTAAAAAAGCCGATAATTCTCTGGTCGTAGGCTTCGGATTGTTCGAGCGACGCGTTGGTGATGCTGTAGCCGGACGGGTTGAGGTCGGTTTTAGTTTCCACTTCCGTATCTTTCGGAAAACAGCGGCTCAGTTTTTCGGTCGATGCCTGAAACTTCGGCGCGTCCGAACCGGCGAGCAGAAGAACCCGCCGGTTTTCGACCGCCTTTGCCGTATCGCAAACCGCGTCGCGGCGGTAACAGCCGTTGAAAAAATAAGCGCGCGTTCCGAGTTCGGCGAGCTTTGATGTTAAGGAACTGGCAAACGGAAAATTTCTATCGACGCCGGTCGCCAGTAAATCGTTCGAGTTCGCCGGTATCGAATCGAGCGCCAGCGCTTTTATGTCTTCGTCTTTCGCCGCCGCCGTAATCGCCGCAATCGCGCCTAAATCAACTCCGTAAATGCCGATGTTCTGCCCGACGAGATGTGCCTGACTGTCGGTGCTTATGCCGCGCAGAAACTCGATTGCCGCCAGAACGTCGTCGGTTTCACAGCCGCCGAATGACGAGGATTTAACCGGCGGATTTTCGCCGTGTCCGCGCAGGTCGGGCATCAGAATCGTAAAATTAGTCGCTTCGTTTAATTTTACGCCGAGATTCAAACCGTATGAGCGGTCAGCGCCGTAGCGGTGAAGAACGATAATCGCCGGCGAATTTTCCGCGCCGCGCAGCAGCCAGCCGCGAGCCGTCGAGCCGTCACGGTTTCGCCACGTTTCATCGGTAACGCGAGCGCCGCGAGCGCTGAACATTCCGTATTTTTCAGGCGTTACGAGGTATTTCGCCGTCGGCGGACGCGAGGCTTTATAAATGAAACCGATTGAAGCGGCGGCAATCGCCAGCAGCAGCAGAACGATTACGGGCAGAAAAAGCCTGTAAAAACTCTTAAAAAGACGTTTTGTTTGTGCCATAATTTTATAACTTCTTGCGTTTGCGGGAATGTTCGCGGTTGTCCGGTAAAAGAAAATACAACGCGCATCGATGCGGGCGAGTCTTATCGTGTCAGTCCTCAAAAATAAGAACTTTCGGCGAGCCGTCTAAAATGCTACCATAAACGGCGGAAGAAAAGGAAGAGCTTTAAACAAATGAAAACAAAACTTTTTACTTTAGCCTTGATTGTTTTCGCGGCGGGCGCGAATCTTTTCGGACAGACGGAGATGAAAACGGACGCGCCGCGCAAAACCGTTCCGACGGCGAAAGCGTCGTTTTTTCCGCTTTCCGAATTGAAGGAAGGAATGAAAGGCTCGGCTTGGACGGTTTTTCGCGGCAGCGAGCCGGAAGAATTTCAGGTTGAGATTCTGGGCGTCGTTCCCGGCGGCGTCGGTCCGAAACAGGATATGATTGTCGGTCGCATATCCGGCGGCGGCGCGGACAGAACGAGCGTTTTTGCCGGAATGAGCGGTTCGCCCGTTTATATTGACGGCAAGCTCGTCGGCGCGATTGCTTACAGCTTTCCGTTCTCGAAAGAACCGATTTGCGGCATCACGCCGATTGAGCAGATGCTCGCCATATTCGAGAAAAATCAAAATCTGCAAATCAAGCCGCGCGAGCCGCGCCCGATTTCGTTTGCCGAATTATCGGCAACAAGCTGGAAACAGAGTTTCCCGAAAGGCGCGGCGGTTTCGAGTTCGGTTTTCGCGGACGGCGCTCCAAATTCTGCGCTCAACGCGGTTGCCGGACAATCGTTTCAGCCGATAGCGACACCGATGACGTTCAGCGGAATTTCGCAGGAAACTTTAAATTTGTTCGCTCCGCAATTAGCTTCGGTCGGACTGCTTCCCGTTGCGGCGGTCGGCGGCTCGGCGAAAATCACCGCGATGAAAAAAGCCGACGACAAAACGCTGGTCGGCGGAACGTCGGTTTCGATGCAGCTGGCGCGCGGCGATTATTCGATGGCGGCTTCGGGAACGGTTACATACCGCGACGGCGATAAGGTTTATGCGTTCGGTCATCCGTTTTTAAGTTTGGGAACGTCGGATTTGCCGATGTCCGAATCGCACGTCGTAACGGTTATCCCAAATCTGAACAACTCTTTTAAGCTCGCCGTTCCCGATTCGATGGTCGGCGCGATGACGCAGGACAGAGCGACGGGCGTTTTCGGCAGTCTCGGTCAGTCGCCGAAGATGATTCCGGTCAAACTGAATTTGCAGACGAGCCGCGACAATATCGAAACCTTAAATTTTGAAGTGGCGAAGGACGATTATCTGACGCCGCTTTTATTAAACATCGCGGTTTATAATTCGATTGTCGCCAACGAGCGCGGAATGGGCGAATCGACAATTGAGCTGACGGGCGAAATCAAATTAAAAGGACAGGATTCGATAAAGCTCGAACGTCGTTTCGGCGGCTCGCAGGCGTCGCAAATCGCCGCGCTTTCGGTTGCCGTTCCGGTCAGCGCGATTCTCCAGAGTCGTTTCGACGACGCGGAAATCAGCGAAGTGAACATAAAACTGACTTCGACCGACGGCAGCAAAACCGCCGCTCTCGAACGCATATCGCTCGACAAAACCGAAGTGCGCGCCGGTCAGAGTTTTGAAGTGCAGGCGTTCGTCCGCACCAACACGGGAAAAGTCTTTTCGCAGAAAATTCCGGTCAGCGTTCCCGCCGACACGCCCGCCGGAATGCTGATTATCGCCGTCGGCGACGGCAGCGCGGCGTCGCAAAGCTCGGCGTCGAAACAATTCGTGCCGAAAGATTTGAGCGAGCTGGTCAGAAAGATTAACGATGTCAAAAAAGACGACCGCTTATATGTCCAGACTTTTCGCGTAACGAACGGCGCGATTATCGGCGCGAAGGAGTTGCCGAATCTGCCGCCGTCGATGCTCGCCACACTCAACAACGACCGCACAGCCGGCGGATTCAAACCGACGGTTTTGACTGTTCTGACCGAACAGGAAATCGCGCCGGCGGAATTCCTTATCTCCGGTCAGCAGGTTTTAACGATTGAAGTTATAAAATAAAAAGACAAACGATTTTATAAGAAAAGGGTCAAGAGTATTTCCGATTACTCTTGACCTTTTTTCTGTTTGTAATAAACTGAAATGTGAATAACTTAACAACACTTACGCGGGCAATCAGCTTTGCCGCCAAAAAACACACCAATCAAAAGCGCAAAGGCGCGGACGAACAGCCGTATATCAATCATCCGCTCGAAGTTCTTAATCTTTTAACGAGCGTTGGCAAAGTCGAAGACTTCGACGTTTTAATCGCCGCCGTTCTGCACGACACAATCGAAGACACCAAAACGACGAAAGAAGAAATTACAGAGCTTTTCGGCGCGGAAGTCTGCAAAATGGTTTTGGAGTTGACCGACGATAAGGCTTTGCCGAAAGCCGAGCGCAAGCGGCTGCAAGTCGAACACGCGCCGTACATCTCGAAAGGCGCGCAGCAGATAAAGTTGTGCGATAAAATCAGCAATATCCGCGACGTTCTGGAAAATCCGCCCGCCGGCTGGTCTGACGAAAGACGCGGCGAATACGTCAAATGGGGCGAAGATGTCGTCGCCGGTCTGCGCGGAGCAAATATTGAATTGGAAAGGCAGTTTGATAAATTAGTCGCCGATGCCCGCGCGCAGGGAATCGGATAATCAATTTCAAATTACGAATTACGAATTACGAATTTAAAGAAATAATTCCCCGCATTCGTAATTCGTAACTCGCTTTACGGGTGCGTCATTTCTTCGGGCTTGACCAATTCGTCGAACTGCTCGCCCGTCAGAAGTTCCAGTTCAGCCGCCGATTCTTTCAATGAAGTTCCCTTTTTGTGCGCGTTTTTGGCAATCTTTGAAGCGTTGTCGTAGCCGACGTGTTCGTTGAGCGCCGTAACGAGCATCAGGGAGTCGTTTAAATATCTGTCGATTTGCGGGCGATTCAGCTCGATGCCGTCGATGCAGAATTCGACAAAGCCTTTCGACGCGTCTTTTAATAACCTGACCGAGTGCAGAAAGTTGTGAATCATCACCGGCTTAAAGACGTTCAGCTCGAAATTTCCCTGCGAACCGGCGAAACCGATGGCGGCGTCGTTGCCCAAAACCTGAGCGGCAACCATCGTCATTGCTTCGCTTTGAGTCGGATTGACTTTGCCCGGCATAATCGAGCTTCCCGGCTCGTTCTCCGGCAGCGTGATTTCGCCGATGCCGCATCTCGGACCCGACGCCAGCCAGCGGATGTCGTTGGCAATCTTCATTAAAGAACAAGCGAGAGTTTTCAACGCGCCCGACGCGAAGACGAGTTCGTCGTGCGCCGATAAAGCCGCGAACTTGTTCGGGTGCGAGCGGAACGGCAAGCCGGTTATTTCGGCGATTTGCGCGGCGGCGCGTGCCGCGAATTCCGGGTGCGCGTTTAAGCCCGTGCCGACCGCCGTTCCGCCGATTGCCAAATCGAACAAGCCGTCGAGAACCATTTTCAATCTATCGACATCTCTTTGAATCAAGTTTGCCCAGCCGCCGAATTCCTGCCCGACCGTCAGCGGCGTCGCGTCCTGCAAGTGAGTTCTGCCGATTTTTACAACGTCCGAGAACACGAGCGCTTTCGCCGCGATTGCGTCATAAACCTTTTCAATCTGCGGAACGAGCGCGCTCAAAGTTTCCGCCGCCGCGATATACATCGCCGTCGGAAACGTGTCGTTCGAGCTTTGCGACATATTCACGTCGTCGTTCGGATGAACGGGCGACTTGCTTCCCATCTCGCCGCCCGACATTTCTATCGCTCGATTCGATATAACTTCGTTGGCGTTCATATTCGTCTGCGTGCCGCTTCCCGTCTGCCACACGCGAAGCGGAAAATGTGCGTCCAAATCGCCCGCGATAACTTCGTTTGCCGCCCGCAGAATCAAATCGGTTTTCTGCAAAGTCATTTTCTCCGGCTTCAATTGACGATTGACGATTGCCGCCGCTTTTTTCAAAACGCCGAGCGCCCGAATCATCTCGCGCGGCATCACGTCGAAACCGATATTGAAATGATGCAGACTTCTCTCGGTCTGCGCGCCCCAATACGCGTTTGCATCGACCTCGACCGCGCCCATCGAATCAGTTTCCGTTCTGGTCGCCTTTTCTCTCATTTGTGTTTTTGCCGTTTGTTCGGTCATTTATTTCTTAAAACCTCGCTTCCCTTTTTGTAAAACATCATTGCTTTGCCTAACCTTTAGATTATAATACCTTAGAAACTCAACGCGGGAAAAGCCTTTTGTCGTTTGCCAAAATCCGCTTTCCGGCAGCTTTCATTAAAAGCGGAGAAAATTATTTTGCTTTTTCACTGTTAATATAAAAAGTTATTATAAAAACGTATGTGCAAAAAAAACGATTACGGACGCAAAGCGATTACGGCGATTCTGGCGGTTTTGACCGCGCTTTTCGTTCTGACTTTAATGTCCGGCGGCGCGGACGCTTCGCCCGTAAAATCAAATGTGATCGGAGGAAATGCGTTTGCCGCGGCTGGCTCGCCGCAATTTGAAAATCAACGCTCAACGAGTGCGAAACAAACTGTTTTTCGCCTGAATTAGTAAAGCGCCGCGTAAATTCTTATAATATTCTTATCGGCAATTCTAAATAAATTTAATACACGGAGATAAAACATTGGCAGAACAATTTGACGTAACGATTATCGGTTCGGGTCCGGGCGGCTATGTCGCGGCGATACGCGCCGGACAGCTCGGCTTAAAAGTCGCTCTTGTAGAAAAGGAAAAGGACGCCAAACTCGGCGGAACGTGCGGTTTGCGCGGCTGTATTCCGACGAAAGCCTTACTGCAATCGGCGCATCTGTTCGAGAAAGCCGGACATTTCGCCGAATACGGCATCAAAATCGAAAATCTCGGTTTCGACTGGGCGCAGGTGCAGAATCGCAAGAGCGCGATTGTCGATAAGAACGCGGCAGGCGTTACTTATCTGATGAAGAAAAACAAAATCACCGTCTTTAACGGCTTCGGCAAAATTGCCGGAAGCGGCAAAGTCGAAGTCGCGCTCGAAGGCGGCAAAACGCAAACGATTGAAACGAAAAACATTATTATTGCGACGGGTTCGGTCGTCAAGCCGTTTCCCGGTTTTGAAGCCGACGGCAAACAGGTCGTCAATTCAGACCAGATTTTAGAATTGGACAGAGTGCCGAAATCGATGCTCGTAATGGGTTCGGGCGCTGTCGGCGTCGAGTTCGCCAGCGTCTATGCGCGCTTCGGCTGCGAAACGACAATCATCGAGTTTATGCCCAGAATCGTTCCGGTCGAAGACGAAGAAGTTTCCAAAGAACTCGCCAGAAGTTTCAAAAAACGCGGCATCAAAATCGAAACCGGCATCAAGTTAGAGAAACTCACCAAATCGAAAACCGGCGTCAAAGCAACCGGCAAAAACGACAAAGGCGCGGACGTAACCTTTGAAGCCGAAATGTTCCTCGTCGCCGTCGGACGTATGCCTTATTTGGAAAATCTCGGCTTGGAAAACACGAAAGTCAAAATCTCTGAGCGCGGAACGGTCGAAGTCAACGAATACTGTGAAACGGGCGAGCCGAATGTTTTCGCCATCGGCGACGTTATCGCCACGCCGTGGCTCGCGCATCTCGCTTCAAAAGAAGGCATTTTAGTCGTCGAGAAAATCGCGGGCAAAAAGGTCGAACCGATAAATATGCGCCTCGTCCCGAACTGCACATACTGCGACCCGGAAGTCGCGTCGGTCGGCTTGACCGAAGCCAAAGCGCGCGAAGAAGGCTACGACGTAAAAGTCGGTAAATTCCCTCTCTCGGCGTCGGGCAAAGCCAGAATCTTAGGCGAAACCGACGGCTTCGTCAAAATCGTCTCGGAGAAAAAATACGACGAAGTTCTCGGCGTCCACATCATCGGTGCGCACGCCACCGAATTGTTAGCCGAAGCCTGCGTCGCAATGTCGTTAGAGACAACGGCGGACGAACTAGGCAGAACAATCCACGCGCACCCGACGGTTTCCGAAGCGGTAATGGAAGCGGCGGAAGGCGTTCACGATTTGACGATTCATATGTAATTTAATTCGTAGGGGCGACGACTTGTCCTCGCCCGTTCTTAAAGGCGGACGGTTGAATCTTTGTTCAATCGTCCGCCTTTATTTTGTGTTAAACTGTTTGCATTATGAACACGACGACGTTTAATTCAGCCAAACAAAACCTGGAAAACTTGATACGGCAAGTCGAAAACGACGCCGAGCCGGTTTTAATCGTGCTGGACGAACACCGCAAAGCCGTCTTAATGTCCGAACGCGAATTTAATTCGTGGCAGGAGACGATTTATCTTTTGTCAAATCCCGCGAATGCCGAACATTTGAGAAAATCCTTAGCCGAAGCCGATTCCGGTTCGTTTAGTGAAAGAGAATTGATTGAAAGATGAAACTAACCTTTACCGATACGGCTTGGGAAGATTATCTCTGGTTTCAGGACGCGCAGCCGCAGCTGCTCAAACGGCTCAACGACTTGATAAAAGACGCTCGCCGCAACAGATTTCAAGGCATCGGCAAACCCGAACCGCTCAAAGGCGATTTATCCGGCTGCTGGTCAAGACGCATCAACAGCGAACATCGCCTGATTTACCGGATAGAAAAAGACGCGCTGCTCGTTATTTCCTGTCGTTATCATTACAAAAAGTAATTCGGCAAATCGGTAATGGAAGCGGCAGAAGGTGTTCACGATTTAACGATTCGTATGTATGTCAGTTATTGGTTGGATTTGATTCGACTGACCATTAATACTCAAAATATAAGGACTTTCTTGTGCAATTACGACAAGGCAAAACAAAAGCTACTCTTCATTCCTCTATTGATTCTGCGTTGTTAGCTGTTGAAATTTATAACAAACCTAGAACAGCTTTTAGAAGCGAGGCATATATTACTTTAATGGTTATGGCTTGAACTAGATTGTTTCACGCTTATTTTAATCACAAAGGCGTAAGATATTTTGAGAAAGACAAACAAGAAAGATTTCTTAGAATTGACGATGAAGGCAGAAATGTAACGATTGGCGGTGAATTTAGAACTTGGGGACTTCGTGATTGCATAAAAAACTTCAAAGAACTTGATTTGGCAGTGAAGGATAATCTTAGATTTTTTATAGGGCTTAGAAATAAAATTGAACATCGACACATTGATAAACGAGAAGTTGATGTTTTGATTTTCGGTGAATGTCAATCATTGCTGTATAACTACGAAAACTTGTTAATAAAATTATTTGGTAGTGATTATGCAATAAACGAAGCATTAGTTTGCAGCCTTCAATTTTCCAAGTTAAGGACAAGTAATCAACAGAAAGCAAATAAATCTGCCTTATCAAAAGATATGAAAGATTTAATGACTTATATCAAAAATTATCGAAACTCATTAACTGAAGATGTCTATAGTTCCCAAGAATATAGTATTAAGTTGATTCAAATCCCCAAAATATCAAATACGAACAGAGCAGAGGAAGCCATTGAATATGTAAGATGGGACGAATTAAACGAGCAAGAGAAAGAAACTTATGAAAAATTGGTAGGCTTGATAAAAGACAAAAGAGTTGTTGTAGAGGCAAGCAATGTAAAAAGACTAAAACCCAGTGAAGTAATAAAAAGAGTAAATAAGAATTTACAAGATAAAAAATTAACATCAAATCTTCACGTTGTTATTTATAAATTGTTCTCGATAAGACCGCCCAACGGTTCAGATGACCCGTTTGATACAAAAACAGAGTTTTGTTTATATGACGAAACTCACAACGACTATGTATATGAAGAATCTTGGATAGAATTTTTAGTTCATTTTCTCCAGACTTGTGAATTTAGTGCTGAAAATTTAAGAGATATGGAAAGGCAAAACCAAAAGTTGAAAATTGAAGATTATAGAATTGAATAAATTTTTTAGTATTTTTAACTTTTAAATATTTCGCAATAATCATTTTGCGTGATTAAATCGTTCAAAGATTCAGAAACTGGGAAAATCTACAATCTCACGCGTTCGCATAAATTATCGCCTGAACTGCGAAATTAGCTTATCGTATTCGGCGTGTGAGCCAATCCAAAACCAAATCATCACGTCTTCGTGCCTGATGGCGACGGCGCGCCAGCCGATGCCGACGCGGACGGAGAAAATCGGTTTCGTAGCGTGGATTTGTTTGAACTGAGGAATTGGGCGAAAGGGATTTTCCTGCCACAAACGATACGCTTCACGCGCTCGTCGCCGGATTTGCGCGGGCAGGTTTTCAAACGCTTTCCAGAATTTTTCGTTGGCGCGGGATTTCACAAAACTTCTTCGAGTAATTTGGTTTTGCCCGTTTGAAAATCGGCAACGGCTTCGTTCGCCAAACGCGAGAGTTCGTCTTGCGACCCGGCAAAACTTTTATCCCATTCGGCTTCGGCATTGATGTCTTCGAGCAATCTTTCGGCAATCATATTTTGCATTGCCGACGGCAACCTTGAGGCTTCCGTAAATGCTTTTTCCAGTAATTTTGTCATAGCCCGATTTTACACGTTCGGTTCTTTCGCCTCAAGATTAAATTCGTTACAATTACGCTTTTATGACAAACAAGCAGACATCTTACCCGCGCGGCAAAATTAAAATTCTGCTGCTCGAAAACATTTCCGATTCGGCGGTTGAAGAATTAGAGCAAAGCGGTTACGCGGAGATTAAAAGGATTTCGGGCGCTTTGAGCGAAGCGGATTTGATTAAGGAAATCAAAGGCGTGCATATTTTAGGCATTCGCTCGAAAACGAAAATCACTGAAAAGATTTTGGAGCGAGCTGACAAATTGCTGGCAATCGGCGCATTCTGCATCGGGACGAATCAGGTTGATTTGGAAGCCGCGACAAAGCGCGGCGTCGCCGTTTTTAACGCGCCGTATTCAAATACGCGTTCGGTCGCCGAGCTGGTTATCGGTTTGTGCGTGATGCTGATTCGCCGGATTTCCGACAAAAACATCGCGGCGCATCGCGGCGTCTGGCTCAAGGACGCGAAAGGTTCTTTCGAGCTGCGCGGGAAAACTCTGGGAGTCGTCGGCTACGGCAACATCGGCTCGCAGGTTTCCGTAATGGCGGAAGCGCTCGGAATGAACGTGGTTTATTACGACGTTTTAACGAAACTGCCGCTCGGCAACGCTAAACAGATTCGTGATTTAAATGAACTGCTCGAACAATCGAACATCATAACGCTGCACGTTCCGTCGAATGCTTCGACGCGCAGTATGATAAACGAAGAAACGCTCGCGTATTTTCAGAAAGGCGCGATTTTAATAAATTATTCGCGCGGCGATGTCGTCAATTTGGACGCGTTAAAGGCGGCAATTGAAAACGAAAAAATTTCCGGCGCGGCGATTGACGTTTTCCCCGAAGAACCGGAGAAAAACGGCGACGAATTTACGAGCATTCTGCAAAATCTGCCGAACGTCATTTTAACGCCGCACATCGGCGGCTCGACCGAAGAAGCGCAGGCGAATATCGGCTTGGACGTAACGGCGAAATTGGTCAATTATCTCGAATTGGGCGCGTCGAACGGCTCGCACACCGTTCCCGAAATCAACTTGCCGACGCAGGCGGCGACGCACCGCATTCTGCACATACACGAAAACGTTCCCGGCGTTCTCGGCGAAATAAACTCGCGCCTTTCGGCGAAAAACATCAATATTCTGGGGCAATATCTGAAAACCAACGACCGCATCGGCTACGTGATTTTGGACATCGACACCGAATTGTCGGGCGAAGCATTCGAGATTTTGAAAGACGTGCGCGGCACGATAAAAACGCGGATGGTTTATTGAAAGGCTGCCGGGAAAAGGTCGAGCCGAAAGAAGGCGGAGCGATTTCGGGCGTGATTCGGGAAACATTCCAGATTAAGAGCTCGAAAAACCGGAATTTATTTTTATGAAAAAACACGCGTTCAGATTATTTCTCGCCGCCGCTCTTTTATTTTATCTCGCGGCTTTTCTGCTGCCGTCGTCGCGCTCGGCTTTCTCGGCGCTCGGCTCGGTGTTTTTGCTGCTCGGAGTGATAACTAATTTTCGCTCGAAAGCGAACCGCGAATGAACTTGCAATACACAATTTACGATTTTATCGGCAGCATCGGCGTCGCGGTGATAATTTTCACATACGCTCTGCTTCAGCTTGAAAAGATTTCGGGTAAAAGTCTGCTTTTTTCGATTCTCAACGCGGCGGGCGCGAGCCTGATTGTCCTTTCGCTCATCTTCAATTTCAATTTCTCCGCTTTCATCGTAGAATTTTTTTGGGTTTTGATTAGCCTTTACGGTATTGTGAAATATTTTTTGAAAAGGAGAAATTAGCCGCGAACAAACGCGAAACTTCACGAAATAAAATCAAAAATAATTTTCGTGTTCTTTCGTGTTTGTTCGCGGCTGCAAATCTTAAATGACCGCCAAAACAAATCTGAAAAAATCCGCCGAAGAAAACAAGCCGCTCGCCTGCACGACGAAAACCGCTTTGACGAAAGAACAGCTTTTGGAAATGTATCGCTTTGTCAAAATGACGAGAATGTTTGACGAGCGAACGGTTTTGCTTAAACGGCAGTCGAAATTGACGGGCGGCGTTTTCACGTCTCTCGGACAGGAAGCGACGGCGGTCGGGACGGCGTTTGCTTTGGAAAAACAGGATTTTATCGCGCCTTTGATACGCGACATCGGTGCAGTTTTCGTTAAAGGAATCCGCCCGCGCACGATTTTCGCGCAGTATCTCGGCAAGGCAAACGCGCCTTCACGCGCGACGGACGTGCAGTTTCATTTCGCCGATATTGAAAAAGGTTTCGTCGGTCCGATTTCTCACTTAGGCGATATGATTCCGGTGATGACCGGCATTCTGCTCGCCGCCCGAATGAAGAAAGAAAATCGTGTCGCGGTCGCGTATATCGGCGACGGCACGACTTCGACGGGCGCGTTTCACGAAGGCGTTAATTTCGCCGCCGTTCAAAGACTGCCGCTTATTACGATTATTGAAAACAACGGCTACGCATATTCGACGCCGACGCGCAATCAGACAGCCGCCGCCAATTTCGTCGATAAGGCTGTCGGCTACGGTATTTTGGGTTTGTCGGTTGACGGCAACGATATTGTCGCGTGTTATGAGACGATGAAAACGGCAGTCGAACACGCCCGAAACGGAAACGGTTCTGTCCTAATCGAAGCGCACACGTATCGCCGCAAAGGACACGCCGAACACGACAATCAATCTTACGTTCCGGCTGGCGAAATAGATTTCTGGGCGCGAAACAACGACCCGATTGACCGCTTTGAAAGATTTTTAATCGAACAAAGCGTCGCCGCGCCCGCAGATTTGCTTGATACGGCGAAAGGGATTGCCGCTTATCTCGAAAGCGAGCTTGAAATCGCCGAAACCGCGCCCGCACCCGCGCCGGAAAGCGCCGCTTACGATGTTTTCGACAACTCGATTGTCGCGCCCGCTTTTAAGCGCAAGGTTTTGGAAAAATAAACGAATGAAATGGCTCATCGAAAAATCTCGTTATCTGGCGCTCATCGGCGTTTTGGGCTTGTTCGTCTGCTCGCTGACGGCTTACGGTCTCGGCGTTTATAAAACCTTCAAAACCGTCGTCGCGATTTCGACCGGCGAAGCACGCGACGATTTCGCGCTTATCAGGCTGTTCGACTGCCTCGACAGTTTTCTCGTCGCCACCGCGATGCTGGTTATTTCCGTCAGCTTATACGAGCTGTTTATCGGCGCGCTCGAAGTTCCCGACTGGATGTTCGTCCGCAACCTGAGCGAGCTGAAAGCCAAATTCACGGTCGTCATCATTCCGGTAATGGCTGTCAAGTTTCTGCAAAAACTCCTGTCCGGCGAAAGCTCGCTCGACACGCTTTACTACGGCGCTGCCGTCGGCGCGGTGGCGCTCGCGCTGGCGGCGTTTAATTACGTCAGCGAAAGAGAGAAAATGGACGAACTGCAGATTCACCCGGAAGAAGATGAAACACGCGCCGAAGATTTGGGGAAGTAATTATGAGCTTTACGAGCGTTCCGTTTAAGATTGTCGATAATTTCTCGCAGATTGCCGGCGTCGGCAAATTCAGCCGCGCCGGAATCGTTCTTGAATACGAAGGCAAAATCTTCGGCGTCATCAAAAGCGGCGTCAAAGAATCGCGCATCGCGCTCGACGATATTCTCGACATAAAATTTAAGAAAGGCATTTTCAAACAAGGCGCGAAGATTGAAATTCGCTTAAAGAGTTTCACAAAGCTCAGCAAAGTGCCGAACCGCGACGGCAAAATCATCTTAAAACTCACCCGCGACGACTTCGAGCGCGCGCAGTCGGCGGTTTCAGACTTGCAAAAGCAGTTGAACGAAGAGCGGGAAAACCTGCCGCCGCACCGCGCGCCCGTCAGCAGTCTATTTGACGAGAGCGAAGATGAAACCAAAGATTTGAACGACGATTAGTGTATAATTTCCAACCCGAGGTTACCGAAAATGCAAACCGTATCTCTAGAAATTCCCGTTACAATATTTGCCGCGCTCGGCGAATCGCCCGACGAGTTCGTCAGCGAAATGCGCATTGCGGCGGCGGTCAAATGGTATGAACTCGGCAGACTCTCACAGGGCAAAGCCGCCGAAGTCGCCGGACTTTCGCGTTCCGCTTTCATCGAAGCGCTTTCGCGTTTTAAAGTCTCGCCGATACAAATTTCGACAGAAGAAATGGCGAGGGAGTTAGCCGATGCGGATTGAACGAGTCGTCATCAATGCTTCGCCTTTTATCTTGCTTTGCAAAAGCGGCTTGGTAACTCTGCTGCCGCAGTTATTTTCGGAAATCTGTATGCCCGAAGCCGTTTGGGATGAAGTCGAGCGCGGCGGCGACATCGCTTCATACCGACTTTACGATTACGAAAAGACGTGGCTCGACCGTTATTTACTCGCACCGGCAGAAGAAGTTTCGACCTGGAATTTGGGCGACGGAGAAACGGAGGTTTTGAGCTTCGCCTTTGTAAATAAAAGTTCTACGGCGTTAATTGACGACCGAGCAGCTCGAAGATGTGCCGCAACCTTAAATATCAAGACTCTTGGAACGGGCGGCATTTTAGTTTTGGCGAAAAAATGCGGCTTAATCGAAAATGTTTCGCTTGAACTGTTGAAGCTGACGGGCGCGGGTTTGTGGCTTTCAGACGAAATAACCCAGGTAATCTTGAAACAAGCGGGCGAATTATAAATGGCAACCACAACGAAACAGGAAAAAGGCGCGACGTTTATCGAAGCGATTCGGCAGGGCATTTACGAAGAAATGCGGCGCGACGAATCGGTGTTCGTCATCGGCGAAGACATCGGCGCGTATGGCGGCGCGTTCAAGCTGACCGAAGGTTTTATCGACGAGTTCGGCGCGGAGCGGATGATTGACACACCGATAAGCGAGGCGGCGATTGTCGGCGCGGCGTGCGGCGCGGCTTTGCTCGGAATGAAGCCGGTTGCCGAGTTTCAATTTATCGATTTCATCTCGAACGGCTTCGATATGCTGACCAATTACGCCGCCAAATCGCGCTATCGCGGCTGCGGCTCGATACAAGCCGTCTTTCGCGGACCGTGCGGTTCGGGCGTGCGCGGCGGACCGTTTCATTCACTGAATGCCGAATCGTTTTTCCTCAACACGGCTGGCTTAAAGATAGTCGAACCGTCCACCGCGTATGACGCGAAAGGTTTAATCAAAGCCGCGATACGCGACCCCGACCCGGTTTTGTTCTTTGAACACAAGAAACTTTACCGTTTGCCGAGACTGCGCGAAGAATTGCCCGCAGAAGATTATATTGTCGAAATCGGCAAGGCGCGCATCGCCCGCGAAGGCGCGGATTTATCAATCATCACGTTCGGCGCGCAGGTCTTAAACGCGCTCGACGCGGCGGACGAACTCGAAAAGACGGACGGCTTGCAGGTTGAAGTGATAGATTTACGCACCCTCGCGCCGCTCGACAAACCCGCGATACTCAACACCGTTAAAAAAACAAACCGCGTGATGGTTCTGCACGAATCGTCGCTGACCGGCGGCATCGGCGGCGAGATTGCGGCAATCATCGCCGAAGAAGCCTTTGAATGGCTCGACGCGCCCGTCATCAGAGTCGCCTCAATCGACGCGCCCGTCCCGTTCGCCCCGCAAATGGAAGACTATTTCCTGCCGCAAACATCGGAAATAGTCGAGGCAGCGCGAAAACTTGCAAATTATTAAATTATTAAGGAAAAGTTAAAGCACACGATTATGAGAAATCCGGGTAAGAATTATCAACGAAAAATCTTTTTCCTGCTCGCGCTGTTTGCGGCTCAGATTTCAATCGTCTCCGCGCAAAACGTCATTAAATTAAACGTCGATGCGTCCGAAGCGGCGCGAAATGTTCTGCACGTCAAGGAAACGATGTCGGTTAAAGGCGGGCGGACGACGCTTTTTTATCCGAAATGGATTCCGGGCGAACACGCGCCGACCGGAACGCTGAACGATATGGTAAATTTCTTCGTTTCGGCAGGCGGCAAGCCGCTGGCGTGGACGCGGGACGACGTTGAGATGTTCGCGTTTCACGTCGATGTTCCGGGAGATGTGAAATCTATCGACATAACGTTTGACGACGTGTCGCAGGCGGGAACGATTGCGAGCGCGAACCTTTCGCGGATTAAATGGAATCGTCTGCTTGTCTATCAATTGGGCGTCCGAAGCGACGACATACAGGTTGCGGGTTCGCTGAAGATGCCCGACGGCTGGAAATACGCGACGGCGCTGACGGCTTTGAAAGAAACGACGAACGCGGTTGATTTTAAGCCGGTCAATCTGACGATGTTTATCGATTCGCCCGCCGTCGTCGGCAGATATTTTAAGCGTGTTCCCTTAATCGACGCCAACGGCGCGGCGCACGAAATCGATTTGTTCGCCGATACCGCTGAAGCGTTGGAATACAAACCGGAAACACTTCAGGGTTGGAAGAATTTAATCACTCAGGCGAATCTGGCGTTCGGCGCGAGGCATTATAACGATTACAAATTTCTCGTTACTCTGAGCGATGTCGGCGGCTCGGAAGGTTTGGAGCATCACCAATCGAGCGAGGACGGCGTTGGCGAAAAGGCTTTGAGCGATTCGTTTCGCCTGTTAGATTTGAGCGACCTGCTCGGACACGAATACGCGCACTCGTGGAACGGAAAATATCGTCGTCCGGCGGGTTTGGCGACGCCCGATTTCGATAAGCCGATGCAGGGCGAACTTTTGTGGGTTTATGAAGGTTTGACGCAGTATCTCGGACACGTTCTGCCGACGCGCGCCGGACTTTGGACGCCCGAATATTTCCGCGAAGTCGCCGCGTCGGACGCCGCGAATCTCGACAATCAAACGGGCAGACGCTGGCGTCCGCTTGTCGATACGGCGCGGGCGGTGCAGTTCACATACGGCAGCCCGCGAGCGTGGCGCAACCAGCGCCGGAGCGTCGATTATTACGACGAAGGCGCTTTGATTTGGCTCGAAGCCGACGTTTTGATTCGTCAGAAAAGCGGCGGCAAGTCTTCGCTCGACGATTTCTTCAAAAAGTTTCACGGCGGACAAAACACCGCGCCGCAGGTTGTTCCCTACACGTTCGATGAAGTCGTCGCAACGCTCAACTCGGTGCTGCCGTTCGACTGGCGCGGCTTTTTTAACGAACGTGTTTATAATGTGCGCCCGCGTGCGCCGCTCGGCGGCATCGAAAACGGCGGTTGGCGATTAATTTATAACGATGTGCCGAATCTTTACGTCAAAGGCGTCGAAGATACTTACGAAACTCTCAACCTGATGTATTCAATCGGCGCGTCGATTAACAAAGACGGCACTATTTCCGACATCAACCCGGATTTACCGGCAGCCAAAAGCGGTCTCGCGCCCGGTTTCAAGATAACAAAGGTCGGCGCGGAAGATTTTTCAATCGACAATATGCGCAAAGCGATTACGGCGAAGGGCGCGGCAATCGAAATCACAGCCGAAAACGGCAATCAAACGCAGGCGTATCGAATAAATTACAGCGGCGGCACTCGTTACCCGCACCTCGAACGCGCCGCGGGCAAAGCGGACACGTTATCGGAAATCGTCAATCAACGTTCCTTTTTGTTTCAGGTTACATCTTCCGTAAGGCAAGGAAAACGAAAACCTGCGGCGGTCAATATGTTTCCCGATGTAACGAACTTAATCTTAAATCAAACCGAAATCATCGCTGCGTGTTCAACAAACTCCAATGCCTGTTCGGGCGATAACCGTTCGATTGAAGTTTCAACCGAAGCGATTGACCCTGAGAACGACGTTCTACTTTATGACTATGTAGTTTCGGGCGGAAAAATCGTCGGTCAGGGCGCAAAAGTCGTTTGGGATTTATCGAAAGTAAAGCCCGGAACATATACTATTACTGCCGCCGTTGAAGACGGCTGCGGCGTTTGCGGCAAAACGATTACCAAAGAAGTTAAAGTCGCCGCCTGCGCCGATTGTTCGGTTAATTAAATTATTATGCCGCAGACACCACACGTCGAAAAACATTTTACTTCCGGCGAAATCGTGCGCGATGTCGTTATCGGGATGGCTGACGGTTTGACCGTGCCGTTCGCGCTTGCCGCCGGTTTGTCGGGCGCGGTCGTCGGGACGAATATTATCGTTACCGCCGGATTTGCCGAGATTGTCGCCGGTTCTATCGCGATGGGTTTGGGCGGATTTCTGGCGGGCAAATCGGATGTCGAGCATTACGACAGCGAGTATAAGCGCGAAATGTATGAAATCGAGCATATGCTTCAGCACGAAAAGGATGAAGTTGTCGAGATTCTGGAGAATTACGGCTTGACGCAGGCAGAAAGTTTGCCGATTGTCGAATCGCTGGCGACGCGCCCGACGGATTTTGCCGATTTTATGATGCGTTTTGAACTCGGCTTGGAAAAACCCGTCGCGCACCGGGCGTGGCAGAGCGGCGCGACTATCGGCGGCGCGTATATTTTCGGCGGCTTGATTCCGCTCGCGCCGTATATTTTATTTAACGAAGCGCACGAGGCGCTCCGCTGGTCAATCGTCGTGACGGTCATCGCGCTGTTTGTTTTCGGCTACATCAAAGGAACTTTCACGGGAACGAGTCCGCTCAAAAGCGCGCTGCAAACGTGTCTTATCGGCAGCGTGGCGGCGGCGGCGGCGTTCTTTATCGCGAGTCTTCTCAGCTAGATATTGCGAAAATCTGTTTCAATCCGTCTAAATCTGTGTTCGCCCGCGTCCCGTTTCCCTTTCTTCATACAATCGAAAACATTTCAACCGACTGTTTCGAGCCTTTGTTTTCTTAATAAAGGTTTTTCTTGTATTCTATTGACAGTTTTTATACTTTTTATTCGGTTGATTATTAACACACGGAGAATTTATGAGCGAAGAAGTTGTGATGCCGCAAATGGGCGAATCGATAACGGAAGGAACAGTTTCAAAATGGTTGAAAGCGGTCGGCGACGCGGTTGAAAAGGACGAGCCTTTGCTCGAAATATCGACCGATAAAGTCGATGCCGAAGTTCCCGCGCCGTCGGCGGGCGTTTTATTGGAGATTCGTGCCGCTGAGGGCGAAACGGTCGAAGTCAACAGCGTCGTCGGCGTCGTCGGCGCGGCAGGCGAACAGTCGGCGGGCTCAAACGGCAATTCGGCGGCGGTCGCCGCGCCGGTCGAGCAGCCGACTGTACAGGTTCAGCCGGTAATCGAAGCGGCGAAACAACCCGAACCGGCGGCGCAGGTTCAAACGGCGAGCGCGAACTCTAATTCTGAAACCGTCGCCGCGCCCGCGTCTTCCGAAAGCTCGGAAGCGGTCGTAATGCCGCAGATGGGCGAATCGATAACCGAAGGCACGGTCTCAAAATGGCTGAAAGCGGTCGGCGACGCGGTTGAAAAGGACGAGCCTTTGCTCGAAATCTCAACCGACAAGGTTGACGCCGAAGTTCCAGCGCCCATTGCCGGAATCCTGCTGGAAATTCGCACACAGGAAGGCGAAACCGTCGAAGTCGGCGCGGTCGTCGGCGTAGTCGGCGCGGCTTCCGAAGTCCAAAGTCCAAAGTCCAATGTCCAAAGTCCGATGTCCGGTGTCCAAAGCTCGGCGTCCGATGTCGAAGCGCAGAGCCGAGCCGAAGGAGCGACGGCGCGGGCGAGCGGCGCGGACGCGGCTGTTTCGTCGCCGCCAGCCGATTCGCAGGTTTCCGTTTCGATGCCCGCCGAAGAAAAGCGGGAAATTCAGGAAGTCGAAGGCAGAAGCTACGATTACAATCGCCCCGATGCCGTCGGCGACGCACAGACCGCACAGGCAAACGGACAATCTTCAAACGGACAATCGAACGGCGGTCAGTCGCTCGAAGATTTACGGAAAACAAAATCGAGTCCGCTCGTCCGCAATATCGCCAAAGAACACGGAATCGACATCGCGCGGCTCGCGGGTTCGGGAATGAGCGGGCGCGTTACGAAAAAAGATATTTTGAACTTTATCGACTCCGGCGCGGCGCTCAAGCCGCAGGATTTACTTCGCAAAGGCGCACCCGCCGCGCCGACATTCGCGCCGGCGGCACAACCGCAAACTGCCGCGCCGACGACTCAAAAAGCCGCGTTCACCGCACCGCAAGTCGCGACGGCAAGCGGCGACAGAACCGAACCGATGTCGGTGATGCGCAAAAAAATCGCCGAACATATGACGTTCTCGAAACAGACTTCGGCGCACGTCGCGAGCGTTTATGAAATCGATATGACGAACGTGTCGAAATTCCGCGATAAAAACAAAGCCGAATTTCAAACGCGTTTCGGCACGAAGCTGACTTATATGCCGTTTATTTTCCAGGCTGTTACGCAGTCTCTGCGAAAGTTCCCGATTGTCAATTCGCAGGTCTCCGGCGAGCAGATTGTTTATAAAGGCGACGTAAATCTCGGAATGGCGGTCGCGCTCGACTGGGGTTTGATTGTTCCTGTGATAAAACGCGCCGACACGCTTTCATTATCGGGCTTGGCTTTAACGGCAAACGATTTAGCCGACCGCGCGCGCAATAAAAAGCTTCTTCCCGATGACGTGCAGGGCGGAACTTTTACGATAACGAATCCGGGCGTCTTCGGCGGTTTGTTCGGCACACCGATTATCAACCAGCCGCAGGTGGCGATTCTGTGCGTCGGCACAATCGAAAAACGGGCGAAGGTTTTGACTTCACCCGAAGGCGACGATTACATTGCAATCCGGCAGATGGCTTATTTTGCTTTAACTTACGACCATCGCGTCGTTGACGGCGCGGACGCCGAAAAGTTCCTGTCATTTATGAAGCAGTATCTGGAAACAAATCAATTTTCTCTGTAATTCTTTTTCAAAAACGGGAGACATCAAAGCGGCGGGAAAGATTTCCCGCCGTTTTTTTTTAATAACAGGAAACTTTTTTTTCAAATTACCGATAACTTTAAGTTGGAGTTTTGATAAGCGGCGGTTATAAGCCGATTTCAATGTCTAACGTGCTGCGGGCGTCTCGCTTAAAACGGCTCAAAGCCATTTTCTATAAATCGCCTGACAACTTATGCTACGAAACAGACGTCATAAATCCTGTATCAGGATTTACCGACAATCAAAAATTAATTACAACGGGAGACGAATATGTTAAAGAAGTTTTCGATAGTCATTTTAGCTTTATTTTTAAGCGCCGCCGGTGTTTTTGCACAACAGCAGCAGTCGGACGCTCAAGCCCGCACGCTGACGAACGGTCAGAAATATAAAATTAAGGGCGTCGTCGTCGCTAAAGACAACGACAGCTTTGTCGTCCGCGATGCTGTCGGCGTCGATACGAAAGTCGTTCTGGCTTCCAGTTCGACAATTAAAACCAAGGGCGGCGTTTTCGGCGGCAGCAAAGCCGTTCCGATGAACAGCATCGTGCGCGGCTTGAATCTCGAAGTCGAAGGGCGCGGCGACGCTTCGGGCGGTTTATCGGCGGACAAAGTTCGCTTCGGCAAAGACGATTTAGCCGTCGCCCAGTCAATCGAAAGCCGCGTCGGTCCGGCGGAAGAGCGATTAACCCAAACCGAGCAGAACGCGCAGCGCATTTCGGGACAAATCGACGAGCTGATGGAAATATCAAACTCGGCTCGCGGCGGCGCGAAAGCGGCGCAGGAATCGGCTGACGCGGCGATTTCCGGCGTCAACGCGACGAATTCGAGAATCACCTCGCTCGACGATTACGTCGTTCAATCGACCGCGACCGTTAATTTCAGAGTCAACAGCGCGGTTTTATCGCCCGAAGGCAGACAAGGTCTCGACCAGGTTGCCCAAGCCGCGATGACTTTAAAAGGCTACACGATTGAAATTACGGGATTTGCTTCGGCGGACGGCGACGCGAAAATGAATAAAGCGCTGAGCCAGAGACGCGCGCAAGCCGTAATCGATTATTTGGTCGAAACACACAATGTTCCGCTGCGCCGAATCGGAACTTCCTACGGTTTCGGAGAACTTCAGGCGGTTGCCGACAACAGCACGTTTGAAGGTCGCCAGCAGAATCGCCGCGTCGAAGTAAAACTGCTGGTCAGCCGCGGTTTAAATCAAAACGTCGAAATCAAAAAAGACCAGACGAATTCCGACGGTCAGTAATTTGCTGAAACATTCAAAGCCGCGGAGAATATAGACGACTGTTAAATGTTCATATTCTCGGCGGCTTATTTTCTGCCCGAAAATTCGGAGATTTTTTTTATGCGCCGCGTGAGAAGCTCAGGCATTTTTTTATTGATATTAACTTTTACGTTTTCGGTGTTCGCGCAGAAGCCGAGACCGACGGCGACGCCAGCCGACGACTCGGATGTCATTCGCGTCGATTCGCGCCTCGTCGTCGTGCCGGTTTCGGTTACGGACGCCGCAGGACAGCCGGTTTCGGGATTAACGGCGCGGGATTTTCGCATCTCGGAAGAAAACAAATCGCAGGAAATCGCGCAGGTATCGGACGCCGAAAAAGTTCCGCTTGAAATCGCTCTGCTGTTCGACGTTTCGGCTTCGACCGACGCGATGTTTCAGTTTGAACAGGAAACAGCGGCGAAATTTCTTCAGGAAGTGATGCGCGCCGAAGACCGCGCCACGATTTTCACAATCGGCGAACGTCCCGTGATGATTCAGTCGCGCGATTCGGCGCAGAAATCCGCCGTTTCAATCAAATCAATCAAGCCGACCAAACAATACACGGCTTTTTACGACAGCGTAAAAGCGGCGGCTGATTATTTACAGAAAAACGCGCCTCCGGGCAGACGCAAAGTAATCGTCGTCGTCTCGGACGGCGAAGACACCAACAGCGAAGGCATTCGGCGCGGCTTTCAGGCGCTTTATAATAAGCTCGGCGACGATATAAACAAGCTCAATACGAAAATGCTTGCAAGCAGGCGCGAGGAAATAAAAGGACGCGAGCAGAATAAAGTCCTGCAAAGCCTGCAAAACGCCGACGCGGTTTTTTACGCGGTAAATCCGGCGGGAAATTCTTTTCAGTTGAACAAAATCAGCCAGTTCGGGCAATCGAATCTGCAAAAATTCGCCGACCAAACCGGCGGCACGGCTTTTCTGCCGAAGTTTCAGCCGATAACGCTCAAAGACAATCTGCAAAATTCCTACAACGCGAAATTTAATCAGGAAAGTCTGACCCGAATTTTCCGTCAGCTGGCAAGCGAATTACAGGCGCAGTACCTCGTCCAATATTATTCGGAAGGCGATTTTCCGAACGGCAAATATGTTAAATTAGATGTCGGCTTGCAGAATCAGCAGAAACTTCGCGTTCGGGCGCGGCAAGGTTATTTTGTCAAAAACTAGCGGGTTCGCATCTTTTTATTACAGAAAAGTTGTAACGCAGAGGAACGCGAAGGAGCGCAAAGTTTTTTCGGTTTTCTAATGTCGGCTGATATTACAAATTCTTCGGTTCTCTCCGGTATTTGTGCGTTACGGGGCGGCGGCGTCCGATTCCGATGGCGTTGCGCGAAATAATCAGCGGCGGCGGCAGTTGGCGGCGCTTGAATTCGTTGGCGGGCGATTCGACGCGGTTGAGCAAATCATAAACCAGCTTTGCTTCGCTTCCCCGCGCGATAATTTCTTCGGGTGAGAGCTTCAGCTCGAAATACGATTTCAAAATTTTGTCCATCAAATCATACGGCGGCAAACTATCCCGGTCGAATTGGTTCGGCGCGAGTTCGGCGGACGGCGCTTTGTCGATAATCGCGTTCGGGATGATTTCGCGCCCCGCCGTTTGGTTGATGTGGCGGGCGATTTGATAAACTTCCGTCTTTAGAACATCGCCCAAAACGGCGAGTCCGCCGTTCGTATCTCCGTAAAGCGTGCAGTAACCGACCGCCAGCTCGCTCTTGTTTCCGGTTGCCAGAACCAGACGGTTTTCGGCATTTGAAATCGTCATCAAAATCACGCCTCTTAATCTCGACTGCATATTTTCCGCCGCCAGATTTTCGCCGCCGTGCGCCGGTTTTTGCAGATTCATTTGATTTAAGAGAACTTCAAAAGCGCCGGAAATCGGCTCGACGCGCGTCGGCATTCCGAGATTTTTCGCCATCGATTCGGAATCTTTAACGCTGCCTTCCGAAGAAAACGGCGACGGCATCAGCACCGATAAAACATTTTCCGCGCCCAGCGCTTCACACGCCAGTGCCGCGACGAGCGCCGAATCGATGCCGCCGGACAAGCCCAGAACGCATCGTGTAAAGCGGTTTTTCGCGGCGTAATCTTTGATTCCCAAAACCAGAGCCTGACGAATCGTTTCGCATTCGTCGCCCGTAATTCCGCGCGCGTCGGGCTTGCGAACGTCTAACTCAACCGTCTCGACAAATTCTTCAAAAGCCTTTGCCTGAAGGATAATATCGCCTTCCTCGTCGGCGATAAGACTCGCGCCGTCGAAAACGATTCCGTCGTTGCCGCCAATTAAATTGACGAAAACAATCGGTTTTTTCTGAAGACGTGCGCGGTGCGCGACCATATCGCAGCGGACTTTTATTTTGCCTTTATTAAACGGCGAAGCATTTATCGAAACAATCAAATCCGCGCCCTGCATTATCAGTTCGTCCGCCGGATCGATTTTATAAAGCCGCTCTTTCCAGAAAGTTTTATCGTTCCAGAAATCTTCGCAGACGACGACGCCGATTTTTCGCCCGTCGATTTCAAATATTTTACGAACGTCGGACGCCTGAAAATATCGCGGGTCGTCGAACACGTCGTATTCGGGAAGCAAGGTTTTATCGGCGAATCCGAGCAGATTTTGGTTGTGAATAACAGCGGCGGAATTAAACAATTTTCGCCCGTCAGCATTTCCGGTTTTGCGAACAGTTCCGACAATCGCCGTAATTCCTTTTGTCGCTTCGATGATTTTTTGAAGCGGCTCTGCGGCGGCTTCGATAATGTCTTTGTCCAGAAACCAGTCGAACGAAGTGTAACCGTGCGTGGCGGTTTCGGGAAAAGCAATCAAATCCGAGCCGTCCGCTTTGGCTTTCTCGATTGCCTGTAAAATTTTGGCGACGTTTCCTTCGATGTCGCCGTTCGTCGTATTTATTTGTCCGATTGTAACTTTCATACTTTAAGGAAGAAGTGAGCGGTGAACAGCAAACAGTAAAAAAATAGAAAATAAGCAGTTCTTTTTACTCGAAAAGTGCAAAGCTAATGACAACAATTCCGATTTACCGCTCACCGCTGACTGCTTCCCGCTCACTTTTTTTAACCATTTCCAGCCGGTTTCCGCGCTCGTTGTAATGAACTTCGTCCATAATGTTATGAATCAAAAGCACGCCGCGTCCCGATGTTTTGAATAAATTTTCCGGGTCGCGCGGGTCGGGAATGGCGGCGACATCGAAGCCGTCGCCTTCGTCTTCAAAAGTAAAGCGCGCTTCTCCGCCGGAAATTTCCGCCGCGACGCGCACGTTTTTTTCGCAGTCGAATTTATTGCCGTGTTTGACGGCGTTGACGAACGCTTCGTCCAGAGCGATAAAAAGATGCGAGCTTTCACCGGCGACGCCGATTTTTTCCACGCGTTTTGTCAGATAATCTAAAATCGAATGCATCAGGGAAATCGCGCTCGGAAACTCGAATTCGATTTTCTCGCGCAGATTTTTAATTACTTCAATGTGGTCAACAAACTGCGCCTTGTAATTGAGAATCAGCTCGAAGAAATTCTTCAGCTCGTTTTCGTCGAAATTTTCGCGGTTAAAGCCGGTCGCACAGATCTTGAAGGCGCGAATGTGTTCGGACGATTTGCGCGGTTCGATTTCGGGTAAGCAGGTTTCCGTATGTTCTTTTGTTTGAATGGCTTCCGGCATCGCATCGACATTATCGAGGTCGGTGATAACAATGTCGTAGCTGCCGATTTTATCGAGTTCGACGGCTTCATCGCGCATCTGGACGGTTTCGACAAAATGACCGAGCCGGTCAAACACCTGTTTCAGTCCGCTGCTCAAATTGTCGTGGTCGTCAATAATCAGAAATTTTCTTTGCATTTTCAACGTCTGTGCCGGAAGTTTAGAGACCTTTTAAACCTTAAAAATTTACGAGAAACCGTTTTCCTTTGTTGCAAATAATAACCTAAATTGTTAGTTATTCTCTAACCGATGTCGAAAGAAAAGGAAAAAGTTTATCAGTTTGCCGCGCTTTCCGAATATTCCTTTAAAGAGCGATTTTTGATTCGGGCGGCGGATTTGGCTTTTTACTGGCTGATAAAAATAATCGGAAAAACGATTCGCTTCGAGATTGAAGGTTTGGAAAACGTCCGGCAAATCGAAAAGGCGGGCAAAATTCCGATTTACGCGACCTGGCACAACCGTATTTTCGCGTCCGTCTATTTTCTGCGCAATCGCGGAATCGTCGTGATAACTTCCCGAAGTTTCGACGGCGAATACATCGCCCGTTTTATCCAGCGTTTCGGATTCGGCACGGCGCGCGGCTCGTCAACGCGCGGCGGAACGGGCGCGCTCGTTAAAATGATTCGCCTGATGCGCGAAAATCTGCCGATGTGTTTTACCGTTGACGGTCCGAAAGGAGCGCGTTACGTCGCTAAAACCGGCGCGCTTTTGCTGGCGAAAAAAACGGAAAATCCTATTCTTCCCTTTTTGATTGAGCCGCATAAATTCTGGACTGTAGACAGTTGGGACAAACTGCAGATTCCGAAACCGTTCACGCGCGCCAAAGTTTTTTTCGCCGCGCCCGTTTATGTCGGAAAAGATGCAGGCGAAGCCGAAATTGAAAATAAACGGCGCGAGCTTCAGGAAAAACTTGACGCTTCGGTCGATTTCGGAAAACAATGGCGACGACATTATAAATTATAATAAACTTTGGATTTTTGGATTTATAAGGAGAGAAAAATATGTCTTTGATTGTTTCAAAAAACGACGGAGAAAACGACTTGCCGAATGTCTCCGACAGTTATAAAAGCGGCGCGGGCAACATAAGCGATTCTCAAATAATCGATGCGCCGACGGCGAGCCGGACATTCGACAAAATCGGAACAGCCGCCGCCGAATTTAACGACGCCGACACGGGAATAATCGACGAGCTGAATAATTCGCCCGTCGATTTAAATACCGGAACTTTAGATAGTTCGCCGCTGAACTGGATAATTCCCGCCGCTTTGGTTATTTTACTGATTATTTTGGGCTACGCGTTTTGCGGCAGCGCGCCGGTCGCTTAAATAACTCGAATTCATTGGAACTTTTCTTTTCGCCCGTTCGTAAAAAAATCTTGACAGAGCAGACTTTTGCGCTTTGTTTCTTTTACCGGCGGGTCGGCGGCTTTCTGGAGAAACAACGAGTTGGAAGCATTAAAAGCAGCAGCGGAAAATAACGGCGCGGAACTTGTTCGGCGCTGTCGGGCGGGCGACGGCACGGCTTGGGAAGAAATTGTTACGACTTTCTCGCGCCGGATTTTTAATCTCGCCTTCCGGTTCACTTCCAGCATCGAAGCGGCGGAAGATTTGACGCAGGAAGTTTTCGTCCGCATTTTCAAATCGCTCGAACAATACGACGCCAAACAGGGCGATTTAACCAATTGGCTGATGCGCCTGTCGAGAAATTTGATAATCGACGACTACCGTCATCGCCAGCGCAACCCGCAGAACTCGCGCGCCGACGACGTTGAAGACCACACGTTTCACCTGCGCGCCGTCGGCAATTCGGCGCAGAAGGAAATCGAGCGCCGCGAACTTCGGGCGCAGGTGCAGGAAGCGATTGACAAACTGCCGGGCGATTTGCGAACGTGCGTTATCCTGCGCGACATTGAAGAGATGACGTATCAGGAAATCGTCGATGTTCTGAAGATTCCCGAAGGCACGGTCAAATCGCGCATCAATCGCGGAAGAATCGAGTTGGCGAAGATTTTGCGCCGGATGCGCGTAGTAAATATGTGAGATTTAAACGTCGTCGGCTTTCAGCAAACAGATTTACCGGCAGCCGACATCTGACTACTGATTTATGACTTATGAAAACGAAAAAATAATCGACTGTTCCGGGTTTGAAGCGGTTTTAACCGATTATTTAGACAACACTTTGGACAGACCGACGCACAAAGCCGCCGCCGCACACGCTTTGCGCTGCCCGCTGTGTCATTCGCTGCTCAACGAAGTCAAAGACGCGCTCTCGATGTGCCGCGAAATGAGCGCGCCGAACCTTTCGATGACGCCGCTCGAAGCGCGCATTTTTTCAAAGACGACGCCGGAAGCGGCGATGAACTGCGAACAGTTTGAAGCGCATCTGACCGATTATCTCGACGGGTTTCTGCCCGCCGCGCTTTTTCATCGCTGGGAACGCCACGCGGCAGTATGCGGAAACTGCACGGATTTGCCCGGCGAGGTCGTCCGCTCGATTGCCGCCTGTTACACCTATAAAATGGATGAACTGCCGATTCCCGCCGGTCTGAACGCGAAAATTTTGCAGGCGACAATCGGCACGACCGAAGCCGAAACCGTCAAAGCGTCGTGGATTTCGCAGCAAATCGAATGGATTCGCTCCGTTGGTTTCCCGATTCCGCTGCCGCAGCTCGCGCCGGTCGCGATGATGCTGCTTTTCGCCGTTCTGGTTTTCAGCCAGACTTTTTCAGTCGGCAATTCGTTCACCGGCGTTTATCAGAAAAGTTTTGAATTAGCCGGACAAACCTACGAGCAGAGCGCCGGAATCGTTGTCGGCGAACCGGCGAGCAATCAAAAATCGAATCGAGAGCCGATTAGCGGAACTTTCGTCAGCGACGAGGAAACCAAATAATGAACTGCGCGTATCACGGACAAAATCCGGCGGTTGTAAATTGTAACGGTTGCGGCAAACCGCTGTGTCCGGCTTGCGACCATCGCATAAAAGGTTTTCCGTTTTGTCAGGACTGCATCGTCTCCGGCGTCGAGATGCTCGGAAATAATAATCAATCTTCATACGCGCCCGTTATAAAGCGCCAGACTTCTCCTTTTATCGCCGCGCTGCTTTCGGTTTTCTGTCCCGGACTCGGCGCTGCCTACAACGGGCAAACTTCCAAAGCGCTGGTTTATTTCGCCGTTTTTGTCGGCTTTTTTCAAATGGCGGTTTCAACCGGCGGAATGCCGATTTTCGTTTTTGGCTTTCTGGGAATGTGGCTTTTCGCCGCGCTCGACGCGTGGCGCACGGCGCAGCTCCTCCGCACGGGCATTACGCCGGACAAAGCCGACGACATTATCACGCGGAGATTCGCGGGCAACCCGAAACTTTGGGGAATCGTCCTAACGCTTCTCGGCAGCTTGATTTTTTTACAGTCGTTTTTCAATATACGCTCTTTGATTCGCGGAATTCTGCCTGTTTTTCTCGTCGGTTTGGGCGCGTATCTCTTGCGCGGATTTTTTACCGAGCGGAAGGAAACACGGCGGGGCGGAAACGAATCGGCAGGCGAAATCGGCGCGCCGGATTTCACGCGGGCATTCGGCGAAGTCGATTTCCGCACCGGCGAATTTGACACGCAAAACGATTTTGCCGCGCGAACTCGCGCCAGGCAGTGGAAGGAACGGTGAGAAATCCTGTATTATGGAATAGGAACGGTTTTCGCAGTTTTCATACTCGAAGTCGGTTCTTAGCGGAAATTAATAGTTTTATAATTTGTAAAGGAGTTTGAAAATTATGCCGACCTGGTTAAAAGCTACTGGAAAATGGGGAAGCGTTTTCGTCATTTTAGCTCTGATTGTTACGTTGTTGAAACAGGTAATCGCGTTCGTCGGCTTTCTGACGCTGGCGATTAAATTTATTGTCGTTATAGCTTTTGTCGGACTGCTTCTCGGAATCGGCTTCGCGCTTTTGCGAAACAGAAATTCCAGTCGTCAGACAAAACCATAAGCCGTATTTTATCGAGCCGGAACAACCGCATCGACAAAAGTTTTTGTGTTTCGCTCCGGCTTGTGATACTTTTCTCTTACTGTTCAAATATAAGGAATTGATTTTTTTTCAATTCCAACCCCGAAAAAAGGCTTCGATGTAATTTTTACAAAAAACCTTTTTCAAGGAAATCGCGTTAGTTGCCCGAAGGCTATGCTTGGCGTGATTCCGGTGCCGGAAAAAATTTTATCCGGCGCGAAATCATAAATAAGGAGCTTGAGACAAGCATAATGCTGCAAAAAAACCGCTTTCATACTTTTCTTTTATCGCCTTTGACGGAGATAAAAATTTATATCAGCCATCTTAACCTATCAGCTAAACTCGCCGGTAAAAGCGTCGCCGGTTTAGCTTTATTAACATTTATCGCGCTAATTGGAATCGGCGTTTTCATCAAGAATACGACTTTCGCAAAACCGTCGGTTACAGCGGTTATCCAAACCGATAATACGGCGCAGGACAGCCGCAAAGCCGAATACAAGCCAATCAGCTACGACAAACCGGAAAGCGACATCGACATAACTTACGACGCCGCCGGACAGGGAACGGCGCGGCAATTGACGCCCGCCGAAATCGAAGCGCAGCAGAAGGCGATGGAAAGCGGCATTCAGAAGCTTGTAAAAACCGGCAACGCGGCTTTCGTGCCGAATATGTGGGCGCATTACGGCAAAATCAACAACGAATTCGGTCAGCGCCGCAACCCGTTCGGCGGTCTTTCATATGAATTTCACGCCGGTCTCGACATCGGCGGCGATATGGGCGATGTCGTAGTCGCGCCTGCTAACGGCGTCGTTTCTAAAGCCGATTGGACGGGCGGCTACGGCAATATGGTCGAAATCAATCACGGCAACGGTTTGACGACGCGCTACGGACATCTGTCGAGAATCGGCGTTCACGCCGGAGACAAAATTCAGCGCGGGCAGATTTTAGGATTGATTGGCTCGACGGGACGCTCGACCGGACCACATCTGCATTATGAAGTTCGGCTTAACGACAGCCCGGTAAATCCGCGCCGCTTTCTGCCCGCTCAAACGCCCGAAGTGGCGCGGCTTCAGCCGCATAATTAAAATAGACAAAAGCGTTTTATGACAAAAAATGAGTCGCGGGCGGCTCGCTTTTTTCATTTTAAATCCAGTCCGATAGAAGTTTCGTCGCCTTTCGAGTAAAATAACTGCTATAATCAAACGAAATTTCAAACAAAATAAAGGATTCAGATAATTTATGAGATTAAGATTAAATATTGTCTCGACATCGGTTCTGATGTTCGCTCTGCTTGTCTCCAATGTGTCGGTTGCCTTCGCGGGCTTTGACGAAGGAATGTTCACGCCCGACCAGATTGCGCGGCTTGCGCTTGCCAAAAGAGGCTTGAAAATAAAGCCTATCGACATTTACAACCCGAACGGCGGTGGTTTATCCGAAGCTGTCGTTCGTTTAAGCGTCGGCTGCACGGCGGAATTCGTCTCGCCCGAAGGCTTGATTTTAACCAATCATCATTGCGGTTTCGACGCGCTCGTATCGGCTTCCACTACGCAGAACGATTACGTCGAAAACGGTTATAAAGCCGATTCGCGCCAGCAGGAATTGCCCGCTAAAGATTATTCGGTGTTTATGACGCAGCGCGTCGAAGACGTAACTTCAAAAATTACAGACGGCACGGCGAATCTGACCGGCGCGGAATTGATGCAGGCGATTAAGAAAAACGCCGAAACGCTTCAGCAGCAGGAACAGGCAAAAGCGCCGAACGGTTCGACCATTCGCATTCAGCCGTTAAACAGCGGTCTTTTCTACTATCTCTATCAAACGATGCAGATAAAAGACGTGCGCGTCGTCTATGCGCCGCCCAGAAACATCGGCGTTTTCGGCGGCGACCCGGACAATTTTGAATGGACGCGCCACACCGGAGATTTTACTTTCCTGCGCGCCTACACCGCGCCGGACGGCACATCCGCCGAATATTCGCCGAACAATGTTCCGATGAAGCCGAAAAGGTTTTTAACGATTAATATCGGTGGTTTGAAGGACAATGATTTTGTTTTCGTTCTGGGTTATCCGGGCAGCACGACGCGCTACCGCGAAAGTCAGGCGGTCGAGTTCGCCGAAAACGTCAACTTCCCTTTTCTCGCGTCGTATTTGCAGGCGCGCTCCGACGCGCTCGTCAAAGTCGGCGAAACGAGCGAAGAAAAACGCATTAAAGTTCAATCGGAAAAAGCCAATCTCGACAATTACCGCAAAGTTTATACCGGCAGCAGCATCGCCCTGAAACGACACGACACGATTGCCGCCAAACGCGCTTCCGAAGCGAAATTTGCGGCTTGGATTGCCGCTAATCCGCAGCGACAGGCGAAATACGGCGAAGTTCTGCCGGGCTTAAAAAGCGTTTCGGACGAATTTTATCCGACCGCGCAGCGCGACGTGCTTTTGCGAACGCTTCCCGCCGCTTCGACGCCGGTTTTCAGACAACTTCTCGACGCCGTTACAAGCGTTCAGCAAGGTAAAACTTTAACGCAAACTGAAAAACAGACGAAACTTGCCGACATTCAAAAGGCTTATACAAACCGCGAACCGATTCTCGAACGCGAAGTTATCAAATTCTTTTTAAAAGAAATGGCTGAGCTTCCGGCGAGCCAGAAATTCGCGCCCGCCGAAAATCTTTTCGGTCGCTTTGAAGGCAGGGAACGCCGCGCCGCTGAAGAAACCTTTGCCGAATCGATTGCCGAGCGGGACAATTTCGACACGCCCGAAAAAGTCGTCGCGCTTTACGATATGTCGTTCGCCGATATGCAGAAACGCTATCCGAACATCGTCGATTTCGTGAACGCTTTCGCGCAGGCAAAACAAATCGTTACGGCGCGCACGACGAAATTTAATTCTGAAATCGACCGGCTCAGACTGCTTTATCAACAGGGAATGGCGGAAATGAACGGCACGCGCCCATACCCGGACGCTAACTCAACCCTGCGTTTCACATACGGCAACGTCCGGGGCTACAAACCGCGCGAAGCCGTAACTTACACGCCGTTCACGACGCTCAAAGGTATGTTTGAAAAAGACACGGGCGAATTTCCTTTCGATGTTCCGCAGAAATTAAGAGATTTGCAGCGCGCACAGGATTTCGGCAGATTCGGCGAAAACGGAACTGTTCCGGTAAATTTTCTGGCGACGACCGACATTATCGGCGGCAATTCGGGAAGTCCGGTTCTGAATGGTTCGGGCGAGCAGGTCGGCTTGGTTTTCGACGGCAACTACGAAGGCTTGGGCAACGACCTTGCTTTCGACGAAAATTACAACCGCACAATCGCCGTCGATATTCGCTTCGTTCTGTTCGTTACGGAAAAATTCGGCAACGCCGGATGGATTCTGAACGAAATGAACCTCAAAGGCGGAACGCCCGCGCCGCGAAACAAACGCGCAATGGCTGAATAAAATAAGGAACAGGAACTTAGCCACAGAGAACACAAAGGACACAGAGAGAAGTTATTTTTTAATAATTCTCTGCGCTCTGTGTTCTCTGTGGCTAAATCTTCTTTCGCTTTTTTAGTATGCGAGTTTGACGTAATTCATACCGCGCTGAATAACTTTCTGACGGCGCACGACGCGTTTCGGGTTTTTCTTCGGATTAAAAACATTGAGCGGCGACGGAATCATCGCCGACAGATATGCGGCTTCGGACGGCGACAGGCTCGAAGCGGATTTATTGAAATAATAACGCGAGGCGGCTTCCGCGCCGTAGATGCCATCGCCCCATTCGATAATATTTAAATATAATTCTAAAATTCTTTTCTTCGACAAATCTTTTTCCAGAAAATAAGTGATAACGGCTTCGCGTCCTTTGCGAAAAAAATTTCTCTCCTCGCTTAAATACAAGTTTTTGGCAAGCTGCTGTGTGATTGTCGAAGCGCCGCGTTTGAACGAAGGCATCGGCGGAATCCAGTCGTTCGGGTCGTAATCGCCTTCTTCCTTTGCTTCTTTTTCCCCTAATTTCCGCGCTTCGTCCCACGCGCTTTGAATCGCGTCCCAATCGAAACCATCGTGCCGGAAAAAATGCGTATCTTCGCCGGCAAGCACGGCGCGCTGCAAATTCGGCGAAATCTGTTCAATCGGCGTCCAGATTTGATATTTGCGCGGCTCGCGTCCGTCGGCGGCAGCTTCGGAAATCCGATATTCAATCATCGAGGAAGTCGTCGGATTCTGCGTGCGGAGTTTCGAGACGTTTGGAAACGTGAAATATTCATACGCCGCCCAGACAAGAACAGCGCCGATTAAAATTAAAAATAAAGTTTTTGTCCAATACCACATCTTTTTTCAATTACGAATTATCAATTACGAATTACGAATTGTAAAACTGCAATGTTCGCAATTGATTATGTAAAGTTTTTCTCTGGTCTAAAATCGGTTGCTCATTTTCCTGTATTTCATTCGTAATTGATAATTCGTAATTCAATATTCAATATTCAATCGGCTTCGCCGATTAAATTGCCGACGATTTTTCCGCTCGAAATAACGCCCGGCATTCCCGCGCCCGGATGCGTTCCCGCGCCGACGAAATATAGATTCGGGATGTCTTCGCTTAAATTGTGCGGGCGCAGATACGCCGACTGCAAGAGCGTCGGTTCGACCGAAAACGCGCTGCCCAGATAACTGTTCAGAGTTCCTTCAAAATGCAGCGGGTCGATGTAATGTTCCGTTACGATATGCTTCGATAATTCCGGCATATAATTTTCTTCCAGATATTTGATAATCGAATCGCGGTAAGGTTTCGCCGCCGTTTTCCAATCTATATCGCCGCCGAGATGCGGCACGGGCGATAGAACATACCACGAATCACAGCCGTCGGGCGCGAGCGATTTATCGGTTGCCGTCGGGCGATGCAGGTAGAGCGAAAAATCTTCGGCAAGCGTTTTATTGACGAAAATCTCGTCGAGCAAATCCCTGTAACGCTCGCCCATAATTATTTCGTGATGCGCCACATTTTCGTAGCGGCGATTCGTGCCGAAATAAATGACGAACAGCGACATCGAATAAGTCATCGATTTTACTTTTCTGTCCGTATATTTTTTTCTGAATTGCTTCGGAATCAAATTTAAATACGTAAACGCGACATCGGCGTTCGAGACAACCGCGTCGGCTTCGAGAAATTCGCCGGACTTCATTTTTACACCGTCGGCTTCGCCGTATTCGTCAATCGAAATTTCGTCAACTTCGGCTTCGAGAAAAATTTCGCCGCCCGTATCCATAAACAAATCGCTCAACGCACGAACAAGCGCGCCCGTTCCGCCCATCGCATACCAGACGCCGAATTTCTGCTCCAATTCGTGAATCATCGCGTAAATCGAAGTCGATGTGAACGGATTCCCGCCGATTAGAAGCGGGTGAAAACTGAACGCCTCGCGCAGTTTTTCGTCCTTAAAATACTTCGCCGCGAATTTGTAAACCGATTTATCCGAACGCAGTTTGACCATCTGCGGCACGACTTTGAGCATACTGCCGACCGTGTGAAACGGCTTGTCAATCAAATCGAAACCGACGCGGTAAATCTCGCCCAAATCTTTGGCGAAACGTTTGTAATTTTCAACTTCGTTCGGATTTATCTTACGAATCTGCTCAATCAGATTTTCCTTGTCGTCATTGTAATTAAAAACCGTTCCGTCCGCCCAGCGAATATTATAAAACGGGTCGAGCTTGACGAGTTCGACATAATCGCGCATTTTCCTTCCCGCAATTTCAAACAATTCGTCAAACAGCCACGGCGCGGTAATAATCGTCGGACCGCCGTCGAATACAAAACCGTCCTGCTCATAGACATAAGCGCGCCCGCCGGTTTTATCGCGTTTCTCCAGAATCGTAACTTTGTGTCCCTGCGCCTGAAGACGAATCGCCGCCGACAGTCCGCCGAAACCACTGCCGATAACTATTATTTTCATTTCTTTTGTTTTCTTAATAGAAATTTCTCAGCCGGAGCGCGGGCATCTTGCCCGCAAAGATTGCGCGAGCAATCTAAAAACGCCGCGTAAAACTCAATATTGAATTTAATCAAAGACTTCGAGCGCATTGTCGCGCTTTGCGGGCAAGATGCCCGCGCTCCGACGAATACGCTTTTCCATATCAAATTGAGAAAGTCCTGCTTACTTTAATTGTCAAACTCTCAAATAATCACCGCGCCAATCCGTGATTGCGCATTTGATGTCGCCCGCTTTTTGAAATTCGCCGTTTAACGTCCGCTGAACCAGCGCGGGCAATTCCGCGTCTGACGCAAACCGCAAAGCGTTTGTCTGGCTTCGGCTCAATTTATCCGTTTGCGGCAGTAAATCGACGGGCAGAATTTTTTCGTAACGAAGTTTTTCTTCCAATCTTATCAGTCTGTCCTGCACTCGAAGCGCATTGGTTCGCGCCAAAACGCCCAGAATCAGCAAACCGATTGCCAAAAGAAGAAATTCGGCGCGGTCGATGTTCGGTTGTTGAATTAAACGAACGATTGCATAAATAAAGTTTATCAGCAGAATCGGCGTCAAAACGTAATGCTGCGGCGCGTGCCAGCGAACGTGGTTTTTATAATTTTGTTGTTCAGCCATATTTTTCTTTTTCTTAAATGCAGAAACACGCACGAAGTAAGTGTGTTCTTCAATTCTAAAACACACTCGACTATCGCGCGTGTTTCTGCAAATTTGAATTTACAAACGTGTTGTCGCGCTTGTCGAAACTCTTTTCTCGCTGTCGTTTGCAGGCGTAAAATCTTCGCCCGGATTGATAAATTGATTTTTCTCGAATTGATACTGCTTGTCGTAAAGCTGTTTATATCTGCCGCCGATTGCGAGCAATTCTTCGTGCGTTCCGCTCTCGACAATGCGTCCGGCTTCGACGACGAGAATTTCGTCGGCGCTTCTGATAGTCGAAAGGCGATGCGCGATGACAAACGTCGTTCGACCTTTTCGCAGATTGTTTAAGCCTTCCTGAATCATCATCTCGCTTTCCGAATCGAGGCTCGAAGTCGCTTCGTCAAGAATTAAAATCTTCGGGTCGGCTAACAAAGCCCGCGCGATTGAGATGCGCTGTTTCTGCCCGCCGGAAAGCTTGACGCCGCGCTCGCCGACGATTGTGTCGTAGCCTTTTTCAAAACGGGCGATAAATTCGTCGCAGTAAGCGACGCGGCACGCTTCCTTCACCGCGTCGAAGCTCGCCTGCGGATTCGCAAATTTCACGTTATCGAGAATCGTCCCGTCGAACAGAAAATTTTCCTGCAATACGACGCCCAGATTTCGGCGATAATCGCGCAGCTTTATTTCCTGCAAATCAACGCCGTCAACCAGAATTCTGCCTTTGTTCGGCTGAATAAAATTTAACACGAGACTTAAAATAGTTGACTTTCCCGAACCCGACGAGCCGACTAAAGCCGTTGTCGTTCCTGCCGCCGCCTCGAACGAAACGCCGTTTAAAACCGGCGCGTTTTCTTCGTATTCAAAATGAACATCTTTAAACGTGATGCTACCCGCGATATTCGGCAGAGCGGCGCGGTTCGCGTCTTCGTCGTCTTCGGTTGTTTTGCTCAAAATTTCGCGTATGCGGTCGAGTCCGGCAAACGCGTCGGTTATCTGCGTGCCGATTGACGATAATTCGATAATCGGAAACGCCATCAAACCCGTGAAAAAAATATACATAAACAAATCGCCGATTGTCATCGTTTCGGCGATAACGGCGTTGCCGCCGACTAAAATCATCACGACGCTGATTGCGCCGATTATCAGCGATGAAAAAGCCGTTACAGCCGAAACGCCGGTCATCGATTTGGCGACGTTGCGCAGAAGTCTGTGCGAGCCGCGCGCGAAAATCAATTCTTCGCGCTTTTCCGCCGTGTATGCTTTGACGATTCTGATGCCGCCCAAGCTTTCGGTCAGGCGTCCCGTAACTTCAGCGTTGATAACATTTCGCTCGCGGAAAATCGGACGCAGCTTTTTAAAGGCGTAAGCCAGAACGATGCCGAACGCCGCCAGAACAATTATTGTTACCAGAGTCAGACGCCAGTTGATATAAAACAAAACGCCGATTGAAATCAGCGCCGTAACCAGACTTCCCGCCAACTGCACAAGTCCTGTTCCGACTAAATTACGGATGCCTTCGGCGTCGTTCATAATGCGCGAAATAAGCTGTCCGCTCTGCGTCGAATCGAAATACGAAACCGGCAGCCGCTCGATTTTCGTCTGGACGCGCTTTCGCATTTCCGTAATCGCCCGCTGCGCCGCGATTCCGAGAATCTGCGTTAAAGCAAACGATGTTACGGCTTGCACCAAAGTCGAAAACCCGATAGCGAGCGCAATCCATTTGAGCAGTTCGTAATGCCGGTTCGTTATAACTTCGTCAATAAAATATTTTGACGAAGCCGGCAAAACCAATCCGGCGAGGCGGCTGACAATCATCAAAACCGCGCCGAGCGCGAGCCGGAAACGATAATGCCAAATTAACTGTTTGGCTTCCTGCCACGCGTTTGAATAATCGACTTTTTTCTTCTTCTCGTCCGGTTTTTCCGCCATATTTTTATTATACCAATTCGATTATTTATAGTATCGAACGCGGATGAAAAATCCGGCAGTTTTTAATTTGCCGAATCAAATCCGGGCGCTGCCTCGATTGTCCGGTTAATGTTATAATCAGGAGCGAAATTCCCGGATTATTACATTCAATAAAATTTATATGCTGCAAACAGTCGAAGCGGAAATTGATGTCAACGGCGAAATAAAGCTGCTCGAATCCGTGCGCATTACGAAAAAAGCCCGCGCGATTGTAACCGTAATGATAGACGAAAACGGCGAAGCAATTAGTAAAGGCAACTCGATAAAAATTCTGGAAATGCTTAGAAGCCGTGAATTCGCCAATCGAAACGGTCATACGGCAGAGCAAATTAAAGCTCGAATCGAAGAGGCGAGAAACTCCCTTTAAAGTATGCGCGACATTCCGGTCGGAAACGGTTCTCTGCTCGTCAATTTCGACGACAAATATCAAATCCGCGACATTTATTTTCCGCGCGTCGGGCAGGAAAATCACACCGAAGGCTTCCCGTTTCGGTTCGGCATCTGGGCGGACGGCAATTTTTCGTGGATTTCGTCGGACGAATGGACGCGCCGGTTATGTTACAAAAGCGAAACGCTCGTTACGGACGTTCGCTTGATTAACGAAAATCTCGGATTGGAAATCGTTTCAAATGATACGGTTGCGAGCCACGAAAATATTTTTCTCAGACGCGTTCGAGTTTCAAATCTGCTTGATACGAAAAGAGAAATTCGCGTTTTTCTGCATCAGGATTTTCGCATTTCGGAAAATAAAATCGGCGACACGGCGTTTTACGACCCGGAAAGTTTCGCGCTCGTTCATTATAAAAAAGACCGTTATTTTCTGATAAATACCGCGCCGCATTTCGACGTTTTTTCGACCGGCAGAAAAGCGTTCCGCGAATCGGAAGGCACGTGGCGCGACGCCGAAGACGGCGTTCTGCACGGCGGCGCGATAACCGAAGGCTCGGTCGATTCGACCGTCGCGCTGCATTTTAACCTTGAAGCGCAGGGCGCGTTTGAGTTTTCTTACTGGATTTGCGCCGGAACTTCGCGCGCCGAAGTCTGCCGGTTAAACGCGCACGTTCTCGAACAAACGCCCCAGAAGTTTTTAAGCTACACGGAAAATTACTGGCGCGCGTGGGTCAATAAAAACAACGTCGATTTCGCCGGTTTATCGCCGGAAATCGTTGAATTATATAAGCGCTCGCTTTTAATTATCAGAACGCAGACCGACAACGGCGGCGCGATTTTAGCCGCCAACGATTCGGACGTTGCGATGCGCGCCACAGACCATTACAGCTATCTATGGACGCGCGACGGCGCGCTCGTCGCAAACGCGCTCGACCTCGCGGGCTATTCTTCTCTGACCAAAAAGTTTTTTGAGATGTGCGGCAGAATCGTCTCGAAAGAAGGTTATTTTTTGCAGAAATACAATGCCGACGGCACGGTCGCTTCCGGCTGGCACGCGGCGTGGGATGCGCGGACGCGCAAGCCGCTGCTGCCGATTCAGGAAGACGAAACGGCGCTTGTAATCTGGGCGCTGTGGGAGCATTACGAGCGATTCCGCGACATCGAATTTATGCACGGACTTTACCAGCCGCTTGTCGTTCGATGCGCTGAATTTATGAGCGATTTCCGCGATGAACAATTAAAGCTGCCGAAACCTTCGTGGAATTTGTGGGAAGACCGGCGCGGCGTTCACACGTTCACCTGCGCGACGGTTGTCGGCGGATTACGCGCGGCGGCGAAATTCGCAATTTTATTCGGCGAAACCGAACGCGCGGAAAAATATGAAGCGGCGGCGAGCGAAATTGTCGAAGCGATGCGCGAGCATCTTTACAGCACTAAACTGGGAAGATTTCTTCGAGCTTTGCAGTTTGACGACAATGACTATTTCGAGGTTGACGCGGGCATAGACGCTTCGCTGTTCGGCACATTTTACTTCGGCGCGTTTTCGGCTGACGACGAAATAATCAAAAATACGATGCGCGCCGTCGAAGAAAAGCTCTGGATTGACACCGAATGCGGCGGCGTGGCGCGATTTGAAAATGACGATTATATGCGTGTTTCAAAAGAAGTTACGGGCAACGCGTGGTTTATCTGCACGCTCTGGCTCGCCGATTACCGGATTGCCGTCGCCGAATCGAAAGACGATTTGAAAGGCGCGCTCGAAATTCTCGAATGGACGACGAAACGCGCTTTGCCGTCGGGCGTTTTAGCCGAACAGGTTCACCCGTTCACCGGCGAACCCGTTTCCGTTTCGCCGCTCACGTGGTCGCATTCGACTTTCGTCGCAACCGTAGCGAATTACCTGCACAAACTTTCACTTATTTCCGAAAGGACGTAAAATCGTTTCGAGGTGCGAAAATGGAATTAACATTTGAAGCGACATTCGACGGAGAAGTTTTTCGTCCCGACGAAAAAGTCGATTTAGAACCGAATACAAAAGTCAGAATTGTCGTCGAAGAACCGAAAAAACTGAAGCTCGTCGTCAGACCGAAAAAAGGAAAAGGCGAGCCGAACTCTTTCATAAAGTTTGCCCGCTCTTTGAATTTGGACGGTCCGAGCGATTTTTCAAAAAATCTCGATGATTACCTTTACGGAGGCAAGTCTTTAGACGATGCTGAATAAAGTTTTTCTCGACACTTCTTTTTCAATCGCAATTTCCGTCAAAAAAGATGAATTTCACGAACGCGCTCTGGAATTATCTGACGAAATCGAAGCGAAAAATACGGAAATAATCACCACGCAGGGAATAATTCTGGAAATAGGAAACGCGTTATCAAAGTTAAAATACCGCGCCTCTGCCGTCGGTATAATTCGTCGTCTGGAATCAGACTCCAATACTTCAATCATTTCGCTGACCGACGAACTTTACGACGCCGGCTTCGAGCTTTTTCGCAATCGTCTCGATAAAGAATGGGGCTTGATCGATTGCATTTCGTTCGTCGTGATGCGCGAACAAAACATCACGCGGGCTTTGACAGCCGACGAGCATTTTATTCAAGCCGGCTTTCAAGCCCTTTTAAGAGAGATTTAATTTACATTATGCGCAGAGCAAAAATTTTAGCGACACTCGGACCGACTTCCAATTCGCCCGAAATCATCGAACGGCTTATCAAAGCCGGACTCAACGCCGTGCGGATAAATATGTCGCACGGCACGCACGCCGAACACGAAGAAGTTATTAAAAACGCGCGGGCGGCGGCGAAAAAGCTCGATAAACCGCTGTCGGTTCTGGTCGATTTGTCGGGTCCGAAAATTCGCACCGGCTTGATGCAGAACGCGACGCCGGTGCTGCTCGAAACGGGCGCGGATTTTACGATTACTTCGCGCGACATCGAGGGAAGCGTCAGCGAGGTTTCGACTAATTACAAGGATTTGCCGAAACTCGCCGCCAAAGGCGCGCGCATTCTGCTCGACGACGGCGCGATTGAATTAAAAGTTAAATCGGTTACGAAAACCGACGTTAAAACGGCGGTCGTCAACGGCGGCATATTGTCCGAGCGCAAAGGAATTAATTTGCCGAATACCACTTTGCCGATTCCTTCGCTGACCGAAAAAGACCGCACGGATTTAGCCTGGGCGATGACGCAGAACGCCGATTATATCGCGCTTTCGTTCGTCCGCACGGCGGAAGATTGTCTGGAAGTCAAAGAACTTATCAAAAAACTCAACACGCGAAAACTCGGCAGACCGCTGCTCGTGGCGAAAATCGAAAAAGCCGAAGCGATTGAAAATCTCGACGCGATTCTCGACGCGACCGACGGCGTAATGGTCGCGCGCGGCGATTTGGGCGTCGAGACGAGCGTCGAGCTTGTTCCGGTTTATCAAAAGCAAATTATCGAAAAAGCCGTCGTCAAAGATTGTTTCGTAATCACGGCGACACAGATGCTGCAATCGATGATTTTCGAGCCGCGCCCGACACGCGCCGAAGCGTCGGACGTGGCAAATGCCGTCTGGGACGGAACGGACGCCGTGATGCTGTCGGCGGAAACCGCGTCGGGCAAATATCCGGTCGAAGCGGTCGAGACGATGGAGCGCATTATCACGGCGGCGGAAACCGTCAAAACGCTCAAACTTCTAAACCCCGTAAAATTCGCCGAAAAACCGACGGGCAGAACGTCGCAGGCGCTCTGCAAAGCCGCCGCTTATTCGGCGCGCGAAATAAAAACCGATAAAGTCGCGGTGTTCACCGAATCCGGTTTGATGGCGCGCCGCCTGTCGAGCATTCGCTCGGATTTGCGCGCCTTCGCTCTGACCAGTTCCGACGATGCCCGCAACCAGCTCGCGCTGATTTGGGGCGTCGAGGCGCTTCATCACGCCAAAACCGACACGACCGAAGCAGTCCTGAAAGAAGGCGAAAAAACTTTGCTCGACGCGGGCGCGGTCGAAAAAGGCGAGACCATTGTGATGATTGCGGGCAGATTGTCCGGCTTGGGACTTTCCAGCTCGGTCGTCGTCTGGACAATCGGCGAAAATGTTCCGCGTAAATAATTACAAATAAATGAGATAAAGAATTTCCCAGAAATCTTGCCCGCGCGTCAAACTGTGTGATAATTTTTTCATATAGAAACAATCTATAAATTAAACGAATACGGGAGATTTTTATGGCTAATACATTTGACCTTTTCGCGTCGGCGGATTTGAACGCGGAATTCGACAAAGGCTCGGTTTTCTTCATCGGCACGGCAACCGTAATTATTCGATTTGCGGGATTTACGATTTTAACCGACCCGAATTTTCTGCACGCCGGCGACCACGTTCATCTCGGTTACGGCTTGACGAGCGAGCGGCTGACGAATCCGGCAATCAATATCGAAGATTTGCCGCCAATCGATTTATGCGTTTTGTCGCATTATCACGGCGACCATTTCGACCAGCTCGTCGAAGAAAAACTTGATAAATCGCTGCCGATTGTTACGACGAGCCACGCGGTTGAAAATCTGGAAGCGAAAGGTTTTTTAAACGGCGTCGCGCTCGACACGTGGGAAACGGCTGAATTTATCAAAGGCGACGCTCGGCTTCGGATTTCTTCGATGCCCGGAAAACACGGTCCCGGAATCGTCGATTTCGCGCTGCCGCCGGTGATGGGCAGCATTCTGGATTTTGAAACCAAAGACGGCGCGCGGCTGATGAGAATTTATATTTCCGGCGACACTTTAATTATTGACGAATTAAAGGAAATTCCGCAGAGATTTCCCGAAATCGACCTCGGACTTTTTCATCTCGGCGGCACGCGCGTTCTCGGCGTGCTGGTTACGATGGACGACGAGCAGGGCGTCGAAGCGATTAAAATCATCCAGCCCGAAAAAGCTATTCCGATTCACTACAACGATTACGACGTTTTCAAATCGCCGCTCGAAGACTTCAAACGCGCAGCCGAAGTCGCCGGTTTAAGCGATAAAATCGTTTATCTGGCGCACGGCGAAACGCATAATTTTGAGATTCCGGCGAGCCGACGGCAAAAGACTTCGGTTTAGCGATTGAATCATTTTGAGCAAAAAAAAGGAATCTGAAAAGAGTTAAAAAACTTTTCAGATTCCTTTTTTGCAGCTAGAATGGTTGCGCTTTTGCCCTGCCTCACGCGCCTTGTGTTTTTTCTGAAACGATTTGCTGTCCGAGTTTGTTCGGGTCGAAATACGCGTGAAAACGCGTTATTTTATCCGCGTCGATTTCCAGAACGCTCACGCCGTCATACTGAAAATCCTTGCCTTCCGAACTCGTTCCCGCCGTTGTCCATTCGAGCGCGGCGCGATTCTCCGCCATAATCTGATTGCGAAAAGTTGATTTAACTTTGCCGAAGCTGTCGCGGTAACTCTGCCAGAACTGGCGCGCGTCGATTTTTTTATCTTTGTTTTCCGTAACGACGTTGCCGATTTCGCAATCGTTCGCAAACAAAGAAACAATCGTATCCAAATCGCGCTCGGTTTCCAATTTCAGCAGCGCGTCCACAAATTTTTTTGCCGTATCTTCCGCCATTTTTATATGCACCTTCCCTTTTTTGATTTATAAAACTGTATAAAAAGAATCGGTTATGTGATTTGCTTAGTCAAGTTCGCTTGTTTTTACGGTAAATTTTGCGGTTGAATGTATAAGTTTTCAGAAATACGGTTTTCGCGCATTTCCTCGAAGACGCGAATGCCTTTCCAGAACAGCATCGAGTAACCAACGATTGCCAGAACCGCCGTTATTGATAGTATTTCGAGCGAGTTGAAACTAAAATCTCTGACGTAAGCCAAAATAACAAGCAAATTGGTTAAGGCGAAAAACAGAAATAATGCTCCGATTGTTATCCGAGCGAACCGATAACCGTAAAGAACCAAACAGGCAAAGCCGATTATAAAAAGCGAAGATTGAAATCGTCTTTCGGGGTCATTTATCGTAATGCCTTCCCAATAATGAAAAGCACCGACTAAAACAGTCAGCGCGACGAGCGAATAAGCGGCGATTTTTTGATTCGTGTTTTGAGCAGACATTTTTGTTTTCTCCTTTCAAATCATTTTAGCCGCTCTTGATTTGCTGTCAATATTTTTACGACTGAAGAAATTTATTTCGCGCTTAAAACCTGCGCGACCGTTTCTTTTTTCAAGCCTTTGCCGCTGCGGTTGTTGTAATCGGAAAGAGAAATCTGCGGGTCGCGCCACGCGTCGAGATGTCCGACCTGGTGGACGCATTGAATCGTGCAGGTCGGCGCGCACCATTTTTCGGTGATGTATTCGCGCCGCATATCTTCGTGCGTGTATTCGTGCAGAGAAATTCCGGGCGTGCCGCGCTGCTGCGAACACCAGCTGACGATTCCCGCTTCGTCAACATATAAATATCTTGCTCCGGCGCGGCATTTCCAATCATATTCGCCGCCGTCAACGAGTTTGTCCTGAAACCAATTCCAGCGCGCGTAGCTTCTCGTTCCTTTGGCTTTAATTTCTTTGTAAACTTCCTTTTCGCGTTCCGTCAGACCTTTTATCAAACCGTCGCCGTCGTGAATCACGCCGACCGTCGAAGAAAATCCTAATTCAACCGCGCGATTGGCGATAATCAACGCTTCTTCGGGATTTGCCACGCCGCCGCCGACAACTGAATTGATATTTACTTTAAATTTTGCAAGCTTTGCCAGATTTTGCAGTTTGCCGTCGAGAACTTTTAAACTCTTTTTGGAAACATCGTCGGGATTGACGTTATCAATCGAAATTTGCAGGTAATCGAGACCGACTTCGTTGAGCTTCTCGATTTTTTCCGGCTGAAAATAATAACCGTTCGAGATAAGCCCGGCAATCATTCCGTGATGTCTGATGCGGTCGATAATCTCGAAAATCTCCGGGTGCATCATCGGCTCGCCGCCGGAAATCGTGATAACCGAAGAGCCGAATTCAGCCAGCTTATCAATCCGCTTGAGCATTTCCGCAATCGCCACCGGCTCACTCGTTTTGTCGTATTCGTTGCAATACGTGCAGGACAAATTGCACCGCCGCATCGGGACGATGTGAACCAGAACCGGATGTTTTGTCGAAACGAACGCGCGAACCGTGTGCCGCACACCGCGCGTAAATCGACTGAAACTGCTTGCCTTCGGCATTTCTGTTAATACTCCTCGAAAAATCCTGTCAGATGTTAAACTCGTAATTATAAGGTTTAAGAGGTTTATTTTCAAATGAAACGGCTTCGGACTATGAAAAGCCGAAGCCGTTTTAAATAATCGTGTTTATTTTAATTAACCTTTAACGACCGTCGTGCCTTTCGGCAGTTTTTTGTTGAATATTCCAGCGTTAATCGTTTCATTTTTACGAAGCGCGCTCAACAGAACCGTCGTCGAATCGTTGTTGTTTTCGACAACCTTCGCCTGAACCGGCATTCCGTTGCCGTCAACCCAGATTTCAGCCGATTTATATTTGTTCGCCGCTTTTGGCGTCAGCAGAAGATGCCACGTTTTCGCGCCGCCGCTCACGGTTTCTTCGCCCATATATTTGACGTTGTAATTGGCTTTGAGCTGGTCTTTCGACATACTCATAAACGAGAGCGCGTTTCCCGCGCCCGCGCTGTTTTTCGCCGCATCGACTTTGCCGACAATCGCCTGTTTCAAACGCGGGCGAAAAAGCGTGTATTCGCCTTTGATAACCGACAATTCTTCCTGCACCGGCTTTGTCCAGTTGATTTTGATATACATATCGCGCTCGGTTTTGCCCGGCACGTAAGTTACGTCGCCCTGCATCGTGTCGTGAACGTCGAGCTGCGGATTGTATTTATCCATCATAACGCCCGCCTGAAGCGTTTTTAACGTCGAGCGATGCGTCTCCATTCGCTTTAAAATTTCGTTGATGACGTTTTGAGCCTTCGTTTCGGTTACGGCAAAAGCGTTAAAAAAGAACGTCAGAGCAATTGCCATAAAGCCGAATCTTAAAAATATTTTCATATATATAACTCCTTTGTGAAAAGATGTCAGATGCTGGAAACAAAGTTATAACTGACAGCTTTTACCGGATGTCGATTTCGTAGATGGTTTCGCCTCGAAGGTTTTTCTTTTCGCGCCACTGGACGATTTCGGCGTTCGGATTTCCGCTTATTTCTTTTACCTGTTTTTTCATCTCCGCGTCTTCGGTTGAAAAATCTCCGGCTTTGACGATTAAACGCGTCGTTTGGGTTGCAAGAGTTTCCCTTTTTTCAAACCACGCTTTCGGCGTCAGAAATATAAACGCCATACATAAAAGACAAAGAACGTCCCACTGCGGGCTGGCGCGTTCGTATTTCCAAAGAATAATGTCTTTTAATAAACTCATAGAGTTTTTAGAGTTTTTAGCGTTCGTAGAGTTCGCAGAGTTTGTGGAGTTTATAGAGTTTGAAGAATCAAAGAAAATTCCCGTAACTCTATAAACTCTTTACTCCATAAACTCTACGAACTCTATGGACTCTATAAACTAACAATCTTTCCGTCGCGCATCTGGACAATGCGGTTGCAGTTTTCGGCGGCTTCGGGGTTGTGCGTAATCATTATAATCGTTTGATTTAAGCGCTGATTTAATTCTTTGAACATATCAAGCACGATTTTGGAATTTTCCGTGTCGAGATTTCCCGTCGGCTCGTCGGCTAAAATTATCGCCGGATTGTTGATAACCGCGCGGGCTAACGCGACGCGCTGTTGTTCGCCGCCCGACAATTCGAGCGGCTTGTGGTGCATTTTATCTTCTAATTTCAAGAGACGCAAAACTTCGCGGCGATTTTCCGCGCTTCCGCCGCCGCTGCCCGTGTGGATTCTTTCAGCCAGACGCAGATTTCCGTCGGCGGTTAATGTCGGAAAAAGGTTGAAACGTTGGAAAACAAAACCGATTTTGCGCCGCCGAATGTCGGTTCGCTGCGCGTCCGTTACTTTTGATAAATCTTCGCCGCTGACGATAATCTTCCCGCTCGTCGGCGAAAGCAAGCCGCCGAGCAAGTGCAGAAGCGTCGATTTGCCGCAGCCCGAAGGTCCCATAATCGCCACGAATTCGCCTTCTTCAATATCGAGCGAAACGCCGCGCAGAGCGGAAACTTCCATCTTCCCGATTTTATAAACTTTCGATAGATTTTCGGTTTTAAGAATTGTTTTCATCAAACGAGATTTGATTTTACCGGCAAACAAAAATTACAAACTGCCGCGTTTATAATTTGTGCCTGCCGGATTTTATAACTGCTTCGGCGTGAACCTGACACTTTTATTTTTTCGTTACCGCGTTTTGGTTTGTGTTCACGGTTTTTTGATTGGCGGATTCGAGCAGCTTTTTATCCAAATCGACTTCCTGCAAGTTCCACGTATTTTTCAGCACGAACGCGTCAACCGGAAAAGTTCTGCCGATTGTAACCGTTTCAGGCGACTGATATGTCAGCTTCATTTTATATTTTTCCTTCGGTCGCGTAACTTCAATCTGAAGCGGCAGATTATTATATTCGCCCGAATCGCTCAGATTTCCCGTGCTTCCATAGACAATATCGGATTCGATTTCGCCTCTCGAATCGAATATCTGCTGGCGCGCGAGACGAACCGTTCCCACGCGGTCGAACCAGAAACGGCGCAGAACGCTTGAACTGCCGTCGTCATTCCTGTGAATCTCGTCGAGCAGATAATAGCCGCGCAGAACTCTTTGCAGAGGCGATTTTTTTGCGACATCGGTGTTTTCTTCTTCCTGTAGAATCGTGCTTTGCGCGTAGACGTTCGCCGCCGTATCGACGGGACGAATCAGCATCGCGTCGGTAAAATGCTGCGGGCGAAGATTTGAAAAAGCGTTGACGTTTTCCCGTAATTCCTTGCCGCTGCCGTCAAGTTCCATTTTCTGAACCTGTTCCTGCAAAGCTGAATAATCGGCGTCGTTCGTTCCCAGAACAAACTTTTTATATTTGCCGCCGGAATTGTCCTGCAAAATCGCCACGCGAAATTTCTCGCCGTCCGATGTCATCTGAACGATGTCGGAGTTGACGACGGGAATCTGCACTTTAAGAAAGATATTCGCCGGACGCTGGACGACGATTTCGCCCGGCGCGGTTCGGTATTTTTCGGCGATTCCGATGTCGGCGTAGGAATTGTCTTCAAACTTCAAATCCATTTTAGCGCGCATCGAATTGACGCGGGCGAAACGATTAATTTCTGCGATTAAATCGACTTGCGAGGCGTTTTCCGTTTTCAATAAAACCGCTCGCTTGTCTTTTGTTTTAACGAAACTGCCGCAACCGCTCAGAAATAGTGGAAATAATAGGAATAAAAAGGCGGATAATTTAAATGAATTGTTTTTTATAAACATCAGTTTGAGATGTTTCAACAAATCGGCTTGTTGTCTTTGAAATGCTTTTACGAAAATCATTGTATTATTGCCGGGAGAATCCGAAACGTGAATAATATCACGCGGCACAGCCTTTGTCATAACAAGCAAAAGACGCGGCAGCGAAAGATATTGACTTTTCGCGCCGCGCTTTTTCGTTTTCAGCCGCCGTTAAATTAATGTTGGAAAACGCCTGCCGAACGGGTTAAATAATCCGACATCGTAAAGGAGAACATTATCGCCAGCCAGAAAAACCCGGCGACTGCCGTTACCCAGATAAAGCGCGAACTCCAGCGAACGTGCATAAAAATCAGAACGACGCACGTCATTTTGAAAAATGCGATTGCCAGAGCAACCAGCGTGTTCGCGCCCGGAAAAATATGGTCGAGGTCGATAAAGGCGACGACGACGGTTAAAATCGTGCCGACGAGCAGCACACCGAAAACTCCGAGATACGCGGGAAGTGAAACGATATGATGCTCGCCTTCGTGCCGATGTTCGTCCGCGTGTTCCGATTGATTTTCAACTCTGATTTCAGCCATTTTTTTAATGTCCTCCTCCGCCTTCCAGAAAATGTCTGCCGAGCAGATAGAGCAGTGGGAAAAGAAAAATCCACACAATATCGACAAAGTGCCAGTAAAGTCCAGCCATTTCGACGGGCGCGTAATATTCGGGCGTGTAAGTTCCGCGCCACGCTTTATACAGCAGCCACGCCATCAGCCCCAGACCGATTATCATATGCAGGGCGTGAAGTCCGGTCATCGCGAAATAAATCCAGAAAAAGATGCGCACCTTGTCGCGGAATCTTTCGGCGTTTATTTCGCCGCTTGAAAAATCACCGTTCGTAAAATAACCGATTTTCTCGGCGTTTGTCAGAAAATGTCCCTGCTGTGCTTTGACCGCTAAACTCGTATCTTCCCAGATAAAATCGCCGCGCCGATTAACGTATTCTTTTTCCTCGCCGTGTTCGGTTACGGGTTTCTGCTTCGCGTCCATCGCCTGGTCTGGAAAATTGAGCGAATTTTTTTCCTGTTCTTCCGGGTTTTTTGAAATACTTTCCGCCGAATCGACATATGTATTCGACGTTTTTAAGTTCAGCCCCGAAACCGGAACGATTCCCTCGTAATACTTGTCGGCGTATTCGACGCTTTTGATGCCGAGAAACGTCGCGCCGAGAATCATCGTCAGAATAATCAAAATGACCTGAAGATTTCTTTTGCCAAGCTGTGCGTAATGAACCGCGAGCGCCATCGTTAAACTGCTGACGATGAGAACGAGCGTGTTGACTGCGCCGAGCCAAATGTTTAAGTGATTACTTCCGGCGGCGAACGCCATCGGGTAGCGCGAGCGGAAAACCAGATAAACCATAAAAAGCCCGCCGAAAAACATTATTTCCTGGACGAGAAACATCCACATTCCGATTGAATCGGATTCCTGCTGCTGTCCCATATCTTCAAAATGATGCTGAAGTCCGGGCTGGTGATAATGTTCTTCGTGTGTATCTGTCGCGTATGTCGCCATTTCTTTTAAGTTTATGATTTCAAAGTTTCAATTTATTTCGATTCGTTAAAGTTACGGATTCGGAAAAGCGCTTTCGGCTGATTTTCCGAATCCGTAATTGTCTGTTACGCCAACGGCGCGCGCAGACGGTTTCTCGCGTTTTCCAAATCCAAGCCGCTTTCTTCGGTAAAATCGTATGCTTCCCACGTAACAATCGGCGTTTCGTAAAAGTTTTCGGTCGGCGGCGGGCTTGACGTGCGCCATTCGAGTCCGGGCAGAAGCCACGGATTTGCCGGCGCTTTTTCGCCCCAAAAGATTGAATGGATAAGATAAATCAGCGGTATTATCAAACCGACCGCCAGAACGGACGCGCCTGCCGTCGAAAAGATATTCAGCACCTGAAATTCTTCCGGGTATGAAGCGTAACGGCGCGGCATTCCGAGATAGCCCAGAATAAACTGCGGGAAAAAGGTTAAGTTGAATCCGACAAAGATGATTATCGCGGCGATTTTGCTCCAGAATTCCGAATACATTTTGCCGGTTATCTTAGACCACCAGTAGTGCAGACCGCCGAGATAAGCCAGTACGCTGCCGCCGACCATAACGTAATGGAAATGCGCGATAATGAAATAAGTGTCGGTCAAATGGACGTTTAAGCCGATCGCGCCGAGGACGAGTCCAGTCAATCCGCCGATTAAAAACAGAAAAATGAAAAACAAGCCGTAAAGCATCGGCGTATCATAAGAAATCGAGCCTTTATAAAGCGTCGCCGACCAGTTAAAAACCTTGATTGCCGAAGGAATCGCGACGACCATCGACAGGAACGAAAAGACGAGTCCGGCATAAATCGACTGACCGGAAACGAACATATGATGTCCCCAAACGAGAAAACCGAAAACGGCAATCGCAATCGAAGAAAACGCGATGAATTCATAACCGAAGATTTTCTTGCGCGAAAAGTTGGAAATCAATTCGGAGATGACGCCCATTCCCGGCAAAACCATAATATAAACTGCCGGATGCGAGTAAAACCAGAACAAATGCTGAAACAAAATCGGGTCGCCGCCGATTGCCGGGTCGAATATACCGATTCTCGCCACTCGTTCGAGCGCGACAAGCAGAATAGTAATGGCAATAACGGGCGTTCCCAAAAGCATAACGAGACTGGTCGCGTAATGCGCCCAGACGAATAAAGGCATCCGAAACCACGTCATTCCGGGAGCGCGCATCGTGTGAATCGTTACGATAAAATTCAAGCCGGTCAGAATCGACGAAAATCCGTTGATGAAGATTCCCAGACCGACCGCTATTACATAAGTGTTTGAAAAGGTCGTGCTGTAGGGCGTGTAAAAAGTCCAGCCCGTATCGACGCCGCCCTGCAAAAGAGCGTAAAGCGTGAACGAGCCGCCTATTATATAGATATACCAGCTCAACAGATTGATGCGCGGAAACGCCAAATCCTTTGCGCCAATCATCAGCGGAATTAAAAAGTTGCCCAAAACGGCTGGAATCGACGGAATCAGGAAAAAGAAAACCATTAAGATTCCGTGCTGCGTAAAAACCTTGTTATACGTGCCGGATTCGAGCAAATCGCTCGCCGGCGTCAGCAATTCCAAACGAATCAGACCGGCGTATATTCCGCCCAGCATAAAAAATACGGACACCGACAGAAGATACAGAATCGCAATGCGCTTGTGGTCTTTTGTCAGCAGCCAGGACTTCAAGCTGTAACCGTTGTTCAGGTAATTTAACTGCGGTTCGCTTTCGACTTCTCCGATATTTCTTGCATCTACGTTTTGCATATTTTAATTACTACCTCTTATTAAATCCCTTGTCCCCGCCCCTTACGGCTGTCTTTTCGTCGGCTCAGAATAATTCTGCGGCGCGTTCGGGTTGCTGCCCTGACTGTTCGGATTTCCTCTGTCGGCGCGCGGCGCGACTAAATTCGTATTGGCGCTGCCGGAAGAAGCGCCGTTCATTTGATTAGCGGTCGGCACCGTTGAGGTCGTTGAACCTGCCGCCGCGCCGGTTGACGCGCCGCCCGCCGCCGCGCCGCCGCTCAATGATTTGATATAAGCCACCAGGGAAACAAGCTGTTCCTCGGTAACCTGACCTTTAAATGTCGGCATAATCGGCTGGAAACCAGCGACGATTTGTCCCTGCGGATTCAAAATCGAGTTTCTGACATATTCTTCGTCGGCTAAAACCGTCTGCCCGTTAGTCATTTTCTGCTCGCTGCCGAACACGCCGACCAGTTTCGGACCTCTGCCCTGGTCGTTTAATTGATGACACGAAGCGCAGCCCAACTTGTTTTCAAACAAATCCTTCCCGGCTTCGACCGGCGTCTGTCCCGAAACACTCCCCGAAAGCCAGTTGTCGAAATCGCGCTGTTCCATTACATAAACCCAGCCGCCCATTCCCGAATGGTTCAGCCCGCAGTATTCCATACAATTGATACGATATTTGCCCGGTTTTGTTGCCTCGAACCAGAGAGTCGTGTAGCGTCCGGGAATAACGTCGGACTTGGTTCTGAAAGCCGGAATCGCAAAATCGTGCAGAACGTCTTCGGTCGTCATCGTCAATTTGATATTGCGTCCGACTGGAACGTGCAGTTCGTTTATTTCCCGCTGTCCGGTTTGGTGCTGGAGTTTCCACATCCATTGTTTTCCGACGACGTAAATCTCCATCGCGTCCGCCGGCGGACGGTACTGGTTGTAATACACGACCGCGCCGCCGAGAAAAATCGTCATCGAAATGATAAATGGAATAACCGACCAGAATGTTTCGAGCGAAACCGAGCCGTGAATTTCCGCGCCGGTCGCATACTTTTCCTTTTCGCGGTATCTGACTGCAAAATAAATCAGCACTATCACGACTCCGACTGTGAAAAATGCGGTGATGGCGAGCAGATAATAATATAAATAATCCACCTGCCAGGCAAAACTCGATGCCTGTTCTGGAAAAATCGGAACCCACGAATTAGAATTCTGTTGCATAATCATTAAAAATCAGTGCTAAACATTAAACGGCGGCTCTTTAAATTAAACTGCGATTAAAATTCTGCTTGTCTTTACACCTACTGCTTAACCGTTCACCACTATTGAAAATTTTACTTTAAACCCGCTGCTTTCTTTTTATTGTTACGCCGGAACAACCACAACAAAGCGATAATCCCGATTATCGTTCCGACCGCCGCTATGCGCATAACTCTTAAAATCGCCAGCCCGTATTTTCCGCTCGCCGGGTCGTAGTGAAAACAATATAAAAAAAGCTGTTCAGCCGGATTCCCGATTTTGCTTTCCGCCGAATCTATCAGGCTGAATTTTATATCCTTCGGCGAATAATCGATGCCGTAAAGATAACGCGACAACTTGCCTTCCGGCGTCGAAATCGTTATTCCGCCCGCGTGCGCAAACTGATTGGTCTGCTCGTCGAAAATATACTTAAATCCGACAGCCTGCGTTACCTTGTCAATCTCGCTTTGCGTTCCGGTTAAAAAATGCCAGCCGTCTTCGGTTCCCGGACGCGCGTAACGATTTAAATAACTTTCCTTCTTGTTTTTCGCCAAACCCGGTTTATCGTTCTCGCGCGCGTCGAAGCTGATTGCGACGACATCGAATTCGCGTCCGGCGTCGAAGGAAATTCCTTTAAGCGAGCCGGTCAAACCGTTTAATACTTCGTTGCAGAGCATCGGGCATTCATAATAAACGAGCGCCAGAATGACCGGCTTTTTCTGATTAAAATATTTGCCGAGCTTTACCGTATCGCCGTTTTCGTCCTTAAATTCGGCGTCGAGCGGCAATTGCGCGCCGAGGTTCTGGTCGATTCCGACCGTTTTGAGCTGCGGCGGCATACCGTTGCTGACGCCCGCATCGTTCGGGTCATACGTCTTCGGCGAGTAAAGCGGCGAATTATAATGCTCCGACTTCTGCGCCGCAATGCCCGCCGGTATCAATAAAATTAACAAACCCAATAAAAGTGTCAGTTTCAAAACTGCTGAAATACCTGAACTCTTTTTCATTTTTTATTACCTTCTTTTATCCGTCGCGGTTCTGCCCGCGCTTGAATATGAAACAATCGAGCGCGACTGCTCGACGAGTCTGCGACCTTCTTCGGCATTGACGCCCGAATCGGCGTTCTGCTCGACAAGCCTTTTCTCGGCTTCGGCAATCGGCAGGGTTACGACCGTTCCGGTCTTTTCATCTTTTTGCCCTTCAGCCCACGTTTTTTCCCACTGCGATTTTAAGACGCGATATTCCGACTGCGGCGCGCTCAGTTCAAGATTGACGCGACCTTTTTCCGATTCAACTCCGAAACCCGGCGCGGCTTGCAGGCGCGGTTCCGGCGGCAGGCGCTCTCCGGCAGTGACCATCATCGGATTCCTCTTGTCCTTTGTTTCCAGCGCCTGATTTTCCATCACGTTCTGCAGGACATACATCAGGCTGAAAGTAGTTAGAATCAAAATGATTAACCCGACTCCGAAATAAATTATTCCGCGCAGCCCGACGATATTGCTCTCATACGGTCTATCGTAATTTACAAATGATTTTTCGTGTTTAGCCATAATATTTTTTCAATTACGAATTACGAATTTCAAATTATCAATTAAAAGAAGCTTTCCGGTATTCGTAATTCGTAATTTGAAATTCGTAATTGCCTAGTGGTCTTTCCCGTGCGCCACGGCGTTTTCCAGATACGGGTCGTTGACCGGAACGAGCGGGCGCTTCATCAATTCGCCGAAAAACGCCCAGAGCCAGATTCCGCCGACTGCCAACGGCGCCGCCAAATCCATCCACGTCAGAGTGAACGGCATTTCCTTTCCCTGCATCCCGATTCGCGGACTCGGACCGATTAAATAAAACATATCGATTAGACGCATCACCAGAATAAACACGCCGATTAAAGCCAGATACTTGGCGTCGCGCTTCAAATCGCGCGACAGCAGCAGCAGAAACGGGAAAGCAAAATGAAAGACAATCAGAATAATCCCGATGACGCCCCACGCTCCGTGCATTCTCGACAGATACCAGACGGTTTCTTCCGGCAGATTTCCCGACCAGATAATCAGAAACTGCGAAAAATTGAAATACGCCCAAACCATTACCAGCGCCAGCATCAATTTGCCGATGTCGTGAAAATGTCGTTTGCCCAAAATACGGTTCAGCGGCGCTTTGTCCGACAACACCGCCAAAATCGCCACGGCAAAAGACAAACAGCTCAAACCCCAACCGGCTGCAAAAAGAAAACCCCAGATAGTCGAATACCAGTGCGGGTCGAGCGTCATCATCCAGTCAATCGTCGCAAAACTGACGACCAGCACATAAAAAACCATTGTCGGACCGGAAAATCTCCCGCACTTTTCCAGATATAACGCCGCGTCTTCATAAGTCGTCGCTTCATCCTGCTGCCGCGACCATTTATTGAGAAAGAACGCCATTAAATACCACAATATAAAATATGCGACGGCGCGAATTATCCACCATTCGACGCTCAGATACGGTTGGCGATGATTTATTATCTCGTCTTCTCCGGTGCGCGCCAGATGCGTCCATTCGTAAATGTGCGAAACGCCGAACAAAATCGGCAGAAACAGAACGAACAGAACCGGAATCGTCCGCGTTCCGGCTTCGCACACGCGGCGAATAACGACGCCCCACGCACCGCCGGTTAAATGCTGCAAAAGCAGGATTCCCAAACATCCAAGCCCGATGCCGCCCCAGAAAATAAAGCCCAAAAGCCACGCGCGAAGCGTTGATTCGAGCTGTTCCGGCACAATTAACGCATATACCAGAATAACAATCGAAAGAATTCCGCCGACGCCTAAGGCGAGCGTTCGCCAGCGTCCGATTTGTTCGGGCGCGGTAAAATCCGAAGCCTCAAATTTATTGCTTATCATCGATTTCGACCTCCGTTGCTTCCGGTCTGCGGAACAGCGGCATTATTTCCTCTTGACTCTATTGCCGGACTTTCAGTTTGATTTACGGTCGTCTGCGCGTTTCCGTTCGGGTTCTGGCTAATCTGCAAAGCGCGTATATAAGCGACGATTGCCCAGCGGTCTTCGGGCGGAACCTGCGAGCCGTAGCTGTTCATTTTGCCCCAGCCGTTTGTAATAACGTCGAAAAAATGTCCGTCGGGAGCGTTTCTTAAACGGTCGTCGTTGTATGACGGCGGCTGCGGATAACCGCGCCGCACAATCATTCCGTCGCCGTTTCCAACCGGACCGTGACAGACGATACAGAAAATCTTATAGCGCTGCTCGCCTCTGTCAACCAATTCGGCGGTTATCGGCACGGGACTTTTTTCGATGGCGTTCGGAAAACTCGTAACGACGGTATTTCCTTTAGCGTCCGTTCCCGTCGCCGCCTGCGCGCTGTCGTCGATATTTTCCTTTTTGCCCTGATAAAACGCTTTATTTTCACGCAAAAAACCGCGCGCCACCGTTCCTTCGGGCAACTCTCTCATCGCCTTGTGGTCGTTAAAAAAGTCACTTTTCTTATATTGTTTATAGCGCGGCTGGTCCTGCATATCGTGGCGACAGGCAGCGCCGAAAGCGACGACGCTTATCATTATTATCCACAGTAACTTACGGTTCGACATCAAAGACCTCCTGCGGATTCAGGCTCTGCATAAAACTTTTTGTTTCCTCGTAATTAAATTTCGGGTCGGTCGTCTCAATCAGTAAAAAGAATTTTTCTCTGCTCGCCAAAGCGAAACGCGGCACGTTAAAAACCGGATGATACGGCTGCGGCAGACCGTTAAGCAGAATCATTCCGAAAACCGCGACAAAGGCGGCAAACAAAATCGTCATCTCGAAAGTCGCCGGAATAAACGACGGAATACTCAAAAATGGACGCCCGCCGACGATTATCGGATAATCGATAACGTGTACGTAATATTGTAGTCCAAAGGCGCTTACCAATCCCGCGATGCCTCCGGCAAAAACCAGATACGGCAAAATGGTTTTCTTGACGCCGAGCGCGCGGTCAATTTCGTGAAGCGGAAACGGCGAAAAAGCGTCGGTTTTCGTAAAACCGGCTTCACGAATTTTATTCGCCGCGTCCACGAGTTGTGTCGGCGTATCAAATTCGGCTAACAATCCGTAGGTTTTCTTGTCCATATCTTTTGCTCTAACTTCTTGCTTGCAGCCGGTCGGTCGCCGGCAGTCGGCTTGACACGGGTGAGTTGCCCTTTTATTCCAACCGCGAATGACGCGACCGGCTGCAATTCCAATTCTACAAAACTTTTACGTCTTTTCGACCGTTCCCTGTATTTCATTGACGTTTTCTTCAAAGTCTTCCGAATGCCCGTGAACATTTGCCTGCGGCAGAAGCGTTCTGACCTCGAACATCGAAATAACCGGCAAAAATCTGACGAACAGGAACAGGAGCGTTAAAAACAAGCCGAATGTTCCGAGAAACATCGACCAGTCAAATATTGTCGGCGAATACATCGCCCACGAAGACGGCAGAAAATCGCGGTGCAGACTCGTTACGATAATTACGAAACGCTCAAGCCACATCCCAACGCTGACTATTAATGAAATAATGAACAGCCAGAACGGACTTTCACGAAAACGCTTGAACCACAAAAACTGAATCGACGTGCCGTTGCAAAACAGAAGAAGCCAGTAACTCCACCAGTAAGGACCAGTCCAAATACGATTTTGAATCATAAACATTTCGTACTGGTTGCCGCTATACCAGCCGAAAAACGCTTCCATAATGTAGCTGTAGACGACAATCAATCCCGTCGCCAGCATAACTTTACCCATCAGGACAAGGTGCGTCTGTGTGATAAGGTCTTTCATTCCATACCAGGAACGAAGCGGAATCATCAGAATCAGAACCATCGCGAAACCGGCAAAGACAGCGCCCGCAACGAAATACGGCGGAAAAAACGTCGCGTGCCAACCGGGAATTTGAGCGACAGAAAAGTCTAAACTGACGATTGAGTGAACTGACAGAACAAGCGGCGTCGAAAGCCCCGCCAGAAGCAGATACGCAACTTCGTATCTGTGCCAGTGCCGCGCCGAACCGCGCCATCCCAAAGCCAGCATTCCGTAAATGAATCTGAAATACTTGTTTTTCGCTCTGTCGCGCAAAGTAGCCAAATCTGGAATTAAACCAACATACCAGAACAAAGCCGAAACCGTCGCGTATGTCGAAACCGCGAAAACGTCCCACATTAACGGGCTGCGAAATTGGGGCCACATTCCCATCGTGTTCGGATAAGGGAAAAGCCAGTAAGCAAGCCACGGACGACCCGTGTGAAGCAAAGGAAATAAACCGGCACAGGCGACGGCAAAAAGCGTCATCGCTTCGGCGAAACGGTTAATCGACGTGCGCCATTTCTGATTAAGCAGCAGCAAAATGGCGGAAATAAGCGTTCCGGCGTGTCCAATACCAATCCACCAGACGAAGTTGATAATATCGAACGCCCAGCCGACCGGCACATTGTTTCCCCAGATTCCGATTCCGGTAAAAACCAGATAAGTAATGGTAAACAGCAGAACCTGCAACAGGATGAATCCGATGCCGAACCCGATAAACCAACCGAACGGCGTTCTTTTCTTTAAGGTTTTATCGCTGATTTTGTCGGTCAGGCTTGCAAAGGTATGTTCGCCTTCAACCATATCGGCAAAGAGTTTTCTTTGATTGTCTTTCGCGTCTTTCATACTTTTAACTTAAAGACTAGTGCGCTCCTTCGTTCGGTTCTCCAGCATTCGTATTTTTCTCTTTCGAGAGCGAGCTTATTTTTGTTAAATCCGATTTATAATCAGGCATTTCCCGGTTCTGATTTTTCAAGCCGGCGAGATAAGTCGTGCGCGGCTGCGTGTTTAAATCGTTCAGCAGGATATAATTCCGATGGTCTGCTTTTAATCTGGAAACCCGGCTTTCTTTATCGTTCAAATCGCCGAAAACGATGGCGTCTGCCGGGCAAACCGTTTGACAGGCGGTCTGGACTTCGCCGTCGCGCACTTTTCGGTTATCTTTTCGGGCTTCGATACGCGCCGACGCGATGCGCTGCGTGCAGTATGTGCATTTTTCCATTACACCGCGGCTGCGAATCGTAACTTCCGGGTTGCGCATCAATTTATACTGCGGCGTGTCCCAATCCTGATAAAGAAGAAAATTAAACCGCCTGACTTTATACGGACAGTTGTTTGAACAGTAACGCGTTCCGACGCAGCGGTTATAAACCATATCGTTCAAGCCTTCGGCGCTGTGAACCGTCGCGTGAACCGGACAAACCGGCTCGCACGGCGCCTGCTCGCACTGCTGACAGAGAAGCGGCTGAAAACTCGTCGTGTCGGGATTATTTAAATCGTCGCCCGTGTAATAAGCGTCGATGCGCATCCAGTGCATTTCGCGACTGCGCCCCACTTGTTCCTTGCCGACGACGGGAATATTGTTTTCCGACTGACAGGCGATTACACACGCGTTGCAGCCGACACAATTGTTTAAATCAACCGTCATTCCCCATCGATGATTTTCGTCGTAATGCTTTTGAAATTCCGAGTCGTCGTATTTCGAACTGGAATACATCGATTTGTCGTATTCGTTATGCTGATGTCCCATTTCCGGGTTCTGCTCGAAGGTTTCCAAATCATAGACGCGTAAAATGTCGCGTCCTTCCATATTGAAATGCGTCTGCGTCGAAGAAATCGCCGCCTGTTCGCCGCGCTTGTTCAGTATGCCTGTTCCCATCGAAGGCGAATCTGATTTGCACACATCATAAGCGTTATAACCGATACCTGTGCCGATTCGTCCGGCTTTCGCCCGCCCGTATCCGGTAAAAATCGTTACAACGTCGTCGGGCTGTCCGGGCTGAACCCAAACCGGAACGCCGGCTCGTATTTCCGCGCCGCTGCACGTGAGCGTTACGACATCGGAAAAAAGATTTCCGCCTTTCGTATTGACGAAAGACGTTCCTTCCGCGCCGCCCGCCAGTTCTTCGGCGTCTCTGTTTTGATTAAGACGGAGACGCTGCGCCGTGTTCGGACTGACCAGAGCAACGTTATCCCAGGTTGTTTTCGTCAGCGGCTTCGGCAATTCCTGAAGCCAGCCGTTATTTGAAAATCGCCCGTCGTAGATGCTCGGGTCGGGCAGAATGGAAATTTCCAGTTCTCCCCCGCTGTTGACTGTCGGCGTGGCTTGCGTCAAAAACGCCGTATTTACCGAAACGGATTTCGGCGCAGCGGCGGAATTCGGAACTAAACCGTCGTGGACGACTCTTTTCCACATCACGTCGAAATTCTGCGATGTTCCCGAAGCGCCGCTTGTCGTCGAACCCGCGCCTGCCGTCATCTGACCCGAATTGGCGCTCTGCGTCGTGCTTCCCGTCTGCGTCGGCGTGCTTGGCTGGCTGCCGCTCATATTCTGCGGCGACGCGTTTGCCGTCGAAGCAGTTTGATTAGCTCCGCTTTGCGCTCCCGCATTCATTCCGCCCGCGTTTGTCGAACCTGCCGCAGCAGAAGCGTTATTATTTGTATTTGCAGATGTCGTCGCCGCGGCGCCGATTCTCGAAGCGTTTGCCAAACCCTGTTTCTGCCAGAAATCTTTGAGAATATCGTAATCTTTTTTGTCGTAATTCTCCTTGGCGAAAATCTGCACGATTTCGCTGACGCTTTTGCCTTCGTAGAGCGCTTCAATCAAAGGCTGAACGATTGTTACCGTGCCGTCGTAGGCGCGCGTGTCCGCCCACATTTCGAGAAAATGTTTGGCGGGAATGTGCCAGTGGCAAAGCTCGGCGGTTTCATCGACATACAATCCGGTGTGAATGCGAAGCGGAATCTTGTTCATTCTCTCCGCGTCCAGTTTCAAATCGAACGGCGTGTTATAGACCGGATTCGCGTCGAGAACGACGAGCATTTTGACCGCGCCGCCGTCTATTTCCCGGACGAGCTGCCGCAGCGCCTCCATTTGCGGGACATCCGCGTTCGGCTGAAAAGGTTCGATGTAAGTTACGGTTGTTCCAATGTTGCCGAGCGCCTGATTCATCGCGTTAGCAAGCGCGTGAACGACCGGCGGCTGATTCGCGCCCGCGATGACGATTGATTTGCCGCGATTTTCCTGTAAATCTTTGGCTACGGCGCTAATCCACTGCGCGTTTTCCGTATAGGTCGAACTCGCGCCCGAAACGCCGACGGCGGCGGCGATTGCTTTGGCGATTTCCGGCACTTGACTCGGTTTAACGGCGATTCGATGGTCTGCTTTCGCGCCCGTGATGCTGAGCGTTGTCTCGACCACATAAAGCCGGTTCATATCCTTTTTTTCTTCCGAAACGGTTCGACCTTTTGTAAAATCCTTAACGTATCGGACGTTGAAGCTCGAAAGAAAATCGGCGTCGAGCGATAAGATTCGCGCCGCCTGGTCGAATTTATAAACGGCGCGCGCGGGTGTGCCGAAAGCCATTTTCGCGCCCGCCGTCTGGTTGTCATTGTTGAGCGGCTCGTATTGATACAAACGGGCGTTCGGCAGCTCGCTGAAAATCTGATTAAATTGCGCGATTAAAGTCGGCGACGTAACGGTTTCGGCAAGAAAACGAATGCCTGCGCCGCCGTCGGCGCGATTCTGGTCGATTGCCGCGCGCGCCGCCGCCATAAAATTCTGCCAGCTCGTCGAATTTCCGCGATAGAGAACTTCCTGCGAGCGGTCGGGGTCATACATCTGCAAAATCGCCGCCTGCGCCAATACATCGGTTGCGCCCAGACTTCCCGGATGTTCCGGGTTTCCTTCGATTTTCGTCGGTCGTCCTTCGGTTGATTTGGCGAGCAAACCGACGCCGACGCCGCCGAGCGTCATCGCCGTCGCGTAAAACAAAGGTTTGCCCGGAACGAGTTCTTCCGGCTGGCGAACATACGGAACGATTTTTTCCGCCGGTTGGATGACGCAGCCGCTCAAGCCCGCAAAGGCGAGCGACGCGCCCATAACCTTGATAAAGTTGCGGCGGCTCAAACCGTCTTCCCATTCTTCGGCGTGCGCCGGATATTCTTCTTTGACAAAGTTCTCGAATTCCGGCGTGTCGGCGAATTCTTCGACGCTTCGCCAGTATTCTTTCCCGCTCTTGTCGAGAATTTTATTTCGCAATAATGCAAAGTTAGTTTTACTGTCTTTGCTGGGCATTTTATTTTTTATTCCTTAATGTTCTGCAATCGTTAAAAATTTAAAAGTCGTTTGACCGTAATTATTCCGCAATTATCTATGGCACGTCGAACAGCTCGTCAGCATCTGCGTGCTGCGAATTTGATAATCGGCTTTCAGTTCCTTTCTCTGTTCCGCGCTCAAATCGCCGCCGTTCCACTCCATATTATAAATTTCCGATTTCGGGCGAATAAACGCTTCCGGGTTACGGTGGCACGACAGACACCATTCCATCTGCAAAGAATTTTCCTGATAAACGGCGGGCATATTGTCGATTTGCCCGTGGCAGGTCGAGCAGCCGACGCCTTTGGCAACGTGGATGCTGTGATTAAAATAAGCGTATTCGGGCAAATCGTGAACGCGTTCCCATTCAATCGGTTTGTTTTCGCGGTAACTGGCGCGCACCGGCTCTAAATACGGGCTGTCCTTCCAAATTTCGTTGTGGCAGTTCATACACGTCTGCGTCGGCGGAATTCCGGCTGAAGCGGACGTTTCGACCGACGTATGACAATACCGGCAGTCGATTCCGTCGTCGCCCGCGTGATGTTTATGGCTGAACTGAACCGGCTGCTGGCGTTCCAGATACTGATTAGTCAGATACGACGAACGCGCAATCTGTGTATAAACGAAGAAAGCGACTCCGCCGAGCAGAATCGCAATTACAATACTCGCCTTCGCTACATTATTTGCTCCGCGATGAAATAATTGTGCCATTTTTATCTTTGTGTTTAAAATCTTATGGTTCGACCCTTCATCCCGGGATTTTCAGCAAAATCCGAAACGCGACAGCCAAACTACGAGTTTTATTATTTATAACAACTAATGCAAAATCTTAAATTTAGATTTTACCTATTCCGACCGAATCCGCAAATTACAACTTAAAGATAAATTTTCCAGCATCTTTGTGCAACATTTCACTAAATAAGTTTTGCTGATATGTTTGATTAAATTTCCCGATTTTTGAAACAAAAATCACTTGACCGAAAGCAGTGCGGCGCCCGTCGCCGCCGCGTCGCCGCCAAGTTCGCCCGCGACTATTTCCGTGCCTTTGAAAGCGGGCGTAAAAGAAAGCTCTCCGGCTCGCCTGATAATCGCGTCCAAAACCAGTTGTCCGGCTTGCATTATCTCGCCGCCGACGACGATTTTCTCAATATTAAGTAAATTTATAACTCCGGCAATCGCCGCGCCGACGTAAGTTCCGGTTCGGTCGAGCATCATCCGGGCGAAATCGTCTTGATTTCGCGCCGCCTCGATAACGTCGCTCAATGCGATTTTTTCTTCCGGCAGATTATTCAGCGAGGAGGTGCTGTCCTGGTGAAAACGGCTGCGCGTGCGCCGGACGATGTTGGCGGCGGAGGCGACTTCTTCAAGCCGCATACCTTCGGAATTGAGCGCAATCTGTCCTAATTCTCCGGCGAAACCGGACGCGCCTTCCCAAATTTCGCCGTTAAAAATAAACGCGCCGCCGATGCCCGCGCCGATTGTCGCATAAAACATATCGCCGCACCCGCGTCCCGCGCCGAGCGTAAATTCGGCGTAAGCAGCGGCGTTGGCGTCGTTTTCAGCCGTTATCTTTACGCCCGCCGCGGTTTCCACTTCGCTCAGAAAATCGGTTTTTTCGTGTTCGGGAATATTGGTCGAAAAAGTGATGCGCTTCGTGCGCCGGTGAAGCAGACCGGGCAGGGACAGTCCGATTTTATCGAAACCGCCGAATTTATTTTTCGCTTCACCGACGAAATCTACGAGCTGCGCAATCGGTTCACGACCCGATTCGACAGCAATTTTAAGATTATCCGTTATCCTGCCGCTTTCGGTTATGCAGACGGCATTAAACGCCGTCTTTGAAACTTCGACGCCGACGAGCTTGGCGATTCGATTTTCGGTCTCGTTCATAAACTTCTGAATCTTCTTTTAATACTTCGGGCGGGAAACTAACAGGATTTTAGACATTAGGCTGTCGAACTGTCAAATATGAGTCGGCACAAAAAAAATTACGTTTGGAAAAATTAAATGGTTTGACTCAACTGCCTTTTGAAAGTTAATCTTTGATAGTTTTTCGGATTTATTTTCCGCGCCGTTCTATGGAACATCTTTCACAGCTTATCGAACAATACGGAATTTACGGCGTTTTCGCGCTCTCGACGGTCGAAGGCGATATGACGCTGCTGCTGTCGGGCGTTATGGCGCACGGCGGTTTTTTCGGCAGCTGGAGTTTTGCGAAAGTCTTTCTCGCCGGAACTCTCGGCGGCTTGGTCGGCGATTGTTTCGCTTATATGATGGGGCGCATTTTTCGGGAATCGGTCAAGGATTATCGTTTCTACAAAATGACTCAGCCGCGCATCGAAAGTCTGATTGAAAAATTCGGCGGATTTGCCATCGTTATTTCAAAATATATTTACGGCTTGCGCGCCGCGATGTGTATTTTCAACGGCATCGGAAAAATGCCTTTCTGGCGTTTTCTGCTGCTCGACACTATCAGCGTTTCAATCTGGGTTTTAATTCTGTCGGGCGCGGGTTATTTTTTCAGCGGCGCGATAACGAGTATTCTCGGCGATTTCAAACAAGTCGGCATCGCCCTGTTTTTCATAGTTCTAATCGGAATCATCATCTTTTATTTAGTCGAGCGCTACTGGCTTTCGGAAAAGGTCGAGGAAGTGAAACCGGAGACGCTTCACCGAATCGAAGAAAGAATTCAGCACGTCGAAGAAGCCGCGCAGGTAAAATTACAGGACATCGGCGAGCGGCTTCATTTAACCAGCGCACCGAATAAAGGTGAAAAAGAAATTGAAGCGCGGGAAAACGAAGAAATAAAAACCGAGGAACGCAAAACAACCACTGTAAAATAATCGAGATGCCGGCTGTCTTTTACAAATTAAACATTGAATTCCAGTTACTTAACCTTTAAATATGATAATCGAATCATCCGCGCCGACCAGAGTTGATTTGGCGGGCGGAACAATTGATATTCCGCCGCTTTTCCTGTTTCACGAAGGCGCGGCGACCGTAAATTTCGCCGTCGATTTGATGGCGCGCTGCCGCATCGAAACCCGAAACGACGATAAAATCGTTATCGAATCGATTGACCGCAAAGAAAAGTTTGAAACGTCGTTAAGTAAAATCGACGAATTGAAAAACGAGCCGCGTCTCGAATTGCTCTCAAAGCTCATTTACTTTTTCAAACCCGAAACCGGCTTTACGATGACGACAAACTCCGAAGCTCCGGCGGGCGCGGGACTTGCCGGTTCTTCGACCTTAAATATCGCCTGCATCGGCGCGTTAAATAAATTAGTCGGGAATCGCTATGCGCCCGAAAAATTTATACCGATTGCGGCAAACGTCGAATGTCAGGTGATACGAGTTCCGACCGGCTTTCAGGATTATTTTTCGGCGCAATACGGCGGCGCGGCGTGCATTCACTTTCGCCCCGACGGAATGGAGCGCGAGGCATTAAACATCGATGTTAAAACGCTTGAAGCGCGCGTCGTCGTTCTCTACACGGGCGAGCCGAGAAATTCCGGCACGAACAATTGGGAGATGACAAAGCGCCACATCGACGGCGACCAGGAAATTTTCAATATTTTTGAAGGCATCCGCGATTCGTCTTTGAATATGCGCGCCGCGCTTCTGGCAGGAGATTGGGCAAAAACGGGCGAAATTATCAAAAACGCGCATCCGCAGCGAAGACGCCTCGCGCCGAATATCACCACTCCGCAAATGAATCATCTCATCGACGTGGCGACGAGCAGCGGCGCAATCGGCGCGAAAGTCTGCGGCGCGGGCGGCGGCGGCTGCATCGCCTTTTTCTGCGAAGAAGGACGTACAGCCGAAGTCGAAAAGGCTTTAGCAGCTGAACCCGAAACGGAAGTCTTAAGTTGGCGTTTGTCGAAAGAAGGTTTAACCGTCACGGAATCTTAAAAAACCGAAACAAAAAAGAAGCGGAATCTGAATTGTAGAATCAATTCAGATTCCGCTTTTTCAGCTTTAAATTTATTTTATTCGTTAAGCGAAGCAATCGTATTCGACAGCGAGAGGAAAATATCGCGCCCGTCGTTCGACCCCAAAAGTTCTTCGCAGGCGCGTTCCGGGTGCGGCATCATTCCTAACACGTTTCCCTGTTCATTGCAGATTCCGGCAATATGCGAACGCGCGCCGTTCGGATTCGCGTCGTCGGTGAGCGCGCCGGATTCGTCGCAGTAGCGGAAAACGATTCGATTTTCGTTTTCTAATTCGGCAAAAGTCGCGTCGTCGCAAACGTAGTTTCCTTCGGCGTGCGCAATCGGAATCGACAAAACTTCCCGGCTTTCAAGTTCGCTTGTGTAAGGCGTCTTATTATTCTCGACGCGAATATTAATGTGTCGGCAGGCGAAATGCAAATCTTTGTTTCTAATCAGCGCGCCGGGCAGAAGTCCGGCTTCGCACAAAATCTGAAAGCCGTTGCAGATACCAAAAACAAACTTCCCTCGCGCCGCGAAATCCTTAACGGCGTTCATCACGGGCGAAAAGCTTGCCAGCGCTCCGGCGCGTAAGTAATCGCCGTAAGAAAATCCACCGGGAATCAAAATCGCGTCGTAGCCGTCGAGATTCGTCTCCTTATGCCAGACGAAATCGACCGGTTGACCGATGTGTTTCGAGACGACGTGATACGCATCGTGGTCGCAGTTCGAGCCGGGGAAAACTATTACTCCGAATTTCATAATTAGTGGCGAGTGGACAGTGGTGAATGGTAAATTAATGAATTCTTCTTTACTTAACCGTTGACTGCTCACCGTTATCGAACTATTTCCACTCTAAAATCTTCAATCACCGGATTTGCCAGAACTTCTTTCGCAATTTTTTCGGCAGTCGTCTTAGCTTCCGATTCGGCTAAATTTTTATCGAGCGCGATTTCAAAATATTTGCCCTGCCGCACATCCGTGATTTGTTCAAAACCGAGCGCCTCGACCGAATGCTGAATCGCTTTGCCCTGCGGGTCAAGCACACTCGGCTTCAAGGTTACGTAAACTTTCGCTTTCATTATATTTCTCCCGTTTGAAACTTTAGATTTTCACGCAAAAAAATTTTCAGTGCAACTCTTTATTCGCCGAAAACTCTCTTAAAAACCGTATCGACGTTTCGCAGATAATGTTTCACGTCGAACGCTTTTTCGATTTCTTCTTTTGATAGTTTCGAGCAAATGTCTTCATCCTTTAATATCAAATCCCGAAAATCGCCGCCTTCGTCCCAAACTTTCATTGCATTTCTCTGCGCGTAAACATATGCGTCTTCACGCGATACGCCTTTTTGAGTTAAAGCTAAAAGCAGTTGACCGCTGAAAACAAGTCCGCGCGTCGCATTCAGGTTTTCGAGCATTCTTTCGGGGTAAACAATCAAACCGTCGAGAAGCGAAGCGGTTTTCGCCAGAATATAATCCAGAGCCGACGACGAATCAGGCAGAACGATTCTTTCGGCTGACGAATGAGAAATATCGCGTTCGTGCCAGAGAGCGACGTTTTCCAAGCCGACAATCGAATTTGCGCGAACGGTGCGCGCCATTCCGCAGATGCGCTCCGACAAAATCGGATTGCGTTTGTGCGGCATCGCGCTCGAACCTTTTTGTCCGATTTTGAATTTTTCCTGAGCTTCTCTGACTTCCGTTCTTTGCCAATGACGAACCTGCAGCGCGAATTTTTCGAGCGACGAAGCGATTATAGCCAGCGTGCAGAGATATTCGGCGTATCTGTCTCTTTGAATAACCTGCGTCGAGACGGGAGCGAAACCGATTCCTAATTTTTTACAAACGCGTTCTTCGACTTCCGGCGCGAGATGCGCGAACGCGCCGACCGCGCCGGAAATTTTGCCGACCGAAACGGTTTCTTTCGCCCGTTCCAATCGAGATTTATTTCTCTGCATTTCGGCAAACCAGAGCGCGAACGTCATTCCGAAACTCGTCGGTTCGGCGTGTATGCCGTGCGTTCTGCCGACTTGCGGCGTGTCTTTGAATTCAAAAGCGCGGCGTTTCAACACATCTAAAAGCTCATCGACTTTTACAAGCAAAACTTCGCACGATTCTTTTAACAGCAGCGCGTTTGCTGTATCGACGACATCGCTCGAAGTCAGTCCGTAATGCACAAACCGCGCCGACGCGCCGATGTTTTCCGCCAGATTCGTCGTAAAAGCGATAACGTCGTGGTCGGTCGTCTTCTCGATTTCGCGGATTCTTTCTGGCGTGAACGCGGCTTTGTTTTTGATTTCCGCAACCGCGTCCGCCGGAACCGTTCCCATTTCGGCGTGAACTTCGCACACGGCGATTTCAACGTCGAGCCATTTCTGAAATTTATTCTGCTCCGACCAGAGCGCGCCCATTTCGGGCAAAGTGTAACGAGCTATCATATAAAATTTAGCCGCAGACAAAACCGTCGAACGATTATTCGATTCGTTTGACGTTCACCGCAGAATCGACAATTCCGCGCCGTCGCCCGCAGCAGAGTTTTTACCGACGGAAATTCCGTCGCCGGTTTCCTTATTCATAATATTTTTTTCACGTTCGTTGTCTTCCGGCAGATTTTCGGTTTTGTCGCCCAGAACGTCCTGAATATAAAGCGTCTGCACTAAAACCATCAGCACCGCGAGAATCGGCGTGGCGAGAATCAAACCGACCGCGCCCATCAAAATCGTTAATGCCAGCTGCGAGACAATCGTTAAAACCGGCGGCAGCTCGACCGTGCGGCGCTCAATGAGCGGCGTAAGCAGATTCGACTCGACGAGCTGAACGATGACGAACAAAATCAAAACGTATAAAGCCGTCGTCGGACTGTCGATAAACGCCAGCAGAATCGCCGGCACAGCCGACAGAATCGGACCGAAATTCGGCACGAACGAAAAAAGTCCGGCAATCAAGCCGAGCGTCAGCGCGAGCGGAACGCCGAGAATCGAAAGACCGATCCACGTCAGAACGCCGATAAAAAGCATCGAAGCGCCTTTGCCGATAAGCCACCAGCTCAAAGTTTCGCCGATTTCATATAGAATCTCGCGCACGCGTTTTCGCCGCGTCTGCGGAAAAAGTTTCGTGAATCCTCTGATATAAATTTTCGGCTCGCTCGCCAGATAAACCGCCAGCAAAAGCATCAGCGACAGATTGGTCAGCGCTCCCAGAGTGCTTGAGAAATAACCGCCGACTCGCGACAGAATCGTAGAATCGTTGGCTTTTTCAAAAATTTCGTCGTTGCTCGGCAGTTGTTCGATAATCGTTCTGCCCCAGCCGTAACGGGACAGAAACTCGTTCAGCTTGCGCGCCGAAGCGGGCAGTTCCTCGCGCAGATGAGTAACCTGTTCGCCGACGCTCGGAGCTAATAACCAAACGCCCAAAGCTATCGCGGCGATTAGTAGCGCGGAGACGAGAAGCACGGAATAACCTTCGGACAAACGCAGGTAGCGGCGCAGAATGTTCCCTAAACCGTGCAGAAAAATCGCCAGCAGCACGGCGCCGAAAAACAGCAGAAGCACGTCTATCACATAAATCGCGCCCAGGACGAGCAGAATTGTCAGCGTAACGATTCCGCAAATTATCAGAACGCGTCGCGTAAAATCTTGAATCGGAATTTCGTTTAAAGTCATTATAATAAATCTTTATCTCGCCCGGCTCGAATATCTTTACAAAAATAATTTAACAACAATATGACAAAGAAAAAAAATCGAAAGCAAGGTTTCGGCAGGCGAAACGCTGATTTAATGGATAGCAACGGATTTATAATTTATAAACCGGCGTTCCGTTTGCGTCTCGTTCCATTTCTTTTCAAACGATTTCCTAAGAAACAAACTGATTGTTCACACCGTTGAGCTTTGCGTTTTTGCCGTGTACAATTTTTTTTCGACCGCGCCTTTTTCCGTTAAAACATTGGCGGACAATAAAATAAAAGCAATCCACACCAAATCAGCCAGAAGCAGATGTCCGAGCTGCATTACAATCGGCGCGAGCGTCAAAAGCGTCATCGCGCCCCAGACGAATTGCGCCAGAACCAAACCGCTCAAAACATTCGCCCAGCGATTGACCGAAAAATTTTCAGGCGCTTTCGACCTCAGCCAGTCGGCGAGAAACAGCAGAAAAACGCCGACGGCGATTGACGAAATCGGATGCAGAATGCGAAGCCGGAGCAGAATGTGCGACGTTTCGGAAAAATCTTTGGCGACGCCTTCGGCAAGCGTCTGCGACGAGAAAATCATACTGCTCAAAGCCGCAATCGAGCCGGTTGTGCCAATCAAAAACATTCCGAGAACGCCGACGCTCAAAAGCGCTAAAGTTTTCGGCTTCGCTCCAAAATCCAATCGCTTGCCGCCGCTCGCAAACCACGCCGTCAAAGTCAGAAACATCAACAGTATAAGCGTATTTATCAAATGCGCCGCCATCCAGAACGGACGCGCGAAAGTCAGCGTCTCCGCCGTGTTGCCTGTCAAAACGAGTCCCGCGCCGAGCAGACCTTCAAAAACTACGAATATAAACGAAGCGACGACCGAGGCGAGCAAAAAGCCTTTTCTTTCCGATTTGCCGGAAAACCAATTTACCAGCGCCCAGACAAGCAGAATTAAAATAAATAAACCGGCGAGCGAGCTGGTTACGCGGTGCGAAAATTCGATTATCGTCTTTAATTGCGGCGCGGCGGGAATGACTTCGCCGTTGCACGTCAGCCAGTGCTGACCGCAGCCGTCGCCGGATTTCGAGGCGCGCAGGAAAACGCCCCAAAGTATGACGACGATGTTGTATGCAAGGACAAACCAGGCGTATTTTGCGAATTTCGACAGTTTTAATTCCGTGTTCATTTTTGTTAAATTTGAAATCAAAGAATATCACGCCGCTTCGGAAACGGAAAAAGATGCGGCGAATTAGAAAAACTTAATGGAAATCGAACATTTTTTCACCTGTCCGTATTGCTGGCAGCAGATTTCGATGATTTTGGATTCGTCCGTCGAAGAACAAACTTATGTCGAGGACTGCGAAGTCTGCTGTCGCCCGGTTCAAATCGGCTACAGATGCGAAAATTTGGAATTAAAGGAATTTTGGGCGGATACGCCGGAAGAATAAATTTGCCGGTGAAAAAAAAACGAATCGACAAGTTACTAATAGAAAACGGTTTTGCCGAATCGTCCGAAGAAGCGCGGGCGCTCGTAATGTCCGGCGTCGTTTTAGCAAACGAAAGGCGCGTCGAAAAGCCTTCCGAAGAAGTATTATTCGATACGAAAATCAGAATCAAAGGAAGCGAAACCAAAATAAAATATGTCGGGCGCGGCGGTTTGAAACTTGAAGAGGCGCTGCGCGAATTTCATATTCAGCCAAACGAATATGTTTGTCTCGACATCGGCGCTTCGACCGGCGGATTTACCGATTGCCTGCTGCAAAAGGGCGCGAAAAAAGTTTTCGCCGTCGATGTCGGCACAAATCAGATTGTCTGGAAAATGCGAACCGACGAGCGCGTCGAAGTTCGGGAAAACGTGAACGCCAGACACTTAAAACCTGAAGACTTTTCGGTAAAATTCGACTTAATCGTGATGGACGTTTCCTTTATTTCGGCAACGAAAATATTTCCGGCGCTGCTGCCGCTTCTGAAAGATAACGGAAAAATTATCACACTCGTCAAACCGCAGTTTGAAGTCGAAAAAGGCGCGGTCGGCGCGGGCGGAATCGTGCGCGAACCGGAGAAGCACGCGAAAGCCGTCGCCGGAGTCAACGATTCGGCGCGGCAAATCGGGCTGGATGTTTTGAACACAATCGAATCGCCGATTTTGGGTGCGGACGGAAATAAAGAATTCCTTGTTTTATATGAAAGAAGAAACGAAAATTGAGTCTGCCGAAAAACCGGAAAAGTTTGTCGAAACGGTCGATTATTATTTTGAAAACGGTTTGATGATTTTAACCGGACATTTTCTTCTCAAACGCGGCTGCTGCTGCCGCAGCGGATGCCGAAATTGTCCTTATACGATAACCGAAACAGGAAACCTACAGCAAAAAAGTTTCTAATTCTTCCCTTTGATTTCCGTTCATATTCGTTGAAGCGGATGCGATTGGCGGTGTAAAACTAATCGTTACGGTCTTGTCGGTTGAACGGCGGACTTTTGCCAGTTTTTCATATTCAGCCTGCATATTTTCCTGTGAATCCAGCCACAAGAGCGTATCGCGCAAAACCCGTGCGGCAAAATCGTCTTCCGGCTCGACGATTTTATAATGTATCCATTTCCCGTCGCGCCGCGCTTCGACAATTCCGGCGCTTCGCAAATAAGCCAGATGCCGTGAAATTTTCGGTTGGCTTTCGCCTAAAACCTCGACCAGAAAAAAAACGCAGACCTCGCCTTCACGCATTAAATTAAGCAGCCTAAGCCGCGTTTTATCCGCGAACGCCATAAAAAACGTTTCCATTTCTGATAATTTTTTCAGGTTGTCCATACATTAAAAAATATCACAAAAAAGATTTTATCTTAAATATAAATTTTAAGTTTGCCGAAACATATCTGTGAAACAGAATAAGTAATTCGTTCACGATTAAATATAAGCAGCCCGCGCTTTGAGCTGATGATTTATCGTGTCTTTTTTTGCTGCTTTTTTTGCTGTTGAAGAAACGAACTGAAGTTTGAATGCGGGAACGACAGACAAAAAGGAGCGGCAAACACGCGTGTTTGCCGCTCCTTTTTTAAATTTGATATATAAATCGCCTTAATTAATTTTCATTGTTTTCGCTGGTCGATTTGCTCATTTTGGAAAACGTCTGAACCTGCGGGAGCGGCAAACCAACGGCGCCGGATTTAATTTCCGGTTCTTCTTCAAACAAATTATCGCTTGCGTCGCCGATAATCAGCTTGCCCGATTGTTTGCCGAAAGTGAGCTTTTCACCGTCAAAATCGACCGTTACCAAATCGCCGGTTTCGACCTGCTCCGTCGCTACCAGATTCGAGAGCGGATAAACAAGAAAGCGTTCGATAGCACGTTTCAGATGGCGCGCGCCGTATTTCAAATCGATGCCTTCGCCGAGCAGAAATTCTTTCGCCGCGCCGGTGCATTCAAAAACGAATTTCGTGCCTGCCGATTCGGTTATGCGGTCTTGAACGCTGTTCAGTTCAATGTCCAGAATTTTGCGGAGATGATGTTCTTTAAGACTGCGGAAAACAACCACCTTGTCGATGCGGTTCATAAATTCGGGCGAGAATTTACGTTTCGCCGCCTCTAAAGCGGTGCGGTAGATTTTCGCGTCGATTTCGTTATCGTCGGGATTCTTGCCGTTTTTCGTCGGCGCGAAACCGATTCCGCCGGAAATCATATCGCTCATCTCGCGCGCGCCCAGGTTTGAAGTCATTATGACGACGGCGCGGGAGAAATCGACGCGCCGGTTGTCGCCCAGAGTCAGCGTCGCTTTATCGAGAATTCCGAGCAGCAATTGCCAGAGCGCGTCGGACGCTTTTTCGATTTCGTCAAACAGCACGAAGGTTAATTTCGTGTCTTCCGTGTGCGCTTTGTCGAGGTTTTCCTGCGTCAGCATCGGCGAAGTTTCGCGGTGCCCCAAATATCCGGGAGGCGAGCCGATAAGTTTGGCGATTTCGTGCGAGTGCTGAAATTCGGCACAGTCGATTTTGACGACCGCGTGCGGCTCGCCGAACAAAACCGCCGCCGCCGCTTCGACGACGCGCGTCTTGCCCGACCCTGTGGGACCTAAAAACAACATCGTCCCGATTGGTCTGGTCGGATTGTTCATTCCCGCCAGGTAAATCTGAAAAAGTCCGCTCAGGCGGCGAACGGCGCGTTCCTGTCCGACGATGAACGCCGAAAGTTTGTCTTCAAAATCTTTGGCGCGCGGACTTTTTCTGTCCGGGTCGAGCAGAACCATTTTTTCGGCGGATTCTTTACTTTTAGCCGTTTCGTTTTTCATTTTTGTTTTGTTTCTCCTATGCAATCAGAAACGCTTTTTTAATTTCTTACGTTGAGCATTTTGCGAAATAAAGACGATTATTTCAAAGCAGACTTTACCGAAAAGTTTCGGTAAATTCCAGTCTCTATTGATGATTTCAAAAGTTTATTCGTTGGCTGTTTTTTGATGTGCTGAAGGCTGTCGCGCTGTGAGAAAATCTCGAATCCAGCTGGATTCGGCACTTTTATTATTTAACACAAATAACTGAAATCCCGCAGGAAATTTTATGCTCGAACGGTTTATTCGTTTTCGGCGTCTGCGCGGCAAACATTTATCAAACTCCGCCGAGTCGGCGGTTCACTGAAGTTTAATCGCCGTTACCTTCCAGCGCACGTTGGCGCGGTCGTCGTCTTTTTTAAATCCTTCGATACTGCCGACGACCCGAATCGTCTGACCGGGCGGCAGAGTTTCCACCTGCTGCGGAACAACCATCAATTTACGTTCCCTGACGACTTTTCCGGCGAGGTCGACGACGCCGACTTTTACTTCGAGAGCGCTGATTGTTTTCTGACCTTTATTTCGGATTTTGGAGGGAATAGACATCATAATAGTTCCCATAGCGGTCGGCGACTGCATAATATTGTCCATCTCGGTCTGAATAACAATGTCCTTCGTGTATTGTTCAAATTCGGGCGTGCCTTCCAGATACGCGCCCGCGAGCAATTGCTGCTGCCGTTCTTCGGACGAAGGCTTGAGCGAAACCAGCCAGACGGCGGCGGCGACCAGCAAAGTTCCGATTAATATTCCGACCAGCAGAATTTTGTTGACACCTTTCTTTTCTTCGTCTCCAGATTGCAGCAGCGTATCCATAATTTCACCTCGGAAGAATCAAATTCGTCTTTTTCCTAAAAAAGTTTCTTTAGGTTATCATTTTAACAAAACAAAACGGAAAGCCGTTATTCATCTTCTCTTACATTCTGAAACATTCAAGATGCAAAATGCAGCCGCGAAAGTTTTTTCGGAAAATGCGCCGCCGAAGTATGTCGAAGTCGCGCTGCCGATTCCCGTCCGGCAGACTTTTACATACATTCTGCCGGTCGGACTCCAGGAAAACATAAAACCCGGCGCGCGGCTTCTCGTTCCCTTCGGCAAAAGACAATTAACCGGCTACGTCGTCGCGCTGCACTCGAAACTCGACGACGCGCTCGAAATAGAAGAATCCGCGCTCAGGGAAGCGGTGGAACTGCTCGATGCCGAGCCGCTTCTGACCGAAGAAATTCTGCGCCTGACGCAATGGGCGGCTGATTATTACGCGTCTTCGTGGGGCGAAGTTCTGAAGGCTTCGCTGCCGGCGGGAATCAACCGGACGACCGAGCAGATTTACTCGATAACGACGCAGGGACGCGACGAACTGGAAAAAGTTTCATCGGCGAAAAGCGCGAAGGTTCAGATTTTGCGGTTCTTAAACGAATCGGGCGAAATTTCAGCTAGAGAAATCGCCAAAAAATTCGGCACGAGCGTCGCGCAGCGCGGTTTGCGCGAGTTGGTTAAGGAAAATCGCGCGGGCGTTTTTCTGCGCACTTTGACGACGCAGGTCAAACCGAAACGCCGCAAAGCGGTTCGCCTTCTGCCGCCCGAATTCCACAAACCGAATCAAAAGCCGCTGACCGAAGCGCAGGAAAGAATCGTCGAGCTTTTATTAAAGGAAAACGGCGAAATCGTCTTTACAGAATTGACTGAACGAGCCGACGCGAGCGCCTCTTCGATAAACACGCTGGAAAAACGCGGGCTAATCGAAACATTCGTTCAGGAAGTTATGCGCGACCCGCTTCGAGACGTAAAACTGCCGGAGATACAGGATTTAACTTTGACCGGCGAGCAGGAAACGGTTTTAGCCGAAATTGAAACCGCGCTGCAAACGGCTGAATATAAAGCGTTTCTGCTGCACGGCGTAACGGGCAGCGGCAAGACGGAAATTTATATCAGAGCGATGAAGCAAACGCTCGATTTGGGCAAAAGCGCGCTGATGCTCGTCCCGGAAATCGCGCTGACGCCGGTTTTTTCCAGAAGACTGCGCGCCGTTTTCGGCGACGCGGTGGCGATTTTCCATTCAAATCTCTCGACCGGCGAGCGTTTCGACGAATGGCGCAGATTGCGAAGCGGCGCGGCTCGAATCGTTATCGGCACGCGCTCCGCCGTTTTCGCGCCGCTTCAAAACATCGGTTTGATAATCGTTGACGAAGAACACGACGCGTCGTATCGCCAGCACGAATCGCCTTTTTACAACGGGCGCGATGTCGGCGTCGTCCGCGCCAATTTTGCCGGCGCGGTCGTCGTTCTCGGTTCGGCGACGCCGGCGCTCGAAACTTTTCACAACGCGCACGTCGGAAAATATCATTATTTAAGTTTGCCGAACCGCATCGGAAATCGCCCGATGGCGCGCGCCGAGCTGATAGATATGCGCGATGTTTTCAAAACAGACGGCAAGAACGCGGTTTTCTCGCCGCAGCTTATCGAAGCCATCGAGGAAACGCACAGGCGCGGCGAGCAGTCGATTATCTTATTAAACCGGCGCGGATTTTCGAGCTTCGTTTTGTGCCGGACGTGCGGCGAAGCGATTAAATGCGGCAGCTGCGACATAACGCTGACGTATCACAAGCGCGAGGCAAGGCTCGTCTGTCATTACTGCAACCACCGCGAGCGAGCGCCGCAGAAGTGTCCGTCGTGCGCGGGCAAATATCTTTTTTTCGTCGGCGAAGGCACTGAACAAATAGAAGATATTCTCGTTCGCAAATTTTCAAACTTAAAGATTGCCCGAATCGACCGCGACACCACTTCACGCCGCAAACCGTTTGAAGAAACTTTAATGTCGTTTTCACGCGGCGAAATCGATATGCTCGTCGGAACGCAGATGCTCGCCAAGGGACACGATTTTCCGAATGTTACGCTCGTCGGCGTAATTACTGTGGATGCGGGACTTGCGATGCCGGATTTTCGCTCTGCCGAGCGGACTTTTCAGCTTTTGACGCAGGTTGCGGGGAGAGCCGGACGCGGCGATTTGGCGGGACGCGTCCTGATTCAGACGTATCATCCCGAACATTACGCGCTTCAACACGCTGCCCGGCAGGATTACGACGGTTTTTACGCCGAAGAAATAAACTTTCGCCGGAATCTAAATTATCCGCCGTTCGTCGCGTTAGCGTCTATTTTGATAAAACACGCCAATTACAATTACGCCTTCGACAACGCGGAGATTTTGCGCGACTGTCTGCAAAAAGCCGATTCTAAAAGAATGTGCCGCATTTTAGGCGTCGCGCCCGCGCCGCTCGCCCGGCTGAAAGGCGAACATCGCCTGCAAATTTTAATAAAGGCGCGAAACCGCGCCAAACTGCGCGAAACGCTCGATTTCGCTTTGGCGGACGCGCAGGAAAAATTCTGCGACTTGCGGATTGTAAATGTCGAAATCGACCCGATTAATATGATGTAAAAATGCGGAAACACGCACGTCAGGTAAGTGTGTCTTCTTCATCATCGCGCCGAACTATCGTGTGGGCTTCCGCAAAAACGAGAAAGTCCTAAAATAAAAAGACCGTTCAATTTTAAACAGTCTTTTTATCAAAAATTTAAGGCTTACATTTAAATCGGTCTGCCGGAAAAACTTAAATTTATTTACCGGCGGCGTCAAAATTTATCTGCGCGTAAATCTCTGAGACGGACACTTTGCAGTTAATCGATTCCATCGAAATAATTTCTTCGCGGTCGTTGTAAATGCGGTAAATCCACTGTTTAGCGTTTTGCTTGGCGTAATGCTCGACGCGCATTTCGTCTTCTTTGACGAGCAGATATTCGCGGATGCTGTCCATCGCCAGATAAGATTCGAGCTTTTCGGTTTTGTCGAGCGAGCTTGTATTTTTCGAGTAAATTTCAACCACAATCGTCGGATTCAGCAGAACGTCCGAGTCGTCGTCGATAAAAGACGGCTTGCTGCTGACGATGACGACATCGGGATATGAAAATCTGGTCGGACTCATCTGCACGCGCATATTGCCCGAATAAATTTCGTTTTTCTGTCCGTGAATGCGGTTTCCGACGGCAATCGTCGTGTTGCTGCCGATAAGACTGCGCGTTCGGTTCGAGCCGGCAAGCGACAAAACCTTTCCGCCGATAAATTCGTGTTTGGTCGGGCTGGCGCGCTCGATTTTCAGGTATTCTTCCGAAGTGTAATTCTTTTCCGCCTGCGCCGTAGCTTTTTCACTCATAATAATTCCTTTTTTATTGTTTCTCGATTCGGGTTGGATTTTCCGGGTGATATATTCGTTGTCTAGGTTGACACAAATACGCCGCATTTTACAAGCGGTTCGTTTTCAAATTTAATATTGTTTAAAGTAATTATATGAAACTAAAAGTTTTAGCCGAAGAAACTTTTGCCGTTATCGAGCGCGGCGCGGGCGACATTGAAATCGTCGGCGCTGCCGGATTGGACATCGCCGGACGCGATGAAATAACGTTTCTGGCAAATCCGAAATACACGCCGCAGACGAGGGAAACAAAAGCGAGCGCGATTTTTCTGAACGAAACAGAGAAAATCGAGCGCGAAGACATCGCCGTCCTGCGCGCCAAAGACCCGTATCTCGCTTATACGCGGGCTTTACGGATTTTCAATCCTGAACCGAAGATTAAAAACTTTATTCATTCGTCAGCGGTTATCGACGAAACTGCGCGGATTGCGGGCGACGTTGAAATAAACGCCAATGTGGTCGTCGGAAAAAATTGTTTTATCGAAAGCGGCGTCAGAATTTTTCCGAACGCGTCGATTTACGATAATGTGAAAATCGGCGAAAACACCGTAATTCATTCGGGCGTTTCGATTCGGGAAAACTGCGAAGTCGGCGAAAACTGTATCGTTCACAACAATTGCGTCATCGGCTCGGACGGTTTCGGCTATGCCAAAACGGAAGAAAAACGCTGGCTGAAAATTCCGCAAACCGGACGCGTAATTATCGAAAACGATGTCGAAATCGGCGCGGGAACGTGTATAGACTGCGCTTCGGTCGGCGAAACGCGTATAAAAACGGGAGCGAAAATCGATAATCTCGTCCAAATCGGACATTCCTGCACCGTCGAAGAAGACGCGCTTATCTGCGCGCAAACCGGACTCGCGGGCAGTTCGGTCATCGGAAAGCGCGTAATTTTAGCCGGACAGGTCGGCATTGCCGGACATTTGCGGGTCGGCGACGACGTTGTAATAACGGCAAAATCGGCAACCAGCCACGACGTTGAAAACGGAAAAATTCTGTCGGGCATTCCGGCGTTCGAGAACCGCGACTGGCTGCGCTCGACGGCGGCTTTCAGAAGATTGGGCGAGATGGCGAAAACGCTGCGAAGTCTGGAAAAACGAATTTTGAAAATCGAAAATGATTAAGACGAATCTCACCGGGAGCGCGGACATCCTGCCCGCATTGAGCGCTAAAGCGCGAGAATCTTACTTTAATCAAACTCGAGTTTGGCTAAACTTTTTTACGCCGCTTGCGCGACGTTTGCGGACAGGACGCCCGCGCTCCGGCTGCTCCGGCTGAAACCGTATTTTGTGTTTTGTCGAACTATTTGAAAACAGGTAATCGATAGATTGTTATACTCGAATAAATTTACACGGAACACAGGAGACAAAATGCAGATAAACTTAAAACCGATTGGCGTGCAGGTCGCGGTAATTTTCGGAGCGTCGAGCGGCATCGGGCGCGTTACGGCGCTGGAAATGGCGAAACGCGGCGCGAAAGTATGCGTGGCGGCGCGCAGTGAGGAAGGCTTAAAAAGTCTCGTCGCGGAAATAGAATCGTTCGGCGGCGACGCGTTTTATGTCGTCGCGGACGCGGCGGACTTCGAGCAGGTTAAAAGCGTTGCTGACAAAACCGTCGAGCGTTACGGCAGATTGGACACGTGGATTCATTCGGCGGCGACGTTTATATTTGCGCGCGTTGAGCAGACCGAACCCGAAGAATATAAACGGCTTATCGAAGTTAATCTATTGGGACAAATCTACGGCGCGAAAGCTGCGCTGCCGCATTTGCGGGAAAAAGGCGGCGCGCTGATTCACGTAACGTCGGTCGAATCGTGGCGCGGCGTGCCTTTTCAATCGGGTTATGTCTCGTCGAAACACGGCGTGCGCGGATTTCTTCAGGTTCTGCGCGTCGAACTCAACCACGATGAAATTCCCGTTTCGGTTACGGAAATTCTGCCCGCCGCGATAAACACGCCGATTTACGACAAAGGAATGAACAAAATGCCGTTCAAACCGCGCGCCGTTCCGCCGTTTTACAATCCGAAAATCGTCGCCGACGCGATTTTGTTCGCCGCCGAAAATCCAATCGACGATTTAATCGCGGGCGGCGCTGGCGTCGGCGTCGTTTTAGCCGAGCGATTTTCACCGGCGATTGCCGAATGGTTTTCCGAAAAAATCGGTTTCGCGTTTCAGAAAACCGACGAGCCGAGTTCCGGCGATTATGAAGGAAGTTTGTTCGAGCCGGTTTCCGGTCTCGACACAATCGAAGGACGATTTTCCGACGAGCAGTTAAACAGCGACCCGTATACTTATTTGAAAACCAATCCGGCAGTCAAAAACACTCTGCTGCTGGCGGCAGGCGGACTTCTGGGCGGTTATTTAATTTGGAAAAGCAGGAAGCAGGACGAATAAGGAACGGAAAAGATTTAATCCGGCAAATCGGACGAAGAATCTTAAAAAAATTAACGCGAAAATGATCGTTTCGCGCATCTGAAAGTTACAGCGATTTTATAAAAGGAGAAGATTTATGACACCGGAAACACAAAGAGACACGAGAAAAATGTCCGAATCGGGCTTTGATATTTCGCCGCTGAGCGACGAACGGCGTGAGCAGTTGGCGAAAAATCTGACACGCGAGCAATACGACATTCTGCTCAATCACGGAACTGAACCGCCGTTTTGCGGCAATTTAACCGACAACAAATTAGACGGCGCTTATGCCTGTCGTTTGTGCGGTCTGCCGCTTTTCAAGTCGGACGCGAAATTTCATTCGGGAACGGGCTGGGCTTCGTTTTTCCTGCCGTTCGATAAGGAACATCTGAGAACCATTCAGGATACGAAATTCGGAATGGTGCGAACCGAAGTTCGCTGCGCCCGCTGCGATGGACATCAGGGACACATTTTCCCCGACGGTCCGCCGCCAACCGGACAAAGGTTTTGCGTAAATTCAGCAGCTCTGGAATTTTTCCCCGAAGGCACGGAAATCTCACAAAAAGGTTAAAGGTTTAAAAGGCGAAAAGGTGAAAAGGTTTGATTGAATATATTCAATCAAACCTTTTCACCTTTTCTACTCTTTTACTTTGCTTCTATTTTCTATTTTTGAAGTTGTCGAAAAGCTCGGTGTGGCGGCTGGTCAGAGGCAGCATTCTGCCGTTGATGAAAAGATATTTGACGTTTGTGCGCGGGTCGAGCAAATCGCCGTCGGTTACGACGATGTTTGCGGTTTTGCCGTTTTCGATTGAGCCGAGCTGATTTGAAATTCCTAAAATCTGCGCCGGGTAGAGCGTTACCGATTTTAAGGCTTCGTCTTTTGATAAACCGTAAGCCGAAGCAAGCCCGGCGTGATACGGCAAATCGCGGACTTCCGCGCCGTCGTTGCCGGTTGAGATGCAAAAGCGAACGCCTGCGCGCTGCATTTTCGACGGCGCTTCAAAAAGAGAATCGTAAGCGTCGTCGTCGCGCACCGGCAAATTATAAATATTCGTGTAAATTACCGGAACATTTTTCTGCTTCAATAAATCCGCCGCTTTCCACGCTTCCTGACCGCCTATAATAATCGCTTTGACCTTCATTTCGTCAGCAAATTTAACGGCGGCGCGGATGTCGCGCTCGCGTTCGGCGAGAAAAATCACCGGCTTTTCGCCGCGAACGTATGGAATCATCGCGTCCGTTTTTATGTCTCGCGGCGCATACGGCAGCGATTTGTCAGCGGCGTATGCGTCCTGAACGCGTCCGTAATTTTCCGCGTCTTTGAAAAGTTTTCTCAAAGCGTCGAGCCGCTGGTCGCGCTGTTTGACGGCTTCGTTAAAATCGATTTGCTGGCGTCCGCCCTGAAAGCTGAAAGTCGTGATGCGCGGGAAATTAACGACGAGTCCGAACATCGGAATAATCGCCATTTCGCTTTGCGTCGAGCCGTTCAGATTGATGACCGCCGCCTGTCCGCTGACGACGCCGCCCGCCGGCATAGACAAAACCGAAGTGATGCCGTTGACGCGCGTTACGTTGACGTGCGAGCTGTGCGGATTTATGCCGAGAAACGCTTTGGCGTTGGCGTTCATATCGCCGGTTTCGGCAACGTCAACCGCGCCCGGAACGCCGCCCGCGATTTCCGCCAGACCTAAGTTCGTTCCCGCGTCAATCATTCCCGGATAAACGCTTAATCCTTTGCCGTCAACAATTTCCGCGCCCGCCGGAACCGAAACATTCGCGCCGACGGCGGCGATTTTGCCGTTTTGAATCAAAACCGTGCCGTTCTCAATTGTCGCGCCCGAAACAGTAACGATTCGCGCGTTTTGTATCGCGAAAGTTCCTGCGCGTCCGGTTGCGTTCTGCTGCGAAGCGTCGTTCTGCGCGAAAACGGAAGAAGTTAAACCACAGATGAACACGGACAGACACAGACGGAAAAACGATTTTGCAATTCGTAGTTCGTAATTTTTAATTCGTAATTTCATTATTGATTTCCTCCGATGTCGTCGGCGTCGTCCAAATCGGCTTTGCGTCTTTCGCTCGGAATTTTCGGCGACGTTCCGCCTGTTCCCGGCGCTTTATTGGCGTCCATTTTTTCTAAATTCTGACGTTCCTTTTCGAGCGCGATTCTATTTAATGCGTCCTGCGCGCGGTCGAAAAAGATTTCGCCGTCAATCATCGTCGTGTCGGCGCGGGCATAGACGCTGAACGGGTGCGCCGTCCAGATTACGATGTCGGCGTCTTTTCCCTGCTCGATTGAGCCGGTTTTTTTGTCGATGCCGAGCTGTTTCGCCGGATTGAGCGTAATCATCTTCAACGCTTCTTCTTCGGGAACGCCGCCGTATTTCATCATTTTCGCCGCGTCCAGATTTAAGCGGCGCATACGCTCGTCCGAGTCGGAATTTATCGAAACCAGAACGCCCGCTTTCCACAAAAGATAGCCGTTGTACGGAATCGAATCGTAAGCCTCTAATTTATAACTCCAGCTGTCGGCGAAAATCGACGCGCCCGTTCCGCGTTTGGCGATTTCGGGAGCGATTTTGTACGCTTCGAGCGCGTGCTGAAGCGTTGCGACTTTGAAACCGAATTCGTCGGCGATGAGCATTAAATTAAGGTGTTCGTCCGAGCGATAGCCGTGCGCGTGAACGAGTCGCTTGCCTTCAAGAATTTCGACGAGCGGTTCGAGTTCGAGATTGCGGCGCGGCGGAGTTGCGGTTTTATCTTTTTTAGCGACGCGAACGCGATATTCGTCCCAGCTCGCTTTGTAATCACGCGCTCTTAAAAACGCGTCGCGGATAACTTCCAGCGTTCCCATACGCGTTATCGGATAACGCGGGCGCTGTCCGGGCTGCGGATTCGAGCCGATGCGTTTCGGGTTTTCGCCGAGCGCGAATTTTATGCCCGGCATCGCGCCCGGAAAGATAAAATCTTCGACCGGATGACCGTATTTGAATTTGACGACGGTGTTTTGTCCGCCAATCGGATTTGCCGAGCCGTGCAGCAGGTTCGCCGTCGTTACGCCGCCCGCCAGAGCGCGATAAATCGCAATGTCGGTCGGATTTAAAACGTCGCGCACATTCGTCATCGACGTTACGCTGTAGGAAACCTCGTTTATCGCGTCGAGCATCGAGTGTGAATGACAATCGATAATTCCGGGCGTTACGAATTTTCCGGTTGCGTCGATGATTCGAGCGTTCGCCGACGCTTTCAGATTTTTGCCGATTTTTGCAATCTTCCCGTTTTGAACGAGCAAATCGGTATTTTCGAGCGTTCCGTTAATCGCCGTCAAAACGGTTGCGTTGCGAATTAAAACGTCCTGCTGTTGCTGTTTCGTCTGCGCGAAAACGAAAATTTGCGCGTTGGCGAGCAGAAGCAAGCTCGTAAGAATAAAAGCCGTAATTTTTTTCATATCTCGTTTTTATAAAACTGTCTGATTATGGATTGCGCGTTCCCGAAAACGGCAGTGCGCCGTCGCTTGTCGTGAAAGTTCCGCTCATTTGATTGCCCGCGACTTTGCCGCTCACAACTAATTCCCGCGAATTTCCGGCAAAATCGATGGTTGCCGTAAATCTGAAACCGTCGGCGGTAACTTCGCCGTCTTTTAACTGCGACGTGCCGAATTGGGTCTGAATCGAACCGCTCAAAGTTTTGTCCTGCTGAAGAAGCGTTAAAGTTCCGGGCGTCGGCTGACCGGGCAGTTCGACCGTTATACTCCACGTTCCGCCGACTTGCTGTAAGCCCTGCGTCGCCGGCGCGGCGCTTCCTCTCGGTGTCGGCGGCGTTTTCGGTTTTTCCTTCTGCTCGAAAAGTCTGCCGTCAACGAAAATGTGCGTGATTGTTTTGTTCTTATTAAAGATGTCGCCGCGCGAGACGACGAGATTAGCGATTTTTCCCGTTTCGATTGAGCCTAACCGGTCTGAAACGTCGAAGATTTCCGCCGCGCTCAAAGTCATTGCGCGAATCGCCGCGTCTTTGGTTAAACCGTTTTCAGTTGCGCGATTTGCATTTGCCAAAAAGTCGCCTAGATTCGTCAGATTTCCCGATTGAAAAGCGAATCGAACGCCCGCGCTCGCCAGTCGCGCCGCGCCTTTCGGCGTTTCGGCGCGCAGGCGCAAAGTTTCCATATCTTCCAAATCGGCTTCGGGCGAAATCGCCGTCGTTCGTTTCGGAAAATTTAACGAAAGCAGAACCGGCACGTTTTGTCTTTTCAATCTGGCGGCTTGTTTCCACGCTTCCTGACCGCCGGAAATGACGGCTTTCAAATTAAACTGCTGCGCCAAATCAAGCACGCGCACGATTTCGCGTTCCGTGTTGGCGTTGAAAATAATCGGCATTTTGCCGCTCAAAACCGGCAAAAGCGCTTCGAGCGACTGGTCTGATTCGGGACGGCGAATGCCGCGCGGGTTGGCGTCATACATTTTTTTCAACTGGTCATAACGCTGACCGTCGAGAAACATTTGCTTCAGCGCCGAAAAAGTTCCGAGAAGCGATTGCGGATACGTAATGCCGAGCGTGCGAAACGTAACGGTTTCGGCGACCGGAGCGCGAATAATCATCGCCGAAACGTTATCTCCGGCGAGATTTATCAGCGCCGATTGTCCGTTGAAAATCCCTTCGCGCCCGACGGTCAGCGCCGTCGTAAAACCGTTGTTGCGAGCCGTTTCAAACTGCGCTTCACCGGCGCGAAGCTGTTCGGCAACCGTCAATTCCGGCTGCAAACCGTTCGGATAATTTGAATTCGTCGGCGCGGCTTGAGCCGACGCCTGCTGAATCTGCAATTGCCCGCGTCCCTGCGGCGCGGTTGGCGCGGCGGCGGTCAAACCGAGATTCGTGTAAGCGTCGAAAAATCCCGGATAAACGGTCAAACCCGCGCCGTCAATCACACGCGCATCAGCCGGAACGCGAGCGTTTGCGCCGACCGATTCGATTAAACCGTTTCTTACGACGACCGTCCCGCGCTCGACCGGAGCGCCGGAAACCGTAACGATTCGGGCATTCGTAATCGCGAAGATGTCGGTGCGCGCTTGCGCGAAACCGTTCAGACAAAGAGACGCGAACGCAAAAATCGCGACTCCGAAACGCAGGATAGACTTTTTCATAAATTGTTCAGAAGTAAAATTTGAAATCCAGTGGACGTTTTTTACGAGAGTATAAACGAAAAGGTTGCAGAAAGTGAAAAGTGAATAGTGAAAAGTTATGAAGAATTTACAAATCTTCACTTTCGCCGTTTGCGCCCGCGAAACTTTCAAACGCCGACTACGTTGCTTCATTATTCACTATTGACTTTTCACTATTCACTTTTCACTGCTCCCGATTTACCATTAAAGAATTATGAGCGCAATTATTTTATTCGACGGCGTATGCAACTTTTGTAACGGCTCGGTCAATTTCATCATCGAGCGCGACCCGGAAGCCTACTTCAAATTCGCGCCGCTGCAATCGGAAATCGGACAGAAACTATTACAGGAAAACGGCGTTGATAAAACCGTAACCGATTCAGTTGTATTAATCGAAGACGGCAAAGTTTACACGCGCACGACCGCCGCTTTAAAAATCGCCAAACGGTTAAGCGGTTACTGGTCTTACTTTTACGGCTTCATCGTCGTGCCGTCGTTTTTCCGCGACATTTTTTATAAACTTTTTGCCCAATACCGCTACAAAATGTTCGGCAAACAGGAAGCCTGTATGCTGCCGTCGCCCGAAGTGCGCGCGCGGTTTCTGGCGACAAATTAAAAAGGAGCTTTTAGCCACGAACAAACACGAAAATTCACGAAAAATTTTATTAAATAACTTTCGTGTTCTTTTGTGTTTGTTCGTGGCTAAACAAAAATTATGAAAGCAATCTGGAACAATCAAGTGTTAGCCGAAAGCGACGACACAATCACAATCGAGGGAAACCATTATTTTCCCGCCGACTCATTAAACAAAGAATTTTTCCAACCGTCCGAGACGCGCACACATTGC
>JBBPXZ010000061.1:0-51831 GCA_038200355.1 Pyrinomonadales bacterium | reverse complement strand
TAAGTTTCGGCGCGCACCTTTTCCGCCTGTTTAAGCTGCGCGAATTTACCGCCGTTATCCGTTTCGGCGACGAACCGATTTTGAAATCCGACCGCAAGGAATTAGCCAGAACGCTCCGGCAGAAAGTGCTGGAAAATTTTGTTCCGGTTTCGTAAAAAATTTTTCGGCGGCGAGACTCGAATAAATTTCTTTCTCCGGGCTGAAACCTTTTCGGGCAGCGCGCGTAAAAACACACATCTAATCTTCCAATCAAATCCGACAGGAGAAAATAAATGTTTAAATTCAGTCTGCGTTTAATAACCGCTTTGACCGTTCTGGCGTCTTTTTATACGACGGCGGCGGCGCAAAACGTTCCGGCGTTCGACGTTACCCGAATCGACGATTCGGTCGAAGCCTGCAACGACTTTTTCCAATACGCCAACGGCGGCTGGGTCAGAAAAACCGAGATTCCCGCCGCCTATTCGCGCTGGGGCAGTTTCAATATTTTGGGCGAGAACAACAACAACGCCTTGCGGGAAATTCTGGATGCCAATGCAAAAAACGAAGCGGCAGCCGGAACTAACGAACAGCTTATCGGCGATTTTTACGCGTCGTGTATGGACGAAGCCGCCATCGAGCAAGCCGGCGTCGCGCCGCTCAAACCGTATTTCAAAAAAATCGGTAAAATTAAAGATACGGACGATTTACAGCGGCAAATCGCGATGATGCACAATATGGGCATTCCCGTGCTTTTCGGTTTCGGCGGCGGCGCGGACGCGAAAAACAGTTCGATAAACATTGCTCAAGCCAGCCAGGGCGGATTGAGTCTGCCGAACCGCGATTTTTATACGAAAGGCGACCCGAAATCGCAGGAAACGCGCGAGCGTTTTCGTGAATATGTCGTCAGTATGTTCAGACTGCTCGGCGACGACGAAGAAACGGCGCGAATGGAAGCGTTTTCGGTAACGCGCATTCAAACTCGTCTGGCGAACGCCTCGAAAGCGCCGGTCGAGCTGCGCGACCCGCAGAAACGCTACAACAAAAAATCTCTGGCTGAATTAAATCAAATGACGCCGAATATTTTGTGGGCGAGTTATATGGAAACGCGCGGCGTGCCGCCGGTTACGGAAATCAACATCGGTCAGCCGGAATTTTTCGCCGAAGTCAATCAGATGATGAAAGACGTTCCGCTTGCCGACTGGAAATCTTACCTGCGCTGGATGACTTTAAATACCGCCGCGCCGCGTTTATCGAAAGCGTTCGTTGACGAAAACTTCAATTTTTACAGCAAATACTTAACCGGCACGAAGGAACAGCAGCCGCGCTGGAGACGCTGCGTCGGCGCGACCGACAACGCCGTCGGCGAAGCGCTCGGCAGCGAATACGTCAAAAAAGCGTTCACGCCGGCGGCACAAAAACGCGTCGGCGAATTGATTGACAATTTATTTGCCGCATACCGCGAGCGTCTCGCCCAACTCGATTGGATGACGCCGGAAACGCGCCGGATGGCTTTGGCAAAACTCAACACCTATCAGCGTAAAATCGGCTTTAACACGAATCCGCGCGGCTACGCCGGTTTAAAACTCGACCGCGACGCGTATTTCCAAAACGCCGTCAGCGTCAATCAATTCGAGATTGCGCGCAACTTAAAAGACATCGGGCAAAAAGTCGATAAAACGCGCTGGGGAATGACGCCGCCGACGGTCAACGCTTATTACAACCCGAGTTATAACGAAATCGTCTTTCCCGCCGGAATTCTTCAGCCGCCGTTTTTCAACGCGGACGCCGACGACGCCATCAATTACGGCTCAATCGGCGCGGTCATCGGACACGAAATCACGCACGGCTTCGACGATTCGGGCAGCCAATACGACGCCGAAGGCAACTTAAAATCGTGGTGGACGACCGAAGACCGCGAGAAATTCAACGTCAAAGCCGACTGCGTGGCGAACCAGTTCAGCGGTTACCAAATTCAGGACGGCTTGAATATCAACGGCAAATTGACGCTGGGCGAAAACATCGCCGACCTCGGCGGCTTGACGATGGCTTATAATGCTTATCAAAAATCGCTCGAAGGCAAGCCGCGCCCGGCAGACATCGACGGTTTTACGCCGGAGCAAAGATTTTTCTTAGGCTACGCGCAGGTTTGGGCGACCAAATCGACGCAGGAATTCGAGCGCCAGCAGGTTTTAACCGACCCGCATTCAAACGCCCGCTACCGCGTTGACGGACCGCTGTCGAATCTGCCGCAGTTCGCCGAAGCGTTTTCCTGCAAACAGGGCGACCGGATGGTCAAAACGGATTTCTGCAAAATCTGGTAATTTCACCAGTCGGAGCGCGGGCATCCTGCCCGCAAAGAGTGCGCGAGCAATCTAAAGCGTTTGAGTAAAAGTTCAGGTTTGAGTTTATTCGACAGTTTGTGAACGCTCACGCGTTTATTGCGGGCAGGATGCCTGCGCTCCCGGTTGTTGACTAAACGGAAAAATCTTGGCATAAATGAATTTGTAAAAAGTTTATGAGATTCGATTTCAACATAATCAGCATTATTACCGGCAGGGACTTTGCTCGAAAGAGTTAGAGCCAAAGGTTAAACTTTGCTTGAAAGTCCCAAGTCTTACGAAAAAGACTTGGGACTTTTTAATTTTAGATTTCGGATTTTAGATTTTAGATTTTAGATTTATTCGTTTAATAATTGATAAAACTTTATTCAACAAAAGCGGCTTCGATTAACTGAAAACTGACCGCCGACAACCGACAACTATTTTATATGACAGAACCTTTAGACTTAAAAAAAACCGTTAATTTACCGAAAACGAATTTCGCGCAGAAAGCGAATTTAGCGCAGAGCGAACCGGCGCGCCTGCAAAAATGGAACGAGGCAAATCTCTACGAACAGATTCGCGAATCGAAAAAAGGCGCTGAAAAATTTATCCTGCACGATGGTCCGCCGTATGCCAACGCCGACATTCACATCGGCACGGCGCTCAATAAAATCTTAAAAGATTTCATCGTCAAATCCAGAACGATGATGGGTTTCGACGCGCCGTTTGTTCCCGGCTACGACTGCCACGGCTTGCCGATTGAAACGCACGTCGAGAAAAAATTCGAGAAAAAAGGAATTAAAAAAGCCGATTTATCCGCTTCCGAATTTCGCAAAATCTGCCGCGAACACGCCGCCAACGCGATGGACGGGCAGACGCGCGATTTTATGCGTCTCGGCGTTTTCGGCGAATGGGCGAATCCGTATTTAACGATGTCGAACGACTACGAAGCGGAAACAGCGCGGCTGTTCGGCAAATACCTCGAACGCGGTTACGTCTATAAAGGTTTGCGCCCGGTTTACTGGTGCGTTCACGACCAGACCGCGCTCGCCGAAGCCGAAGTCGAATATCGGGAACACACGTCGCCTTCGATTTACGTCAAATTTCCGCTCGAATCGGACGCCGCTTTATTGGACGAAAACCTCGCGGGCAAAAAGGTTTCAGTCGTTATCTGGACGACGACGCCGTGGACTTTGCCGGCAAATTTGGGCATCGCGGTTCATCCCGATTATGAATACGCGGCGATTGAACACGGCGACGAAGTTTTAATCGTCGCTTCGGAGCTTGTCGGGTTTGTCGTCGTTAAATGCTGTATCGGCGATTTAAACGAAGCGGGCGAGCGTCCGATGCCGAATATCTTAGCGAAATTTCCCGGCTCGAAAATGGAAAATCTGCTGTGCCGTCATCCGTGGATTGACCGGACATCGCTCTTGATGTGCGGCGAACACGTAACTTTGGGCGGCGAAGCAGACGGCGAAACCGAGCTTGACGTTTCCGAAGCGCGCAGCCGAAGCGAAACGAGCAAAGCCGGAACAGGCTGCGTTCACACCGCGCCGGGACACGGACACGACGACTTCGTTATCGGCAAAAAATACGGCTTGGAAGTTTATTGTCCCGTCGATAACGCCGGACGCTTCACGCCGGAAGTCGAACATTTCGCAGGCGAGCATATTTTCAAAGCCAATCCGCGCATCGTCGAATTCCTGCGCGAATCGGGCGCGTTATTGTTTACCGAAGATTACAATCATCGTTACCCGCACTGCTGGCGCTGCAAAAAACCCGTGATTTTCCGCGCCACGCCGCAGTGGTTTATCTCGATGGACGAAGCGGCGCGAAACGGCGCGAAATTATCGCTTCGGGAAGGTTCATTGCGCGCGGTTGAAACTGTTAATTGGCATCCGAACTGGGGCGAAGGCAGAATGGCGAATATGCTCAAAGGTCGTCCCGATTGGTGCGTTTCGCGTCAAAGATTGTGGGGTGTTCCGATAACCGTTTTTTATTGCGACGGCTGCGGCGAAGCGATTGCCGACCCGGAAATCGTCAATCACGTCGCCGACATTTTCCAAAAAGAAACCGCTGACGCGTGGTATAACCGCGAGGCGAAAGATTTATTGCCCGAAAACTTCAAATGTCCGAAGTGCGCGGGCGCGGAATTTACAAAGGAAATGGACATTCTCGACGTTTGGTTTGATTCCGGTTCGTCGTGCGTCGCCGTTCTGGAAACTCGCGACAACCTGCAATTTCCGGCGGACGTTTATCTCGAAGGCGGCGACCAGTATCGCGGCTGGTTTAATTCCAGCTTGATGTGCGGACTTGCCGCTCACGACGCCGCGCCGTATAAAAACGTTTTGACGCACGGATGGGTTGTCGACGGGCAAGGCAAACAGATGCACAAATCAGCCGGAAACGCCATTTCGCCGAACGACATTATAAAACAGTCGGGCGCGGAAATTCTGCGTCTCTGGGCGGCGGCGGTTGAATATACGGAAGACGTTCGCTGCTCGAAGGAAATTCTTGACCGCGTAACCGATGCTTACCGTAAATTAAGAAATACTTTGCGTTACGCGCTCGGCAATCTCGACGGGTTCAATCCCGAAACCGATTCGACAGCGTTTGAAAATTTCCTGGAAATCGACCGCTGGGCATTGGCGGAACTCGACATCGTAATCGAAAAAGTTTTGAAAGGCTACGAAACCTTCGATTTTCAGGCGGTCTACACGACGCTTTATAATTTCGTAACCGTAACGCTTTCAGCGCGTTACTTCGATATTTTGAAAGACCGCCTTTATATTTTAGCGCCGAAATCGCCCGAACGAATCGCGGCGCAAACGGCGATTTATCAGATTGCCGACAAATTAACGCGCCTTGTCGCTCCCGTTCTGGCTTTTACGGCTGACGAAGCGTGGGAAAATCTGCCGAATCAAACCGTTTCATCGGTTCATCTGGCAGAATTTCCGAAGGCGAGCGGCGCGGACAATTCACAGATGCTTGCCGATTGGGAACGCATTTTTTCAATCCGCGACGAAGTTCTCAAAGCTCTTGAAGAAGCGCGCACCGCTAAAATAATCGGCTCGTCGCTCGAAGCAAAAGTCGTTTTAACAGTCGATAAAGATACGACGTTTTTTCTGCTCGATTATTTTAACGATTTGCGCTACATATTTATCGTCTCGCAGGTCGAAGTTGAGCAGGGGGATAAATTCAATGTCCGCATCGAAAAAGCCGACGGCGCAAAATGCGAAAGATGCTGGAATTATTCGGTGCGCGTCGGCGAGTTTGAAAAATATCCGACCGTCTGCGAAAGATGCGCGGCGGCGTTAAGCGAAATCGAAAAAGCGGTATAATAAATAGGTGTCAGGTTACAGGTTTCAGCTGAAACCTATAACCTGACACCTATTTTAATCATTATGTTAAAACCTGCGTCAAAACGAATCGCCGCGCGGCGAACCTACAAAACGGGAGTAAACGAAATGGGTTTAGTTTATGCGGAAATAGACATCATCAGTGTTGACGATATAGTGTTGCACCGACACGGTTTTCTAAATGAAAGCGAAATTAGACGGGCTAACATAACGGCGCTTGTCGATAGCGGCGCGTATATGCTTTCGATAAATGAAAACATCAAAAATCAGCTCGGTTTGCCGGTCATCGAAAATCAATTCGTAACTTTAGCCGACGAAAGCACGATTCAAGTCGAAATCGTCGGTCCCGTCGAAGTGCGTTTTGAAAATCGCCGCACGTCCGTCGATGCGGTCGTTCTGCCGGGCAGCGCCGAAGTTCTGCTCGGCGCGATTCCGATGGAAGATATGGACGTGCTTATCGACCCGCGCCAGCAAAAGCTCGTCGTCAACCCGAAACATCCGTATGTCGCCAATAAATATTTGAAATAAAATGATAAACAAACGAGATTTTTATTGGAAAATCGCTTATCTGGCAATGTCCGCCGGAGTTTTTTTTGTTGACCAGATGACCAAAGCGTGGGCAATCCGCAAACTGCGCTTCGGCGGCGATGTCAACGTGATTCCGAATTTTCTGAATTTCGCCTACGCCGAAAACACGGGCGTCGCCTTCAGTCAATTAAACAATCACGGCGACGCCGGACGCTGGGGCTTGTCGGCAGTAGCGATTGTCGCAGGCGTTCTGGTTTTGTATTATTTCTGGCGCATTCCGCGCGCGAACGACAAACTTCTCGGCGCGCTTGCCCTGCTTCTCGCCGGAATCGCCGGCAATGTAACCGACAGAATGCGGCTCGGTTTCGTGATTGATTTTATTGATGTTCAATTCGGCGCGTGGCATTATCCGACTTTTAATATCGCGGATTCGGCAATCTGCATCGGCGCGGTTCTTTTGATGATTGACGTGTTTTTTAATAAGAAACATCAGAAAGCTGCTGAAGCGAAAAAGTAGAATATCGGAAAACGAAATATGAATCGAGCCGACATTAGCGGCAAAACGTCTTCTTTTCGTTATCGTTTAAGCTGCTCGCAGTTAAGGCGAGTTACTTTGTAGCTTCCGTCAAAAATCGCCGGACGCTCCTTGATTATCAATTCGGTTTCGCCCGCGTCGCTCGTCGTTTTACACACCTGACGAGCCGCTTGTTTGAAAACTCGCCGTTCGGGATAAACCGGCACACTCAGTTCAGCCATCGACCATTCAAAAAGCGGCAGCACACTTCCGCCGCTTTTAATTTGAAAAACGGCTTTTTGAGCTTTCGGCGGCAGTTTTCCAATCGTATCTTCGGCGATTTTAACGACCGCTATTTCGACGTTTCCAGAATACAAAGCGCCCGACAGATACATATCCCACAAGCCCCAAAAGCTCAAAACTGGCAGTAAAACCGCGGCAACCGCAATTATTTTTGCCGTCGCCGTTTTCAAATCGCCCGCTTTCCGAAACGCTCCTTTGAAAGAAACATCGCTTTGCCGAAACGCGGCGACGACCATCGCCGCCAATGCCGCGTTCCAAATCCAGACAATCCGGTTATAATCTTCGGCAATCAATAAAATTAAAATAACCGCGTGCAATGCGACGGCAAAAAAAACCGCCGCATTCCGCGTCCTGCGAAAAAGCAGACCGCACCCGATGGCGGCTTCAATCATCGCCGCGCTCAATCCGAGCAGAAAAAACGGCAGTCGAACGGCGGAGAAAATATTCTGCACGGGCGCGAGCAGAAGCGGAACGATTTCAGCGGAAAATGAAAAATTTAATTTTTGCACGCCGCTCCAAAAATAAAGTCCGGCAATAATTATCTGCACAAAACAAAGAATTTGATTCGCGTCCGCTTCGTCTTTTTCCGACTTCCAATCGTGCAAAGAAAGTATAACGAGCAGCAGAAGATATTGATAAATCCAAGGCTGTAAGCGCGTCTGGTCAAAGAAAATCAGCAGAACGAGTGAAGACACGGCGGCAACGAAAAAAGTCTTCGGGCGGCGAGAGAAAATAATCGATGTTAATGAAATGACCGAAATCGAGCTGAACAACCATTCAAAATACAAAACAAAGCTTTCCGGCAAGGCAAAAAGAAACGGCGCGCGCGGAAAAGTTCTGTTTATCGGAAACCACAATTCGTGCGAAAAGGCGATGCCCGCCAGCAATCCGAGGCAAATCGTGATTCGTAGAAACTTGAGGCGATTGATGTTTTCCAATTATTTTGTGATTATTCTTTCGCTCCCGCGTCTTTGAGAATTTCGATTATTTTGTCAGTGTCGTTCATATAGCCGTAGTTTTTTCGTTCTTTCGCCGTCTTTAAAGCGTTGTTTCCGTTTGAGCAGGTAAAATTAACATCCGCTTTATGAGCTATCAGAGCGTTAATGTTCTTAATGCTGCCAGCCCAAACTGCATCCATTAAAGCGCTTCTGCAATTGGGTTTATCGACATTGGCGATTAAATTCGGGTCTGCTCCCGATTCGAGCAGGAAATCGAACATTCCGTCAGGCGCGTAAAACAAAACCGTTTCGCCGTCATCGTTTCGGGCGTTGATTGGCACGCCTTTTTCGAGAAGCATTTTGACGAGATTTATATTTCGGCTTTGAGCGGCGAGCATCAAAGCCGTTGCGTTTCGATACGCGCCGGGAAATCTCTTAAACTCCGCGCCCGCCTCAATCAGCATTTTTATGCCTTGCTCGTATTGGCCGTTTATTTTCGCTTTCTCAGCAGCCGCGTAATCTCTGGAGAAACGGTCGGCGAAAAGGTAATACGCCAAAATGCTCCGCACCGGCTCGTCCTTTTTGCGAATATCAACTTTTGCTTTGAGAAAGAATTCGAGCATTTCGTTATTACCCGAAGCCGCCGCAAAAATTATTGCCGGAATGTTTTTAGGACCGGAAATTCCTCGCAAATCGTCAGTATTGAGATTCGGATTGATGCCCGATTTTGTAAGTCTGCGGATTGTTTCGACATCGCCGTTTTTTACCGCCAGCATAAATTCGCGCTTTAATTGTTCATTCCCGACGACTTTGCGTTCTTCACGCGTGGTCGGGATTTTCAACAACTCTATCTTAGCGGTTGTATAATGACTGGTTACAGGCATTCCCAAATCGTAATACGGAAAATACGCGGGCTTGACGACTCTGAAAATTTTATTGCTAATATCCGAATGGCTGCGCGGCAAATAAGTTTGCGCTTTTCCGTCCGCGCCGGTTTGTCTGTCTTCACCCCAAACTTCTTTCGATTGATTATTTTCCCAGGAATATCCCGCCGCTTGAACCGTCGCGTCTTTGACGGGCGCGCCCTTTGAATCAACTACTTCGACAAATAAATAGTTAGTCACCATCTGCGCCTTTGCAAAGGTCGAAGATAGAAAAACGACAACCGAAATAAGCATTGCAGCCAATAAAAAATGTTTGATTTTACGCATAAATCACTTCTCTCTCGCCTCCTCAATTATCTTGATTGTTTCGTCAATATCTTTTCGTTCATAGTCGCCTTCTTTGTAAAGGGTTTTAATTAAATTCAACGCCTTGTCTATGTGTTCGCCCCAAACATCGGCTCCGAGATTGATTAACTGCCTGATTTCTCCGAGTTTGCGTCTTTTAATCGCATAAACCAAAGCGCTTTCTCCGTTGCTGCACGCCAAATTTATATCCGCTCCGTTTTCCGCTAATAGTTTCAAAAAGTCGAAGTTATGGATTTCTATGGCAGCTTCAAGCGGCGTAAGACAAAAATCATTCCCTTTATTTTCAACCACGATATTTGGATTCGCTCCGGCTTTCAGCAATATTTTTATCGCATCGGCGCTCGCATAAGAATAGTCATTGAGCGCGAAAAGCAGCGCCGTCCAACCGAATTCGGTTTTTGCATTTACCGAAAAACCTTTGTCGAGAAGCATCTGCACCATTTCCGCATTGCCCTTTTTTGCCGCCGTCATCAGCGCGTTTTCGCCGTTTCTATTAATGGCTTTTATATCCGCGCCCGCTTCAATCAGCAGTTTTGCCGCTTCGACCTTTGCGCCTTCGACAGCCTGAATTAGCGGAGATAGTGATTTTTCGCAGTTCGCATTTACCTTCGCGCCGTTTTTCAATAAAGCCCGCATCGTTTCAATATCGCCGCGCGAAGCCGCGTCGCCGAGTGCCGAGCCGCAGCCGTCTTTTGATAAATTCGGGTCTGCGCCCGCTTTGAGAAGCAGATTCACCGTTTCGACTTTTGAAAATTTAATCGGCGGATAACTGCCGCCCGCCGCATACATCAAAAGCGTCGTTCCGTTTTCATTCATCAAATCAGGAGAAAGCCCTTTATCGAGCAGCATTTTCACGGCTCGCGCGTAACCTTTTTCGGCGGCAATCATAATCGGTTTTCTTTTATCTGAGTCTTCGGCGCTGAAATCCGCGCCCGCTTTGAGCAGAACTTCTACGCCGTCTTCGTAACGTCGCAAAATTTCCCTGCGCTCGGCTTCGGTCTTAAATTTGTGCCAGTAGAAAGGCTCTGCCTTGAGATAATCGAGTAAGGCGTTTCGCATCGAATCTTCTTTCGAGCGAATCTTCACGCCCGCTTTGATTAACGCCTCGATTGTTTCGCTGTCGGCGGAATTTACGGCTAATTCAATGGCGGGAACTGCTTTCAATCCGGGAACGCCGCGTAAATCGCTCGTGGTTATATTCGGGCTGATGCCGGTTTTGAGCAGTTTTTTAACCGTCGCCGCGTCGCCCGTTTTCGCCGCCCACATAAATTCGCGTTTCGATTGTTCACTGCCGAGAATTTGTTTTTCTTCGTCCGTCTGGGGAATTTTAAGAAGTTCTACCTGCGCCGTAGCTCTGTGAATTGGGTAATAAGGTCTGAAAAGCCCCAAATCGTTAAACGTAAAATATCCGTCTTTTGAAACGGAGAAAAGCGAAGATGAGCGAAATTGATAGTAACCGCCCTCAAGATAAAATCCGGCGTTTCCTTTTTCGTCGGTTTTCACCTCGCGCTTTTGATAGTCTTTGTAAGATGAGCCGTAAATAGAATTTGACTCAACCGTCGCGCCTTCGACGGGTTTTTGATTTGAATCAAGCACTTCGAGAAAAAGATAATCGGGAATGTCCTGCGCCTTTGCGAAAAATGAAAAACACAAAACAAAAACGGCGGCGATAAAAAATTGCTGTGCGTGATACATAAATTATTTTACTCCGGCGGCTTCGAGTATTTTGACGATTTCTTCGGCTTTGCTTCTCGCAATCGCGTAATCGCTTTTCAGATTTTCTTTGGCGTAATTCAACGCGCGCTGTCCTTGTTCGCCTTTGATGTCCGCGCCCGCTTCGAGCAATGTTTTAACCGCTTCGGTGTCGCCGTATTTGGCGGCATAGACAATCGCCGTATCGTAGCCGCCGCATTTTAAATTCACGTCGGCTTTGTAGGCGATTAAAAGCCGAACAATATCGGGTTTGCCGAGTGCATTGGAATACGTCAGCGGAATCGTGCAGTAAGGCGACGTTTGACCGTTCGGGTCTGCTCCGGCTTTAAGCAGAAATTCAATCATCTCACGACTTGCCTTGCCGTCAATCGCTATCTCCAAAGCCGATTCGTGCCATTCGTCTCTGTCTTTGACTGAAAAACCCTTGGCAAGCAGCATTTTGACAACATCGATGTCTCCTTTTGCGGCGGCGACCATTAACGCCGTTCTTCTATGATATTTGCCGAATCCTGTGCCGTCCGCGCCCGCATCGAGCAGCATTTTTGCCGCTTCGGGGTGTTGTCCTTCAAGAGCGGTGACGACGGCGGTTTTCCCGTCTTTGCATTTGAGATTCGGGTCGGCTTTATTTGCCAAAAGCAGCTTAACGTAATCCGTTTTGCCTAATTCTGAAGCAAGCATCAGCAGAGAAGCACAGCCGCGCGACGGGAAATACTGGCTGTTTTCAATTATAAAATTCGGGTCGGCATCCGATTTAAGCAGTAAATCCATAAATTCCAATGCGTGAGGCTCGTCCGCATTTTTCCAATAAATCAAATACTGCAATGCTTCGGATTTTGTTTTCCTTGAATAATTAAGCGCGAGCAGTCTTTTCAAAACGCCGACGTAACCTTGTCTTACGGCTATCGTTAAAGCCGTATCTCCGCCCTTATCTACCGCTTCAATATCAGCTCCGGCTTTTACCAGAATATCCAATCCTTCTTCAAAAAAACGCATCGGATTCGCTCGTTCTTCTTCCGTTCGGCGAGAACCGAAACGCGAATATCTGAGTGAATCAGCATTATTTCTCAAATACGTCAAAAGTATGCTGCGGGCAGGCGAATCTTTTTTGCGAATATCAGCCCCGGCATCAAGAAACGCTTTAATCATTTTAACGTCGGCGAAAGCGGCGGCATAGACAATAGCCGGAATATTGCGCGGCGCGGAAACGCCTCTTAAATCGCTTGTGGTGAGATTCGGGCTGACACCGGCTTTAAATAATTTGATTGCTTCGTCCGTTTTGCCGTATTTAACGGCTGAAAATAACTCGCGCTTGAGCTGTTCGCTGCCGACGGCTTTTCGTTCCACATCCATTCGAGGTATTTTTAATAATTCAATTCTGATTCCGTCCTTGCCGCCGGTCGGTTCATAAAACCTCTTGTCCATACTTTGAACTATTATTTTGGGCGTATAAATAGATTCGTATGTAAAATAACCGTCCTTTGAAACGGTAAAACCGTCTGTATGATAATCGCCGTAGCAAATCGGCAAACCCTTGTCGAGCCGACCTTTTTCGTTAGTTTTATTTTCTCTGTCAAAGCACGAGCCTTGCGTTTTAACAACCGCGTCGGCAACAGGCTTATTTTCGGAGTCAACCACTTCGAGAAATTCGTAACTGACTCCGCCCTGAGCCTTTGCAAAAGCCGAAAAGCACAAAACAAAAATTGTAACGATAAATATTCGCCTGATTTTATGCATTGCAGATTCTCCCGAAAATGAATTGAAAAAGATTTTATCCGCGCCGTTAAATTGAAAAAGCATCGACGATAAAAGTAATTATCGCCGATGCTTTTTTCCGTCTTTCATAAAATTAAAACCTTTAATTTTAATGATGCGCTTCGTCGTTATCGAGTTTGTTTCCGTGATAAATTTTCCCGCCGCTCGCCGCAAATTCCTTCGACTTTTCAGCCATTCCGACGGCTAACGCGCGTTCGGCTTCGAGATTTTGTTCGGCGGCAAACTCGCGGACTTCCTGCGTGATTTTCATCGAGCAGAAATGCGGTCCGCACATCGAGCAGAAATGGGCGAGCTTTGCGCCTTCTGCCGGAAGCGTTTCGTCGTGATATTCGCGGGCGATAATCGGGTCTAAAGCTAAATTAAACTGGTCTTCCCAGCGAAACTCGAAACGCGCCTTTGAAACCGCGTTATCCCGAATCTGCGCGCCCGGATGACCTTTCGCCAAATCCGCCGCGTGCGCCGCCAGCTTATAAGTTATCACGCCGTCCTTAACATCTTTTTTATTCGGCAAGCCTAAGTGTTCCTTCGGCGTAACGTAGCAGAGCATCGCGCAGCCGAACCAGCCAATCATCGCCGCGCCGATTGCCGAAGTTATATGGTCGTAACCAGGCGCGATGTCGGTCGTTAAAGGTCCGAGCGTGTAAAACGGAGCTTCACCGCAGCCTTCGAGCTGCTTGTCCATATTCTCTTTTATCAAGTGCATCGGAACGTGTCCGGGACCTTCAATCATCGTCTGGCAGTCCATTTCCCAGGCGATTTTTGTCAGCTCGCCGAGCGTCTCCAATTCGGCAAACTGGGCTTCGTCGTTGGCGTCGGCAATCGAACCGGGACGCAAGCCGTCGCCGAGAGAAAACGAAACATCGTAAGCCGCCATAATCTCGCAGATTTCTCTAAACCGTGTGTATAGAAAACTTTCCGTATGGTGCGACAAACACCATTTCGCCATAATCGAGCCGCCGCGCGAAACGATTCCGGTCGTCCGTTTCGCCGTCAAAGGAATATACGGCAGGCGAACGCCCGCGTGAATCGTGAAATAATCGACGCCCTGTTCGGCTTGTTCGATAAGCGTGTCGCGGTAGATTTCCCACGTCAAATCTTCGGCTTTGCCGTTGACTTTCTCAAGCGCCTGATAAATCGGAACTGTGCCGATTGGAACAGGCGAATTTCTCAAAATCCATTCGCGTGTGGCGTGAATATTTTTGCCCGTCGATAAATCCATCACCGTGTCCGCGCCCCACAGAGTTGACCAGCGCATCTTTTCGACTTCTTCTTCGATACTCGAAGCAATCGCGGAATTTCCGATATTGGCATTTATTTTAACGAGAAAATTTCTGCCGATTGCCATCGGCTCGCTTTCGGGATGATTGATATTTGCGGGAATAATCGCCCGACCGCGCGCGACTTCTTCGCGGACAAATTCGGGCGTGATGAATTTCGGCATCGCCGCGCCGAACGATTCGCCTTTGTGCTGATGATAAAGCGAATCGCGCTCCGTTTGCTCGCCGTTCGCTAAAGTTTCAAACGCGATTTGGCGTCCGAGATTTTCGCGAATCGCCACATATTCCATTTCCGGCGTGATGATTCCCTTTCTCGCGTAGTGCATTTGCGTTACGTTTTTTCCGGCTTTCGCTTTTAACGGAGCGCGCTTCAAACCGGGAAATTCTTCGAGTTTGCCGTTATCTTTAATTTTGGCGATTTCTTCCGCGCCTTTCGTTAAATAGCCGTTGTCCTGCGGCAAAATTGTCCGACCTTCGTATTCTTCAACGTCGCCGCGCCCGACAATCCAATCGCGCCTCAGCGCGGGCAGACCTTCGCGCACGTCGCACCGCTCATTCGGGTCAGTCCAGACGCCGCTCGTATCGTAAATTCTGACGGGCGCGTTTTCCTCGATTTCGTCCTTCATATTTCTTGAAGGACTTAGCGCGATTTCCCGAAACGGCACGCGCAGGTTGTGTTTGTTTTGATTTATCGTGCTGCCGTTCGTCTCGACATACATCTTGCGCGAACTCGGCAAATTAACTTCGTCGCTGGTTATTTCTTTCGTTTCAATTATTAAACTCATTGTTTTTCTCCCTTCGTCGGTATTATCCGCATCAGGTTTTTAGGGTAATGTTTTTCCCGAAAACAACTCTCAGCTTTATGCTCCCCTGAAAACTTTTATGCTCTATATAGCAAAGCACTTTTGCCGCTTATTTTCAAACTATATTAATTTACCTGAAGAATTGATTGAAATATCGGCACAAACTGCATATACTCGTTCGATACGGAAAATTTCGGTTAATTTGATTGATTCGGCAAAATCTGTTCTACAATAGATAGATAAGTCGTAAAGTAATGCAGCAGTTTGACTTAACCGGAAGTTTTTTGGTTTTATTTAATTTTTATTAGGCAAGAGGAACAAATATGAACAAATTATCAATAGCAGTTTTATCGGGCGTCGCCGCAATCGGAATGATTGGCTGTTCGAGCGCGCCGACCAACACGACGGGAAACGCGGCGGTGAAAAATGCCAATGCAAACACGGCAGTTATGGTTAATAACAACGTCGCCAATGCCAACGGTCAGGTTATCGACTCGACCAACAGCTCGAATATGAGCAATATGGGCAACAAAAGTATGAGCGGCGCGACCGGCACGGAAGGTTTTATGACCGAAGCGGCGCAGGGCGGAATGGCTGAAGTCGAGCTTGGAAAACTGGCTTCGACAAAAGCGCAGAACGCTTCGGTCAAACAGTTTGGACAGCAGATGATGTCTGACCACGGACGCGCCAACAACGAATTAAAACAGCTTGCCGCCAAGAAAAACATCACGCTTCCGACCGATGTCGGCGCGGCGCATAAAGCTACGATGGAGAAACTCTCGAAGCTGTCCGGCGCGGAATTTGATAAGGAATACGTCGCCGAAATGGTCAAAGACCACGAAAAGGACGTTGCCGAATTTCAAACTCAATCGGAAAGCGCGACCGACTCGGACGTAAAAGCTTTTGCCGCCAAAACTCTGCCGACCTTAAAATCGCACCTCGAAATGATTCGCGGCATTCAGGGCAAAATGAAATAGTAGAATTTTTATTTTCTATTTACCTGAAAGCCGTAACGATTAAAATTCGTTACGGCTTTTTCTTTTTGTATAACGATACATTTTTTAATAAGGCTGCGCCGCGAAAGTAAAATTTCGATTCATTTGCGCGTCTGTTCACGATTATTAAAAATTACGGCGATTATTATTTCTGACGCCGAAAGTTTGTTTTAAATTTTATATTCTTTTAATTACCGGCAAGCCGCCGAAATTACCGTTCGCGGAATTTTGTTTGAAGCCGATATTACAAAGACTTGAGAACAAGTTCTTCGCGCTCTGGCATCTCTCTTGCAACGGCGACGGCAAAACACAAGTTTTATGTATGAAGTTTTTACATACGCGCTTTTTTTCCGGTCAGAGAAACTTGCAGCAGTATTGAAAGATGTCATTTTGTTTCTTAAAATTTTGAACAACGGAGAATTGATTATGAAAAAGACAGCTTATTTAGGAGTGTTGCTGTTGGCAATGGGCGTATCGGGCGCGTTTGCTCAATCGACGATGAACAGCGACGGTATGAGTAAAACGGGCGATATGAAAACGAGTTCGTCCGACAGCAAATTTATGATGATGGCGGCGACCAGCGATATGAACGAAATCGGCTTGAGCAATATGGCGCTGCAAAAATCGACGAGCGACGACGTTAAAAAGATGGCTCAGATGATGGTTGACGACCACACGAAATCAAGCGAAGAACTCAAACCGCTGGCGATGAGCAAAGGCGTCGCGCTTCCGGCAATGATGGACGCCAAGCACAAATCGATGATGGACAAAATGTCGGCGATGTCGGGAATGGATTTCGATATGATGTATACAAAAGCGATGGTTAAAGACCACGAAAAAGCCGTTAAAATGTTTCAGAAAGAATCGATGAACGGCAAGGACGCGGATGCTAAAGCGTTTGCCGTCAAAAGTTTGCCGGTTCTGCAAATGCATTTGACAATGGCGCAGGAAATGAGCGGCAAAATGAAAGGTATGTCGAACGGTAGTATGTCGGGCAGCAAAATGAGCGGTATGTAGAGAAAGTTTTCGCCTCGAAAAGAAGTGAAAGCTTTTTTATTTTACGGCTCGAATCAAATGTTGCCGTGATTGAAGCAAAAATGGCAGTAATGAAGGAAAAGTCTTTCGTTTGTTGCTGTCGTTTTTTATTAAGCCTTATGAATTACGCAGTTAAAAATGCAGAAACACGCACGATAGTCGAGTGTGTTTTTACGTGCCTCACGCCCTTACTTCGTGCGGGCTTTTGCATTCAACTGCGTAAATAATTATTTCAGGGAGAAAAAAAATGGCACAATGCGAAGTTTGCGGCAACGATTATTATCTGGCTTTTGAAGTCGTAACGGCTGGAAACCGGCACGTTTTCGATTGTTTCGAGTGCGCGATTCACAAGCTCGCGCCGGTCTGCGCGCACTGCGGGTGCAAAATCATCGGACACGGCGTCGAAGCTAAAGAAAACTTTTTCTGCTGCGCCAACTGCGCCAGACAATCGGGAGTTCGGGGCGTTACCGACCATATCTGGGGCAAAGAACTGGAAACGGCGGAGAATCTCGAATAATCTGGAGTAATTTATGAGCAGCCAATCAAGCAAAATAGACAAACGCGACGATGCAAACCCGGAAGAAGGCGAGCACAAATACGGCGATGTGAAATTTGCCGACGAAACGAACAAAAAATATCCGATTGACACGCCGGAACACGTCCGCGCCGCGTGGAATTACATCAATCACAAGGATAACGCGGCAAAATATGAAAGCGGCGAAGTCGAAACGATTAAAAAATGCATCAAGCAAGCTGCCGAAAAACACGGCGTTGAAATTGACGAAGAGTAATTTTGTTTTCAAAATATTTTCAAACAAAAGGCACGATGACTAAATAAATAGTCATCGTGCCTTTTGTTTGTCTGATAAATTGTAGAATAAAAAACTTACCTTTTTAATCTGTCAACAAATTTCTTTCTGAATTTCGCCACTTTCGGCGCGACGACGGCGGCGCAATACGGCTGGTTCGGATTATTTGTAAAATATTCGTGATGATAATCTTCGGCGATGTAAAATTTATCGAACGGCTTGACTTCAGTTACAATCGGATTATCAAAGACGCCTTCCGCGGTAACTTCCTTAATGACTTCTTCTGCAACACGTTTCTGTTCGTCCGAATGATAAAAAATCGCCGAGCGATACGACGAACCGATGTCGTTTCCCTGCCGATTTAACGTCGTCGGGTCGTGAACCGCAAAGAATACCTGCAAAATCTCTTTGTATGAAACCTCGCGCGAGTCGAAGTTTATACGTATGACTTCGGCGTGTCCGGTCGTCTCCGAGCAAACTTCCCTGTATGTCGGATTCTCTTTATGCCCGCCCGAATAGCCGGATTCGACTGATTCGACGCCTTTCAAGTCGTCGTAAATCGGCTCGACGCACCAAAAGCAACCTGCCGCCAGCGTTGCCGTTTCCAAATTTTTGTTTTCCATAAGTTATATATAATATTTTGCCGCCGCCGAATTCAAGTTGCGGGCAAAGATTTATAATTTAATGTTTTTGATGCGGTTTTCGCTTTTATCTTTGTCCCGAACTTCGCCTTTTCGCTTGCTTGTGTTACCGCGCTGTGTCAAAATTCGTTCATCATTAATAATTTATTGAGCAAAACATCAGAGGAGATTTTTAAGTAAATGTCAGAAAATGGAACTGTAACGGCGAGTGAAGAAATTAGCGCGACTGCCGAAACAACAAATACCGAAAATACCGAAAATACCGAAAATGCCGTCAACCCGGAAGACGTTTCATATCACGCGGTCGAAAAAGACGGCAGCATAACGGCGATTTGGGAAATGCAGGGACGCCGCCATATTCGCACGATTGACCCGCGTTCAAACGAAGGCAAACAAATTCTCGCCCTGTTTGAAACGGCTGCCTGAAACCGCCGCGCAAACGCGACTTTTCCAGACCATTCATACAGCAAAAAAAACCTTGCCTTTTTCGGTCAAACGGAGTTACTATAGCTTGCATTCCAAAATAGGCAGTTTGAAAGTTTCCGGTAGCTTTTTTGAGTTTCCGGCTTTTCCTTGATATTAAAGGACAAAAAGGCGCGCTCTGCTCAAAAAGGTTTACTCTTTTGACCAAAGACGGAGGTGAATCTTTATGAAAGATATGCTGTATGCACTTTTAGGTTTGATTGCGGCTGCGTTGGCTGCGTACTTTTTTTACAATTTCCAACACGATAAAGCCGGTAATTCAAATTATTTAATCATCGGAATAATCTGCGCTCTCGTCGCGGTTGTCTTCGGCGGACTTTTTATGTTCGGCAAAGTCAACCGGCACGACGAAATTCATATTACCGAATAAATATTTTCCATTGAATTTTCGGCAGCCGAAATTTGCGATATTACCGGCAGCCGAAAACTTCACTTTGCGAAAAATTAAAAACGCCGATACGCATTTTAATTTGCGGTTGAGTATTCGATTGTCTTTTTAACCTCAGGTTGTCGATTAATCTCAGTCAACACTGTTTTCAGAATCGACAAAGCCCTCAAATTTCTTTCCCGCTTTTTATTTTCACTCCAAATTACCGGCATCTTAATATTTATATACTTCGTTTAACGATATTTAGGCGTCTGAATACGTATCGAAAATGAAATTTTTCAGAACATACGTTATAATGTTGACTAAAATGTAAAGATTCATAAACTCTATATTTTTATATCAAACGACAAGGATTATATACAGATGCCGAAAATAGCAGATATACAGGAAACACCGAACCCGAACGCCGTCAAATTCATCCTGAGAGAGCCGGTCAGCTACGGAACTTCTCATTCATTCGACGCGCCGGAAAAAGCCGTGGACGACAAGCTCGCCGCTTCTCTTTTTGCGATTGGCGATGTCATTTCGGTTTTTTATATGGACAAAATGATTACGGTCGAGAAGACCGACGAAGTTGATTGGGACGACGTTCTGCCGCTTCTGGCAGTTCCGATTCGCGCGGCGGAAACGGTTTCGGCGGGCGCCGCGAACGGTAAAGCCGCAGATGCGGTCGGCGGAGCAATCGCGGCGGCGGTCAACGGCGACAATCCGATTATCATGCAAATCAACGAGTTGCTCGACGAACGAATTCGCCCGTTTCTGGCAAGCGACGGCGGCTGGCTCGAAATTGTCAGTCTGGAAGACAAAACTCTCAAAATTCGTTATCAGGGCGCGTGCGGCAGCTGTCCGAGTTCTCTGACCGGAACGTTGATGTCGATTGAAAATATGATAAAAGACGAAATCGATTCGGAAATCGAAGTCGTTGCCGTCTAATTTTTATAAAAGTTCTCCGCACGAATATATCTCCCCGTCGAAAAAAGAATTTCTTGACATAAAAACATAAATTTGTTCATAATCAGTGAGGCGACATTAAATCAGGTGTCGTCTCATCTTTATAAGGATTCAAAAATCCACCTAAAAACTGCCAGCCATTTCATCCACAAACGTGCTGTGTTTTCAACAAACGGAGGAGAATAATAGTGAATAGTGAAGAACTCGAACAGAGTTTAAGAACTGAATTTGAGAGCCGCCTCAAAGAAATTTCTGCTAATATGCACCGGGAAGCGGACGAGTTTCAGGAGAAAATCGAAGCCGAGGTCGAGCGTCATAAAGCACTTCTGACGGAAGCTTTCCGCGATTTTTCCGCCCGCGTTCAGATTGCCAACGAGCTTGACGCGAGCTTTAAGGATTCGGTTGTCGAACACCTGCGGCTCGCGCGCGACGAAGGCGCGAGAATTACGGCGATGGCAATCGGCGAAGCCGAAGAAATGCAGAAAGAAGCTGCCGCCAATGCCGCGCCGGTTGCCGGAATCGTCGAACTGCGCAATGGCATAAACGACATCAGCAGTCAGAATTCACAAGCCCTGATTCTCAAATCCCTGGTCGAACACGCCGGACAATTTACGCCGCGCGGCGCGTTTTTCATTATCAAAAACGAACATTTCGTCGGCTGGCGCGTCTTCGGCAGCGAGGAACAGGCGGACGACCAGTCCGTCCGTGAAATTTTCTTTCCCGTTTCCGCAGATTCTACATTGGGTGAATCGGTCGAGTCTTTAAGCGCTGTCGAAAGTCGCTTCGGAACGCACGGCGATGACTCGATTTTCCTTGACAAACTGGGATTCGGCGAGCCGGATAAAATGTTTGCCATTCCACTGGTCGCGCGCGGGCGCGGCGTCGCGGTTCTATACGCCGACCGCGGAGATAAAGGCGAAGAAGTGAACGTCGAAGCTCTGGAAACGCTTGTTCGGATTGCCGGTATGACGGTTGAAATTCTGGCAGCGGCGACCGGCGGAAAATCGGCAAACGCCCGGCAAACTCAAAAATCGGCGCAGGCTGCAAAACAGGAAGAGATTGCAGAGCAGAAAGTCGATACGGACGACGACTATCGACTTTCTAAAGAACAGACGGAAACGCCCGCCGGCTATGATTCTCCAATAGCTGCCGAGCCGGTTGAAACAGACAGAGAGCCGGATTATCAATATGCGGCGGAAAGCGAAAACACTTCCGCGCAAAGCGATTTTCAGCCGGAAACCGTTCAAACCGGCTTTAATTATAACAATTACTCAATTGAAGATTACGCTGTCGAAGAGGTTGAAACCGCCGAACAAGCGCCTGTCGAAACCGACGATTTTCAGCCGGTTCACGAAGATTCGCAGCAAGCCGATGCGGAAAGCTATTCGTGGAATCAGCCGTCGGAGACAACGGGCGAATTTACTGAAAATTTTCAGGCGCGGCGGGAAATTCAAAATGAATCGGAAACCTATCAGCACGCGGCGGAAAGCGATTCGTCTGCTCCGGCGGCGGCGGACGAATATCAATTTGAAACAGGTCAGCCTTTTGAATTGACCGAAAATCAGGTTGAGCGGATGCCGAAGTCTTTTGAAACTGCATCTTTTGAAACGGCGCAGGATTATTCGCTTCCGAAAGAGAGAAGTTACGATTCCTTTGAACCCGAAAACGGCGCGGCGGCGGAAAGTTTTTCCGCTGAACCGGCGGCGGAAGCCGTTGCCGAAGCGGTTGCGGCGACAAAACCCGTCAGGTCCCGGTTCAGTGATAAAAACGTCGATTTGCCGATAGAAGTTACCGAAGACGAGCGCCGACTGCATAATGACGCGCGGCGTTTCGCGCGCCTGCTGGTTTCGGAAATCAAACTTTACAACGAACAAAAAGTTAAAGAAGGACGCGACGGCAGCGATTTATACGAGCGCCTGCGCGAGGCGATTGACCGTTCGCGCGAAATGTATGACAAGCGAATTCAAGCGCCGGTCGCCGCCAAATTCGATTATTTCCATTACGAAGTAGTCAACACTTTAGCCGAAGGCGACGAAGCAAAACTCGGCGAAAGTTATCCGGGCGCGACCGTTTAATCGAATTTGCAAACAAATTGAAAAAGCCGTTCCGGTAAATGTCGGAACGGCTTTTTTTTATTTTAGCGCATTGAAGTTGTCGCCGTTAAATTATTCGACGATTTCAAACTGCACGAATTGAGTGGCGATTTTCTGTTTTTCCTTTGCCAGATTATCCGTTACGACAGTTTGCAGAACATAATCGCCGGGCAGCATTTCCGTTCCGAGACTGAGCGCGCCGACCGTTTTTATTCGCTGCAAATCGGTTTGTCCGAGAAGTGCGAGCGGAGCTTGTTTGCCGTCGAAAACGAGTTTTCCGTCGCGAAACATTCTGATTTGAACGGTCAGATTCGGCTTTTGCGCCGCGTCGAGTCTGGCGTTGTAGATTTCCGAGCCGTAGCGCAGAATCGTGCCTCGCCGAAAGCGCCGCAGCGATGTCGCGTTCATCGGATTCGTCTCGCCGACGGCGGAATTTTCAGCCGCGCCTGCCGAAATCGTCGCGCCGGTCTGTGATTTTTGCCATTGTTCGGGCGTCAGATTTTCCAGCACGATGCCGGAGACGGTCAGACGATTTTTTTTCAGATTCGGAACTTCGACGAATTGATTTGCCGAGCCGACTTTTTCGCTTCGCGGGTCGCGAACCGCCACGCGAAGCTGAAACGCGCCCGGTTTCTTTACCGGAAACGTGAAGAAATAAACGAATCCTTCGTCCAAAACCCTGCGGTATCTTTCGCCTGTTACGTTCATCGTGTATGACCGGCTGATTTGGTCGGCAATTGTTCCGTTATCGCCGAAGCTGACCGCCAGAACGTCGAAAACGGCTTTTTTCGTGCCGTCTGCCTCGTCCGTGAACTTCAAATCGGCGGCGTTGACGTGAAGCAGAGAGCGGACGAACGAGCCTTCTTTAGCGTCGTTTCCGAAAAGCGTGTTCAGGCGCAGAGCGATGCCGTTGACCGCGAAAGGCGAAGTCAGCGCCGTCATAATCTGCTGCTGCGCGGTGCGATTCGCCGGTTTTTGAATCTGCTCGTCGCTGACGCCGAAAAATCCGCTGCGGTAGCGCACTTTCAAATCTTTCCGATTAACGACTTTTATCTGAAGTTTATTATAGCGTCTGGTTTTCGCGTCGAACGTGTCGGCGTCCGGCTCGTAGCCGAGCAGATAATAACTTTGGTCGTCGAGTATTTTGCGGATGCCGCCGCTCAAATCGTTGTTGTTGATAATCGGGAAACCGCCGGTTTGCCTGGCTAGATACATCAAGCCTTCCTGCGTGTCGAAAAGCTCGTTTCGGCGGTCGGACAATTTTTGTTCGGTTTGCTCGCTTGAAAGATCGCTCGTATTGTCTTCGGCGGACAGCGAGAGCGTTTGCAGACCTCGCGCGTCCATTGTATAGACGACGACCGAGGCGCGATTCGCCAAATCGGTCAGACGCCGCAGCGACTGCAAAATTCTCGAACCTTCGGTAAAACCGCTTTCGTCTTTGGTGCTGAGCTTAAAGCCGTCCGAGAGCAGCATCACACTTTTTCGACCGGGCAGCTCCTGCATTCCGCGAATGATAAAATCGAGCGCTCCCAAAGTTCCGCTGGCAAAAACGCTGCCCTGAAAATCGCTGGAACTTTGCTCTCTGTTTCTCTCCGCTTCGAGCTGTTCGTCGCTGACTTCCGCTCCGCTCGCTTTCATTCTTTCAAGCGGACTCGCTTCAATCGGCGCGAACGCTCCGATTTTACCGCTTCCCTGCGGATTCCAGCGAACTTTTTCGATTGCCGCGTAAAGCTGCCGCCTGTCCGAGCTGAACTGCTGGAGCGCGCCGATGCCGCCGCCCGTGCGGATAATAGCCACAAGGTCGCCGTCGCGCATCTGCTCGTCGACGAATTTTTTCAGGGCGCGGCGAACAAAATAAACGCTTTCAAACGAGAGCGTTAAATCATCGACGACCAGCGCAATCGTGCGCCTGACCTGTTCGGGGCGAATAGTCGTCGGCGGAACGGGAACGGCGACGGCGCTTTTATCGACTTTGCGCGCGGGCATTTGTTCGGTCGATTCTTTAGCGCCCGAAACAAACGAAAAACTCGTAATATTCTGCTTTTCGCCGTTTTCATACACCTCGAAATCTTCGGGTTTCAAATCGGTAACGATTTTTCCGCTGCGGTCGGTAACGGTTACGTCGAGCTGAATCAACGTCGTCGAAATCTTTACAACGTCATCGGCTTCAGGCGTCGGCGTCGGGTTTTGAGCGGCAATCGCGAGCGCGAAACAGAACATACACGGCAGAGTGAGAAAAAACTTTTTCATCGGGAGTCTCCAGAAAACTAAAATTTCTCTGCTATCATATAACGAAATCACCCGGCTGAAAAGAGATTTTTTCCGCCGCCTGAGACAGGACAAATCGCCTGATTGTTTGCGCATCAAAGACCCGGAGAAATTATAAAAAATGCTGTTTTACAAAAACTTTCGTTTTCATTCGTTTTCGATTCTGACGGTTTTTCTATTCGCGTCGGCGCTGTTGTTCGTTCCTTTTACAAGCAGCTGTTCGGCGTTCGTTTCGCAGATGTCGGAAGAACAGGCGGCGAAGATTTTAAGAGATTTGACCAAAGACGGCAAATTGCCGAATGAAACGCTCGTCCTGGACATCGAAAACCGCTACGCGAAAACGCGCACGGGCGCGCTCGCCAAACTTCTGCGGGCGCGGATTCGCTTTGAAAACAACGATTTTGCGGGCGCGGCGGCAATCCTGAATTCCGATGTCTTTCGCCAAAAAACGAATGTCGCCGATTACGCTTTGTGGCTGCGCGGGCAGGCGCTTCAAAAAACCGGAAATCAGGCGGAAGCGATGAATGTTTTCGCCGAACTCGCTCGAAGTTTCCCGACTTCGCTGCGCGCACGCGAAGGTAAATTATTGTGGGCGGCAAGCGCGATGCAATCGGAGCAAGCCGCGCAGATTCCGACGTTTCTAAAAGATTTAACCGACAAAAACGATGCCGACGCGCTTCTTCTCGCGGCGAAATCTTACGAATCTCAAAACAATCAGGCAAATGCAGTCATCTTTTACCGCAAAGTTTATTTTTACGGCGCGGGAACAGACGCCGGACGCGAAGCGGGAGCAAAACTCGTTTCTCTTGGGCAGAATCTCGCGCCTCGAACGGCGGAAGAAATTTTGGAGCGCGCTGCAAAGCTCTTTGCCGCCGAGAGTTACAGGGAATCGGCGGACGCTTATTCAATCGCCGTCTCGAATTTCCCGAACATTTCCACGCCGCAAACGAATCTCAAGCGATTAAAAGCCTTAACAAATGCCAGTCGGATGCCGGAAGCGCAGGGCGCGTTCAATATCATTCCGCAATCAGCGCCGGAAAAAGCAGAAGGTTATTACCAGCTCGCGCGCGGTTTCGCAAAGGTGCGGCAATGGGAACAGGCGCGTCTCGCAATCAGCGAAATGCGCGAAAAGTTTCCCGATAATAATTTTACGGCGAAGACCTTAATCGATGTCGGAATGGTTGCCCGCGACCAGAAAAACAAAACGGACGAATCTTATTTTCTTAAGTCCGCCGTTTCGAGTTATCCGAACGCGGTTGCCGTCGCCGGCGCGCAGTTTGAGCTGGCGTGGATGGAACACGAAGGCGGAAACTTCCAAAATTCTTCGCAAATGCTGATTGAACACCTTGCGCGTTACGTCGATAAAGATTCGACCAATCGCGGTAAAGCCGGTTACTGGGCGGCGCGCGATTCGGAACGAGCCGGAAAATTCGCCGAATCGTGCGCGCTTTACGACGGCGTTTTGTATCGCTACAGCGCCAACTGGTATGGATATTTGGCAAACCAGCGCGTCGCTAATCTGCGGGCGCAAAACAAATGTCAGGCGAACGGGCAGCTTCCCGCCGGTTCGATTGTGCCGCGCGCGGTTGCAAACTTGAAAGGAATAACCGTCGCGGCGGAAACGGCAGCCGAAAACGAACTCGAACGCGTCGGAAAGTCGGAAGAATTAAGCACAATCGGGCTTTTCGACTGGGCGATCGACGAGCTGAAAGAAGCGCAGGAAACCGCGCCGAACAGTCCGAAAGTCAATCTCGCGCTTGCCGAACATTTCCGTTTCAAAGGCGACAACACAGCCGCTCTGCTCGCGCTGGCGAGGAGCTATCCCGATTATTCGCAGATGTTTCCCGAAGAATTGGGGCGCGAGGAATGGGACATTTTTTATCCGCTGACCTATTGGAACGACATTAAATACTGGGCGAAAGCCAGAAACTTAGACCCGTTCCAGGTCGCCGGATTTATTCGCCAGGAAACGATTTTCAGCCCGCGCGCCAAATCAAAAGCGAATGCCTACGGTTTAATGCAGCTTCTTATTCCGACGGCGCGCTCTGTTGCGAGAAAATACAACGCTTCGACAACGGAAATCAGCGGCGAAACGCTTTTCCAGCCGCGTCTTAACATCGAACTCGGAACGGCTTATATTCGCGACCAGTTCGATAAATTCGGGCGCGTCGAATATGTCGCCGTCGCCTACAACGCCGGTCCGGGACGCGTTTCGCAATGGCGCTCAACATTGCCGTTCGAGATTGACGAATTCGTCGAAGCGATTCCGTTCCGCGAAACGAAAGGCTACGTGCAGGGAATTATCAGAAACTCGGCGCAGTATCGACGCCTTTACGACGACAACGGAAATTTCAAACAAGGCGTCGGCGCGAAACCCGTGCGCGGCGCGATTGATTCAAAATCGGGCGAGCAGCTGGCGGCGGAATTTCCCGATATGAAAATCGACGGAGCCAAAGCTGAATAAACAGTTAATCAACAGTTTTTTTCCAATTCGCAAATCGTAGTGGTTTCCTGCGTGCAAAAAGACGCGAAAAGGCGCGAAAGAAAATATTCTTTTCGCGCCTTTTCGCGGGCAGTTCCTTGTTTTTGCGAATCAGTTTTCGGAACTTTCAAACAGTCGCTCACAGATTCCTGAGAATATAATCGGTCATCATTTGGTAGAGATGTTTCTGCTGCGCCTGACTCGCGACGCCGTGGCGCTGCGTCGGGTAAATCATAAAATCGAATTGTTTGCCGGCTTTCTGCAATTCAAAAATAAATTGTATCGGATTTTGCGCGTGAACGTTGTTGTCGAGCGCGCCGTGAATGATGAGCAGTTTGCCGCTGAGATTTTTCGCCGCGCCGATGACCGAACTTTTTTTGTAGCCGTTCGGATTTTCGCGCGGCGTTTTCATATAACGCTCGGTGTAAATCGAATCATACAGCGCCCAATCGCCGACCATTCCGCCCGCGATTCCCATTTTCAAAACGCTGCTGTGCGTCATCGTATAGCTCGTCATAAATCCGCCGAAGCTCCAGCCCCACATTCCGATTCGCGCCGGGTCAACAAAGGTCTGCGCCTTCAGGTAATTAAAGCCGTCGGTCAAATCTCTGAGTTCGAGTTCGCCGAAGTTCTGATAGACGCCGCGTTCGGATTCGACGCCTTTGCCCGACGCCGTGCGATTGTCGCAAATCCAGACGATATAACCGCGCTGCGCCAGCAATTGATGAAACATCCCGCGCGTTCCGCCCCATTGATTTTTCACCGACGGCGCGTGCGGACCCGAATACGTATAAGCCATTACGGGATATTTTTTATTCGGGTCGAAATCCGGCGGCACAATCATCATCGCCTCCATATCGAAGCCGTCGCGCGTCTTAACGTTCATAAAACGCGTCGTGCCGAGATTGTAATTCTTCAAAACATCGACGCGGTTTTCGTCCAGAACTTTAACAAGCGTTCCGTCGGATTTATAAAGCCGCAATTCGGGCGGCGTGTTGACATCGCTCCAGTAATCGAGAAACTGCGAAAAATCCGGCGAAAATTCGGCGCGGTGCGTTCCTTCCTGTCTGGTCAGGCGCGTCAAACCGCCGCCGTTTAATTTCACGCGGTAAACGTCGTCGCCAATCCACGAATGTTCTCCGGCGGCGGAAAAATAAACAAAACCGTTTCTCTCGTCAACGCCGTAAAAATCGCGCACTTCCCATTTTCCGTCGGTGATTTGCCTGATGATTCTGCCGTTTTTGTCGATGTAATAAAGATGCCTGAAGCCGCCGCGCGCCGATTGCCAGACGAACGAGCCGTCCTTCAAATAAATCGGATTGTCGATGACTTCAACCCACGCCGGCGAGTCTTCGCGCAAAACGGTCGTCGTTCTGCCGTTATTAATACTCGCCGCGTTTAAATCCAGAAAAGTCTGCGTCCGGTTCTGCGCCTGAAAAACGACGTTTTGCGAATCGGGCGACCAGGCAACGCGCGAAATTAAGAAATCTTCCGGTTTGTATTTCGACAAATCGACGAATTTTACCGCGTCGCCGAAACGCGCGACGCTTGCGGGAAGTCTGCCGCCGATTTTCGGAATTTTCGAGACGTTCGGCACAAAGCTGTTTTTCGTAACGTCGGCAATTCCCAGAGTTACGAGCGGATTCGGGTCGCCCGACTGCGGATAATCCGTATTTTCGATGAGTTGATTAGTCGGTATTTCATTGACCAAAACGAACTTCGGAACGGGATTTTCGTCGGTTCGCAGAAAGGCGATAAAGCGCGAATCCGGCGACCACCAGTAGCCGCGCTTGTTGCCGCGCCCGTAGAGTTCTTCTTCGTAAACCCAATCGAGATAACCGTTTAGGATTTTTTCGCCGCCGTCGCGCGTCAACTGTTTTTCTCGTCCGGTTGCCACGTCAACCACGAAAAGATTCATTCCGCGCACGAAACTGACCATTTTACCGTCGGGCGAAAACGCGGCTTCGAGTTCTTCTTCCGGGTTATTTGTCAGGCGTTTTGCCGCGCCGTTTCGCAAATCGTAAAAATACAAATCGTTTTCCGAATCGATAATCGCAGCGGTTTCATTGTTATTTAAAGTTGTCAGCGGCTGGCTCGAAAGCCGACCGATTTGTTCGGCTTTAATGCCGACCGGAAGAAGCGCGGCTTCTAATTTCGATTTATCGTAAAATGGAACGGCTTCGCCCGTAACGGCGTTGAAACGGTAAACTTCCGGGCTGTTGTTCACGCCGATTTTCACCTGCCGGAGCGAGCCGTCCTTGTTCCACTGAAGCGGCGTCGGATTTCCGCCGAACGCGACCCGCGACGCGCGGTCGCCGAAAATTTCGTCAATCGTCAAAAGTTTTTCCTGCGCTTGCACCGCCAAGGAAAAAACAAAAGCCGCAATAAAAAGTCCGTATATTTTTTTCATATTTTTTGTTTATAAATCTAGCGCGAAAGCGCAGCGTGTCTTCTTTTAATTAAATTCAGAATAAACGAAAACGCTCCGGTTCATCAACCGAAGTGTTTGCTGTCGGCGAATGAATATGAGCGTCCGAAAGTTTTTCGAGGCAGTTTATTCGCCGCAGAGCGCGTCATATTAAAACCTTTGGGGTTAATAATTTAGATTTTCGGTCGAAAAAGACGAAAAATTAACGAAAAATTTTTGAGATTTATTTATGGATTTTATCAAGGAAGGAATCGAGCCGTTTATAAAAGCGCTCAATTACAACATATTCGCTCTCGGCGAAGCCAGAATAACGCCTCTGAGCATAATTTATCTGGCTTTGCTGACGTGGATGCTTTTTTATCTCTCGAACAAATTGCGCGGCGTGCTGGTCGAACACGCCTTAAAACACACGAATCTCGATGTCGGCGCGCGGCAGGCAATCGGGACGGTTACGCGCTATCTGCTGCTGGCGCTCGGTTTGCTGATAATTCTGCAAACGGTCGGCATCAATCTGACGACGCTCAACGTCGTCGCCGGCGCGGTCGGCATCGGCGTCGGTTTCGGTCTGCAAAATATCGCCAGCAATTTTATCAGCGGCTTGATTATTCTGACCGAGCGTCCCGTCAAAGTCGGCGACCGCATCGAAATCGATGACGTTGACGGAATGGTTACGGCAATCGGCGCGCGCAGCACAAAGGTTAAAACCAACGACAACGTAACGATTATCGTGCCGAACAGCAAATTTATTTCCGAAAACGTGGTGAATTGGAGCTTTGATAATCGAATGATACGTTTTCACGTTCCGGTCGGCGTCGCTTACGATTCGGATGTGAATCTGGTAAAAAAACTGCTTCTAAAAGTTGCGCACAAAAGCCGGGACGTATTGGACGAACCGGCGCCGTCGGTCAGGTTAAAGAAATTCGACGAAAGCGCTTTGCATCTCGAACTGTGGGTTTGGAGCGAATCGAAAATGCAGAGCAAAAGCGTTCTTTTCAGCGATATAAACTTCGCCATTCTCGAAGAATTTCGCGCTCACGACATCGAAATTCCCTTCCCGCAAACCGATTTGCACATCCGCAGCGGTCAATTCGAGCTTAAGGACAACTCGATTTTAGTGGTCGATGAAGCGGAAAACTAAATCGAATAAAAAACGGAAAAGGCAATCATTTATCGTGATTGCCTTTTCCGTTTAAAATTAAAATGCCCTCGACAGGATTTGAACCTGTAACCGAGCGATTATGAGCCGCGCGCTCTACCGTTGAGCTACAAGGGCGAAAACTTTTTACAGTTTAATTAAAATCCTGTCGCGCCGCAAATGCCGAAGACTTCTCTTTTATTTTTTCGGTTATTTAGCGTCGAATTTCGGCTTTTTGGAGCTGATTTTTTTATAAGTTCCGTCAGCCGAAACGTTAGCGCCGAAACCGCATTCGGCGTCATTGCCGTGCTGCGTAACTTTCAGTCGCCCACGCGTTAAAAATTTTAAGGTAATCGTGCATTCTTGAAATTCTTCGGGCGAAAAAGTAGCCGTGTCGCCGGAGATATCCGCTTCGCCGATTGCCTCGCCCATATTTGCCGTATCTTCGCCGCGCGCCGTTTTATAAGGATAAACGCCCGAAAAAGCGACGCGCAATTTGCCGCGACCGAGAGCTAAAATATTAAATTCGCTGCCCGACTCATCGCGAAAAGTTCCTGTAACTTCCGCGCCGCCGACCGCTTTTCGGCTTTGCGCGTTCGCCGCCGTCGCCGCTATAAAACATAAAATAAAAACACCGGAAAGCATTAATAATTTGTTCATTTCTTGTCTTCCTGCCGGGTAAAATCAGGTAACGCCTTTTTTTTATTATACTAATCTGCTATATTTTGCCCAATTCTTTTCAAAATACAAACAAACAAAGAGGAAATTTTTTATGGCTGCTGCTGAAAACGCTTCGAGCAAATACGACAAGAGTTTTTTTGGACATCCCGGCGGATTGTCCACATTGTTTTTCACGGAAATGTGGGAACGTTTCAGTTATTACGGGATGCGCGCGCTTCTCGTTCTGTATATGGTCGCCGCCGTCGCTGACGGCGGTCTTGGTTTTGAAACCGCCGACGCGACGGCGATTTACGGGCTTTACACGGCTTCGGTTTATTTTCTGCCGCTCATCGGCGGCTGGCTTGCCGACAGATTTATCGGTGCGAAACGCGCGACTTTAATCGGCGGTGTCATTATCGCTCTCGGTCATTTTACACTGGCTGTTCCTTCTCTGACGTTCTTTTATCTCGGTTTGGTTCTCGTCGCGTTGGGAACGGGATTTTTAAAATCGAATATCAGCGCGATGGTCGGCGACCTTTACGAAGCGGACGACGAACGGCGTGACGGCGGATTTGCCATCTTTTATATGGGAATCAACCTCGGCGCTTTTGCCGCGCCGCTGATTACGGGCGCATTGGCGGTATACAACTGGCACTGGGGATTTGCCGCCGCCGGTGTCGGAATGGTTGCCGGTTTGATTCAGTATGTTATCGGCAGAAAAAAACTCGAAGGAGTCGGCGAACCGCCTGTCAAAAACGAGTTGAACGCGACTGCCGTTACACCGGTTTATTTGATTCAAGTCGGCGCGGTTATTGCGGTTGCCGCCGCCATCCTCTTTTATTTCAACTCGGCTTACGGTCTGGATTTCGCGATAAAAAAAGCCTTGATACCGATTCTGGTAATCGGCGGTTTGATTGTCGTCGTCTTTACCGGAATGCAGGACAAACTGACGGCAGCCGATTGGAAGCGGCTCGGAATTATCATCATTTTGTTTCTTTTCGCCGCGCTTTTCTGGGCGGGATTCGAGCAAGCCGGTTCGAGTTTCAATCTTTTTGCCGAACAATTAACCGACAGAACCGTCGGAACTTTTGAAATTCCATCGGCGTGGTTTCAGTCCGTCAACTCGGTTTTTATTATCATAATGGCTCCGCTTTTCTCGATAATGTGGGTAAAATGGGGCAGAAAACAGCCGAACGATGTCTTTAAATTTTCGCTCGGTTTGTTTTTCCTCGCGCTCGGTTTCGTCGTAATGGCTTATGCTTCCGGTTTAACCGGCGCAGGAAGAGTTAGTCCGATGTGGCTCGTTCTAGTGTATTTTCTGCACACGCTGGGCGAGCTTTTCTTATCTCCGGTCGGTTTGAGTTCGATGACGAAACTCGCGCCCGGAAAAATGGTCGGTCTGATGCTCGGCGTGTGGTTTCTGGCTTCGTCTCTGGGAAGTTTCGCCGCCGGACAAATCGCCGGTGAATTTGAGCCGAATCAGGCAACTTTAGTCGGTCTGTTCTGGAATCTCGCCGTCGTGATTTTCATCGGCGCGGCGATTGCCGTAGTTTTGTCATTTATTGTCGGCGGATTTTTGAAATCCAGACAAAGCACCGTGGAAGTTCCAATAGAACCGGCATAAAATTCACATTTCAATTAAAAATAAAGAGCTGTGTCGAATTTTTTCGGTGCGGCTTTTATTTTCCGAAGATACATCAGTTATGAGTTACGCAGTTGAAATAAAAATGCAGAAACACGCACGAAGTAAGTGTGTTCTTACGCGCCTTGCGCCCTTACTTCGTGCGGGTTTCCGCATTCGACTGCGTAGTTTCTATATCAGTTTATCTGATTAAAATTTATTCGCTCGCTCGTTGAAATTTCCGCGCCGAGTTTTTGAATCGAATGGACGCGCCAATCTTCGCGTCTGTCGGGAAAATCCGTGCGAAAATGTCCGCCGCGCGATTCTTCGCGCCAGAGCGCGGCGCGGGTTATAAGTATTGCGACCGTTACGAAATTACGCGACGAAGTTCCGAGATTCGCTTCGGAAATTTGTTCAAGCTCGCGCAAAGCACGCTTTAACGAATCCGCAGAGCGCAAAATTCCGACGCGCTCCCACATCAGACGCTTAACGCGTTTTTTAACGGCGGTCGCAACGGAAGTTTCAGGCTTCAGGTTTAAGGTTTCAGGTTTTAATTCGTAATTCGTAACTCGTAATTCGTAATTGTCCTCAACCATCGCTTTGCCCGCGCGCGCGCCGAAAACCAAGCCTTCGAGCAAGGAATTTGACGCTAAACGGTTTGCGCCGTGAACGCCCGTGCAGGAAACTTCGCCCGCCGCGTAGAGACCTTTCAAGCTGCTTCGCCCGTGCAAATCCGTGCGGATTCCGCCCATACAGTAATGCGAAGCGGGCGAAACCGGCAGCAAATCGGCTGCGATATTTAAATCGTAAAATTTGCAGGTTTCGTAAATCTTCGGAAAGCGTTCTTTCAAAAAACCTTCGTTCATCGCCGTCATATCGAGAAAAACGAAGCGCGTTCCGGTGCGGCGCATTTCAGCGACAATCGAGCGCGAAACGATGTCGCGCGGCGCTAATTCTAATCGTTCGTCGTAACGATTCATAAACCGCTCGCCCTGTTTGTTCCGCAGAATGCCGCCTTCGCCGCGCATCGCTTCAGACAACAGAAATCGCGGCGCGTTTTCGACGCTCAGAGCCGTCGGGTGAAACTGCACGAATTCCATATCAGCCATTTCCGCGCCCGCCCGGAAAGCCATCGCCATCCCGTCGCCCGTCGCAACCGGCGGATTCGTCGTGTGCTGAAATAACTGTCCCGCGCCGCCCGTGCAGAGAATTACGGCTTTTGCGAAAATCTCACGCGGCGCGCGTAAGATAGGGTCGAGAAAACGAACGCCGACACATTTGTTTTCGGAAACAATCAAACTTTCCGTGTTGGCAAACGGCATTAAAACGATGTTTTTTTCCACTCCGGCGCGGGCGACAAGAGCGCGCACAATCTCCTTGCCCGTCGAATCGCCGTGCGCGTGCAGAATTCTCCGGCGAGAGTGCGCAGCTTCCCGCGTGAAAATCAATTTTCCGCCTTCGCGGTCGAATTCCGTTCCCCAGTTTATCAATTCCTGTATGTATCTCGTGCCGTCGCTGACGAGAATTTCGACCGCTTCTTCGTCGCACAAACCCGCGCCCGCAGCCAGCGTGTCGTCTTCGTGCAGTTCCGCGTTGTCGTCTTCGGACAAAACGACGGCGACGCCGCCCTGCGCGTATTCAGTATTCGATTCCTGCGTTTTGTCTTTGGTCAAGACCGTAACCTGCGCGCCCGATTCGGCAAGCTCAATCGCGGCTCGAAGACCGGCGATTCCGCTGCCGACGACGACAAAATCCGTTTCAAATGCCATAACAAAAAACTTTAGCAACAAGACGGTTCAAAGTCTAAAGTCCAGTTTCAAAAGAATAAAAATATCCAGAACAACTCGCATATAATCTTTAAAAAAAGAAAAAGCACCTTGATTCGTTCGCTTTTCGCAAACAAACCAAAGTGCCTGAAAATCCCTTTCCGTAAAAAATCTGTCTATCCCTGCGGAATCGTCAGTTGCTGTCCGGCTTGGATTTTGTCCGGGTCGTCGAGTTTGTCGCGGTTGGCTTCAAAAATTTTCTGCCAGCTGACGCCGTGATGCGAGCCGATTTTGCTGAGCGTGTCGCCCGCCTGCACCGTGTAAGTCGAGCCGCCGCTTGATGAGCCGCCGGAAGATGAACCTGAATCGCCTTCAGGCGCGGAAATGTTCATTACCACGTCGCCCGAACGATAATCCGGGTCGATGCGTCCGTATTCGTCCCACAACTGCTGTTTCGCCTGCGCTGTTCCGGCAGTGCCTTCGATATTCAAAACATTGTCGCTTTCGACGACATTTAAGCCGGAAATTCCGAGTTGATTCGCCATATTAATCAGCGATTGATATTTATCCATTAAAGCCATAATTCTTTTCCTCCCTTTTAATTACTTCATCTCCGTCAATTGATTGCTGACTCTTTTGCCGCCGCCTTTTTCGTTGGCGATGCGCACCGCTTCGCCCAATTTGCCTTTGGCAACCGAGCCGCGCAGCGTTATTTCCGCCGTCGTCGCATCAACGGTTACGCCGGTGATTCCGGCGTTTTTCAGTGCCGATTCAACCGTCGCTTTGGTCGCCGAATCCATCGCCGGAGCCATCGTCGCGCTGGTCATCGGCGTCGAGGTCGTCATACCCATATTGCTGTTGACTGCCATATTCGTGCCGGTCGGACTCGCTATATTTGCATTGGTCGCCGCGCTTTTGCATCCGCCTAAACCGGCAACCGCGGCTAAACCGAGAACTGCTAAAAATTTAATTTTCATTCTTCCTCCTGAAAAATTCTGACGTTAATTAAAATCGTGAACAAACTGATAAACGCGACGGCGTTTTTATTCAAATCTTTTCGCCGCGTAATTCTCCCGCATATTTCGGAAAAATTTTCGTTTCTTATCGGTTCGACAAAATAGTCTAAATCATTTTTCGTAAAATTTCAGTTAATTTTTTGATTAAAATACTTCTTCGGCGATTTTTTTGGCGATTTCAAACGACGTTAAATCCGGCTTGACGATAAAATGCCAGTCGGCGAGACAGTAAACTTTCTGCCGCTCGTAGAAAAGCTGCTGCGCCTGCGTTTTGTTTTTCGCCAGCGGGCGCACACGTTTCGAGCCGGAGATGTTGCGCCAGCAGTGTTCAAAAGTCGATTCGAGCCAGACGGTCGTAAAATCGTGCGCCTTTATGAGTCGGCGATTTTCCTCAATCGTCCACGCGCCGCCGCCGAGCGCGATGATTTGCGCGTCCGTGTCAGCCAGCACGCGGCATAAATTCGCGGTTTCGATGCGGCGATATTCCGCTTCGCCGATTTGTTCGATAATTTCGGCAATCGTCCGGCGTTCCGCGTTTTCGATGGCGGCGTCGAGGTCGATTTTTTTGCACTTGAGAATAAACGACAGAAACCGCGCGACCGTCGATTTGCCGACGCCCATAAAGCCTGTGAGAATAATTTTTTGATTTACGGCGCGTTCCATTAAAAAATAATTTAACACAAAGTTCAGATTATTTATTTAATTCGTTCGCCGGCGCGTTTCAGATTATTTTACAAGCGAAGCGAGCGTTTGAAAAAATTCGGGAAACGAGACGCCCGCGCATTCGTGGTCGATTATTTCGGTTTCGCCCTTAGCGAAAAGTGCGGCGACGGCAAACGCCATCGCGATTCGGTGGTCGCCGAACGAATCGATTTTCGCACCCTTTAAATCCGATTTTTCAACGCGAAAGCCGTCTGGAAATTCTTCGACTTGGGCGTTCATTCGCCGTAGATTTTCGACAACCGCCCGGATTCTGTCCGATTCCTTAACGCGCAATTCCGCCGCGCCGCGAACTTCCAGACCGTTTTCCAACTGCGTTCCGAAAATCGCCAGAATCGGAATTTCGTCAATTAAATTAGCGATTATGTCGCCGTCGATTTTATTTGAATCAGTTTGCGGCGCGTGCTTTTCGCCGCCGCGAACGCGCACGTCTCCGATTGTTTCATCGCAAACTTCCGTCTGATTAACAATCTCGATGTCCGCGCCGAAATTTTTCAGAACATCGATAATCGCTGTTCGCGTTTTGTTTAAGCCGACATTTTCGATAACGACTGCCGAGCCTTTCAAACACGCCGCCGCAACGATAAAAAACGCCGCCGATGAAACGTCCGCAGGAACGCGCAAGTTTTCGGCGACGAGTTTTGAATTTCCTTCTACTGAAACACGGTGCGCGAATTCCGCGCCCGTTTCGACAAATTCTTCTTCGATTTCCGCGCCGAGAAATTTCAGCATCAGTTCCGTGTGATTTCTCGATGTAACGATTGGCGATTCGGTCGGCGGACTTTGAAGAATGGTTCGTCCTTCGGCATTGAGTCCGGCGAGCAAAACGCACGATTTAACCTGCGCGCTCGACACGGGCATTTCATAGAAAATCGCCCGCAGCGGATTTCTTCCGTAAATTTTCAACGGAGCGCAGTCGTTTTCAGCTTTCAATAAAGCGCCCATTTTTGTTAAAGGAGCGATAACGCGGTGCATCGGACGTTTTGAAAGCGATTCGTCGCCGGTTAAAACCGAATCGAAATTTTGTCCCGCCAGAACGCCCGCCAAAAGACGCATCGTCGTTCCGCTGTTGCCGCAATCCAACAGTTTTGCAGGTTTTTGAAAACCGTTTTTTCCGACGCCTTTTATAAAAACCGTCGAATTCTCGCGCCTTATCTCAACGCCCAAATCGCTTAAACACTGCAAAGTCGAAGCGCAGTCGGCGCTCGACGCGAAATTTTCGATGCGCGCGTCGCCCGTCGCCATTGCCGAAAAAATCGCGGCGCGATGTGAAATTGATTTGTCGCCGGGCAGATTTATCGTTCCGTGTAAAAACTTTGCGGGTTGGATTTTCATTGAAACTGATTGCTTTTGAAAAGTTATTCGTGGTTTGCCGGCTTTGCCTTTTTGGTTTTCACATCGGAAAAAGCGATGTCGTAAATGGCGTATTTTTCCCAATCCTTATAATCGAAATGCCACCACTCGTTTTTGTTGACGGTAAAACCTTCAGATTCCATCAGATTTCTCAGCAAATCGCGATTTTTCGTTTGAATTTCGCTTCCGCCTTTATAATCGGGCGAAGCGCGTTCCGTAAATTCGTCGAAGTCCGACGGCATATCAACCAGCTTTCCGGTTTGTAAATCGTAAATGCTCAAATCGACCGCGCAGCCGCGATTGTGGCGCGAGCCTGTCGCCGGATTCGCCACGAATTTTCGTTTGTCTTCGGGCGTAACTTCCCAGAAAAGTTTCGTAATCGTCCACGGGCGATAACCGTCGAAAATCATCAAACCCAAATTTTGTTTTTTGAGTTGTTTGTGGACGCGCAGCAGCGCTTCGGCAGCCGGACGCTGCAAAAAGGCGCGCGCTTCGGGATAGACGATTTTGCCGATGAAATTATCCGTGCGAGCGTAGCGAATGTCGAGTTTTATGGTTTTGTCGAGCTTTACGAGTTCAATCAAATCAGCCTCGCGTTTATTTTTTTCAACCGGCGGCGTTGTTTGCGCGAAAATAAAAGCATACGCGGAAAAGACGTGTAAAATCAATACGGAAACCAAAGCAAATTGTTTTTTCATACAAAGATACACTGCCGAAAAAGTTTGAAAAGTCCGCGCGAACGGTTTATTTTATACTAACGATGCCGGAAATTAAAAAACCCGAAAAACCGTCCAATCTCGCGCGCCTGCTCAGACGTTTCGGCGTCGCCGGCTTTTTGTTTTTTCTCGTCAAAGGCTTGTTGTGGCTGATAATTCCCGCGCTTTTAGTTTATTGCGCTCAATAACATTGCGCGAGCAAACAGGCTGATTCAAATCCGTATTTCGATTCAATTATCTAAAGTTTAACGAGCCACAGCGAAAAAAGGCGAGCATTTAAAAATACTCGCCTTTTTTTCTTTGTCGATTTGTGCAGCCGACGGCTTTTAATGAAGATTTCTTTTATTTCAACGGGCGCTTTCGGCGCGAAAATTTCACACTTCATTTTGTGGTCGCCGTCGTCTGCGATTTTTCTTTCGGGTCATACGGCGTTGCCTGGTAACGCTTGACGGCGGCTTGCGCGTTGTCGTAATTGTCGCCGGTCGTTTCGGCGCGTTTGTAGGCGGCGGTGGCGCGAACGCGGTCGCCTTTGGCGTCGTAGGCGTTGCCCATTTTGATATTCGCCCAGACCGACAGCCAATCCGGGTTCAAATCGCCGGACAAAACGGCTTTGAAATTATCGACTGCCAAATCGTAATTTCTCTGTTCTAGGAAAAGCAGTCCGAGATTGTAGTAAATCCACGAGTTCGAGCGGTCTTGTTTCAGAGCGGCTTCAAACTGCTGCTGCGCTTCGACATAGTTTCCCTCTTTGAACTGTTCGATGCCGCGCCGCGCCGTCGCCGATACGCGCAAATCGTCGGAGATTCGCAGAATCTTGTAATTCGGGTCGATAATTACGGCAAGCGGTTTGCCGTTCGATTCGATATTAAAATCGGCGCTCGCGTCTTCAACATCGACTTTGACGGTTTTCGTGCCGCCTTCGCCTTCCGAACGAAGCTGAACTTCGACGGGCAGACGAAGATTGTCGTAATTCTGTTTAATCGTGCCGCGAGCGATAAATTTTCCGGCGCGCGTGCGGATAATTTGATAATCGGTCTGAAATTCGGGAACGCCCGTGCCTTCGACCCAGCGGGCGAAAAAGTAGCGCATCGGAACTCCGGCAACCTGCGAGGCGAGTTTTTCAAAATCGTCAATCGAAGCGTTTTTGCCGCGATACCGTTCGAGAAACTGGCGCAGAAGCTGGTTAAATTTCTGGTCGCCGAGCGTGTCACGGAGAAGTTTATAAACAAACGCTCCCTTGCCGAACATTATGTATTGATACGCTATCGATTGGTCGTCCAGAGCGGCGGGCGCGCGCGATAAAGACGCGGTTTGCTCGAAGGTCAGAGATTTTTCCAGAAGCTCGCGCCGCATATTATCGAGCTGCGCGCCCGACATCTGACTTTCGCGCAGAGAATACGCGCTGAATTCCGCCAGACCTTGAGAAAGCCACGCGTCGTCAAAGGATTTCAGCCCGACCGTCAAACCCCACCATTGAAGCGCCGCCTCGCGCTGAAGACGCGCCTGCGTGATGTCGCGGGCTTGATTAAACAGCCGGTCAGCCATAAAAATCATTCCCTGCGTCGAGTAAAAATCGAGACTTTCGTCGTCAATCTGCGCGATTACCAGACGTTTTCCGCCCTGCGGCGCGCCGTATTGCTTTGTGTAAAATTCGAGCGCCCGACCGAGCGTTTCGCCGTATGTCGCGACGAGCGCGTCGTTGCCGATTTTGGTGTAAAACTGTAATTCGTATTCGCCGAAACGCAGATTTTTATTGGTGTATCTGCCGTAGGCGATGTTTCCGACGAGCGCCGGATTCGATTGAACGAAGTGGTATCTTCCGGCACTCGGCGCGACGGGCGCGTCGCTGAAACCGACGACCTGAAAACCGGCGGGAAGCGTTAATGTAATATCGGAAGTCGCCTGGTCAGCCGCGTAGTTATGAAACGGAAACCAGCGCCCGGCATACATTAAATACCCGTCCTTGTCGCCGACATACGCGAGTTTTTTGGTCAGAAGCGGTCCGCCGGCGGGCGTTGCCAGAACGCCGCCGTATTTAAATCGCAGGGTAACGGGCGTTCCTTTCGTAATCGTTTCGCCCAAATCGATTTTCACGCTCGGACCCAAATCGGAGACGCCTACCTGGTCTTGAATGAATGTAACCTGATTCTGCGCGGTCGCGGCGGAAGCGGTTCGCGGATTTCTGGCGATTGAAACCGGCGCGCTTTGATTCTGGCGTGTGATGGCGTCGATTTTCAGCGAACCGTTCAGCTCGAACGAAACGGTGCGCGTATCTTCGAGCGGCGTGAAATTAACGTCAACCGTCGCGCTCAGCCGGTTTTCGGAAGGCGCGAGCGATACGTCCATTTTATAATTGGTTACGTCGAACGGCGTCCGCTGAATCTGCTGCTGCGACTGCGCCGCCGATGTCAGGGAAAACACCAAAACGACGAGCGACAATCCCAACGTTTGAAAAACAGTTCCTCTAAAATTTTTCATCTTCTTTCGGAAACACTGAATGTAATATTTTCTAACGGTTTTGCCTGTCTATGATGTTTTATAGTTTCGTTTCGTTGGCTTGCCAAAAAGTCCAAAGTCCAAAGTCTAAGAAGTCCAAAGTTCAAAGTTCCAGTCAGAAAGCGAAAACGACCTTTTAACCCGGAACTTTAAAATCTCGAATAACCAAACTGCTCATCGTCGCTGTCGGCATTCCCGAATCTTTGGACTTTGGACTTTGGACTTTGGACTTCTTAGACTTTGGACTGCCCGCGAATTACCTGACGTAAATCGGATTCGAGATTATCCACGGCGTCCGGTCGAACGGCGCGCCGAGCGTGTCGAGATAAACTTCGGTGCGGTATGTTCCGCGTTCGCGAACCGGGAAAACGATTTCCGTATTTGCGCTTGCTTCGGATACTTTTTCGCCGTTTTTGAAAATTACGAATCTGGCGATTTGCGACGCGGCGGCTTTTAAATTCACGCCGTTTGCCAATAAAATATCGTCGCCCATCGTTTTCGATTCGCCCGCGCTTTCAGCCGTAAAAGCAAAACCCGACGCGTCGCTCAAAACGTCAAAGGCGATGTAAGCGCGCCCGTTTTTGAGCGCGGCGAGCAGATTTTCCTGCGTCAGCGGTTTGTCTTTTTCCAGCAGAACGTGTGTTCTGACGAGCCGGAAAATCGTTTCGTAGCGGTCGAATTTCAGATTTATCAGTTTGCCGCCCGCGTCGTCGCCGAAAATATGCGCGCCAAGATTTGAATGCGCGTCGCTGCCGGCAAAGAGCGTCGATTTCCTGGTTGCGGTTAGCTCGTCGAATTTTTTCAGGTTAGCGTCGGGGCGTTTAAAGTAACCGGCAATCGTCAATTCTGGATACGAACCGAACGACCAGAGCGCGTCGGGCAGAAAAAACGGCACGCTCATTTGTTTGCCGTTCGTGAAAAGGCTGAAAATTTCAACGCCGTCGAAATCCGAATTCCACGAATTGAAGTTTTCCGGGTATGTAATAAAAGCGAGCTTGTTTTCGGCGTGAACTCGCCGCAGAAAATCGGGCGTGGCGGCTTGTTTGAGCGAATCCGCGCCGGACATTCCGCTTAAAATTAAAAAGCGGTCGTCGTTTTCGGCGTTCGCTTCATTGCCGCCGACAAACAAAACGCCTTGATAAGTTCCGTTCAAAGTCAGCGCCGACGTATCGAAAAGACCTGACGTGTGTTCGGTCATCACGACGAAATCGAGATTATTTTTTCGCGCCGCGCCGATTAATTCGCCGAAGCCGCCGGTGCTGTGTCCGCCGATTGCGGTGTGAACGTGAATGACGCCTTTGAAGTCATTAAACCGGGAATCGGCGGGAAGTTTTCTCCGCGCGTCGAGATTGGCGATTTTCGCGGCGAGACTACCCTTTTGAATGCGGCGGTAAATAAAAGGAATCTGTGCTAAAAGCAGCGCCGCGAAGAAAATTAAAATTATCTTTTTCCAAAGTTTCATACTGCGGCACATCGGGAGTTTATCCGTATAAATCTGCAGTGAAAAAATCTTATAAAACGATGCGCGTCCGATTACTTATCGAAATCAAGACGACAAAGCTCTATTGCTCGCTCGTAAAATCAACCGAGACGACTTTTTCGGCGATTCCTTTGCCCGTTTTCGCGACCGCCTGATGAAGCGGGTGAATTGTGTAGGCGTCGAGCGCGGCGCGGTCTGGAAAGACGGCGACCAAACCCGTGTCGAACGAGCGTTCCAGTTGCAGAACGTCCGAACCGACGCTGAAACTAACGATATTCGGAATCGACTCCGGCAGGCTTTTCAACCGCGCAACGTGTTCCCGGCGCGCTTCCGGCGTAATTTCCGTCTTATATTTCCAGCAAACGATGTGTGTCAGCATTATTTTATTTGTAATCGAATCTTAAATTAAAATGCGCCGGGACGTTATAAAAAGCAAGATTATCATAATCGGGCGCTTCGACGGATTTGGACTTTGAACTTCAATACTGTTAAAATCGCGGTTCGTCCAAACTGACTTTTCAGATAATATTCAGATAATATAATAAAACACTAATCTTCAAAAAGTAGGAAATAACCGATGTTAAAGTTTTTCAGCCGCTTGGAAAGAACGAGAAACGTTCTCCTTTTTCTGTTTGCCGCCGTAATGGCGCTGAGTTTGGTCCTTTTTTACGCTCCGTCGAACAGTAACGTAAAAACCAGTCTGACGCGCGACGGAGATACCGTCGCAAAGGTCGGCGGCGAAAAGGTAACGGTTGCCGATTTAGCCATTCAGAAGGAAAACGCCAGTCAGTTCGGGCGCGGTCTGCCCGGCAGGTTTCTGCTCGACGGTATGATTCGCGAGCGCATCGTGCGCGGCGAAGCAAAGCGGCTCGGCTTGACGGCGACCGACGCCGAAGTCGCCGACACTATTCGCAAACAATTTAAATCGGTTGACGGCGGCGCGTTTAATCAGGAAAATTACGAACAGCGCGTAACCGAACAATTCGGCAGCGTGGCGAATTTTGAGCAGGCGGTGCGCGACCAGCTGAGCGGTCAGAGGCTCGAAGCGTATTTGACGTCGGGCGTAAGCGTCTCCGAAGACGAGGTTTTGAGCGATTATAAACGTCAGAACACGAAATTCGATTTAGCTTACGTTCCGGTTTCGAGCAGCGATTTGGCGCAGACGATAAAACCGTCGGACGATGAGTTAAAAAGCTATTTCGAGCGCAGCAAGGCGAATTACCGAATCGACGTTCCGCAGAAAAAAATCCGCTACGTTTTCTTAAACACTTCAAAAATCGGCGAAAAACTGAACATTTCCGAAGAAGATTTACGGGCTGAATACGACAAGATTCCGGCTGAAAAAAAACTGGCGGGCGTGAATGGTCAGCAGATAGTTCTGCGCATACCGAACGCGGACGCCGAAGCGCGGATTACGGCGAAAGCTAATGAAATCGTCGCCGGAATTCGCGCCAAAGACGACGCCAAAATTTCCGAAGAAGCATTTGCCGAAATTGCCAGAGGGCAATCCGAAGACACCCGAAGCGCGGCAAACGGCGGCAAGCTCGCCGGTCTGGTTCGCTCGAATCCGAACAATCCGACCGACCCGTATCAGCGGCTTTTGTCGATGCAGCCGGGCGAAGTTACCGAACCGATTAAATATCAGGACAAATTCTATATCCTGCGGCGCGGCGAAGCGGTTCCGAAAACTTTTGAAGTCGCCCGCAGGGAAATCGAAGTCAGCTTGAAAAATCGCCGCGCTTACGCCGCCGCCGCCGAACTCGCGCAGAAAGTTACCGACCGCTTGAAACAAAATAAAGACGTTGCGGCTGTGGCGCAGGAATTTGCGGCGCAGGCGAATATGACGCCGACCGAAATGGTTCGCGAAACCGGATTCGTCAAACCGGGCGACGAGGTGGAAAACGTCGGCATCTCGCCGCAGTTTGAAGAAGGCATCGCCGCGCTTGAAAATCAAGGCGATGTCGGCGATAAGATTCCCGTGCAGAACGGTTTCGCCATTCCGCTTCTAATCGAAAAACGCGAGCCGCGCGACGCCGAATTCGCCGAAGTCCGGGATAAAGTTGCCGAAGCCTATAAGCTGGAACAGGCGCGCGCGCGCGTCGAAGAAATCGCGGGGCAAATCGCCGCCGGCGCGGATTCGGCAAATAATCTCGAAGCCGCCGCGCAGTCGAAAGGCTTAAAAGCTCTCGACGCGAAAAGTTTCATCTTAGGCTCGCCGCTCGGTCAGGGTCCGTCGGCGACAACCAGCGAAGCGCTCGAAGACGCGATTTTTAATTTAAGAGTCGGCGAAGTTACGAAAACGCCGGTTAAAATCGGCGATAATTATTACGTCGTCGGCGTCAAAGGACGCGAAGAAGCCAGCGGCGAAGAATTTGCCAAACAGCGCGACGAGCTTGTGCAGGCGAAACTGACGGAAAAACGCGGGCAGGTTTTTTCCGATTATCTGGCAAGCCGTCGGCAGGAACTCGAAACTGCCGGCGACATTAAAATTTATAAAGACGCGCTCGCCAAAGTTGACGCCGACGACGATACAACGCCGCCGCTGCCGGACGAAGGAGAACAATAATTGTCGATTACAGCAAAAAGCAGCTGCCGGAAACTCCGGCGGCTGCTTTTTTATTTGATATAGGACTTTCTCATTTTTGCAGAAGCCCGCACGAGAGTTCGGCGCGATGATGAAGAAGACACACTTACTGACGTGCGCGTTTCCGCATTTTGAGAAAGTCTTATGATACTTTATCGATTTTCATTCACCCAGATAAGCTTCCTTAACTCGCGGGTCGGCGGCGACCGATTTGGAATCGCCCTGCATCACGATTCTGCCCGTTTCCAAAACATAAGCGCGGTCGGAATGCTGAAGCGCGGCGTTGGCGTTCTGCTCGACCAGCAAAATAGTCGTCCCTTCGCTGCTGATTTCTTTAATCGCTTCAAAAATCGTGTGAACGACCAGCGGCGCGAGACCGAGCGAAGGCTCGTCCAGAAGCAGAAGGCGCGGGCGCGACATCATTGCTCTGCCCATCGCCAGCATTTGCTGTTCGCCGCCGGAAAGCGTTCCCGCTTTCTGCTGCTCGCGTTCCTTGAGGCGCGGAAAAAGCCGGAAAGCGCGCTGCATATCGTCGAAAATTCCTTTTTTGTCATTACGGATATATGCGCCCATTTCCAGATTTTCGCGCACCGACAAATTGGCGAAAACGCCGCGACCTTCGGGCGACATCGCAATTCCCATCGGCACGAGCTTGTGCGTCGCCATTCCGCTGATGGTTTTGCCTTCGTAAGTTATTCGCCCGTTTCGCGGTTCGAGCAATCCGGTAATCGTCCTTAAAGTAGTCGTTTTTCCCGCGCCGTTCGCGCCGATTAAGGTTACGACTTCGCCCTGATTAACTTCAAGCGAAATATCTGTTAAGGCTTCGATTGCGCCGTAACTGACGGAAACATTTTCTAAAACAAGCATAAATTTTTTGAAGACAGAGAATAGAAATCAGAAGTCAGAAGTCGGAAAATAGAAAGCGGAAGTTTTGAGAATACAGCTAAAGTCTTGACGCTGAATCGTGAATTTGCAAGTTTTTATATGTCGCTTCGTATTTTTTGCATATAGCTTCCAAGCATTTCACTGATTTCTTCTATGTCTTTCTGCAATTTTTCAACTCCGCCGTAGTTTAAATCTCTAATCAAAATTAAATAATAGCGACATTCTTCCAGCGAACCTTGCGCGATATTATAAAAGCGCAGTTTATCCGCCTTTCCCGCTTTTTGAAGCCTTCGGCAAAATTAGCGGGAATTGAAACTGCCGCTCGCCGCAGTTGTGAAGTCAAGCCGAACAATTCGTGCTTCGGAAAGTTCTCCGAAAGCCGATAAATTTTCAAAACCCAGGCGTGCGACTTCTTCCAAATTTCGACATCTTCAAAACTTTTAGCAAACATCGCGCTCTTTTATTAGTTTCCGGCTTCCAATTTCTATCTTCTATCTCCTGACTTCTATCTTTTATCTTCTATTTTCTAAGTTCCAAGATATGCTTCGATGACTTTCGGGTCGTTTTTAATATCGTGCGGCAAGCCGAGCGCGATTGATTTGCCGTAATCGACAACCTGAATGCGGTCGCAGACGCCCATTACGACGCGCATATTGTGTTCGACCAGAATAATGGTCAGCTTAAATTTGTCGCGGATTTCCTTTATCAAAGTCGTTAAATCTCCCTGTTCGGACGGATTCATTCCCGCCGCCGGTTCGTCAAGAAGCAGCAAATTCGGGCGCGTCGCCCGCGCGCGGACGATTTCCAGACGGCGCTGATTGCCGTAGGGCAAACTCGTTCCGCCTTCGTCCCTGTATTTGGCGAGGTCGAAAATCTCAAGCAGTTCCATTGCAAATTTGCGGTGTTCGGCTTCGTCTTTTTGAAACAGCGGCAGGCGAAGAATCCCGTCGAGCAAGCCTTGTTTGGCGTGGCGATGGCAAGCCGTAACGACGTTTTCCAGAACGCTCATCGACGGAAAAAGTCTGATGTTTTGAAACGTGCGCGAAACGCCGAGACGCGAAATCTGATACGGTTTCAAGCCGTTGATGCGCGTTCCGTTGATGCGAATGTCGCCGGAAGTCGGTTCATAAACGCCGGTCAGAAGATTGAAAATCGTCGTTTTGCCCGCGCCGTTCGGTCCGATTAAACCGTAAATTTCGCCGCGATGAACATCGAGATTCAGTTCATTGACGGCGACGAGTCCGCCGAATTTAATCGTCGCCTTATCGGTCTGCAAAATGCTGTTTCCATTATTCATAAATCAGTCGGAGCGCAGGCATCCTGCCTGCAATACGTCCGAAAGGACGTGAACCCAAGTTCGACCTTCGACGCGCTTAAATTCTATCGAAGTTTTCGCGCGCGCACTCATTGCAGGCAAGATGCCTGCGCTTTCGGCTTAATCTTTGCCTTCGCTTTCCAATCGCTTTGCTTCTTCCTGCTGGGCAATCGGAACGCCTTCGCTGTCGCCGACTGTTTCGTTTCCCGCCGGTGTTTTACGCGGACGCTTGAGCCAGCTTAAACCGAATTCGTTCGTGCCGAAAATTCCCTGCGGGCGCAGAATCATCGTCAAAATCAAAATCAAGGCAAAAATGACCAACCGCAGCGAGTCGAGCGGTATGCTTGAAAGTAAGACATCGCCGCTTGAATTAACCTGAATGAACGGAACTTGAATAAAGGCAAGCTGGCGCAGAAGTTCAGGCAGAAGCGTAACGACGACCGCGCCGATAATCGCGCCGGTCATCGAACCCATTCCGCCCAACACAATCATAATAATAACTTCAAATGATTTGATAAATTGAAAATCGTTGGTGCTGAGAAATTTGTTGTAATGCGCGAACAGAACGCCCGCAATTCCCGCAAAAGCCGAACTGATAACGAATGAAACAACTTTATAGCGCGTCGTATTTACGCCCATTGCTTCCGCCGCCAGTTCGTCTTCGCGGATAGAAATCAGCGCGCGTCCAGTGTCGGATTTGACGATGTTATGAACGACGACAACCGTGATAACGGCGAAAATTCCAACCCACAGGAAATTTGCATAACCCGGAACTTGATAACCTGTCGCGCCGCCAACCGCGTCAATATTTAGAATAACAATGCGGATAATTTCAGCGAAGCCGAGCGTTACAATCGCCAGATAATCGCCGCGCAGACGAAGCGACGGAATTCCGACGATTAAACCGACGACTGCCGCGACAATCGCGCCGATGATGACGGCAATCAGCAAAATAACACTCGCCGCGCCCAATTCTCCCAGAAACGAAAACGCGCTTTCGAGTTGTTTGCCATAAGTTACGGTAAAATATGCCGAAGAATACGCGCCGACCGCCATAAATCCGGCGTGTCCGATGGAAAATTGTCCGGTAAAACCGTTAATTAAATTCAGCGACGTGGCAAGAATGATGTTGATGCCGATAAACACGAGCAGACGCGCCGAATAATCATCGATTCCCGCGCCGAAAAATCCCGCGCTGCTCATCATCGCGTTCACAATGTAGAGAAGCGCGATAACGATGATTCCAAATATTAAACTCTTTACCAGAGAAGACATAAGTTTTTAGTAATCAGCAGTCGGAAACCGGAAGTCAGTAGTCAGAAACCGGAAAATAGAAATCAGAAGTCAGAAGACAGAAACCAGAAATCAGAAACCGGGAGTCCAAAACCGGAAATAAGTAAAAGCAGAACTTATGCTGGTTTCTGTCTTCTGGTTTCTGTCTTCTGATTTCCGCCTGTCAGACTTTTTCCTGTACGTTTGACCCCAAAAGACCTGCCGGACGTATTAAAAGAACCAAAATTAGAATAGCAAACGCCACCGCGTCACGATAGGTCGAGGGAATACCGATATATTGCCCGTAACCGACGACGAGCGTTTCCGCCGCGCCAATCAGCAAACCGCCCAAAACCGCGCCCGGAATATTTCCGATGCCGCCGAGAACCGCCGCAACAAAGGCTTTTAGACCAATCAAAAGTCCCATCAAAGGTTCAATTTTCGGATTGTATTGCGCGACCAAAACACCGCCCGCCGCCGCCAGCGCCGAACCGAGTCCGAATGTAAAGGCAATAACAAAATCGGTATTGACTCCCATCAGTTTTGCCGAGTTTAGATTAAAAGAAACAGCCCGCATCGCTTTGCCGATTTTCGTTTTGAAAATAATGTATTGCAAACCGAGCATCAGCAAAATCGAAACGACAAAAATCAGCAGCTGCGAAGTGTTAATCGTCGCATTGCCGAAAAGCGTGTAGTTGTCGCTTGGAAGAAGCTGCGGAAAGGCGCGCGGCGTGCCGGAGAAAATAACGACGAAAATGTATTCAAGAAAAAGCGACATTCCTATCGCGGTGATGAGCGTCGTCATTCTTGAATATTTTCTGACCGGACGATAGGCGAGCCGTTCGATTAACATTCCAATGACCGCCGCAATTATCATCGAACCGAAAAGCACAACCACAAAACCGATGATGGACGGGCTTGAGGCAAAACCCAGATGAATCGCCAGCATATATCCGGCGTATGCGCCGACCATAAAAACATCGCCGTGCGCGAAATTGATAAGCCGCAAAATCCCGTAGACCATCGTGTAGCCGAGCGCAATCAGCGCGTAAATCGAGCCGATGGTTAAGCCGTTGATAAGCTGCTGAACAAAAGTGTCCATAAATTAGAATTCGGAAGTCGGGAGTCAGGAGTCAGAAGTCAGAAGTCAAATATTGATTTCTGACTTCTGACCTTAAACTTATCTTGCGTTTGAATTCATTGTATTAGAGTCCATCGCATTTGAATTCATTGAAGTGTTCATATTTGAATTCATATTTCCACTCGTCATTGCATTCATATTCATTGACGAATTGGCGTTTGTATTCGTGTCGGCGGTTGGCGCGCTCATACCTTCGGGATAAATGGTTTCTTTATAATTGAAACCGGCTTTTGAAGGGTCGAGTTCCAGAACGACTGCCGGTTTAACGGCGTTGCGTTCGGCGTTAATCGTGATTTTTCCGGTTATGCCGTCAAAATTATTCGTTTGAGCGATGGCATCACGCAGTTTTTGCGGGTCGGCTGAACCGGCGCGTTTGAGCGAATCCGCCAAAACCTTTGCCGAATCGTAAGCTAAAGCCGCAAGCGAATCAGGTTTAGCGCCGAATTTTGCCTGATAGGCTTTGACGAAATTTTGAATTTGGGGCGCGGGATTGTCCGCCGAATAATGATTTGAAATATAAGTGTTTTTCAACGCTTCGCCGCCGAGTTTCCAAAGATCCGGCGAATCCCAGCCGTCGCCGCCCATCAGAGGCATATTCATTCCGAGTTCACGCGCTTGTTTAGCGATAATGCCGACTTGACCGTAATAACCGGGAACATAAATAACATCGGGATTTGTGGCGCGAATCGCCGTCAGTTGTCCCTTAAAATCCGGGTCGGTCTGCGCGTAAGATTGTTCGCTGACGATTCTTCCGCCGAGTTTGGTAAATTCTTGTTTAAAAACCGCGGATAAACCTTTGCTGTAATCCGACTGCACATCGCCGAAAATCGCGGCGGTTTTGGCGTTCAGATTATTTGCCGCATATTTCGCCATCACCGCGCCTTGAAACGGGTCGATAAAACAAACGCGGAAAATGTAATCGCCGACTTCCGTTACTTTCGGATTAGTTGAAGAAGGCGAAATCATCGGAATTTTCGCTTCCTGCGCGACGGGCGCGGCGGCAAGCGAATTGGTCGAAGCGACTTCGCCGAGAACCGCCTGCACCTTATCCTGATTAATCAATTTGGAAACAACCGTTTTGGCTTGTTCGGGTCTGCCCTGGTCGTCTTCGACAAACAGCTGAATTTTCTTACCGAGAACGCCGCCCGAATTATTAATTTCTTCGACGGCAAGTTCGATGCCGTTTTTCGTAGATTGTCCGAAACTCGCGGTCGTTCCGCTCAAGTCGGCAAAAACGCCGACTCTGATTGTGTCGCCGGTGTTCGTCGCCGTTTCGTTTCCGCCCTTCTGCACACAGGCGGCGGAAAATAAAATGGACGTGATTAAACCGACAGCTAAAAATATTCTTGTCATATCTACCTCATCAGATAAAATTAGAGCGTGAAAGTGAGCGCGTAATTGTCGAAATGTTTTGAATTCCGATGTATTACGCCGATTGATTGTGTAAAGTTTATTACGCCAGCCGAAAATACCGCACAAAAAGGAATTATACTTATTTCGGATAGCGTGTCGAGTTTATATCCAATAAAATTTCTTTCGGGTAAGTTTAGACAACTGAACATAAAAATGCAAAACGACAAAAAAAAATCAGCTGACCAACGATTCGCGCCGGAATCCGGCGATATGAGCGCGGCGGAATTTCGGCGCGCCGGGTATGAAATGATTGACTGGATTGCCGGTTACTTCGAGCGTCTGGAAGATTTGCCCGTTTTATCGACCAATCAGCCGAACGATTTGAAAAATGCTCTGCCGAAAAGCGCGCCCGAAACCGGCGAGAGTTTTGACGCGATTTTTGCAGATGTCGAACGATTGATTCTGCCCGCCGTAACCAACTGGAATCACCCGAATTTTCACGGGCTTTTCTCGACTTCGACGAGCGCGGCGGGAATTTTCGGCGAAATGTTAAGTGCCGCTTTCGACCAGAAAGCGATGCTCTGGCGAACTTCGCCGGCGTCAACCGAACTCGAAGAAGTCGTTACCGATTGGCTGCGGCAAATGATGAAATTGGACGACGGTTTCAAAGGAATTATCTACGACACGGCTTCGGTTTCGACACTGCACGCAATCGCGGCGGCGCGTGAAGGCTTGAACTTAAAGATTCGTGAAACGGGAATGAGCGGGCGCGGCGATTTGCCGCTTTTAACGATTTACACGTCCAGGCAGTCGCATTCGTCTGTCGAAAAAGCCGTTATTTTATTGGGTTTAGGTCAGGAATCCCTGCGGAAAATCGCAACCAACGAGCGGTTTGAAATGGACGCGGCGAAATTGCGCGAGGCAATCGAAGAAGATAAAGCAAACGGATTCGTTCCCTTTTGCGTCGTCGCCACCGTCGGCACGACT
>JBBPXZ010000060.1:0-60842 GCA_038200355.1 Pyrinomonadales bacterium | reverse complement strand
CCCGGTCGCGCTCGACGGTTTTTACAAAGTCTGGGGACGCAGCTCGAACAAAATCAGCTTATCGAAAGTAAAAATCCGCTACGGCGTTCCCTTTTACCCGCGCGATGTCGTCGCGCCGGAGATGGGCGACGAAGCGAAATATCAAGCCGTTACCGCGCACTTGCAGGAAACGATTGCACGGATGATTGAGGAGATGAGGAAACAAAAATGAACAAACTCTACTACGGCGACAACCTCGACATCTTACGCAAATTCGTCCGTGATGAAACGGTTGACCTTTGTTATATCGACCCGCCGTTTAATTCCAAGCGCAACTACAATCAGATTTACAACAACATCGGCGGCGAAGACCGGGCGCTTTTTGCTAATATGTAAATATGTTTCCGATAAATATGCTTTTAGATAAGTTAGTTCTGGGTGATTGTTTGAAGGTATTACAAGATATTCCTTCAAATTCGGTCAATATTATTGTTACTTCGCCGCCTTATGCAGATAACCGTAAAAGCACTTACGGCGGAGTTTCGCCTGATAAATATGTTGAATGGTTTCTACCAATTTCAGCTGAACTGCGCAGAGTTTTGAAAGATGATGGTTCTTTCATTTTGAACATTAAAGAGAAGGTTGTCGAAGGTGAAAGACACACTTACGTTCTTGAGCTGATTCTCGCAATGAAGCGGCAAGGTTGGTTGTGGACAGAAGAATATATGTGGCATAAGCGGAATTCTACACCAGGCAAATGGTCAAATCGGTTTCGTGATTCGTGGGAAAGATGTTTGCAATTCAACAAACAGAGAAAATTCAAGATGTTTCAGGAATCCGTGATGGTTCCGATGGGTGATTGGGCGAAAACTCGATTAAACAGTTTGGGTGAGAACGACAAAATAAGATTCAATTCACAGGTTGGAAGCGGCTTCGGTAAAAATATTTCCAAATGGGTTGGCAGAGAAAAAGCATATCCGACAAATGTTCTGCATCTCGCCACCGAATGCGGCAATAAAAATCACAGCGCGGCTTTTCCTAAATCATTGCCGACTTGGTTTATTAAATTGTTTTCAGAGGAAAATGATGTCGTGCTTGATCCGTTTGCGGGTTCGGGAACAACTTGTATTGCGGCACACGAACTTAATCGTCGCTTTATCGGCATTGAACTCAAACGTGAATATTTCGAGACAGCAGAAAAGAATATTGAGAACGCGCAAAAGAGTCCGGTTCAGCAAACCTTGTTATGAACAAAAACAAATATCAGGATTATTACGATTATTTGTCTGAATACGTTATCACGCCGTTTTATCAAACCAGATTCGACAAGTTAAATTCCCTAAAGCTCAAAGATGTTCTAAAACGCAAAAATCCTTATCTGTTCAAGGCGAAAAATATCGAACTCGCGGGTGATTTAGTGAAAGGAATTGCTGACGCTTATCTTTCTTCTCAAGAAGAAGGAATATTCGGAAATCTTCTTGAAGGATTCGCAATCTTTGTTTCCAAAGGTTTGCATAGCGGCTTTAAGTCTGAATTGAAAAGCGTTGATTTAGAGTTTGAGCGCGACGATAAATACTATATTGTCGGTATTAAATCCGGCACGAATTGGGCGAACTCCGACCAAATCACTGCAATGCGTAACAACTTCAAACTCGACAGAGCAATTTTGCGCGAACGCGGCATTACAAATGAGATTGTCGCTGTCAACGGCTGCATCTATGGAAAAGACCGCTCACCTTTAAAGAAACACGACGATTCAGACAAACAATATTATAAATACGCTGGACAAGATTTCTGGCATTTCATTTCAGGCGACGATGATTTATATCGTGAAATCATCACGCCGATTGACCAAGAAGCGCGGGAAAAAGATGAAGCGTTCAAAAAAGCCTACGCCGCTAAAGTTAATGAAATGACGCAGGATTTTATGGAAAACTTTATAACTGATAATCAGATTGATTGGTTAAAATTGGTTGATTTTGTATCGAAAAGAGTTTGATATTTGAGAAAAGGCGCGGACAAAGGCATCGACGGCGTTGCCTACACGCGTAAATCACGCGACGAAGTTCTGCCCGTGATGTTGTCGGTCAAGTCGGGGAAAAACGTCGGCGTCTCGGAAGTCCGCGATTTATACGGCGTCGTCAAAAGCGAAGGCGCGGCGTGCGGCATTTACATCACCAGACACGAACCGACCAAGCCGATGATTGAATTCGCCAAACAGCAGGGACAATTCAAACCCGAAAACTTCCCGCCGTTCGACAGATTGCAGATTGTTACCGTGCAGGAGATTCTTGACGGCGTAAAAATGAATCTGCCGCTGATGGAAGAAGTTACGAAGCGCGCGCAGCGAACCAAAGAAAACAAGCAAGCCGGATTTAACTTTGAAAATGAGTAAGACGATTGAGGAATGAACCGGTTCGATAACCATTGATTTAGTGCATTCAAATGAAATCGGCGGCAGTTTATTGAAATTATTATAGTGTTATTGATTAATGATGGCAGATTGTTGACCAATTCGATTGAATTACAAACAAATTTGGTCGAGTCGGCAGCTAATCGTATTGAATTGATGGCTAATCGCAACCAGTCAGCAGCAAATACAATAGCGTGTACTGTTAATTCAAAGTAATTAGGGACGAGTTTGCTGAAATCATTGATATATCTATTGAAATAAGTTAATAATTAATTCGTACTTTTAATTCGGCTCGTAAGATTTATTGAAAAAGGAGAGAAAAAATTATGGCGAAGACAAGTAGATTAAACCCGACGCTGATGAGCGGCGATATTGCAGCTTTGGACGCGATTGCGGAGATGCCGGATTTTAAACCGGCGAATCCCGAATATAAGGCGGAAGCGCTTGAGGCGCTGCGGCAGGATATGCTGTCGAAACAATCAATCGACGCGGCGGCACAGCGCGCCGCCGCCGCCGCCCGCGACGATGCCGCCGAAGCCGAGCGCGTTTTTCACGACACGATTGTCGGCGCAAAGCTCGCGGTTAAGGCGCAATACGGCAAAGACGCCAACGAAGTGCAGGCGGTCGGTTTCAAAAAGGCGAGCGAGATAAACCGCAGCCGCCGCAGTTCTCAGGCGATTAAGAAGCCCGCGTAGATTGGCGCGCCGCGAAGATGCGCGAACGCGTCGATAAGGAAGGAATTTTTCTTTGCTTGTCGGCGCGTTCGCGCTTGTTACATCCATTTCAATAAGCGAAAATAGACGGTAAATCCACCAGTTCCTTTTTTTTGCGGAGAAATTTATGAAAAATCATTTCAAGTATTGGTCATTTCTCTTTACGCTTGTCGCGCTGTGCGGCGTTTTCGCGTCGGGACATCGAACGACGCTCGCGCAGCAGCCGGCAGCCGCGCGAACCGCGCAAGCCGAACTCGCCGATTACATCAAAGCGAACTACACGAAGCGCGAAGTGTCGATTCCGATGCGCGACGGCGTGAAACTTTTTACTTCCATCTACGAGCCGACGGCGCGGGCGGAGAAATACCCGATTATGCTGTCGCGCACGCCTTATACCGTCGCGCCTTACGGCAAAGATAAGGACGGCAAAGACCAATTCAAAACGTCTCTGGGACCCGACGAATTGTTTGCGCGTGAAGGTTATATTTTCGTTTATCAGGATGTGCGCGGGCGCTGGGCGTCGGAAGGCGAATTCGTGGACGTGCGCCCCGATATTGCCAATAATTCGCCGAAGGACATCGACGAATCGACCGACACGTTCGATACGGTTGAATGGCTTTTGAAAAACACCGCAAACAATAACGGGCGCGTCGGCATTTACGGCATTTCGTATCCGGGATTTTACACGTCGGCGGGAATTATCGATTCGCATCCGGCAATCAAAGCCGCTTCGCCGCAGGCGCCCGTTTCCGATTGGTTTCACGGCGACGATATGCACCACAACGGCGCGCTGTTTCTGGCGCAGAACTACGCTTTCTTTGGCAGCTTCGGTCAAGACCGCCCGACGCCTGCGACAAACGGCGATTATCTGAAGAAATATACGGGACGAAGCACGCAGGACGGTTATGATTATTTCAAACAGCTCGGCGGATTGAAGGAAGTCGCCGACAACTACGAGAAAACTTACGGCACACGCATCAAATTCTGGGACGCGATGATGGCGCATCCGAATTATGACCAATATTGGAAAGACCGCAACATTCTGCCCAAACTCAGGAACATCAAAGCGGCTGTAATGACCGTCGGCGGCTGGTATGACAACGAAGATTTATACGGCGCGCTGAAAACTTATCAGCACATCGAGCGGCAGAATCCGGGAATTTATAATGTTTTAGTCGTCGGACCGTGGTTTCACGGCGGCTGGGTTCGCGCCGACGGCGACTGGCTCGGCACGGCTTACTTCGGACAGAAAACCGGCGTCGATTACCGCGCTAAATACGAGCTGCCGTTCTTTAATCATTTCCTCAAAGGCAAGGGCGACATCGCGCAGATAAAGGAAGTCAATTTATTCGACACCGGCGCGAACGTATGGCGCGATTTTGCCGATTACGAACCGACTAACGGAATCGATACCGCGCTTTACCTGCTGCCGGACGGCAAATTGTCGTTCGATATGCCGAAAGCGGCGAACGGCGCGGGCGCGTTTGACGAATATGTTTCAGACCCAATGAATCCCGTGCCTTACACGCAGAAGATAACCTTAAATTACCCGCGCGATTTTATGACCGAAGACCAGCGTTTCGCCTCGACGCGCCCCGACGTTCTGAAATATCAAACCGACGTTTTAACCGAAGACATCACGGTCGCGGGCGACATCAAGCCGAATCTCGTCGTTTCGTCGTCAGGAACGGATTCGGATTTCATCGTCAAGATAATCGACGTGTTCCCGGACGATTATAAATTCCCCGAAGGCGTCAAACCGCCGGAAACGTCGGCGTTTTCCGTCTTTCAGCCCGGCGGTTACCAAATGCTTCTGCGCGGCGAGCCGATGCCCGCCAGATTTAGAAACAGTTTCGAGAAACCCGAAGCTCTGACGCCGAATGTTCCGGCGAAATTGTCGTTCGTGATGCCGGGAATACTGCACACGTTCAAAAAAGGTCATCGAATTATGGTGCAGATTCAAAGCACGTGGTTTCCGCTCGTCGCCCGCAACCCGCAGAAGTTTATGGCGAACTACAAACAGGCGACAACGGCGGATTTTCAGAAAGCGACCGAACGCATATATGTCGGCGGCGCGAACCCGTCGGCAATCGTTCTGCCGGTTACGAAAAAGTAGTTCGAGCCGCATCGTGTTAAATATAAAAAAGCCGGACTTAATTCGTCCGGCTTTTTTATTAAAAGGCATTTCGTTTTGAGTCCGGTTCTCTGTTAAGTTAGGCTTATTAAATCTTGTTTTTACGGAGTTATAAATTATGCCTTCAACTTCCATTATCAGCGGAATCTTATTAATTTTAATCGGCATCGCCGGTTACGCGTTCAGTATTTTCGACGGCAACAAAAGCGCGACGGCGCTGATACCGGCGGCGTTCGGCGCTTTGCTTTTGATTCTCGGCTTGATTGCCAAATCAAACGAGGGTTTGCGCAAACATTTGATGCACGCGGCGGTTATCGTCGGTTTAATCGGCTTTGTTATTCCGGCGTGGCGCATCATCTCGCAGGCGAGCAATATAAAAGTTTCGCTCGCGGTTTTGTCGCAGGCGGCGATGGCGATTGTGTGCCTGTTTTTCGTCATTTTGTCGGTGCAGTCTTTTATCAGCGCCAGACGAAACCGGACGATTGACGTTTAAATCGTCGCCGCCGGTAAATTGATTTCGACCAGCAGACCGCTGCCCGTGTTGCGCGCTCGAATCGCGCCTTTGTGCGCGTGAACCGCGCGCTCGGCAATCGCCAAACCCAAGCCGATGCCGCCGGTTCGCCGCTCTCGCGCTTCGCCGACGCGGTAAAACGGGCGAAAAAGGTTTTCAAGCTCCGCGTCGGGAACGCCTTCGCCGTAATCTTTGACGGTTATGAGCGCGTTTCCGTTTTCATTTCGGAGCGCGATTTCAACCGCCGTTCCTTCTTTCGTGTAGCGCACCGCGTTGCGCACGACATTCTCAATCGCGCTCCGCAGCAGATTTTCGCCGCCGACGATTCCGCATTCCCGATTTTCGACAATCTTAACGGCTTTATTTTCCCCGCGCGCTTCAAAGTCGGCGTCCGCCGCCACCTGCTCGATTATTCCAGACAAATTTATTTCGGTTTTTTCAAGATTAGGCGCGCCGCTCTCCAGCTTTGAAAGCAGGAGCAGGCGCGAAATCATATCGTTTAAGTTATTGGATTCGCGCTCAATCCGGTCGAGCAGCGGCACGTTTTCAATGTTCGATTTCTGTTTCGCCAGTTCGAGCGCGACGTTGAGACGCGCCAGGGGCGAGCGCAGTTCGTGCGAAACGTCCTGCACCAGACGCTTTTGCGAGACGAGCAGATTCTCGATTCTCTCCGCCATTTCGTCGAAATCTTCGGCTAATCCGGCAAGTTCGTCGCGCCGCTTGCCGACTTCCGGCGCGACGCGCGTCTGCAAATCGCCGCCCGCGAATTTCTGCGTGGCGCGGCGCAGTTTCGCAATCGGCGAAGTCAGATAACGCGCCAGACCGTAACAGCCGAGTCCGGCGGTAAAGACGATTGCCAGAATTTGCAGGATTCTCGTTCTCAAATCGGGAAAGCTCTGATACGACGGGCGCTTTAAACGAACGACGAAGACGAATTTCCCGCTGTTGCCGTCTTCTATTTTTTTGGCGGCAAAGGTTTCATTCGGCAAAACCTTAAATTCCGTGCCGTCGCCCGAAAGCGCTTTATCGAAAAGATTTTCCGGCAGATTGTCGATTTTCCCGCCGGCAATCTGTCCGCCGTTCGCGTCGAAAAAACCGGCGGCGCTGATTCGCTCCGAGCTTTGCAGCCGCGCCAGATATTCTTCCAGACCGTCGCGACCTTCGTTTCGATAAATCTGCCGCGCCGTCCGCGAATTCAGATTTACCGATTCGGCAACGAAACTTTGAAACTGTCTGCCGAAATTCTCCGGCTGCGTTGACCAGTTGATAAAGCTGACCGCGCCGACGACCAGCGCAATCGAGAGCCAGAACCAGAGAAAAATTTTTAAGAACAAACTCATAAAATAGCTGTCCGCTCGCCGGTTGTTGTCAGTCGCTCGTCGTGTAGATATAGCCGACGGAACGAATCGTTTTAATCCGCTCCTCGCCGCCGTCGCGCGTGCCGAGTTTTTTGCGCAGGTTGCTGATGTGCATATCGAGACTTCTGTCGAACGGCGAAAGTTTCCGGTCGAGAACCGCCAGGCTTAAATCTTCTTTTTTAACGATTTTCCCCGCTTCCCTGACGAGCGCGACCAGCAAATCGAATTCGACGGACGTTAAATTTAATTCCTCGCCCGAAAGTTTCGCCGACCGCGCCGAAGTCGAAATTTCTATTCCGTCAATCTGAAATTTATCGGTTTTGCGCGGCTCGCTTTCTTCGCTTGCCGGCGCGCGGCGTAAAACGGCGCGGATTCTGGCGACCAGCTCGCGCGGATTGAACGGCTTCGGCAGATAATCGTCCGCGCCGGTTTCCAGACCGACGATTCTTTCCATATCGTCGCCCCGCGCCGTCAGCATCAGAACCGGAATCTTCGATTCTTTGCGAAGCTCGCGCAGAACGTCGAAGCCGTTCATTTTCGGCAGCATCACGTCGAGAGTCAGCAAATCAAACGCACCGCTTCGCGCCTTTTCCAAACCGCTCGCCCCGTCGAACGCCGCTTCGACCGCGAATCCCTCCGCCGTCAGAAACTCGCCGACCAGCTCGCACAATTCCTCGTCGTCATCTATCAAAAGTATTTTGTCCATCTCAAAAATTATTTTACGTCAAATCGGCGGCGTGCGTCCTGACTTTTACATTTCTTTACGGAGTTTTGCCGAAAGAAAGCGTATTTTCCTCCGCCGCAAATCATCAGATTGACATTCAACCGATAAACCTTTAGAAACAATATAAAAAATGCCGACAAATATTACACAAATCGAAGATGACGAACGAGGTCTGACCGTTTTGCGCGTCGAAGGCTCGATGACTTTGCGCGACGCCGTTCTGCTCGAAAAAATCGCGCTCGATTTACGCGAGCGGAGCGGCAGAGATTTAACGCTCGATTTTGCCGATTTGCATTTTATGGACAGCGAGAGCGCGCCCGTTTTAAGACGGCTCGAACGCGAGCATAAATTTAAAATCGAAGGAATCGAATATTTTCTGCAAAAAATCGTCTCCGAAGTCGAAAGATAATTTAGAAAGATAATCCTGTTTAAAGCAATGAAACTCGAAGAAATCGCCCGTTTGACCGGCGGCAAACTCCGCGGCGAAGGCGCGGCGGAAATCTACCGCGCGGCAGGCATCGAGACGGCGGCGGAAAACGAAATTTCATTCGTCGAAAATGTCGAAAACATCGAATCCGCCGCGCAGATGCGACAAACAAAGGCTTCGTGTTTAATTGTTCCCGAAAATTTTTCCGTCGAATTCGCCCGCGCTTCTATCGAAGTAAAAAATCCGAAACTCGCCTTTGCCCGAATCGCCGCGATTCTCCACGCTAAAAAAAGAAAAACGGGCATCCACCGAACAGCGCAAATCGGCGAAACCGCAAAACCCGGCGAAGAAATTTACGTCGGCGCGTTTGTTTCAATCGGCGAAAATACGATAATCGGCAGCGGAACGCAGATTTTTGAAGGCGCGCGCCTCGGCGCAAATGTTTCAATCGGCGAAAACTGTTTTATTTATCAAAATGTCGTCATCTACGACGACGTTTCAATCGGCGACGACGTGATAATTCATTCGGGCGCGATTATCGGCGCGGACGGTTTCGGTTTTGTCCGCGACGGCACGAACGGTTACGTAAAATTCCCGCAAATCGGCACGGTCATCATCGGCAATAATGTCGAAATCGGCGCGAACACCTGCATCGACCGAGGCGCGCTTGGGCTTACGCGCGTCGGCAGCGGCACGAAAATCGACAATCTCGTCCAAATTGCCCACAACGTCCGAATCGGCGAGCGCGTCGTCATCGCCGCGCAGACCGGAATTTCCGGCAGCACGATTATCGAAGACGACTGCATAATCGGCGGGCAGGTCGGAATGGGCGACCACGCGAAAATTTTGAGCGGCGCGATTATCGGCTCGCAAGCCGGAATTCTGCCGGGAAAAATCGTCCGCGCCGGCATCTGGTGGGGAACGCCCGTCCAGCCGCTCGGCGAATACAAACGGCAAAACGCTCACCTGAAAGGAATCTCGCGCCTCAAAGAAGAAATAAAAACGCTGAAAAAACAGATTGCCGGCTTGATAAACAAAGCGAGCGAATAAAATTTTCTGGTAAAATGTTTTTTAGAAAAAAAATAATTTATCCAAATTATGATTTATCGCGGATTGGCTGATTTAATTTTTATTCTGCATTTCTGCTTCGTGCTTTTCGTAATATTCGGCGGCGCGCTCGTTTTATATCGCCGATTTTTTCTCCGGCTTCATCTTCCGGCGCTTTTCTGGGGCGTTTTAGTCGAGCTTTTTCAATTGCCGTGTCCGCTGACCACGCTCGAAAATAAATTTCGATTGCTCGGCGGCGAAGCCGGTTACGGCGGCGGTTTCATCGAATATTATATTTCCGCCGTTCTCTACTCGAACATAACGCCGCCGCTGCAAATGTTTCTCGGCGTTCTGCTTATCATCTTTAATCTCGCCGTTTATTCGTTTATTTTTCGCCGCCGCCCGAATTACGCCTGAGCAAATCAACACAAATTCGCTCGATTGAATTTCTAAACCGCGTTCTGTTCGATAAAATTTAAAGTGTATTCGGCGGCTCGCTTCGACGCGCCGCCGCCGCCGAGCGCGTCGGCGGTTTCTTTTAATCTTTCGCGCATTCGTTTGTTAATTTCCGGTTCGAGCAGGCGAAAAAGTTCGGCGGCGAGCGCGGCGGACGTAAAATCGTTTTGAATCAATTCTCTTGCCAGTCTTTCACGCGCAATCAGATTTATCAGACCGAAATGTTCGACCGAAATTAAAGGACGCAGAAGCTTGTAATTAAAGCCGGATGTTTTATAAACGACTGCCAGCGGCGTTCCGATTATCGCGGTTTCGAGCGTCGCCGTTCCGCTCGTTACGGCGGCGGCGTCCGACGCGTTTAGAACTTCGCGCGTTTCCTCCGCCACGGTCATCAGAACTTTCGGCAGATTTATCTTCTTTCGCGTCGATTGTTCGATTATCGATTCGATTTCCGACCGTTTCGCTTTTGAAGACGAAGCAATAACAAATTGAATTTCCGGGTTTTTCGCCGCCATCAAAGCCGCCGTCTCCAGCAGCAGCGGCAAGATTCGGGCGATTTCCTTATGACGGCTGCCAGGCAGAAGCGCGACGATTGGTTCTGCGGAATCGAGACTGTGTTTCTGGCAAAAATCTTTTTTTGTCAGCCTCGAATAAACTTCCCGTGCCAACGGATTTCCAACAAATTCGACGTGCCGGATTCCCTGTTTCGCATACCAATCTTTTTCAAACGGCAAAATGACAAGCAGCAAATCGACATATTTTTCGATTGTCCCGACGCGATATTTGCGCCACGCCCACAGCTGCGGCGAGATGTAATATACAATTTTGAAGTTTCTTTTTTTGAGCGTTTTGGCGAGCTTCAGATTAAATTCGGGAAAATCTACCAGAATTACGACATCCGGCTTTCTTTCGACGGCTTCGCTTTTGAGCTTTTGAAAAGCTTTCCAGAACATCGGCAAAGCGCGCGCGATTTCCGGCAAGCCGACAATGGCGAGATTATCGGCGTTGAGAATCGTTTCGACACCGGCGTCGCGCATCTTTTGTCCCGTCGCGCCGAAAAACTCAAAAGCGGTTTCCGGCGAGTTTTCGCGCAGCGCGCCGACGAGTTTTGCCGCGTGCGCGTCGCCCGACGCTTCTCCGGCGACAATCATTACTTTGCACGTTCGATTCATCTTAAATAAATTAACATCTTTCGAGCTTGATAATTACACAGGGAGCGCGGACAGGATGCCCGCGCTCCCTGTAATAACTTTAAAAAGAAAAAACCGGACAAAAAATCCGGCTCTTTCCAACGGTTAAAACAAAATCTATTATTCGCCGCTCGCCGCTTTTACATTTTGCGGGGTTGCGCGAAGAATTTCCAGAGCTTTTTTGAGCTGTAAATCTTCAGCTGCCGGTTTCGGCGCGGCGGGCGGCGGGCTGGCTTGCGGCGGGCTTCCGGGCGATGCCTGCGGCTGCGGTGCTTGATTTTGCTGTTCCTGCCGGTCAACCAATTCGGCAACGTCGAGCGGTTCGGGCGTCTCCGGGCGTTTAACTTCAACCGACGGCTTGACGCCGGAATTGGCGCGCTCGTCGTCGAGAAACGTTTTGCCGTTTGCCGATGCCCATTTCGCGACGGTCAAAAGCAAGCCGTCGCCGCCGCGCAGCGGAAATAACTGCTGTTCCGTTCCCGCGCCGAAACTTCGTTCGCCGACCACTTCGCCGCGTTTGCGGTCGAGAATCGCCGATGCGACGACTTCCGCCGCGCCCGCCGTTCCCAAATCAATCAGCGCGACGAGTTGACCGTCGAACGCGAATTTTTTCGGGTCGGCGGTAAATGTCTGCGTAACCTTGTTTTCGCGCCCGATGATTTCGCCCAGAGTTCCGTCTTTAATAAAAATGTTGGCGACATCAGCGGCTTCGGCAATCGTGCCGGCGGCGACGGAGCGCAAATCGAGAATTATTTTCTGGACGCCCTGTTTTTGCAGTTCGGCGACACGCGCTCTGATGTCGGCGGCTTCGCCCGTCTCTAAACTGTAGACTTTGACAACGCCGATTTTTCCGTCTTCGAGGCGGGCTTCGGATTCGGGAATTTTATACGCGTCGCGCGTTACGGCGAGCGTCTGCGGTTTCGTTCCGGCGCGAAGGACGCGCACATTTACTTTCGTTCCCGGCTGACCGAGCAGAAACTGGCGGGCGTCGAACAGCGAAATATCGCGCGTCGCTCTTGTTTCGATGTATTCGATAACGTCTCCGGCTTTTAAACCGGCTTTATCGGCGGGCGAATTTTTAATCACCGAGATGACGTATAAATAATTGGAAACCTGCGAAAATTCCGCGCCGATGCCCGAAAGCGTGTTTTGTTTTTTCGCCTGAAAATCTTTGACCTGTTCCGCCGTCAGATACGACGAATACGGGTCAAGCCCGTTTGCCAAGCCGCGAAGCGCTCCGGCGCGAACTTTTTCCAGGTTCGGCTCGTCAACATAATCGTTTTGAATGTGCTGCAAAACCGATTCAAAAATGCGAATCTGCGCGCCCGCGTCGTTTATCGGCTGCTGCGCCTGCGTCGCCATCAAGCCGCCGACAATCGCATACATCGCAATCGCCGCCGAAACCAACGCCAATATGAATTTACCGCGAAATGACATTTTTTAATTCCTCTTTATAATGGAAAATAACGGAAAACGAACGACGGAAAATGTTCGGCTGAAATGATAATTAATTTCAATTTGTTCATTATCCATTTTACTTTTATATGGTGCAACCGGAAGAAACGACTAATACTTTTGATTTTACAGATGTTTCTCACGCGCCTTCGAGCGGCAGAATTCTGGCGCTTGATTTGGGAATGAAACGCATCGGCGTCGCCGTCAGCGACGAGCTTCAATTTACGGTTCGCCCCGTTTGCGTTATAACACGCGCGAGCTGGAAAAAAATTCTCAAACAAATCGTCGCTCTACTGGCAGAATTTGATGCCGCCGCGCTCGTTTTAGGTTTGCCGTATAACACCGACGGCAGCGAAAGCGAAATGTCCGCCGAAGCGCGCCGCCTTGCACGCAATTTTTCGCTCTCGGTTTCAGTTCCCGTATTTCTTCAGGACGAGCGCGTAACTTCTTACGATGCAACAGGTTATTTACGAAAAACCGGCGTTAAAGAAAAAGATATTCGCAAACAGGTTGACAGCCAGGCGGCGGCGATGATTCTGAGCGATTTTATCGAACACAAAAACGGAATAGGTGATAGGTATTAGGTGATAACTGATAGCTGATAAGGTAAGAATTTGCTTTCACTTATCAGTTATCACCTATCATTTATCACTTATTATGGTTTCATCAAAATAATTTCAGTCGCCGCTTTTTCAACAGCCGCTTTTGTGAACGGAAAGATTTGCGTGTCGCCGGATTTCCAGTTTTCCAACTGGTCTTTGTAATGCGCGGATTTCGGGTCGCCGCTTTCTCCGAGCGCGATGCCGTGCCGTGTCGCGTCCCAATTTCCCGGAACTGCGACGTGGCGCATCGAAACGCTCGCGCCGACGTTCGGCGATAAACCGCTGCCGTTTAACGGAAACGGTTCAATTGCGAAAAGTCCGCCGACGAGCGGCGCGGCGGCGAGCGGATGCGCAAAGCGAATCTGCGCGGTCTTTCCGTAAAGCCAATCGGCTGGATTCGCGCCGTATTTTTTCGTCAGATTTGCGCGTGCTTCCGCATCGGACGCAACGAGCAAATCTTTATAACTATTAAATTCTTTCGGCAGCCAGCTTTTCGGTTTTTCGGTTATCAGCCAATCGAGAAAATTCGCTTCGCCGCCGGGTTTATCTTTGATTGAGTTGGCGTCGAAGATTTTACTGCGAAAAAGAGCGCGGATTTCATTTGCCAGAAGCGCGGCTTGCGAGTCGGCGTTCATCTTTCCGTCCCAGCCGTTTAACAACTTTAAGGTTTCGGCTGACGCGCCGTTGAGGTTGACGACTTCGCGCGCGAAGCGCAAATGAGCGAGGCTCGTCGTGTCGAACTGAATATCGCGCATATCGTCAACCGTCAATTTATTATTCGCGGCGAGACGTTCGTAAATGCGCCGCGCTCTGAACGGCGCAGCCCAATTATGGGTGAGAAAATATTTATAGCCGTCGCCGACAACTCGCTGATTCGCCGTAACGATAATGCCTTCGGGCGGATTAAAGCTGTTCGGCAAATCTTCAAAAGGTATAAAACTTGTCCAATCGCCTGCATTCGTCGCGCCGTCATACGGAACAGAACCGTCGCCGCTTCGCCGAACCGGTATTCGTCCCGCGCCGTAATAGCCGATGTTTCCTTTGGCGTCGGCATAAACGAAATTCTGCGTCGCGCCGCCGTAAGTTTTCAGCGCGGCGCGAAAGTCGTCCCAGTTTTTAGCGCGGTCGAGCAGCAGAAACGCCGTGAACGAATCGTTTTTCGCGTCGAGTGCCGTCCACTTCAAAGCGTATTTCTTGCCCGTCTGCTCGGAAATAATCACGCCGTTTCGCGTTTCGATAACTTCCAAGGTTTCGTTTTCGGTTTCGGGACTCAAAAGATTTTTCCGCACTTTTATTTCTTCGCGGCGAACGCGCGCGTCCTGCCAGCCGCTCGCGGTTTTGTATTGATTTTTGTCGTTAAATGTTTCCAGATAAAGGTCTTGCACGTCGGGTCCGAGATTGGTCGCGCCCCACGCGATGTTTTCGTTGTGTCCGAGAACGATGCCGGGAATTCCGGGAAACGTAACGCCCGAAACGCGCGATTTATCGGTTGAAAGGTTCGTCAGATACCAGACCGAAGGCGCGGACGCGGGCAAATGCGGGTCGTTGGCGAGCATCGGCTTTCCGTCGGCGGTTCGCTTCCCCGAAACAACCCAATTATTACTCATCGCGTTAGCTTCCTGATAAAAACCGATTCTTTCGAGCGACGATTTTCTGATTTCCGCATCTTTAGCGGCAAATTCTAAAAGTGCGCCGTCAATCGGATTTCGGATTTCATTTTTTCGTAATTCGTAATTCGTAACTCGAAATTCGTTTTCCCGACTTTGAACCTTGAACCTTGAACTTTGAACTTCCGCGTCCGTTCCGACGACAAGAACATCAAGCGGCGTTTTTTCCATAAAAAGCTGATTAAATTTTTCCTTCGACAAATCGGCGAACGAAGCGCGCAAAACGTCCGTTTGCCACGTCGTGCTTAAACCGTCGCTGATAATCGCGCCGATGACGAGTGAATCGGTCGGCAGCCATTCGGTCGGGCGATAGCGCAGAATCTGGAATTCCGGCGGCAGAGTTTTTTCATTTAAAGTCGCAATGTAAGCGTTAACGCCGCGCGCGTAATCATCGACGATGGCGCGTGATTCGGGCGAAAAGTTTTTATAAGTTTCGGCGACGACGTTCGAGAAACCGAATCTGCGCCAGCGTTTATCTTCTTCCAAAGTCTGTTTTCCGAACAGTTCCGCCGTCTGCCCGCGAGCCACGCGGCGGTATAAATCCATTTGCCACAGGCGGTCGCTCGCCGTTACAAAGCCCTGAGCGAAATATAAATCGGCGTCGGATTTCGCTTCGATATACGGAATTCCGCGCGCGTCTTTCCGCACGACGACGTTTCCCTTTAAGCCGGAAACGCTCAAAGTCCGCGTCGGCGTCTGCGCGAAACAAGCCGGAATCGTCAGTAAAAAAACTGCCAGAAACGACAAGAAAACTTTATTTATTTTCATTATTCTTTGTTGCATTTTATAAAAACCAATGTCGCGTCCTGTTATGAATTAATGACGACGAGCCGGATTTCCGACATTTCCTCCATCGCGTAACGAACGCCTTCGCGCCCGAAACCCGATTCTTTAACGCCGCCGTAAGGCATATTATCGACGCGAAAAGCCGGCACGTCGTTTATCATTACGCCGCCGTATTCGAGATTTTCGGCGGCGTAATTTACGTTTTTCAAGTCGTTTGTAAAAACTCCGGCTTGCAGACCGTATTTCGAGTGATTCGACATATCGACGGCTTCGGCAAAGTCCGCAAATTTTTCGACAACCGCGACGGGCGCGAAAATTTCTTCGCTGGCGACGCGCATTTCCGGGTTCGTGCCGGTTAGAATTGTCGCGTCGAGCATCGCGCCGTTTCGGTTTCCGCCGCAAAGAAGCCGCGCGTCGCCGTCGAGCGCTTCATTTATCAAACCTTCGGCTTTTTTCGCGGCGTTTTCGTTAATCATTACTGATAATTCAGTCGATTCGTCAAGCGGATTTCCGGTTTTCAGATTCCCGGCTTTTTCGATGAATTTCTCCGTCCATTCGTCAAAGATTTTTTCGTGAACATAGACTCTCTGAACCGAAATGCAGATTTGCCCGGAATAGGAAAACGCGCCCATCGTCGTTCGTTCGAGCGATTTATTTATGTCGGCGGTTTCATCGATTATAACGGGCGCGTTTCCGCCGAGTTCGAGCGCAATCGCTTTTTTGCCGCATTGATTTTTCAGCCGCCAGCCGACTTCCGCGCTGCCCGTAAAGGAAATCATTTTAACGCGCTCGTCGTTTAAGATTAAATCCATATTTTCGACGCGCATCGGGACGACTTGCAGCGCAGCTTTCGGCAAGCCGCTTTCGATAAACACTTCGCCCAGAAGCAAAGCGGTCAAAGGCGTGCGCTCGCTCGGTTTGATGATAATCGCGTTGCCGGCGGCGAGCGCGGGCGCGACTTTATGACCGACGAGATTGAGCGGAAAATTAAACGGCGTGATGCCGTAGATGACGCCGCGCGGAATTTTCAAACTCCAGCCGGTTTTGCCGCGCCCGTTTTCCTGCGTGTCAATCGGTAGCATTTCGCCCGCGAATCTCTCGGCTTCGGACGCCGCCCACGCGAAGGTCGCAATGCCGCGCTCGACTTCGCCGCGCGCTGATTTAATCGGTTTGGCGGATTCTCCGGCAATCGTTTCGGCAAATTCCTTTTTGCGCCGTTCGATGCCGTCGGCAATGCGGCGCAAGCCTTTTGCCGTTTCAAAACGCGCCAGCTTTCGCATTTCCAGCGCGGCATTTTCAGCGGCGGCGATAGATTCTTCGGTTTCACGGCGGCTCGCGGTCGAAACTTCTGCAATCGTTTCCCGCGTGTACGGAGATTTTACTTCAAAAGTCTCTTTCGTTTCGCGCCATTCGCCGCCGATTAACAGTTTTTTGCGTTCCATATATTTTATAAATTTATTGGTAAATCTTTAATTTATAAGTTAAACTTTCTAAGTTTTCCGAGCAAATTTTCCCGGAGTTAAAAAATGAAATTTTTGAAAATCGGTCTGGTTTTAAGTTTTCTGACGCTCTTTGTTTTCGCCTGTTCTCAAACTAAAATTTCCGAAACCGCGGCAATAAATAATAATTCCGTTTCCGCAAATTCATCGCCCGCCGGCACAACCGCTCAACCGGATGTCGATGAATTTGCGGCGGCGCGCAAAATTTATTCGGAAAACTGCGTCAAATGTCATAAAGCGGACGGTTTGGGCGGATTAACGGTTGTCGAAGGCAGAAATATAAAAGCTCCGAATTTCACTTCCAACAGGCAGAAGCGCGAGCCGGATTCCGAATATATCGACACTATCGAAAACGGTGCGGAAGATGACGGAATGCCCGCTTTCAAAGGCAAAATCGACGATAACGACATTAAAAGTTTAGTGAAATACATTCGCAGAGAATTTCAGGGCAAATGAGCTTTAATATGTTTATTGGAATAAACAATTGAAACGGTTCGGTCTGCGCTTGTCGATTTTACAACCGACCTGAATTTTTACTGACGTTTTAAAAATAAAAAAAGGAAAGCGGTTTTACTTTCCTTTTTTTTATTAGAGTCCGAGAAACCATTTTCATTTTACGTGCCGGACGACAGATATTCATTAAGAATCGGTTCGAGCGTATTAAAATCAACTGGCTTGTTTATTAAATCATTGCAGCCGGCGGCGATTGCTTCTTTGTAAAAAAACTGACCGAAGGCGGTTAAAGCGATAATCGGAATCTGAGTTTCCCCGTCAAATTCCCGGATTGCTTTGGTAGCCGTTAAACCATCGACAAACGGAAGCGAAATGTCCATTAAAATGATATCGGGATGCTGCTGCTTGAACCTGTCAATCGCCTCGATTCCGTCCGCCGCTTCGAGAACCTTGTAACCGTAGCTCTCTACCAATAACTTCATAAAAGCGCGGGTATCTTCGTAATCTTCGACGATAAGAACTTTCTTTACCATTTTACTGCTCCTTACACTTTCTGTTACAAAATAGGACACTATATTTGTAATTAAATGTCTTGCGGCTTACCTTACGCAAAAATAATGCCTTGCCCGCAAATTGGCTTCTGTCAATAAATAAACAACCTGCTGCCGGTTTATTTGTAATTTAAAGTTTTTCTGTTTAATATAAACAGAGTTTGGGCAAAGCCGTTTTTTAAGAAAGCTGTCAAATCAGCCGGCTGCCGTAAAAAGTTCGCGCACCCTTAGCTCAGCTGGATAGAGTATCTGACTTCGAATCAGAGGGTCGCAAGTTCGAATCTTGCAGGGTGCATTAGTATTTTCAACAACTTAGAGACATCGTTTCGGTGTCTCTTTTCAATTCCCACCTAAATTCCCACCAAATAATTTCGGTTTCTTAAATTTTATCGTAAGTTTATCTAATCAATCGTGATTGGATAAAATGAGAGGCTTAGACGGTTCGCGCAGTCCAAGCCTTGCCCGTTTTATTTTGCGAGTTTCAAAGATTGCCGGTAAATGTTTGCGGTCGCTCCGGCGATTATGTGATAGCAGACAAGTCCGCGCTCCGCTGCCCGGCATTCGCATTTGCCGAACCGCTCGCCGCTTTTTACTTCAAAGCTGACGTGATATAAGACGGTTGAGTTGTTCGACGATTGCACGGCGAACATTCTTTCTTTGATAAATTTGACGGTCGGTTTTAACTATTTGCATTTTTCTATTGCCCGCTTCGTGTTTTCTTTGGTTAATCTAATCATTTTCGCCACCTCTCAAAATTTAGTATTTGCTGCTTCCAACTAACACTTATTCTATCGCATACGATAGTTTAATGCAACACTAAGTTATCACTTGCGATAGATTTAATTTTCGGGCATAATTCGTCTGCTATGGAATTACTAACAACAAATGAAGCGGCGAGAATTTTGCGCGTAACACCGATTCGCGTTCGGCAAATGATTCGTGAAGGAAAGATTGAGGCAAAGCAAATCGGGCGTGATTACGTTATCGAAGAAAGCTCGCTCGATTCGGTCAAGACATACGGCAAAGCCGGAAGACCGGCGAAGGAAAGCGAAAACGACAACGGCAATCGAAACGGTAAAAATGAAAAGCCGTTCAAAACGATTTTCGATATAATGCCCGAACTAGCCGGAAAATATAACGACTTGCCCGCTGATTTATCTACAAATAAAGATTATTTGAAAGGTTTGGGCAACAAGAGCGCGGAAAAACAGGCTTTAGGAAATCGCCGTAAAAACTCGCCGAAATGATTAACCAACCGATAATTGCCGACGCGGGCATCGTCGCCGCTTACTTGAACAAAAAAGACCAATGGCACGAATGGACACTTTCGCAGTTGAGAAATTTGCCCACGCCTTTTCTGACTTGCGAAGCCGTTATCACCGAAGCGTGTTTTTTGATGCAGAGCGCGCCGGGCGGCAAAGACGATGTTTTGAGAATGCTCGCCGACGAAGTTTTGCAAATCAAATTTTCTCTGGCTAACGAAGTTACGCAAATCAAAGCGTTAATGAAGAAATACAAAGACGTTCCGATGTCGCTCGCCGATGCGTGTCTTGTCCGAATGAGCGAACAAATAGAAAATTCGATTGTTTTCACAACCGACAGCGATTTTCACATTTACCGCAAAAAAGGTAAACAAAAAATTGATTTAATTATTCCCTAAATATGTCATTCAACGAAAATACGCGAGTAAAAATCCCGGCAATTCTTCACCTTTGCAGATTAGGTTATGAATACGCCTCTTTAACCAATGCAAATCGAGATGAAAGCAGTAATATTTTTACGGATATTTTTGCCGAAAGCGTCAAACGTATAAACGGCGATGAAGCTGATGTAAAAAAGCTGTTCGATGAAGTTTCTCTTGCTTTGGGTAATGAGGATTTAGGGCAAGCGTTTTATGAAATGCTTCTAGCCACTTCTGGAACAAAACTGATTGATTTTAAGAACTTCGATAATAATTCATTTCACGTTGTTACAGAGTTGACCTATAAAAACGGTGATGATGAGTTTCGCCCGGATATTACGCTTTTGATTAACGGGATGCCGCTGACTTTTATCGAAGTTAAAAAACCGAACAATCAAGAAGGCATTCTTCAAGAAAGAGACCGGATAAACAAGCGTTCCAGAAACTCTAAATTTCGCAAATTCATAAACATCTCGCAGATTCTTGTTTTCACAAACAATATGGAATATGACACTGAATCTATTGAGCCGATTCAGGGAGCGTTTTATGCTGCGCCGTCATATTCCGATGCGGTATTTAATTGTTTCAGAGAGGAAGAAGATTTAGACCTTTCTAAGTTGCTCAAGCCGGAAGATGATAGTTTAGAAACCTCCGTTTTGAAAGACAATAATCTTTTAACTATTAAACATTCGCCCGAATTTATCACAAATAAAGAGCCGGACACGCCAACCAATCGCATATTGACTTCGATGTTTTCGAGAGATCGTTTGAAAATGCTTTTGAAATACAGCATTGCGTATGTGCAGGAAGAAAAAGGACTCGAAAAACACATAATGCGTTACCCTCAGTTGTTTGCGACGAAAGCGATTAAGCGAACTATTGAAAACGGCGTTAGAAAAGGCATTATCTGGCACACGCAAGGCAGCGGGAAGACCGCGCTTGCTTTCTACAACGTCCATTATCTAACCGATTATTTTCAGACAAAAGGCGTTGTGCCGAAGTTTTATTTTATCGTTGACCGCATTGATTTGATGAATCAGGCGAAGCGTGAATTTACTTCGCGCGGTTTGGTTGTTCACACGGTCAACTCGAAAGATGAATTGCTGATTGATTTCAGATTGACACAGGCGATTCATAATTATTCTGGCAAACGTGAAATTACCGTTGTAAATATTCAAAAGTTCAAAGATGATACCGATGTTTTGCGCTCCGGCGATTATGACATCAACATTCAGCGGGTTTATTTTCTGGATGAGGTTCACCGAAGCTACAATCCGACCGGAAGTTTTCTGGCTAATCTTTTCAATTCTGATAGGAATGCAATCTTGATCGGATTGACGGGAACGCCGCTGATTGGCAAAGACAGATACTCAACCGGGACTTTCGGCGGTTACATTCACAAATACTATTACAATCGTTCGATTGCCGACGGTTACACGCTGAAATTGATTCGTGAAGGTATTGAAACAAATTATAAAATCCAGTTGGAAAAAGCCTTAAAGGAAGTTGAAATCTTGAAAGGCAATGCCGAACGAAAAGTTATTTACTCACACGGGAAATTTGCCGAACCTATGCTTGATTATATTGTTGAGGATTTCGTTAAAAGCCGCGTTCGCTTTGGCGATCATACAGTCGGCGGAATGGTTGTCTGCGACAGCTCCGATCAAGCCAAGAAATTATTTGAAATCTTCGTCAATAAATACAATCCGAATAATAAAACTCTGCAAGCTGTCGCCGAATTTAAGCCGACCATCGAAACCGCCGTTGAAGTTAAAAATTATCAGGCAAAGCATCAATTAACCGCGTCATTGATTTTGCACGATGTCGGCTCTAAAGATGAGCGAAAAACGGAAGTTGAAGATTTCAAAGACGGCAAGATTGATTTGCTCTTTGTTTACAATATGCTTCTCACCGGATTTGATGCCAAACGGCTGAAAAAACTGTATATCGGACGTTTGATAAAAGATCATAATTTGCTGCAAACATTGACGCGGGTTAATCGTCCGTATAAAAAATTCCGTTATGGTTTTGTCGTTGATTTTGCCGATATTCGCCAAGACTTCGAGAAAACGAACAAAGCCTATTTTGACGAACTGCAATCCGAACTCGGCGACGAAATGGAAACTTATTCAAATCTTTTCAAGTCGAAAGAAGAGATTGAAGAAGAGATCAAAGACATCAAGGAAAAACTCTTTGAATACGACTTGAAAAACGCCGAATTGTTTTCAAGACAGATCAGCCAGATCGAAGACCGTGAAACAGTTTTAGAGATTAAAAAGTCTTTGGGAAATGCCAAGAATCTTTATAATATCATCCGGCTTTACGGGCATTTCGAGTTGTTGGAAAAGATTGATTTCCGCAAACTGACGCAGCTTTACAATGAAACAGCCAGACATCTGGATTTGCTGAATCTCAAAAACTCTCTGCAAAATAACGCGGACACGACAAATTTGCTCAATGTCGCGCTGGAAAACGTCCTGTTTATGTTCCGCAAGATTTCCGAAGAGGAAATGATTATTGCCGATCAGCTCAAGGACACGCTCCGCAAAACGCGCGAAACATTGGCGAATAATTTCGATAAAAAAGACCCGGAGTTTGTTTCGCTTTACGAAGAATTAAAACGGCTTTTCGACAAGAAAAATCTCGATGAACTGACGCAGGAAGATATGAAAGCGAATATCGGTTCGTTAGAGGAAATTTACCGCAAGATTAGAGAACTAAACCGCATCAACGAAAATCTGAAAGCCAAATATGCCAACGATCCGAAATATGCGCGGCTTCACAAACGGATAATGGAACGCGGCAATATTTCAAACCGCGCCACCGAAATTCAGGAAGCACTTTCCGATGTCAAAGAAAATATAGATGAAAAGGTAACGCTCCGGCGGCAGACGTTGGAAAATGAGGAATTTTTTCACGGCATCGTGATAAATGAAGTAATCCGAAGTTTCGATAAAACGGGAATCAAACTCGAAAACGAATCGGCTGATTTTTTAGAAAATTTGATCGTCAAAGAATATATTGACGAATATCAGGGAAAAAACGAATGGAAGTTCAACTAACGCAGGATTTCACAGCCAAGACCAAACAATTGATTGACGGCTTGAAAGCGGTTTGCGCCAATTACGGTTTGGGCAACGACGGCAACGAATTTAAGATCATTACGCAAACCTTTCTTTATAAATTTATGAACGACAAGTTCGGTTATGAAGTAAAGGAACTGGACGCAAAACTGAAATCCGCCGAAAATTGGGAAAAGACAATCGCCGATTATTCAGATGAAGACTACAAATTTTTGCTCAAGCGAATGCCGCCCGAAAGCGCGAAACTCAAGCGTGAACATTTTCTCTCTTATCTGCACAATCAACAGAACAAAGAAGAATTTGCCAAACTTTTTGACGACACCTTGCGCGACATCGCCATTTTCAATAATGAAATCTTTTCAGTCAGAACGGGAACGGGTCAGAAAATCACGCTGTTTGACGAGTTGAGCAATTACATCAGCGACAGTTCAAAGCGTGATAATTTTTGCCGCGCTTTGGTTAATCAACTGGTGAATTTCAGTTTCGATAAAATCTTTTCGCAAAAGTTCGATTTCTTTTCGACGATTTTTGAATATCTCATTAAGGATTACAACAAAGACGGCGGCGGAAAATATGCCGAGTATTACACGCCGCACGCTGTCGCCAAGATTATGGCTTCGATTTTGGTTGATGCGCCGGTGCAGAATGTGACGGTTTACGATCCGGCGGCGGGTTCAGGGACGCTTTTGATGAATCTGGCACACGCCATCGGCGAAGACCGCTGCACGATTTATTCGCAGGATATGTCGCAGAAATCGAGCGGAATGCTGCGGCTTAATCTGATTTTGAATAATCTCGTTCATTCGATTCAAAACATCATTCAGGAAAACACGCTAATTGCGCCGTATCACAAAACGGGCGAAAAGCTGATGACTTTTGATTACATCGTTTCAAATCCGCCGTTTAAGCTGGACTTTTCAGATTGGCGCGATGATTTGGACACGAAGCAAAACGGCGAACGATTTTTTGCGGGCATTCCGAACATTCCGAATAAAGATACGGATAAAATGGCGATTTATCTGATGTTTATTCAGCACATAATGTTTTCGCTTTCGGCGAACGGCAGAGCGGCGGTTGTCGTGCCGACCGGATTTATCACGGCTCAGAGCGGCATTGAAAAAAGGATTCGTGAAAAATTGGTAGAAGAAAAAAGCTGCGCGGCGTGGTTTCGATGCCGAGCAATATCTTTGCGACAACGGGAACTAATGTTTCAATTTTATTTATTGATAAGGCGAACAAAAAAGGCGACATCGTTTTGATGGACGCTTCCAAACTCGGAACGACGGTCAAAGACGGTAAGAATCAAAAAACCTTGCTTTCACACGCCGAAGAACAGGAAATCATCAGCACATTTAACAGCCACGAAGCGAAAGAAGATTTTAGCATCGTCGTCAGTTACGAGCAGATCAAAGAGAAAAATTATTCATTCAGCGCGGGACAATATTTTGAAGTCAAGATCGAATACACCGACATCACGCCCGAAGAATTTGAAACCAAGATGAACGACTATAAACAAAATTTGGATTCCCTTTTTAGTGATTCAAACGATTTGGAAACAGAGATTCAGAAACAATTGGAGAATTTAGTTTATGGATAATCTAACAGTTTTGAAGAAAGCTGCTTTTTTCTCTGATACGCGGACAAATTCTTCTAAAATTTCCGTTGAAAATTTTGTTACAACTGACAGTATTCTTCAGAATAAATGCGGAATAAAACCTTCAGATGTTTATCCGAATGGTAATTTAATAGCTTTTGAAAAAGGCGATATTCTTGTCGGCAACATTCGACCGTATCTCAAAAAGATATGGTTTGCCGATAGAAAAGGCGGTTGTTCGCCAGACGTTTTAGTTTTCAGGACAAAACAAGAATTTGATTCAAAGTTTATCTACTATTCGCTTTTCAGAGATGATTTTTTTAATCATATGATGAAAGGCTCGAAAGGAACTAAAATGCCTCGCGGCGATAAGAATCAAATTTTAGATTTTTTAATTCCGAGTTTTGATTTATCAAATCAACAAAAAATCGCCGCTGTTCTTTCCGCGTTAGATTCCAAAATCGAACTCAACAACCTCATCAATGCCGAGTTGGAAGCAATGGCAAAAACTTTATACGATTATTGGTTTGTGCAGTTTGATTTCCCCGACGCTCACGGCAAACCCTACAAAACAAGCGGCGGTAAAATGCTCTGGAATGATGAACTGAAAAGAGAAATTCCTGATGGTTGGGAAGTTGGAAATTTATCAAGTTTCGGAGAAATTATCGGTGGAAGCACTCCGCCGAAAGAAGTATCTGAATATTTTTCTACAAATGGAACTGCTTGGATTACGCCAAAAGATTTGTCTTTGAACGGAGGTAATAAATTTATTACAAAAGGCGAACTTGATGTGAGTGATAAAGGCTTGAAAGTCGCTTCTTTGAATGTAATGCCGAAGGGAACAATTTTATTAAGCTCTCGCGCTCCAGTTGGTTATATGGCAATTTCTAGGGAAAGAGTTACGACAAATCAAGGTTTTAAGTCATTCGTAACAAAAGACGTTTATCCTACCGAGTTTGTTTATTACACGATAAAAAACTTGATTCCAGCAATTAAGAATAATGCCACTGGCTCCACATTCAAAGAAGTTTCTTCATCAACTCTAAAAACCATTAAGGTTTGTCTGCCCAATAAAGACGTAATCAAAAATTACACAATTTTAGTTAAAGATATTTTTAAGAGACAAGATATTTTAGAAGTTGAAAACCAAAAACTCGCTGAACTCCGAGATTGGCTGTTGCCGATGCTGATGAACGGGCAAGTAACCGTTGAGTAAAAAACGAAAGTCAAAACTAAAGTTATGGAAGAACCGGAAATTGTCTTAAATCTTTGGTATGTCGTTGATGAAGGCACAGGTTACGCCTACTGTCTGCTCGGACGCGCCTATGCAATGCGCGGCACGGATTCCGAAAAACTCGAAAGACTCCGACAGCTTGCTTCAACCGATTATCTAATGGCGGAAAGATTCAATGTGCCGGAAAACTTCAAAGTAGTTTTACCCGACGGCGAAACAAGAACCGGAAACGCGCTTCCCGCCGACATCAGAGCGAATATCGAATGGGTTTATGAAAGCGTTTATCAAAATCTCGAAAGCAAAATGCCGCCGATCTTAGACTTCTCAGGCGAAGAAACAACCGCCAAAAAACAAAAAATCTCTCAAACGCCTCTAATGATCTGCACCGGATTACTGGAAGATGTATTTGGAAATATAACTCCGCTCGTTGAAAATAGAATGTATTTGTAATTACAAACAACTCGCTGAACTTCGAGATGAATCTTTGCCGGTGCTGATGAATGAGCAAGTAAACGTAAAGGATGAAGAATGATTTTTATAAAATTATGAACAGAGAAGAAAGAATTCACCAACTATTAACAGAAACCGCCGATGAAATACTCGCTTTTATCAAAGAATCCGAATCCGCTTATCCAGACCGCTGGATGCCTGCGGCTGAAATTAAAAGAAAACTTGGTCTAAATCTTCCGGCAGTTCCAAAATCTAACGCAAATCAAAGCGATAAAGGCTGGCTTTTCGGAATACTCGCGCGAATGCTTGAAGACAGATCACTGATCGAGTTCAAAAAGGAAATCAATAGACGCAGCTTTTATCGTTCCCGCTAGTTTCCAAGTTAATAAAAATTAAAATATGTATGTCTATCACAAAATCCAAGAACAAATTGATATGGAATATAGACGCTCAATTGAAGCAGAATTTGGTTGGACTTTCCAAGAATAACTTTGTCATTTTTGATGTTTTGAATTGCCAGTTTGGAAATTTAGAAAATGATACAGGCATCATCTTTTGAGACAATCGAAACGTTGATAAAGCCCGCGCTCTTTGGAAAAAGCGGCGGGCATTTTTACGAAAATCACATTGACGGCTTTACGCCGCCAGTTTCAATTCAAACGGGTTAGCAATAGTGCGCTTGCCGAAACGCTCTAAAAGACGAATCGAATCGGTTTCCGCGATATGCTCGCGTTCCAGAATTTCTTCAACGTCCGGCTGTCCGAGACTCGGAATCCGCATTGCGAAAAACTGCCAGAGGTTCGGGCTTTGATAAACTTTTCGCACGTCGGGCATTTCCAGAATCGGACGCAAATCGTCTTGAAGTCTGAACTCGTCCGAATACTCGAATTGCCACAAACCCTGTTTTGCCGAAAGCGTTCCGATAACTAACCGCCCGTATGTGAGGAAAAACACGGCTTCGGCTTCCGGCGCGGGCGGCTCGACGACTTTGCGCCAGCCGAAAAAATCTCTCGCGGCTTCAACTATTTTTATTGCCATTGTTTTCTCCTCCTTTATTTCTAAACGAATTTACCGCTTCGCTTAATAATTTATGTCTTAGATGCAAACACCGTTTGATTAGCTCGCGTCGCTCCGCGCTCATCAAACGGCTGAAATCCGCGTCCAAAATTTGGATGCTGTCGTCTAACGGCGCGACGTTCAAAAATGTTTCAGCTCTATCTCTGTGCCGTTCATAGCCATTCCAGATTAACTTAATCAGACGAAAGAAATCAGCGCTTGATTCTTTATCCCAGCAAAACGGCGGCTCGCACTTGCGAATGTATTTGTCGAGCTGATGGCGGTCGGTCATCATTTGTTTGACGCGATTTTCCGGCACGTTCCAAAACAAAGCCCGCGCCGTGTCATAAACCGGCGAGAACTGCGGCTTTCTGTCTTTTCTGAGCGGAACGACAACGCCCCAATTATAAGGATGCCGGTCATTGTGTCCGATGAGCGCGTCGAACGTCAGCATTTCAATCAAGCCGCCGATGATTTCTTCGTGTTCGTCGGGGAAATCATCGACTATTGCTTCGCAAACCATTTGAAAAAAAAAATATGCGCTTTCCATTTTCTTTTCTTCAATCTGTTTATATTCCGCCTTGCCGATGCTCAATGCCAAAATCTCTGCGCCGTGTGTAAGCTGTTCATACTTGTGCAAAAAATACTTGCTCATAAAACGGACTTGCCCGGCGACGATTCGCAGTTTCGAGTCGGCAATTTTTAATCCGTAACATTGTCCGACGTGCGTTAAATACTGCTCAATAATTGATTCAATCGGATAAAATTTCGAGCCGACTTTGGCAATGTAACGCTGAAAAGAAATTTCTCGCGTCCGCCGCAAAATCTGTTCTTCCCGGTCGGTAACAAAATCTTTCGGCGCGTCGCCCATCACCGAAAGAAACGTTACCTGTTGCCATTTAACAATGCTTCTCTCTTCTAACTTTGGAATAAAATCTTCCCACCGGATTTGATAATCTGATTTTTTATCTTCTCGAACCGTTTTCTGCCGTTCCGCCAGTTTGTTTCCGGTTTGAGAATTGCTTTTTCTTAATTGCCTAAGCCGTTGAATTTTGATTGATTTTCGGCTTCGTTTGTTCTTTTGCATCGGTATAATCTTTTATCAGATTTATTAATAAATCTAAAGAAAATCAAATTTATGTAGAGTCAGACTTATTTACATTGACCTGTTGTCCGCCATTGGCAGCAATGTTGACTTGATTCGGATTATTAATCGTAACCGGCGCATAGCGTCGTAAATCTCTTAATTGTCTGAGTGTCCGCATAAAAATTCGATTAAATCTGTCCGCCATTAAAACGGCGTGTTCTACTGCATCTCGTTCGCTCACTGTTGGCGGAAGCCAGTAACCATCCATCCAACCTTCTTTTTTCGCCATTTTTCTGTGCCTTTGCCAGTCTTCATATTCGGGATGTTCCCTGCGCGGTTGTGTCTCTGAACGCTTGACGGTTTGCTCCAACCAATACTGCCATTGAAAATAGCTTTGCGCCATCATATCTATCAGCGCGATTTCAATTCCGCCCTGTGGCTTCCAGTCGTCTATGAATGAATCACGCAGTCCGAGATAACGAGCAATATTCCACACGCCTTTCATATACCCGACGGGAAAAGCTATATTCGCCGCTAGATGTCCGCTTTCAAATTCTTTTCGCCCCTCACGTTTTGCTCTTTCCCAAAACTTTTCCGCTGCTCGCGGCGAAAAACTCTGAAGCTGCATCAAATCCGAGAAGCTAAGACTTTCAAGCGGAAGACTCAGCATCATATTAAGTTCTTTTTTTGCTTCTTCTTTGTTAGTGCAGGGATGAAAGGCTGCTTTTCGAGCTTCTCCGGGAGACAATGCGCCGCCTGCTTCCGAACGGTAGAATGCTACTCGGTTGATAAACGCCCGATGCATTTGCCGCAGAAGCGAGCTGTAACCTATCGACGCTTCTATCGAATTAGCATTAACCTCGGTTCTAAAATCCTGCGCCTCAACCGCACCGGATTCCCAACTATCAAACAGATTTAAAACAGTTTCGCTGACATCGCTGCGAATTTCCTCATACTTTTCATTTATTTCAGCTTGTTCTTCCTGCCACTTTTGGAAGGTTATCGGTGTGGTTTTTATTGGAGAGTTTTCGGCATTGGCTGGCGTAGCCGCTTTTGATTGAGCTTCGGCGCTGCCGGGCTGTGCCGAAATTTCATTGAGTTTCTGCGCCGTCGATTTGCCTTTAACTTTTGTTTCAGTCTTTGGTTTATTCATAGTTTTGCATTTCCTCTAAAGATTTAATAAGCAAATTTCTTTCGCGTAGAAATCGGCGAAATTGTTTGAGTAACTGTTGGTTTGATTTTGTAATTCCGCGAATTAGTTTTCTTTCTTCGGAAGCCTGATTTGTAAGCTGCCTGAAATGCTTCAATTCCGATTTGCGAATATAAAACTTTGTTAATTTTCCTTGTTGCCGTGTAAAGAAATAGAAAGCCGAATGTGGTTCGCCCGATGCACATCTACAGTTTTGTTTACCGCAGCGGACGCGCTGAAGATAAACGCCGCCGTTTACAATTTCGCTCGCCGTCTTAGGTAACATCTTTGCAGTTTTCGTTTTCATTCCTACCCTTCACTCTCCTCTCTTTCAGTCGTAGTATCTTTTTTCGACAATTAGATTTCAAAACTCAATTGCCTGTTTTCCGCAAGATTGACAAACATCCTCAGCGATAGGAATCTGCGCCGGGCAATTTGGACAAATATAAAAATCAGCTTCATTTCTCACCCGCGTTTCCGGTCGGCTTTCTGTGTAATTTGCCGTTTCTGGGTTTTCTGGGTTTTCTGGGTTTTTACTATTAGATAAACCTAGAAACCTAGAAACTTCAAAGTTGTTTTCGGATTTGATTCCACAGCTATTTGTGCTTGGTTTTTCTTGGTTTTTGAAATACAAAAAAGCACTGTTCTTTTTGCCTTCGCCTTCACGGTTCAGAAGTTTTTCGTCAAATAATAGACGAAGCGCTTTAGAAACTATTCCTTTGGAGCTTCCGCCGACGCGCTCTTTTATTTCCGTTTCAGAAATCTTTTCTGTGTCCGCGATTGAATTTAAGATTTCCGTTTTCTTTTCCTGCAAAACAAAAGTCTGCAAATCGCCTTTGTCCGAGATAACGCCCGTTTCTTTATCAAGGTCAATGACGGTTTCCGGCAAGTCCACGCCGTAGCGCTGCGTTGTCGAAACAGTTCTGCCGTTGTTCCTCTTTCTTAACTGAAGATGACAGTCAACCGCGCCGAACAAAGCGGTCGAACCAAGCAACGCGTCGCCGCCTTCGCGCTCGCCTTTGCCTTCGTGATGCAGCGCGAGAATATGCGCGCCGCTTTTTCTCGCAATATCTATAAACGGTTCAAGTCCGCGCGACATCGTTCCGTAATCGTTGAAATCATTAACTCGCAGCATACGCGCCAGCGGGTCAATAATCACTAACAAGGGTTCAATCTCTGCAATCGAAACTTCCAAAGCTCGCAAAGCATCTTCCGGCGTTTTTCCCGTGTGAATGTAAATATCTTCGCCGCTCGCGCCCATCGAACGAAAGTGTTTGGCGACTTCCGAGCGTTTTTCTTCCAAACACAAATAAATAACTTTGCCTTTAATGGTTTCGCGTCCGAGAAATGTTTCGCCGCGAGTAATGGCGACGGCTAGATTTCGGGCGACGGTTGATTTTCCGACTTTCGGTTTTGCCGAACAGATTGAAAGCCCGCCGGAAATCAAAGTGTTTTCCCAAATGTATGCGTGTTCTTCTTCCGGCTCGCTTAGAAGTTCGTCTAAGGTCGTAAAATTAAATGTGCTTTTTACGTCGGCTCGCCGTGTGTCCGTATTTTGTTCGCGGTTTGTGTTCTCGCTCAACCTTTCAATTTCGAGCCATTTGCAGACGGTTTCGACAAGTTTCCGGTCTGTCAGTTCGGCAAGTTTCGGAAAGCCGCAAACCCGCTCGCCGCGTCCGAGTTTTTGCGCCGTCGCTTCAACAGCTTTGATTCTGTCTGAAATCTCTTCATCGTTCGCCGCCGCGCCGACCGCTCGAATAAAATTCTTTGTCGCCGTTATATCGAAGCCGTTGCGAAGCAATGCGCCGCACAGGGCAAGGTTTAATTCATTCCGAATACCTTCACGCCAAACGGTTGCGATAAGACACGCCGAAGCCAGCCGCGCCGCCGCAACGCGCAAACTTTGCGCGTCCACTTCAATCGGTTCGCCGCCCGCGTGCCATTCTACCGCTTCGCCGCTTTCGTGCGTCGAGCCGGGAAAAATCGTCTGCAAGCCGTCGCCGGTTCGCAGTTCGACAATGCAAGCCTTTTTGCGTTCGCTTTCATCTTTTGAGCTAATCAAAAACGGATTGTTGAATTTCTCAAACGATGCGCCCTTGCAGTAATAAAGCCGATGCGAGCGCATCTTTCCTGCGCGTCCAAATTCAGCTTTGGTTTCGGGCAAAAAGTAATCGGCAATGCGCACGGCTTCGGGCGAATCCAAATCAATATCGGTCAAGCCGTTTGATTTCGCGCCGAGCGCGACGCCGACGTTTTGCGGTTTGCCGTTAAAATGATTCGGTAAATCGGCTTCGGTAAGTTTCAGTTTTTGCCAGCCTGAAAAGTTTGGATTTTTCGAGCCGTGTGCGACTGGTATCGGCTGCCAGCCGCGCCGCAAGTAATTGGTTGCAGTTTCAAGTGCCGTTGGTGTATTATTTGGTTGTTTCATAGTATTAGTTGGGTTTGAGCCGTTGTTTCAGCAACGGCTTTTCTACTGCTCGTTAAACGCCTCCACCAATCCAAAGGCATTTCGTTTTGTGCTTTCAAGATAATTTTCCAAGTCTTCCTGTAAATAAACTATTTTGCTTGCCACACGCCGGAAGGCTATTTTTCCCTTCTTTCGTTCGCGCCACAGCGTAACTTGCGAGATACGCAAAAAGTCGCTTGCTTCTTTGTCTGTATAAATTTGTTTTCGGTCTGTCATTGATTTAACCTCTTTAAATAGAAATGTCCTGCACACGCCGAAAGGCGCGTCGTTTTAAGGCTTTCGATGTGCCGTTTTTGTTCGGGTCGCCAAACTTGAGAACAAAAACGGCTTTCTATTGCCTAAAGCTAATTGCAGTTTATTTAATGAGTTTTCAAAAGTCGCGGAAATATCTTTGAGCAAAAATGCGAAAGATATTTCCGCAAGCTATGTTTTGACAGGAAGGTCGAATTTTTTGAATTGACGGAAGGCTTTGTCTATCGTGCTTATATCGACGTATTTTTCTATTCCTTGATTTTGAAATTCTTTGTCTATCTCTTCCTGAATTTGTTCTTTACTCCAATCTTGAACCGTCCATCTTACAAGCCATTTCACGCGGTTATAATCAATTGGTTTTGTAATTCGCTTTATACTTTCTAAATCGAAACACCTGCTGACGTTATGGAAGTATCTTTGTAGTTCGGCTTCAAAACTTTCGGTTATTCGTTTCTCATAATCTTCCTTTTCTTCTTCTGCGGCTGACCAACCGTCGAACGTAAATTCAAACGGCTCTGCATATAAAGAACGAACATCCAAATACGGTATTTCAATTTCGGAAAGTTTAATGTTCGGGTTATTACTGAATTGAAACAGAAAAAAATAGGCGTATCTTAATAGCCAATCTTTTCTTAGATTATGTCTCTCCGTCCACTTTAAGAGTTCAACCTGGAGTTTTATAAAATCGGCGATGCTCGCTTCCGGCGTTGGTGATATGTCTCTTAGAAACTTACTTAAACTTTGTTCCGCCTCTTCGCGGAAATATTTACTTTCATCATTTATAAAAAATTCTTTGACAATTTCTAAACTTTGATTGATGACATAGTTTTTCAAGGTCAATTCGTCAAAATCCGTCGGTAGGTTCAAACGGTCGCGTTCGATTACTAAATTATCTTGTAACAGTTGAATCGTTTCAGCCGACATTTCGCGGGATTTCTCAACATTCTCTCTCGGCACAAATAAAAAATAAAGAAAGTGAAACAAAATGCGATACTCTCCCCAACTATAATCAAATCTCCAATTCTGATGATGATTGGGTCTAAACTTCAAAAAACCACCTTTTATGATGGAGTAATTGATTTTGTCTTGGAACGCACAATCAAGGTCGTAAATTTCGTCTTTGTAATTGCTGAAAATATCAATGTATTTGTCTTTCTGCTCTCCGAACAACTTATCGAAATATGGAACAAGTTCTCGAAGCTCTTCAAATATCTCCGGGCAGAGTTGTTTTACATATTCGGCAAATTTTTGTTGATAATTAGAAACAATTCTCTTTTCGTCCTGGTATTTGCCTGACGGAATTTGAAGTTGCAGACGTTCCCACTCATCCAATTTTTTGGCGACGAATTCTTCTAAAGAATCAAACTCATACCACGAATCAAGCCCGTTTTCTTTCCAAAATCCTTTTTCAGCGTTATATAGCTCTTGAAATTCTTTTTTCTTTCCCTCCCGCTCAAATTCCCTTTCAAGTTCGCGCTGCTTTTTTGATTTAGCTTTTCTTTTCATACTGGCTTAATTTATCATTTCGCTCTTTAACGGTTTCTCAGTCTGCGAATTAAAATTATTCATTCGCTCATTCATTTCTTGAATCATTCCGGCATCGGTCGAAGTGTAGTGTTTCATCGTCGTTTGCAGTTGCGAATGTCCGGCAAACTTTCCTGCAAAAGCTAAAGAAGTTCCCTGTTGAAGCCAGCGCGTGATTGCCGTTCGGCGCAAATCGTGAAAGTGTAAATCTTCGATTCCGGCTAACCTTTTCGCCGTCGCAAACGAGCGTTTGATGTCGATAAACGGAAACGGATTCGCGCCCATCGTAATCTTCTTTAATTTTTCGAGTTCGTCTTTTGCCCTTTGTGAAAGCGGCGCGATTCTTTCGCGTTCGGTTTTCGTGTGCGTTCCGACGATGCGAATCAAATTATTATCAAAATCAATGTCTTGCCAGCGCAGTTTGAAGATTTCGCCGCGCCGCATTCCGCTATCAATGGCAAGCGTGATAATCGCTTTCAGATGCGGATTATCTACGCTTATCGTCGCCGTAACTTCTTTTTCGACGCCTTTGATTTTCCGTTTATAAGTTATTTCGCGCTCGCCCTGACAAGAATTGAGCAGCCGGTTTTCTTCATCTTTGGTTAAAAGCCTCGTTCGCTCCATTTCAGCGGAAACGTCAATCACTTTTGCATTAAAAAATATGTCTTTGAGAATCCAGCCTTTGCCGAAAGCATAACGCATTATTTTTCGCATCACGGAAAGCTCGCGGTTGACCGTTGTTATTTTCACGGGTCTTCCAAGCAAATCCGAATCGGTTTTCAGTCGCCAAAGTTTGTAATCGTTAATGCTTTCGGTCGTCAAATCTTTAATCAGACGCTTGCCGAAAAAGGTTTTCAAACGGTTGATTTGTCCTTTTACCGTAACAATCGAGCGAATGCCAACGATTTTGCGCCCTTGCACGATTTCCGCCGGTTTATAGAAAACTCTTTCGCTGACATCCGCAAGCTGATTAAACGTCATTCTCTCGCCGGTCTGCATCTGCCCGTGCGATTTTTTAACATCGTCTACCAACTTGTTTTTCAAGTCCGAAGCATCCGATTTCTTATCTGTTTGCCGTTCGATTATCGAATTTTTGCCTTTTACCTCGTCAAAATACTCAATTCTTACCGTCCATTTGTCTTTTCCCTTGCCGGTTTTCCTCTTAAAAATCTTATATTTAACGTCCATAATTTCCCTCAAAAGATCCCACCCAAATTCCCACCAAAAGCACCTTAACTTAGTGCAATATTGTGAAATAAATTGAAATTTAAGTCAATTCAAAAAGCGAGTTAAGCCTTTTATTATTAAGATTTAGAAAGAATTAGAAAAGCTGTGAAATTTTAGCCCGTTCGACTTCGAATCAGAGGGTCGCAAGTTCGAATCTTGCAGGGTGCATTAGAATAAAAAAAGGCTGCGAGGTTTTATAAAATCTCGCAGCCTTTTTTTTATTCTAACCGTAACTTTAACTGTTTATTCTTCAAACATTTTTTGCAAACTTTCGGCATAAGGTGCGCGCGCAACGCCTTTTTCGGTGATAATCGCCGTTACCAAATCGTTCGGCGTAACGTCGAAGGCGTAATTGCTGACTTCGATGCCGTCGGGCGCGAGCTGTATGTCCTGAACGTGCGTAATCTCGCGGATGTTTCTCTCTTCGATGGGAATTTCCGCGCCCGTCGGACAATTTAAATCGACCGTCGAGAGCGGCGCGGCGACGTAGAACGGGATATTGTGCCGCCGCGCCAGCACCGCGACCATATATGTTCCGATTTTGTTGGCGACATCGCCGTTCGCCGCGATTCTGTCCGAGCCGACGACGACGGCGTGAATTTTTCCCTGGTTCATCACGTGTCCGCTCATACTGTCGGTAATCAGAGTTACGGGAATGTCGTCCTGTAATAATTCCCACGCGGTCAGGCGCGCGCCCTGCAAATACGGGCGCGTTTCGTCGGCGAAAACCGAAACCTTTTTGCCTTGACTGACCGCGCCGCGAATGACGCCGAGCGCCGTTCCCCAGACGCCGCCGGTAGCGAGCGCGCCCGCGTTGCAGTGCGTCAAAACCGTTGAATCGTCTTTTAATAATTCGCCGCCGAACTGCGCGATAAGTCTTTGTGATTCAATGTCTTCGGTGTGAATATCTTTAGCATCCTGAATCAAAATCTGCTTGATTTCCGACACCGATTTCCCGTCCGCTTTCGCCTTTGCAAACGTGCGCTTCATCCGGTCAATCGCCCAGAAAAGATTAACGGCGGTCGGGCGCGTTTTGCTCATCACGTCGCAGACGTAATCGAGTTCTTCTTCCAAATCTTCGACGTTCGTTCCGACGAATTGTTTCGCGCCCAAAGCGATTCCGTAAGCCGCCGAAACACCGATTGCCGGCGCGCCGCGCACGACCATATCGCGTATCGCGTCCGCGACTTCCGTGTAGCTTTTGAGCATCAGCCATTTTTCTTCCATCGGAAGCAGCCGCTGGTCGAGCATTTTGACTGCTCCGTCCGTCCAATCGACAGGTATTATCATTTTTGTTACATTTTTCCTTTATAAGTTTTGTTGAAATGATAAGAAATAAATTGTAAAGAAGCAAAACCGGTTAAATTTATGAACAGCAGGAAAGTCGGTGAATTTTGTTTAATCGTCGAAGGAAACTACGGCACGATTGAAGAAGCCAAACACGCGCTTATCGACCCGTTTATCGAAGATTTCGTCGAGCAGAACGGGAAATTCCGCATTCAAAATTTTGAAGACATCCGCGCCGCAAGCGGTATTTCACTGAGCGATTTGGAAATCGCCGAAATGGGCGACGGCGTTTTTGAAATCTCCTGCCGCGCTTCCGGTCAGATTCTGAACCGCGCGCGCGCCGAAAAGCTCGCCGAAACTCTAAACCGGCAAGCGATGTTCGACGAAATAAAAATCGAACCTTTAGAATAGCGGCGCGGTTGCGCGAATCTTTTTTTCTCGTCTATTCTATCTAATCGAATAAAAATAATTTACAGAGCGTCGTAACCTGCGGCGAAACAAACACCAATATGCAAACGGCAGCGACACAACAAACCGAACAATTTTTCAGAAACGATTTTAATTTAAGGCGCGAGCTGCCGGAGACCTTACAGGTTTTAGACGAAATCTCGCAAAATTTTTTCTGGTCGTGGAACGCGGGAAGCACCGAACTTTTCTGCGAAATCGACTCGCAGCTGTGGGAGAAATGCGAGCAGAACCCGCGCCTATTTTTGCGCGAAGTCGGCGATTTGCGTCTCTGGCAAATAGCGAACGACGCCGGTTACATCGGGCGATTAAACGATTTTTACGCCAAATTTGAAAATTATGTTTCGCAAAGCCCGAAATCTTTCGGGCGCGTAACGCCGCAAAATCCAGCCGCTTATTTCTGCGCCGAATACGGCGTTCACAACAGCTTGCCGATTTATTCGGGCGGTCTCGGAATTCTCGCGGGCGACCATTTGAAATCCGCCAGCGATATGCACGTGCCGCTCGTCGCCGTCGGTTTAATGTATCGCTACGGCTATTTTCGCCAGAAACTTTCGCACAACGGCTGGCAGGAAGAAAAATATCTCGATTCGTTTGAAAACGAACTCGCGCTCGCGCCCGTAATCGATGAAACGGGCGAGCGCGTTACGGTGATGGTTCATATGCGCGGGCGCGAGGTTTTCGCGCAGGCTTGGCTTGCGCGCGTCGGCAGAATCTCGCTTTACCTGCTCGACACGAACGTCGAAGCGAATCAGGAAATCGACCGTCTCGTTACCGGACATCTCTACGGCGGCGACACGGAAACGCGCGTTGTGCAGGAAAAAGTTTTAGGCATCGGCGGCGTTCGACTGCTCAGGAAATTGGGCGTCGAGCCGTCGGTTTATCATTTAAATGAAGGACATTCGGCATTTTTAACGCTCGAACTCGTCCGCGAATTTCTCGAACGAAACGAGAACGCGAGTTTTACCGACGCCGCCGCGACGATAAAACAAAATTGCGTTTTCACGACGCACACGCCCGTCGCGGCGGGCAACGACACGTTTTCGCCCGAACTCGTCGAAGCGTGTTTCGACGCTCAATTTATCAGCGCTCTGAAAATCTCAAAAGAAGAACTTTTCGATTTGGGACGCACGAACGTCGAAGATAAGACCGAGTGGTTCGGAATGACGCCGCTCGCGCTTCGCCTGACGCGCTCGGCAAACGGCGTGAGCGAAAAACACGGTGAAGTTTCGCGCAGCTTGTGGCTGAAAATGTATCCCGAAGGAATAAAAAGCGCGGACGTTCCGATAACTTTCATCACAAACGGCGTCCACGCGCCGACGTGGATTGCGCCGGCGCTGCAAAAACTTTACGAGAAAAACATCGGTTCAAACTGGGCGGAGATTTTGAAAGACGAAGCAAAATGGCGCGCCGCGATTGAGCGAATTCCCGACGCCGACGTTTGGAAAACTCATAAATCATTAAAGCAGCTGATGATTTCATTCGTCCGCGAAAGGATTTATTCGGCACAGACCGGCTTGCGCGATACGATAAACGAAAACGAAAATCCGCAGGCGCTCTTTGACCACGACGTTTTGACAATTGGCTTCGCGCGCCGCGTCGCCGCTTATAAACGCTGGAATTTATTGATGACCGATTTGGAAAGGCTTTTGAAATTGGTTGACGACGCGGAACGTCCCGTGCAGTTCGTATTTGCCGGCAAAGCGCACCCGCAGGACAAAACCGCAAAGGCGATTCTGCAAGACCTTCTGAGCGTCGATAACAAATCGCAATGGCAGAAGCGCGCCGTTTTTATCGAAGATTACGACCAGGAAGTCGCCCGTTATCTCGTTCAGGGCGTCGATGTCTGGCTCAACGTTCCGCGCCGCCCGCTCGAAGCGTCCGGGACGAGCGGGCAGAAAGTGGCGATGAACGGCGGCTTGAATCTTTCGATTCTCGACGGCTGGTGGATTGAAGGCTTCAACGGCGAAAACGGCTACGCAATCGGCGCTTTACGGAACGAAACCGACGACGAAAAAACCAACGACGCGGCTGATGCCGAAGCGTTATATAAAATTCTGGAAACCGAAGTCGTGCCGGATTATTACGAAAAAGACGCGGACGGTTTGCAGACGAAATGGATACGGCGAATGAAAAACTCTTTATTCACGCTGACATATCAATTTTCGAGCGACCGTATGCTGAAGGATTATATCGAGAAGATTTACACGAAATAGATTTTTATAGATGTCTGATGAGCGATTTAAAGTTTGAAGGTTTCGTTTTAGCGGGCGGAAAATCATCGCGGATGGGAGCGGATAAAGCCTTTCTCGAAATCGGCGGCGAAACGTTTCTCGAACGCGCCGTTAAAATTCTTTCAGACGCCGGCGGCAGTCCGGTTAAAATCGTTCTCAACCGAAGGCAGACGCATTTTATCGAAAAACTTCCCGCCGGTGTTCCTTATGTTTTCGATATTTATGAAAATCGCGGCGCGCTCTCTGGAATTCACACCGCGTTTAAATCGTGCGCGAGCCGCCGGGCGTTTGTTCTGGCTTGCGATATGCCGTCAGTTACAGCGCGGGCGATTGAAAATTTAGTAAAGGCGGCGAGTAAATCGCCTGAAAAATTTGCAGTCGTTCCAAAGCAGTCGAACGGAAAAATTCAACCGCTGTGCGCTCTCTACGAAGTCGAAAAATGTCTGCCGGTTCTCGAAGAATTTTTTGTCTCCGATGCGGGCGGCGCGGTTAAAAATTTTCTCAAGCTCGTTCCGACTTTGTTTATCGAAGAACATCTTCTGGGCGAAAATAAAAATCTTTTCCTGAATATTAACCGTCCTTCCGATTACCAAAAAATAAAATCTTCAAACGAAACGAATTCATTTGAAGATTTTTAAAGGTAATTACCCGTCGAATCGCCGGACGCATTTTTTTATTTATTCCAATCTTCCATATGAAAAATACCTTCCTTATCGACGCGCTGAAACGTGTGCGCGCCGAAAAAATCGCGCTGCGCCTGTATTAAATTGGCGGGCAGACGTTCGGAGCGGAACGCGTCGAAATAGGCAAGCGCCGACGATAGACACAAAACCGGAACGCGGCTGTCGGTAAATTTCTCAACCGCGCTGCGCCAGTCTTCGCGGTTTTCGTTGAGGATTTCGGCGAAATTGTCGTCGAGCATCAGGTTCGGCAAATCGGGAGTTTCCCCGTAGGCGCGGCGCATATCTTCGAGCAGCGCCGAGCGAATAATGCAGCCGCCGCGCCAGATTTTAGCGATTTCCGATAAATTTAAATCGTAGTCTTTTTCCGCCGAAGCCGTTTGCAAAAGCGACATTCCCTGCGCGTAGGTTATGACGAACGAGGCGAGCAGCGCGTTTTTTAATTCTTCGACGAAGCGGTCGAAATCTCCCGTAAATTCTTCGCGCAGCTCGGTGTTTTTTCGCTCGTCGGAAACATTCGCGACCGTCTGGGTAAGATGTTTTTCGGCGGATTCCCCGATGAGCGGTTTGTGCATTTCGCTGACGACGGTTTCAACATCGCTCTCGGCGCGCGCGGCTTTGGCGCTCGTAACGGGTCGGCTCGAAACGCTCTGCCCGTCCTGCGGCAGGCTGGCGTTGACGTGCGGCGTGTAGTTGCCGTATTTCTGCGCAATCAAAAGCCGCACTTCCTTCTGCGCCGATATTTGACGCATCGAAACGGCGGAGTCGATTGTCGGAATCGGCACGCCCAAATCCATCGCCGCCTGCGAAGTCCATTTGCCCGTTCCCTTCTGCGCGGCTTTGTCTAAAATCATTTCGACCAGCGGCTTATTGGTTTCGTCATCGCATTTGAGCAGAACTTCGGCAGTAATTTCGACCAGAAACGAGTTTAATTCGCTGTCGTTCCATTTGGCGAAAGTTTCGCTCATCTGCGAATAATTCATCTTCAGAACGCGAAACATAAAATCGTAAGTTTCCGCTAAGATTTGCATCAAGCCGTATTCGATGCCGTTGTGAACCATTTTGACGAAATGACCGGCGCTCGAATTTCCCATAAACGCGACGCACGGCTCGCCGTTCACTTTCGCGCTCGCGGCTTCGAGAATCGGCGCGACGTGTTCGTAGATTTCGCGCTTGCCGCCCGGCATAATGCTCGCGCCGTGTCTCGCGCCTTCTTCGCCGCCCGAAATTCCGACGCCGATAAACTCGATTCCCTTTTCGGCAAGAAACTTTTCTCTGATTTCCGTGTCGGTAAAATGCGAGTTGCCGCCGTCGATTAAAATGTCGCCGGTTTCGAGATGCGGCAGCAAATCATTGATAACCGAATCAACGATTTTGCCCGCCGGAACGAGCATCATAATCTTGCGCGGGCGTTCGAGTTTAGAGCAGAAATCGGCGACCGTTTCCGCTGCCTGAATCTCGTAATCCTTGCCTTCTTCGAGAAGCAAGGCGCGTTTTCCCGCGTCCAAATCGTAGCCGACGCCCGATATTCCGTGTTCCGCGACGTTCAGCAGAAAATTTCTGCCCATCGTTCCCAAACCGACCATTCCGAATTGTGCTTTTTCCATAATTTTATTTGTCCACAGATTATCACAGATAAACGCCGATATTTAAAAAGGCAAATACCAAAGTTTCATCTTTTTCTTATCGGCGTTTATCAGTGTTCATCGGCGGCTGATTCTCTTTTGTATTTTCCGAATCTTTGTGGTGAAATTTTCAAATGAAAACATTACTCGAAGCGATTCGCCCGACGACGTTTATCGAATCGGAGAAACTTAAAACTCATTTGAATCTCGATATAACAATCGCGTCCGAAACCTTCCAGCACACGGGAAGTTTCAAGTTCCGCGCCGCTTATAACTTGGCTTTGAACGTGCCGAATGACGAAATATTAACCGCTTCGTCCGGCAACTTCGGGCAGGCGCTGGCTTACGCCTGTCAATTGACAAATAAAAAATGCACGGTCGTGATGCCGGAAACTTCGGCGCGTGTAAAAATCGAAGCGGTTAGAAGCTACGGCGCGACAGTCGATTTGGTCGATACTAATAAAATCGGGCGCAATCAGCGCGTGGCGCAGCTCGCCGCCAAAATGCCGGACGCTTATTTTGCCAGCGCCTACGACGATAAATTCGTTATCGAAGGCAACGCGAGTTTAGGTTCGGAGTTAACGCCGAAGAATTTCGATATTGTAATTTCGCCCGTCGGCGGCGGCGGTTTGTCGTCGGGAATTGTGAAAGGCTTGTGCGGCGCGGGAGACGAAGCGCGGGTTTTCGGCGCAGAGCCTTTACAGGCAAACGACGCGGCGCGTTCTTTTGCCGAAGGAAAGATTATTGTCAATGAATTCGAGCCGCAGACAATCGCCGACGGCGCGCGCACGATTAGTTTAGGCAAACAAAACTGGGAAATTTTATCGAAAGGTTTAGCGGGCGTCGTCGAAGTTTCCGAAGAAAATATAATCGAAGCCGTGAGACTGCTTTTCAACTTAGCGAATCTGAAGGTCGAGCCGACCGGCGCGTTATCACTCGGCGCGATTCTGCAAAACAGAGAAAATTTTGAAGGTAAAAAAGTTTGCGTTATCGCCAGCGGCGGCAATGTCGATGCGGAAGTCTATCAGCGGATTTTAGCGGTTTAAGAAGTCAACCGCGATTTTTCAAAATTTTTCTACGTAGTAAATCGAGCGCCGCCTGCGACGCCCGCCAGCGAATCAGAGAGCGGTCGCCGGGCAGATTTATTTTAATAGAAACGGTTTCCGTTTCGTCTGAATATCCGATAAAAACCAGACCGACCGGCTTTGCATCGCTTCCGCCGCCGGGTCCCGCGATTCCGGTAACACTCAGCGCGTAATCGGTTTGCGCCCGCTCGCGCATTCCGCTTGCCATCGCTTCGGCGACTTCTTTTGAAACAGCGCCGTGTTTTTCGATTAATCCAGCCGGAACATTTAAGGTTCTGATTTTCGCTTCGTCGGCGTAAGTAATCGCGCCTTCGATAAAATACGCCGACGAACCGGCAACTTCGGTTAAACGCTCGGCAATCAAGCCGCCGGTGCAGCTTTCGGCGAGCGACAAAGTTTTTTTGCCTTCGGCGAGAAGTCTGCCGATAATGGCTTCCATCGTTTCATTATTAACGGAAAAAACGGGCGAACCGAGCGCGGCGGCGATTTGCGCGGCGACTTCATCGAGCAGATTTTCGGCTTCGCTTTCGGTTTCGCCGTGCGCCGTTAAATGAATTTCGATTTCCGTGCGGTTAAACAAAATCGTCGTCTGCGGGTTTTTATATTTCAGGTAAATCGGCGCGATAAGTTCATCGACCGCCGATTCGCCCATTCCGGCGACGCGCAGGATTCGGCGTTTAACAGAAATCCCGCCCGCTTTCAAACGAAGTTTCGGCAAAACAAAATTCTCGAACATCGGCTGGTTTTCGCGCGGCGGACCGGGCAGTATGACGAGAAATTTTCCGCCCGTTTCATACAGCATACCGACTGCCGAGCCGTTCGGGTTCGGCAAAACCTCCGCGCCGTCGATTATAAACGCCTGCCGCCGGTTGATTTCCGGCATCTCGCGGTTCATCTGTTGGAATCTTGCCGAAACTTCCGCCAGAACATCGTCGTCGAAAATCAATTCACGCCCGACAGAGCGCGCCGCGACTTTGCGCGTGATGTCGTCTTCGGTCGGACCTAATCCGCCGGTCGAGATAACAATATCGGAGCGCCGCAGCGCGTCTTTTATCGTTTCTTCAAGGCGTGATTCGTCGTCGCCGACAATGGTTTTGAGCATCACTTCGATGCCGATTTCGTTTAATTTTTCGGTCAGGTAAAGGCTGTTCGTGTCGGTTTTCGTCGGCGTTAAAAGCTCGGAGCCGATGGCGATAATTTCAGCGGAAAACATAGGATTCAATTACGAAATTACGAATTACGAATTACGAATTGGAAGAATGCTTCAAACATTCGTAATTCGTAACTTCGTAATTCGCTCATTTATTTTATTTGCTGTCGTAGATGTCGTGCAGAAGTTCGGAAATCGGCTTGCGATTGGCGGACGGCTCTTCGGCGTGTTTTTGTTTTTTCTTTTTTTGATTTTCCGCATCGTTCGGCTTCGATTGGGCTGCGGTGCTTTCACGCTGGTTTTCGCCGGAATGATTGGCGGAGTAATTATTTGCCTCGCTTTGAACGACCGAAACAAAAACTTTTTCAGTTGAGTTTTCAGAAGTTTTTCCGGCTAATTCCCTTCCGGCTTTTTCCTGGAGCGCGGCTGCCTGTTTCTTATCTTCCAGTTGCTTGAATTCGGCGCGGCTGTGTTCGAGCAGAACTTTTCCGCGATTGCGGCGGGCGCGTTCGAGCGAGCGGACGGCGGCGGAAGTCTGCGGCGCTTCCGCCGGTTCGCGTTCGATTTTGCGCAGGATTCTGACGTAGTTTCTCAAATCGGGCGACGGGTAATTGAAAGCGGTTTCGTCGGCGCTTTCGTTTTCGAGAACATACGCCAGATGATTAACGGCTGATTTATAATCGCCGATTTTGTTGTAGAGCGCGCCGAGCGTGAAATAAACGAGCGGCGGCGCGCCGTTCATCAATTGCAGAATACGTTCGCCGCGCCCTATTACTTCCTGCACTTCAAACCCATACCAGCGGCGCTCGTCGTCGCGCAGAAGCTCGTTTGCCGAGAGATAAAATTCAAAAATCTCGCGCGTCTCGCTTCTCGACGGCTGCGAAAAAGTTTTGAATAAAACGTATGCGAATATGGCGAAAAAGAATATCACGAATATTGGAAAACCGGCGACATACAGCATCATCGATATTAAACCGAAAGCGAGCGCATACTGCGAAGTTTCCTTTATCGATTCGGCTGGTTTTTTTTGTAATTTATCGCTCACGCTTGATGCAGTTTTACGGTTATTGCTCGTTTATTTTGAGAATTTATTTATAAGCTATACCACGCCGGCGTCGGAATTATCACCGGCGTTTTTCTTTTTGTTTTGCCGTGCCGGTTTGTCGCCCTTCCCGCTGCCGGCTGCCGCATCGACGGTTTCGGCTGCATCGGCTTCGTCGGTTTCATCGGCAGTTTCATCATCCGGCTGATGTTCCTTCGGACGTTTCGCTTCCTTGTCCTTTTCTTCGAGCTTTAAGCCGAATTCCGCCAGTACGTCCATAACTTTTCCGACGATGTGCGATGGCGAGTTGAGAACGAAGGAAAACGTTTCGCTTAAGGTAATAGCTTCGAGTTCGAGCAGAGAAGCGACCTTTTTCTCAAGCGGCAATTCCTCGAATTCCTTGCGGTATTCTTCGACGCGCACCGCTTCTTTCGGCTTTTCTTCTTCTTTTTTCTCGTGAGTCATAACGGTAATTTCTCCGGGCGTTTCGATTCTCACCTGACAGGCGAGACGCTCGCCGTTCTTGAGCCTTTTGGCAGTTAGATGCTGTTTTTCCTTTTCGGTTACCTGTGATAAAAATTCTTCGCCCGCCGTAACGCGCATCGCGCAGGCGTCCGATTCACCCAGGCGCTCGCAATCAACTTCGATACCGAGACGCCGCGCAGCGTCGAACAAATATGTGCCGACGGGAATGACGCCGCTTCTCTCTTCCCGTTCAAATTTCAATTCAGCTTCTTTCATTTTTATATTTTAATTTCCCAGAACGTTTTTTACTCTGACACGCGGCTGCGCGCCCGACGCCAATCTTTGCGATTCGTTTTCCTTTTTCTGACAATCATTGCAGACGCCCAGAATTCTCAGGCTGTGATGCGTTAATTTAAAATCGAATTTCTCCGCCATCGTCTCCTGTAGCGCTTCTAATTCGGGCGAGAAAAATTCGATAACCTTTCCGCAGTCGGTGCAAATCATATGGTCGTGATGTTCGTGATTATAATGATGCTCGTAGTAAGTTTTCCCGTCGCCGAGCCGCACTTCGCGGGCTAAACCGGCTTCAATCAGAAGTTTCAGCGTGCGATAGACGGTCGTGTGTCCGACGTTTCGGTCTTGTTTCTGAACCAGCCAGTAAAGGTCTTCGCTCGTCAGATGTTCTTCGGTGCGCAGAAAAATTTCCAGAATCAAATCTCGCTGTCCGGTTTTTCGCAAGCCGGTTCTCTGAATATGTTCAAGAAAAATCTGTTTTTCGTTTTGAAAATCTTTTGTTCCGCGAGCCATAAAAATCGTCTTTTTTGCAGTAAGCTAAATGATTATTATTATTTTAACATCTGAGATTCTTTTTCGCCAACGAAATATTTTTTTGCATTTCTCCGAGTTTTTCAAGATTCGCGCCCTGCTTTTCGGCTAGATGCAGCGAGCGCTGACCGAGCCGGAGAAAAATGTCGAGCGCTTCGGGCGAAACGTTTTCGGTCAGCGCGGCGATTTGCCGGCGAAGCGTTTCGGCATCTGCGCGCGCGAAAGTTCCGGTCAAAGCGGCGGCGGTTCTCTGCTGTTCGAGATTTTCAATTGTGCTTTTTATCAGCGGCAGCAGAATTTCCCTGGCGGAAGATTCGTCTAAACTGCATCTTTGCAGCATTTCGAGCGCGACATCGACCAGCGCGACCAGATGACCGCAAGCCGTAACCGCCGCCGCGTGATAGAGCGTTTTATATTTCGTTTCAATCGAAAAAGATTTCCCGCCGAGCTTTTCGACGATTTCTTTTTCCACTGCAACCGCTTCGGCGTCGCCTTCGACACAGAAAAAAACGTCTTTAAAACTTTCCGCGCCCGAAACGGCGTCGCTGATTGAAACCAGCGGATGAAGCGAGCCGGTTTTGCAGCCGATTTCCTTTAATTTATTCAAAATGTCCGACGAGAGCGAGCCGCTTGTGTGAAAGACAAACGGTTTGCCGATTAACTTTCCGGCTAATTTTTCGCCGACCTTTTCGATTTCCGAATCCTGCACCACAATTAAAATTACGTCCGAATCGATGACGGCGGATAATTCATCGAAAATCAAAATGTTCGGTTCGGGTGTGATGAATCCGGCGATTCGACGCGTCTTTTCGGGACTTCTGACAAATAAATTTTTGATTTCAAAACCGTTTTTCGACAACGCAATCGCCAGCGCGCCGCCCATTCTGCCGATGCCGATAATTGAAATCTTCATTAAAATATTTTTCCGCCGGCAATTTCAGGCTGCCGTCTCGCTTAAAACATTCGGTGAACCGATTGACGAAGGTTCTAAAACTTTTTGCAGAATAATCAACTCGTCGTTGGTTAAAACTTTTGATTCGTCTTCGCTTTTCAGGAAATTCGTCAGTTCCGAAGCCGCTTCCGCAAAACCGTTTTCCTGATAATTTTCGGTTAATTCCCTGATTAAAACAATCAGCGTCCGACCGTGCGAGCGTAAAGTTTTTAGATAATATCGCCGTCCGCGCCTTATCGCCGCTTCGAGTTCAGAAGGCAGATTTTCATATTCGCGGGCTTTCTTCAAATCAAACGAACAAACGCAGAACGGATGGATTTTCAGCATTTCCCTGACTTCAAAACGACAATCGAGTTCTTTGAAACGGCGTCGGATGTTTTCCGCTTCGTTCAAAAAGTTTTTTTCAAAGATTTCGAGCCGCGACAGATTTTCAAACTCCCACCAGAAATCGCTTTTTATTATCTCGTCAAACTGCTCTTTAAGATGCTGGGATTTCATCACCGAATCGTGTCCGCGCGCGAAATATCCGGTAAATTCTTCGTGGAAATTCTCCCACGCGCTTTCCATTTCACGATTAATTATTTCGTTCGGATTCAAACAACTCCGCTCGACGAGACCGGAAAGTTTTTCGCGGCTGAACTCGATTTTTTCATCGCCCGTGCTTTCACAGACGATTAAATAATTTCTGATTTTTTCCCGAACGGCGACGCCTTTGATGAAATCTTCCAGAACAATCAAATCTTTCGCGGCGGCGAGAAAATCTTTTTCCGAATCGTTAAAAGCGTCGGCAACGCGGTGCAGGGCTTCTTCGAGGGGAATCGATTTATCGAAAATTCCGTCGAGTGTCGCGGCGACGACGCCGAAGGTTTTTTCGACCCGAACGGCGAGCCGCCAGATTTTCGTGTTTAGAATTTCGTCCCGAATTTCGGCAAATCGATGTAATACCGCGCCGGCTTTCCAATCAACCAGCCAGTTTTCCAGAGCCGCGAGAGCGATTTCGCGGTCTTCGCCCTGATTAATCGCCGCGAATTTTTCAGAGCCGGTTAAAATCTGCGCCCAGGCGGTTAATCTCTCGTCCGAATAAACGACGCTCGACGGTTTGGCGACGCCTTCGATGTCGTCCCAGATTATCTTCAAATCGAGCGAGCGGCGATTAATTCGGTCGCCGTGCGCGGTAACGAATTCAATCTGCCGCCGGGCGACGAGCGCCGTTAAAATCAAATGCTGCGCTTCGTCCGCCAAACCATACGGCTGTTTTTTCAGCGTTTGGTAAATTTCTTTTAATGAAATCGTCCGGTCTGGATTTTCTTTGACGAGCGCCAGAACCCGTGCCGTCAGTCTCAGATTGGCGAGATGTTCTTCGGTTTCGGCGACATACGAATTTCCGTCGAGCGCGACCAAGCCGAGCGGCAGCGCGAAAGTTTCCGCCAGATGCTGCGTTTCGGCGGAATTCTGCTGCGCGGCGCCGAAAAAATCGCCGACCAGAGCCGAAACTTCGCCCATTCCGAGCGTTTGGGTAAAATACGGATGGTCTGGATAGCGTTTTTCAAAAAACGGTTCGAGCAGACCGGACACCGCGTCGGTTAAAGACGCCGAATTTCGGGCGTTCGGCGGCGTTTGATAATCAAAGTCTCCGGCACTGATTTTCGCGTCTTCGAGAAAAATCCTGTTCCAAATTTTTTCGACCAGAAGAATATGCGAATGCGCCGCCGCCCGCCGCTGCTCGCCGTATTCCTCGCGCAGATTTTTATCCGAAAGCAAAACGTAATAACGCATAATCGTTTCGCCTTCATCTTTTCTGAGCGGCGCGGGCTGCCAGAAAACTTTTGAAGGTTCGTCGCGGCTGTCATCAGATGTAGATTTGTCGGGATTCTGGCTGATTATCAATTCCCAGTCGAGCGCGCCGGCGGATAAGGATTTTTCGGAAGCTTCGCGTTTATTGTTTAAATCCCAGACGACGCGCCCGCGCCGCAGGCTTCCGCGCCAGACGATTTCGCAGTCGATTGAATCGGCGTTCGGCGGCGTGCCGGTTTCCGCCAAAGTCCAGTCGGCAAACCGCTCGCGGGCGACGCGGCGCAGAATTTTCGGAATTACCGAGCGCGAAACCGTCTTAACCGCTTCATTAAGCGCGTCGCCGAGATTGTTTCTTTTTCCGACGATTAAATTATAACGCGTATCTCTGTCCGGCTCGCTTCTTCGTTCGATTTCCGCCGGACGCGCGGACGTAAGATTTTCCAGCAAATTTTCAACCGTCCGAATCGATTTGCCCGGCTCGTTTTCGTCGTAAATCAGCATCGCCGCCGCGATTTCGCCCGCCGTCGTTCCGTCGCCGTCGAGCGAGAGCAGAAACAGCGCCTTTAAGACGAGTTTTGCCTGAAGACGCTGCATTATGGAGATTTGGGCGATGTAATTTTTATTTATAAAATCGTAGGCGGCAAAGGCTTCCTTTAAGTCTTCGGCTTTGCGAAGCGAATTTTCAACCGCGTCGAAAACTTCGTCCAGAGCAATCAGCGAATTTGCCGGGCGGGCGAGAATTCTGCTTCCGGCGTCGGCAGCAAAACCGAGCAGCGCGAATTCCGGCGCGTAAAGGCGCACGAACGGCGCTATTTCGAGAATAATCGGGTGCAGCGGATAGAGCGCGGAAAATCTCTGCTCGCTCCAGCGAAACGACGGCAGAAACTCGCGGAAATTCGTGTAGATTTCGTGAAGTATCGGCTGTGTCTGCCGGTTTTTCGGGAAAATATGCGCGTCTACGATGCTGTAGAGATGTTCCTGGTCGAGATAATCAATCGTAAAATTTTTGGCAATCGCCGCGTTTATGCCGTCGGCGTCGGCGATGTCGTCGTCGAGCGCGACGACGACGAACATATTGAGCTGTTTCGCCCGCTCCGCGATTTCGCCGAGCAGAAATCCGTCGTCCCGCGCCACGCGTGAGACGCGCTCGAAAGCCGTATCGACGATTAAAACGAACGGCAGTTCGCCCGCTTTTTCCGCCGCGAAATTCAAAAGCTCCGGCAGCGAATCGGTCAGGCTCGCCGCGCCGGTTTCAAAAGTTTCGGCAACCGCGTCTTTGAGTTCGGCAAGCAAAGTTTCGCGGCTTCCGCGCCGCACGTAAGCCACCGGATAACGGCTGCGCTTGAGCGGCTGAACGCTTGCCGCGACGTGCGCGTCCGTAACTTTTGAACGAAGTTCGGGACGTGAAAGTACCGCGCCGAAAGCCGCCAGAAGATGGCTTTTGCCGACGCCGCGATAACCAGCCAGAGCGGTCGCCGCGCCGCGCCGCGAATCGATTGCCCGGACATTATCGAGATATTTCGCCATCAAAGCGGACGTAAAATCCGTAAAATGATAAATCGCCAGCGTTTGCGCCGGTTCAGATATGAAATCCTGGAGGCTTTTGTAGGAGCGGACTTCGACTAAATCTTTTACTTTTTCCTGGATGCGTTTCATTGGTTGGAAATTTTAATTCTATGCGGACACTTATAAGGAAGGATTTTTTAATTTATTGAAATAAAAAATGCCGGTCAGTAATACTTTATCAATTTTCGGCGGGAAAAAAAACAGTTTTAATCGACAGGCGAAAAGTTTCGCCCATTTATCTTAAATTTTCGATTATACTTTCGCAACTTTATTTAAATTCCGCGCATCAAACCGGGCGAAACTTTTACAAATTAAGAAGACAGACGTAAGACGAACTTTATTTTCAAAGCAGAAAATTTTCAGGAGACAAATATGGGCAAAGGTTTAACTCAAAGACTCAACGCGTTTTTGCTGATGTCGGCGTTTTCCTTCGGAACAATCGCGGTTTTCCCTCTCGATGCCGCCGCGCAAACGACCGAAACGCCCGCTAAACAAACTGACCGGAAGCGCGGTAAAGATAAGAAGAAAGACAAAACGGAAACCACGGCTCAGGTTCAGACGGGCGGCGCGCAGCCTTTGTCGGAAAAGGAAAATCCGGCGCTGATTGGAAAACGCAAAATCAACGGCGGAATGGATAAATTTACCGGCTGGCTCGGCGGCTCGCAGGACAAGGAAATCGCCATCGGCAGACGGCTCGCGATGGAAGTCGAACAGCAGGCGAAATTGGTCGAAGACCCGGTAATTACCGAATACGTCAACCGCGTCGGTCAAAACGTCGTGCTTCATTCGGACGCGAAAGTCCCTTTTACGATTAAGGTTATCGACAGCGACGAAGTGAACGCCTTCGCTCTGCCCGGCGGATATTTTTTCGTTAATAAAGGCTTGATTTTAGCCGCCGACAACGAATCCGAACTGGCTGGCGTGATGGCGCACGAAATCGCGCACGTAACGGCGCGCCACGCGATGGAAAATCAGGGCAAAGGAACTTTGATGAATTACGGAATGCTTGCCGGAATCATCTTCGGCGGTCCGATTGTCGGCGCGGTTCTTCAGAACGGCGGCGGAATTTTCGGCGGACTCGCGATGCTTAAATTCACGCGCGGCGCTGAAGAAGAAGCCGATAAGCTCGGTGTGCAGTATCTTTACGCCTCCGGCTACGACCCGACCGGAATGTCCACGATGTTTGAAAAGCTCGCCTCCAAGAGCAAGAAAAAGCCCGGCAGTTTCGCAAAACTTTTCTCGACGCATCCGCAGTCAATTGAAAGACGCGACGCGAGTCTGGCGCTCGTTTCGCGGTTTCCCGAAAAGGAAGAATACGTGCTTAGCACGTCGGAGTTTCAGCGCGTCCGTGCGCATCTTTTGAAATTATCAAATGCCAAAGCCGGTGTTACAAGCGATATTGACGACAGCGACGGCGGCAGACCGACATTAAAACGCCGCCAGCCCGACGCCGACACGCCTTTGCCGGACGGCAAAAGCGGTGAATCGAGTTCGGACAGCAAGGAAGCGCCGCCGAAATTAAAAAGACGCGGCGGCGAACCCGACGCGACACCGACGCCAAGCCCGGAACAGTAAAGTTATAATCTCGCATCGAAACAAAAAAGAGTAAGGCTAAGAGCCTTACTCTTTTTTGTTTGAAATCGCTTTCCCTTTTCTTCAACGTCCGACGGCGCAAAGTTTAATTAAAAGATATTTTTCGAGAAAATTCTCGTTTTATTTTAATCGAGTAAAGTTCCGTAAATGCCGACCGGTAAATTATAAACCGCTTCGCCGGTCGCGATAATCATCTCGCCATTGCGCGAAAAGCAAAGTCCGACAATGTTTATACCGGAGACGAAAATCTCGGAAGTGTAGCCGTCGGGCAGAATTTTTACAATCCCGTGACTGCCCCGAACACAGGCAGCGGCGTAGAGATTTCCGTCTCTGTCGAAGGCGATTCCCTGCGGTCTGCCCAAGCCGCGATAAAAAACTTCGTCGAAGCCGTCTTTGTCGATACGATATACGGCGTCGAAGCTGGAAAGACCCGGCGCGGTTACATATAATTTGTCGTCCGTCCCGAAAGCCAGATGATATGCCGACACGGACGGTTCGAGCAGGGCAAAGGATTCGGGAACTCCCGCGTCCGTTACGTGATAAATAGTTCCGCTGCGGTCGCCGACAAACATTTCGCCGTCTTTGTTAAAAGCTATTCCGGTCGCGATTCCCATCTCCGACGCGAAAGGCGCGGCTTCGGCATCGTAGTTAATCCGATGAACTTCGCCGTCAGCGCGCGCCGTTACAAAAAGCTGCCCGTCCGAATCAAATGCGATGCCGGTCGGATTGAGAATCTCGGCGGACATCTCCTTTAAAGATTCGTTTTCTTCCAATCGAAAAAGAGTTGCGGGAAGCTGCTGACCGCGCGCGCCGGAACGGGTTAAAATTATCGAATCGTCCTTCGGGTCAATCGCCGGATTTGCGACCAGATGCAAATCGTCGGCAATCTTTCTGCCGACCGTAATATTAAAAGAATTACTGCGCTCGCCGCCGCTCTCCAGATGAACTTCAACTTCGCTCGTATCGAAATTATCCGGCACGACGGCTATGATCCGGCTCTCGGACGCGCTGACGATACGCGCCGCCTGACCGTCGAAAAAACAGCCGTATTGTTCGAGATTGTTTATTTGAAACGCTTCGCACTCGATTAAAACTTCGCCGCCCGGAATCGCGTAAGGCGGATTGATGCGGACGATTCTGCCTGCTTTGCTCATTATTTCTGCTCCCATAGACGAAAGAAACTTTGATTTTACGACGCTAAACGAAAACTGTCTAATACCATTTAAAAAAACTGTTGACGCGCTCCGTCGTTAAAAGCTAAAATCAAAAGCGACGGTTCGACATTTTTGCGTTTTCAAGCATAATCATTCCACCGAAGCGGATTCTCCTTTTACCCTTTTTTTAGTCTTCTTATGGCAAACAGAATTGATGATTTACTGCGGATGGCGATGAGCTTCGGCGCGTCGGATTTGCATTTGCGGGCTGGCTCTTTTCCCGTCATTCGCGTCAACGGCGAGCTGCGACCCGTTTCGGGCGTTAATCGGCTGACACAGGACGAAACGCTTGAAATGGCGTTTTCGATGATGTCGAACCGACAGAAAGTTCATTTCAAAGACGCATACGAAGTGGACATCGGCTACGGCGTATCCGGCTTAGGTCGATTTCGCGTCAATATTTTTCAGCAGAGAAATTCCATCGGTATGGTCGCGCGCGTTATCTCCGACCAGATACGAAGTTTCAGCGACCTCGGTCTGCCGCCGATTTTATCGAATATTGCCGGCGAGCAGCGCGGGCTGATTCTCGTTACAGGCACGACGGGTTCGGGAAAATCAACGACGCTTTCCTCAATTGTCAATCATATAAATCAAACGCGAAACGCTCACATCGTAACCATCGAAGACCCAATCGAATTTCTTCACAAAGACAAAAAATCCTTTATCACACAGCGGGAAATCGACGTTGACACGCGTTCGTTCGCCGAAGCGCTGCGCGGTTCGCTTCGTCAGGACCCGGACGTGATTTTAGTCGGAGAAATGCGCGATTTGGAGACAATCGAAACGGCGCTGCTGGCGGCGGAAACCGGGCATCTGGTTCTCTCGACGCTTCACACACTGGACGCTTCGGAAACCTTAAAACGCATAATCACTGCATTTCCGCCGTATCAGCAAAAGTCCATCCGCATACAGCTCGCCGGATTATTAAAAGCCGTCGTCTCGCAGCGTCTTATGAAATCGGCGAAAGGAAACAGCCGCGTTCCCGCCGTCGAAGTTTTAATTTCCACGCCGCTCATCCGCGATTACATTCTGCACGAAGAAAAAACCGCGCAGGTGCGCGACGCCATCGCCGCCGGAACTTCGCAATACGGAATGCAGACTTTCGACCAATCGCTGTTTTATCTATACCAATCGGGACTCGTAAATCTGGAAGAAGCTCTGCGCGGTTCGACCAACCCGGACGAATTCCGCTTGCGCCTCGCCGGTATCCAAAACACGACGAGCAGCGCCAAAGAAGAAATGGAAAAAATGAGCGGCGTCGGGCAGATTTCCGATATGATTTCGAGAAATTAACCTGCGGTCAGGTAATGAGTTTCAGGTGTCAGGTTTTAAGCTGAGAAATCATTCCAGAACCTGACACTTAAAACCCATTACCTATTTCTCGCCTATTAAACTAAAAGAATAGTTCACCTTTTGCCACGACAATCGAGGTGCCGCCGATTTTCACCTTCTCGACGTTTCCCTTTCCTCCTTCGATTTCGGCGAAAATCCGGCTCGGTCGATTCATAAAATCGCCTTGTTCGATAGTAAATTTATCCGTATCAACCGCGCCGTGATAAGTCAGATAACCGGCGAGCGCGCCGGCGGCGCTTCCGGTTGCGGCATCTTCGGCGATACCGTCGTCGGGCGCGAAAAACCGGGCGTGTATTTTTGAATTTGCCTCGATTGTTTCAAACGAGAAAACGTAACAGCCGATTGCGCCGTGTTTGAGATAAACTTCCGTTAGAAGCTGGGAATTTATATTGCAGCGCTTTACGGCGTCGAGAGAAGAGAGCGGGACGCCGAGCGATTTTATTCCGGTCGAAACCGTTTGTATCGGCAAATCGCGGCTGAAATCGAAGTCCGATATTTCCAGTCCGAGCGCGCCCGCCAGTTTATATATCTCGTTTTCGTTCGATACGATTTCTCCGGCTGAAAACTTTCCCTGCGTCATAATTACCTGAAACGGTTTTCCATTACGAAATTCAATCTCGACCGGCAGAATGCCTAAATTTAATTCCTGCTCGATTTCGACAAATCCGTTTTCCCTTTGCGGCGTAATACCGAGTTGAGCCAGCAGATTCCACGTTCCGACAACCGGATGACCGGCAAGCGGCAATTCCTGTTTCGGCGTAAATATCCGAAGTTTCCGCAAAGCCTTCTCCGACGGCAAAACAAAAACCGTCTCCGACAAATTCATTTCGCGGGCGATTGCCTGCATCTCTTCGCCGTTCAAATCGCTCGCTTCGGTAAAAACGGCTAAAGGATTTCCGCAAAACGGTTTTTCGGTAAAAACGTCGAGCCGGCAGAAGTTACATTTTCGCATCGAATTTTTATAAATCAGTATTTTCTAAATTGCCGGTTCAGCGGCGGCGTGAATTCAATTTTAATTTACCTTCATCTTAAATTAAAATTCATCAATTTTTTGATTTCTGTTTCGGTCAGCCTTAATTTGTTTTCGCCGGAGCGCGAAATAATCATTCTTAAAATAACTCGTAAGTTACCGTTTTATTTTCGTTTCCATACTTTATTGTCTTGACAGCACCGCGCTTTGACGTGTAAATTCTAAGTTTATCCGGTCAAAGTGAAAAATGCGCAGAAGTGAAGCCAAAATGTATGCCTTATCTCTCTTTTCAGGTCAAAACCCTTTAATAATTTTCGGCAGATTTAACTTCTTTCCGACTTCCGCTACTGCTGCTGCGGCTGCGAATGATTTTCCGCAAAGTCGATTTATTTTGCACGCTTGCGCCGTATAAAGAACGATAAAGGCTTCATTATTTGAATAAGCTACTTTTAATAAGGACATTAACATAAACTTAAATGACAAACGAGGTTACTAACGAAACGGAACAATCATTGCAAAATGACGTTCCGGTTGTGGAAGAAACGAACACGGCGGAATCGACCGAAGCGGCGGCTGCGCCCGTTTCGACCGAAGACATACACGCGACGGATGAAGGGCAGAAATCAGGCGAAATGGATTTCGGCGCGATTCTCAAACAATTTGAGCAGGAACAGACGATTTATCATACGGGCGAGCTGGTCAACGGTAAAGTCGTCGGCATTTCCGACCGCGGAGTCTTAATAGATTTCGGTTATAAATCCGAAGGCGTCGTGCCGATTGAGGAATTCACCTCTTTTGAAGGCGAAGTCGATGTCAAACAGGGCGATGAAGTCGAAGTCGTAATCCGCAGTATGCATTCGGGCGATTCTTTCCCGATTCTTTCACGGCAGGACGCGCTGAGCCGTAAATCGTGGGGCGAAATTGAAAAAGCGTTTAATGATGAAACGCCGGTTATCGGTCGCGTGATTGACAAAACGAAAGGCGGCTTGCGCGTTGACCTCAACGGCGTCGAAGCGTTTCTTCCCGGCTCGCAGGTCGATTCGCGTCCGAACAGAAGCCTCGACCCGTTTGTCGGAAAAGACATCGAAGCGAAAATTATCAAATTCAGCCGCAAGCGCAATAACATCGTTCTCTCGCGCAAAATTTTGACCGATGAAGTAGTCAATAAACAAAAGAGCGAAACACTCGGAAACATCGAAGAAGGCTACGTTATCGAAGGAACGGTTAAAAACCTGACCGAATACGGCGCGTTTGTCGACATCGGCGGAATCGACGGCTTGCTGCACGTAACCGATATGTCGTGGGGAAGACTTCTGAACCCGAACGAATTATTTAAGGTCAACGACAACGTTCAGGTCAAAGTTCTCAAGCTCGATCGCGAGAAAGAAAAAGTCGCGCTCGGCTTTAAACAGCTCGTTCCAGACCCCTGGTCAACCGTGATAGAAATTTATCCGGTCGGCTCGAAGCTCAAAGGCACGGTTTCTTCCGTAACCGATTACGGCGCGTTTATCGAGCTTGAACCGGGCGTCGAAGGCTTGGTTCACGTTTCGGAAATGTCCTGGTCGAAACGCTCGAAAAGTCCGCGCAAACTGCTCAATTCCGGCGAAGAAGTCGAAGTTCAGGTGTTGGGAATCGACACGAACGACCGGCGCATCAGTCTCGGAATGAAACAGCTTCAGGAAAATCCCTGGGATACGATTCTCAATCGTTATCACGTCGGCTCGACCGTCAAAGGTCGCGTCCGCAACCTGACCGATTTCGGCGCGTTTGTCGAAATCGAAGAAGGCGTCGACGGGCTTGTTCACGTCTCGGATATTTCGCATTCGAGAAAAATCAAGCATCCGAAAGACGTTTTGAGACGCGACCAGGAAATCGAAGCCGTCGTAACGAGCATCGACCCGCGCGGTCGCCGTATGTCGCTTTCAATCAAAGACACCGCGCCGAGCGAATGGGAAAATTTCGTTACTTCGCACAAACCGGGCGATACGGTCAAAGGTAAAATTTCGCGCTTTGCGGGCTTCGGCGTTTTTGTCCAGCTCGGCGAAGAACTCGAAGGCTTGTGCCACATCTCGGAGCTTTCCGACGAGCGCGTCGAACGTCCCGAAGACGTTGCAGCAATCGGTCAGGAAATGGATTTTAAGATTCTGCGTATCGAACACGAAGACCAGAAAATCGCTTTATCGGCGCGCGCCGTCGGTAAAGAAGATGAAAAAGGCGTTGACTCGAAACTGTATTCGACCGAAGTAAAAGGCGGAATGTCTTCGCTCGGCGAATTGATGAATCTGAGACGCGGCGGAGCGGTCGAAGAAGAAACGAAAGACGAGCCGAAACTCAATAAAAAGGAAAGAAAAGCCCAGCGCGCCTTAGAGCGTTCGGCGCAACCCGAGCCGAGCGAATCGACCGCGGATGATTCTTCGGAAACCGCGTCAATCGAAGATTCGGACGCGGCGAGCGATGTCGAAAGTTCATCGTCCGAATCGGAAACGGCGATTGAAACCGGCGTGGAGACTTCCGCGCCCGAATCAACCGAACGTGCCGACGAAGCCGTCGCGGTTGAAGCCGCGCAGACGGAACAGCAGCGGCAGACGGCGGAAAGTTCTGCCGGCGACGATGCTCCGGGCGCTGAAACGGACGGTGAACATACGGAAGAAAAATCGGCTAACAGCTAAAGAGTGTTCAATTTCCAGCGAGGACAAAATATAAATGACAAAAGCGGATTTAGTTGAAAAGGTAGCGCGTGAAGCCGATATGACCAAAAAAGACGCTGAACAACTCGTCGAAATCATTTTCGACAGCATCGTCAGCACTCTTAACAAAGGCGAAAAAATCGAGCTGCGCGGTTTCGGAAGTTTTCGAGTGCGCGAGCGAGAAGCGCGCAAAGGGCGCAATCCGAAAACCGGCGCGGCGGTCGATATTCCAGCCAAACGCGTGGCGTATTTCAAACCGGGCAAGGAACTTAAAGAGGTAATCAATAAATAGCTCGGGCAGTGAATAGTGAATAGTGAATAGTGAATAGTTATGAGAAATTAATTCTTTACTATTCACTTTTCACTTTTAGATATTCACTTTTTTTATGGACATTCTCTGGAGTCCGTGGCGGCACGATTACATTAAAAACAGCGCCGAGCCGGTTTCAAAAGACTTTACCGGCTGCATTTTCTGCGATATTCTCGACAATCGGGCGTCGGACGAAGAAAAGTTCATTCTTCACCGCGCCCGATTTAATTTCGTTATTCTCAACGCTTTTCCATACATCAGCGGTCATTTAATGGTTGTTCCCTTTAAGCATCTCGCCGATTTAGACCGCGCCGACAAACAAACGACCGACGAATTGATGGATTTAGCCAAACGCTCGCAAACCGCTCTGCGCGAAGTTTATAATCCGAACGGTTTTAATATGGGAATGAATTTCGGCAAAGCGGGCGGCGCGGGCGTGGCGGAACATTTTCACCTGCACTTTCTGCCGCGCTGGATTGGCGACGTAAATTTCATCACCGCCGTCGGCGAAACGCGCACGATTCCCGAAGATTTGCAAACCACTTATGATAAGCTGAAGGGAAAATTTTAATGCAGGGGCGACGGCTCGTCCTCGCCCGCTTGAGCGGAGCGCGAAAAACGACGTTAATTAAAAAGACAACGCGGTAACAAAGTCGCTGTTTCGCCCTCACGTCCAATGACTTGTTGTGCTGCGCCTTTGTTTTCAATCCTCGAACATTTCCCGCAAAATTCTCAATACTTCCGCGCCTGTTTTCGGTTCTAATTCTCCAAGTCTTTTTGCTAAGCGCGATTTATCAATCGTTCTGATTTGGTCTAAAACCACTTGACCCGACTTTCCTTCAAACTCACATTTGACCCGTGTTTTGTATTTTGTTCCTTTCGTCGTCATCGGCGCAATAACAATTGTTCGGATGTTGTCGTTCATTTCGTTCGGCGAAACAACCACACAAGGTCGTGTTTTCCGAATCTCGCTTCCAACCGTCGGAGTCAAAGTAACCAGATAGACTTCAAAGCGTTTGATTACCATTGCCACTCCGTTTCGTCCCACTCATTTGAAACGATTTCTTCGCCGTCAATCAACGCATCGTCTTTGTTTTCCGCCATAGCTTTGAAAGAATCCGCCCAACCGTCTCTCGTCTTGTGAGCGGAACGAATAATAATCTCACCGATGCTTGCCTGAATTTCGACTTCTTCAGCTAGCTGACTTTGTTCAAGTAACGGTTTCGGAATGCGAATGCCCAGCGAATTACCGATTTTTACTATTCTAGTTCTCATAGCCACAATGTAACTACAACGATATTCTTTTGTCAAGGAACAATTTTGATGAAATTAAACGCGAAGCGGCACAACGATTAAATTGACGTGGGGCGAAACCGCCACCAAGCCCGCTAAAGTTTAACGGACAACGTGAAAAGAAAGTTGTTGTTTCGCCCTTACATCCAATGATTCGTTCGCTGTCGCCGTTCATTTCTACACGCCCTTCCAGCCAAACGGGTTTCTTGATTCATCAACATGCATCCAATCTTCGCCCGTTTTGGTTGCGCTTTGTTCGTCAACGGGAATTGTGTAACTCAAAAAGCTTGTTAATTCTACGATTCTAACGAATCTCCTTCGGTAGCCTAACGCGCCAACATCTTTTATTTGTCGGGCAAGCGCAACTTGCGGACTGTTTTTGAGCCGGTATTCGACGGACACGGTTTTCCACACGCTCAACTTTGCAAAAGCGAACCAAACGCCCAAAGAACTTACGCCAGTAACCAAGATGCCCGCCAAAAGACAAATGCTGAAAGTAACAGTCGCCGCGTTTGATAAGCGAAACGCTCGCCGCAGCAAGCAGGCTAAAACAACGGGCAAGCCAAAAATTGCAGTCAAATAAACGATGGTTTTTGGTTCAGCCTCGTTCAACTCAAGCGGCGTTGTTTCAAGCAACAAAACGGAAACGACAGCGACGAGCCACAAAGCAAGAAAACCGTAACTAGCAAAACGAAGAGAATTAAATTTGTTTTCAAACATTCGTTACCCAGAACCGTTTATTACCACGAGACAGCGAACGGTTGAGTTCAGTTGGGGCGAAACTGCCCACACGCAACATTATGAAAAAGAAAAACCTTGAAAAAGAAGTCGCTGTTTCGCCCTCAACTGCAACGATTGGTTCGACGGCGCGTTAATATATGGAATTTCATTTTACACAAAAGCACATTGTTACAGAGTGCCGAAACTGTGGAGAACTTATAATTCTTTACGACAACCACGACATAAATAAAGCCGATGATTTGCTTGACAAGCATTTTTCGGAAAACCAAGACTGCCAAAAATGGCACGACCAACTGCCGACATTGGAAAGTTTGCGCGGTATCGCAAAGTAGCCGTCGAACGATTGAGTTGACGTGGGGCGAAACCGAATTCGCGCAACTCAAGATTTAACGAAGATAGATTTTAAAGAGAAGCTGTTTCGCCCTCACGTCCAATGATTTGTTAGGCGTGTCTCCATCTTTAGCACGCCGTTTCTCTTCGCGCAACTTCACGGAAAACGCGGAGCGTCTTCGGTTTTCAAAAGAGCAATCTTGCCGTTCGGTTTCTTTTCAAGAAACGCCTAACTTTGTATTCTACCGACTGGCAGTTTTCTTATACTGAACTTTTTATACGTTACTCTAGTTATTGATGTCAATAAAAATTTGGTTTTTCAACAGTTTTATTTTATCTTTGCCATCAAAAAACTAATCCGTGTAAGTTTTT
>JBBPXZ010000059.1:0-3970 GCA_038200355.1 Pyrinomonadales bacterium | reverse complement strand
GTCGAGGAAACTCCGAAGCCGAAACCAACGCCGACGCCGAAAAAACCTTAAAACAACGAAAAATGGAAAATGGAAAATGGAAAGTTTAAGAAGCGATTCTTGATTTTCCATTTTTTATTTTTCGCGGCGTAATTTTCAAAACTCGCGGCGATAACTTTTTAACAATTGCGTATGATAGAATTTTTTTGAAAAAAGATTTTTCGCCCCGTTTCCAACCAGAGGTTTATCTAAATGCTCAATTTTCGTTTTACAGGCAAGTTTGTTTTTCTTTTCCTGTTTTGTTCAGCTTGTTTTATTTTTCAGGCGCGGGCGCAAAGCGTTCCGAGTCCGAAATCGGTTCTCGGTTTTCAGCCGACGGACGATAAAACAATCGCCGACTGGCAGCAGATTACCGATTATTTTCAGAAACTGGACAGGGCGAGCAATCGTGTCAAAGTGGAAGAAATCGGCAGAACGACGCTCGGAAAGCCTTTGATTGTCGCGTTTATCAGCGCGCCGGACAACATAAAGAACCTCGAAAAGTATCGGCAAATCAATCAGAAGCTCGCCGACCCGCGCACAATCAAAAGTCCTGCCGAATTAGAGAATTTAATCAATAACGGCAAAACGATTGTCTCGATTTCCTGCTCGATTCATTCGACCGAAATCGTCGCGTCTCAAATGTCTTTGAATCTGGCTTACGAACTGGCGACGGCGAACGACGCGGACACGAAAGAAATTTTGCAGAACACGATTCTGCTGCTGATTCCTTCGCCGAATCCCGACGGCATCGATATTGTCGCCGATTGGTATCGCAAAACTCTCGGAACGAAATTTGAAGGCTCGTCGCCGCCCGAACTTTATCATCATTACGCCGGACACGACGACAATCGCGATTGGTTTATGCTTAACCTGCGGGAAACACAGGCGATAACGCGTTTTTTCTGGCAGCGCTGGTTTCCCGAAATCGTTTATGACGTGCATCAGCAAGGGCAAAATTCGTCGCGCTTTATCATTCCGCCGTTTTTCGACCCGCCGAATCCGCGCGTCGCGCCATCAATCTTACGCGAAGTCGGTTTAATCGGTTACAAAATGGCGGCGGATTTGCAGGCGGAAAACATCGCGGGCGTGGCGACTAATTCGACATACGATACTTGGTGGCACGGCGGTTTTCGTTCCGCGCCGTATTTTCATAATTCAATCGGCATCTTGAGCGAAGCGGCGAGCGCGAAACTGATGTCGCCGGTAACGATTACGGAAGAAGATTTGCGCAAAAACCGGAGCGTTCGCGGGCTGAATTCGGTTCTTGAAACAGCGACGAATTACCCGGACGCGTGGCGCGGCGGCGCGTGGCATCCGCGCGATATTGCACGAATCGAAATGATTGCTTCACGCGGTTTGCTTGAAATGGCGGCGAAATTTCGCCCGCGCTACCTGCGTAATTTTTACGCACTCGGCAAAGCCAATTTAGACGCGAGAGCCGACGAGCCGCAGGCGTTTATCGTTCCGGCGAAACAATCGAACCCGGAAACGGTTTCGCGTTTTCTGGAAATTCTGTTGGCGCAGGGAATGGAAATTCATCAGGCGACGAGCGAAATGGAAATCGCCTCGGACGCGCGAAAGCCGAACGATTTTGCGAAAATTGCTTCAGACGGTTTCGTCGTTTTTACAAATCAGCCGCAGCGAAATAATGTTTTAAGTCTTTTTGAAAGACAGGTTTATCCGAAACGGTTAAATGCCAACGGCGAAGCCGAAGTTCCATACGATGTCGCCGGCTGGACTTTGCCGCTGCAAATGGGCGTCGAAACGATTGCGGCGCGGCAGATTAAAGATTTAAATCAATATCGAAATACGCTGAAAAAATTAACGAACGTCAACGAAGCGCGCCAAATTCTGAACTTAAACCCAAACACCGAAGCGTTCGCCAAAATGCCGAATCCGCTCAAAACCAATCCGCGAATCGGTTTATACAAAGGCTTTACCGGCTCGATGGACGAAGGCTGGACGCGGCTGGTTTTCGATAATTTCCAAATTCCCTACACTTCGATTTCAGACGCCGATTTCCGTAATAACAAATTAAATTTCGATACGATTGTTCTGCCGTCGCAGGGCGAAAAGGAAATCGTCGAAGGCTTGCGAAAAGAAAATTATCCCGAAGAATTTACCGGCGGAATCACGGAAAAAGGCGTCGAGAATCTGCGGAAATTTGTCGAAAGCGGCGGAAATTTAATCTGCTTCGACGACGCTTGCGAAATGCTGATAAAGCGATTTAATCTGCCGCTGAAAAACGTTTTGAACAATTTAAAGCGCAGCGAATTTTACAATCCCGGCTCGGTTGTAAAGCTCGCCGTCGATACGAAAAATCCGCTGGCGCGAAATTTGAAACCGGAAACGGCGGCGTATTTTACCAACAGCGCGGCGTATGAAATTACGGACGCGTCGAAGGTTAAATCGGTTGCCGAATACGCTCCAAAAGATTCGCTTTTGTCGGGCTGGACTTTGGGCGAAAAATATATGAACGGCAAAACCGCGCTCGCCGAAGCCAGCTTCGGCAAAGGCAGAATCGTTCTTTTCGGCTTTCGCCCGCAACATCGCGGACAGAGTTTCGGCACTTTTCCATTTATTTTTAACGCGCTCGAAAAATGAAAGAAATTAGCCGCGAACAGACACGAAAGGACACGAAAATAAAAAATCAAAAGTCGTTTCTGTAATTTGTTTTTTTCTGTATTTTTCGTGAATTTTCGTGTCTGTTCGTGGCAAAATAATCTTATGAAAGCAGAAACACAAACGGTTAAAAACAATCTCGGCTTGGTCTGCATCACGACTTCCGACGCCGTGCGCTTTAAAACCGTTACGCGCAAGCGGCTTTTGTCGTTTGACGAAGCGACGCAGACGGAAATGCTGCGCGCGATTTATCAGGAAAATATAAATCGTTTGAATCTGGCAATTGAATTCTGCAAGTCAAATAACATCAATCTTTACCGGATGAGTTCGGGACTTTTTCCGTTTTCGGACGAGCCGTTCGGCGCTGATATTTTAGACGACTTTGCCGCGCAGTTATCTGAAACCGGAAAATCCGCGATTGCCGAAAATATTCGTCTCGTTCTGCATCCAGACCAGTTCGTCGTTTTGAGTTCCGATTCGGAAAGCGTGATTGAAAACAGCGTGAAAATCTTGAAAATGCACGCGCGGACGATGGATTTGCTGGAGCAGCCGCGTTCCGAATGGGCGGTGATGAATATTCACGGCGGCAAAGGCGACAGAATCGATAAATTGGTTGATTCGATTGGAAAACTGCCCGACGAAATCCGCTCGCGCGTTTGTTTCGAGAACGACGAATTTTCCTATAGTTCGGCGCAAATCTTAGAAGTCTGCCGCCGCGCTTCCGTGCCGTTCGTCTTCGACGCGCATCATCATATTTGCCGCGAAAAGCTCGACAGTTACAACGACGCGAGCGTTACGGAAACTTTCTGGGCGGCGCGTGAAACGTGGAAAAATCCCGATTATCAATTGGTTCACATCTCGAACGGGCGCGAGAAATTTCAAGACCGCGCGCATCACGATTTGATTTTCGATATGCCGGAAGTTTTCCGACACGCGCCGTGGATTGAAATCGAAGCCAAACACAAGGAAATCGCCATCGCTAAACTGCAAACCGAGTGGCTCGGCGGGTGAGAAGATTTTTTGCCACGAATAACACGAATAACACGAATAAGAAAACAACTATCAATAAAATAAAGACACAATTTAAAAACTGTAATTATTAAAACTCAATCACAATTTGTCGTTTTTGATGAATAAATAATTTGATTTGACTTTTATTCGTGTTATTTGTGTAATTCGTGGCTGATTTTATTCTTTGAAACACGCAGGTCAAAACCTTGCACTTTTAGTGCAAGACTTTCAGTAATTTCCGCTAAAATCTATTCGAGGCTAGCGAAAGATGAAAGAGAACCGAAAAGGCTCGCATACAAAAAGTAGATTGACCGCG